>CAUEFX010000005.1 GCA_958477465.1 uncultured Bacteroides sp.
ACAGCGTCCGATATTTGATCGGCCACTTTGTCGGGGTGTCCTTCAGACACCGATTCGGATGTGAATAAATATCCCATAATAGAATTATGATTTATAAATTATGATTTATGAAACAGGGGGGAAGATGAGTAGAGATGCCGCAGGGCGCAGAAAGGAATGTTGTTTTAGCATTTTTTTCTGTGGTTGCAAGCTACTCAAATCTTTCCACATTTCATTTCGGGAGACAAAGGTAGAGATTATTTCCGATTAATTACTAACTTTGTTGCACATTAACATCATTTTTGCATGAAGAAGAGACTGAAAAGAGTGATAACACTGCTGATATATATCGGAGTGACCATCGGAATCTACTATGCCGTTTGTCTGTCGATGCACAAGCCATTTACGGAGTTGCACTATCTATACGGAGCCTTGATCGGCTGCCTTGCCTACCTGCCGCAATTCATTGCGGAGAGAAAGAAGAAATAAAAAGTTCTCCCAGCGTTTTGTGCAGCACCGGATGCACCACATCGGGAGCGATTTCCGACAAAGGTTCCATTACAAAGCGGCGTTCGGTCATCAAAGGGTGGGGGAGGATAAGCCCCTCCGCATCCATCACTCTATCATCGTACAGCAACAGGTCGATGTCTATCAAGCGATCGGCATACCGGCCGTTTACCGATTTTTCCGTCCGCCCCATTTCCCGCTCTATCCTCTGCGTTTCCCTAAGTACCTGCAAAGGCGAAAGAGTCGTCTCCACACCAACCGCCGCATTCAGAAAGCTATTCTCGGAAGAGAATCCCCAAGGAGCAGTTGCATAAAAAGCGGAGAGGGCAACAACGCTCCCTATCCGCTCTTCTATCTTTTTCACAGCCATCCGGAGATTCTGCTCTTTATCACCTAAGTTGGTACCAAGTCCCAAATAAACCATAAAAAGAGTGTCAGGGGTCAGGATCGGGAATTGAATCGCTTATCGCTTAAACCGCCAATCGCCAACCACCGTTTTAGTTTAATCTATAATCAACATCGCATCTCCATACGTACCGAAACGATACCCCTCTTTCAGCGCTACATGATACGCCTCCATCACCTGCTCATAGCCGCCGAAAGCCGCTACAATCATCAGCAGGGTAGACAGCGGCATGTGGAAGTTGGAAATCATGGCATTGGCTACCGTGAATTCATACGGAGGGAAGATAAATTTGTTGGTCCAACCCTCGAACTCCTTCAGATGACCGTCTGTGCTGACCGTACTTTCGATGGCACGCATCACAGTAGTGCCCACGGCACAAACATTCTTTCCGAGATCTTTGGCACGGTTCACAATCTTTACCGCCTCTTCGGTCACGAACATCTGCTCCGAATCCATCTTATGCTTCGTGAGGTCTTCTACATCGATTTCACGGAAGTTTCCCAAACCGGCGTGCAGCGTAATATAAGCAAAATCAATGCCTTTGATTTCCATGCGCTTCATCAGTTCGCGGCTAAAGTGCAGACTGGCGGTAGGGGCGGTAACCGCGCCTTCGTTCTTTGCAAAAATAGACTGGAAACGTACAGCATCCTCTTCTTCCACCGGACGCTTAATGATGGAATGCGGCAGCGGTGTCTCACCCAGTGCATAAAGCGCTTTCTTAAACTCGTCATGAGGACCGTCGTAAAGGAAACGCAAGGTACGGCCGCGTGAAGTGGTATTGTCGATAACCTCAGCCACCATCGAGTCGTCATCGCCGAAATAGAGTTTGTTGCCGATACGGATCTTACGGGCAGGGTCTACCAATACATCCCATAAGCGGAGCTCTTCATTCAGCTCGCGCAACAGAAAGACTTCGATACGCGCACCGGTCTTTTCCTTATTGCCGTACAGGCGTGCCGGAAACACCTTCGTATCATTGAAGATAAACACATCCTTATCATCAAAATAATTCAAGATATCCTTAAACATCTTGTGTTCTATCTTCCCCGTCTTACGATGGAGCACCATCAAACGCGATTCATCTCTGTATTTCGTCGGATGCAAAGCAATTTTGTCCTCTGGTAACTTAAATTTAAATTGTGACAGTTTCATATCTATTCTTCTTTACGTTAATTATCTTCTGTTATTTCAATCTCCTGCCGGTCTATCCACTCGGCAAACGTCGAGGGATCGAGGCAATTCTCCAGCCTGACTTCCCCCACACGGGTACGTATCAGTCCGGTAAGATGGGCGCCGCTATGAAGCGCTTCTCCAATGTCACGGGCCAGGGCACGGATATACGTTCCTTTACTGCAAACCACCCGTATCTTTATCTCCATCTTCGCCAGATCACACTCCAGCAATTCGATTTCGTCGATGACAAGCAGCTTCGGCTTCAGCTCCACCTCTTCTCCCTTGCGTGCCAGGTCGTAAGCCCGCTTGCCATCTACCTTACAGGCCGAGAACACAGGAGGGACCTGATGTATCTCCCCCAAAAACTGCTTCAATGTCTCTTCCACCATTTCACGGGTGATATGCTCCGTCGGGTAGGTGGCATCTATCTCATGTTCAAGATCGTACGATGGGGTAGTGGCACCCAGTTGTATGGTAGCAATATACTCCTTGGTATGATATTGAAACTCCTCTATTCTTTTGGTCGCCTTTCCGGTACAGACAATCATCACCCCCGTGGCTAACGGGTCCAATGTTCCGGCGTGGCCGACTTTCAACTTCTTTACTTTCATTCTCCGGCAGATGTGATAACGTGCATGACCTACCACTTTGAACGATGTCCAGCCGAGAGGCTTATTGAAAAAAAGTACTTCTCCTTCTTTAAAATTCAAATGCTTGCTTATTTATTACGATTTGACAATCCTGTTTATTTACGGTTTGACGATTGGCGATTGAGACTGCTCTTCCGTTGAAAAAGCTCCGTGCTTTTTAGCTCAAATAGTTCAAAGCCAATGTAGCCGCACCTGCGATGGCGCAATAAATGGCAAAGTAAATCAACTTACCTTTCTTCACTATATTGATCATCCACTTGCAAGCCAGACAGCCGGAAACAAAAGCGGCAATAAAGCCCACGATCAACGAAACAGCAGGAATATCCCCTGCCATTGCTTCACCTTTCATCATCTTCATCACGTCCAGCAAAGCCTCGCCCAAGATGGGAGGGATCACCATCAGAAAAGAGAATTGCGCCAGTTTCGCCTTGTTGTCACCCAGCAAAAGCCCGGTAGCAATCGTTGTGCCCGAACGGGAAAGTCCCGGAAGCACGGCGCATGCCTGAGCAATACCGATGATAAACGCATCCTTCATGGATATATTCTCTTTGGGACGGGGTTTCGCATAGTAAGAAAATGTTAGTAGAAGAGCCGTTACAAGCAAACAACACCCCACAATCAACAATCCCGAGCCGAATATGGCTTCTACATAGTCTTTGAAAAACACACCCACAATCCCGATAGGAATCATCGAAATCAGAATATTGATCACATAACGGGTTTCGGCATTCATCTCGAACTTGAACAGCCCGCGAAAAATCCAGTCGATCTCCTTCCAAAGAATCACAAGAGTACTGAATACAGTAGCTACGTGCACCACAATCGTGAAAGCCAGGTTGTCTTCCCCCTTAATGTCGAACAATGCAGAGCCAATAGCCAGATGACCACTACTGCTCACAGGTAAATATTCCGTCAGTCCCTGAATGAGACCGAGGACAAGAGCTTCAAACCATTCCATTCTTATTCTTCTATTTTAGTTTTGGGCTTACGCAATACTGCATATATCATAAAAATAAAACCGAAGAAACAAACGACCGGTGCCACTTTGATTCTTCTCACACTAAAAATATCCGGTTCGAAAACGGTCTCCGTAGAAGAAGGCCCCGTCATCAGGACAAAACCGATAATTACCACAGCCATTCCGATGGCGAGCAATATAAAGTTGGTCTTATCAAAAGCAAATTTCTGTTTATCAGACATGATGTTTATTTACGATTTAACGATTTACGATTGAAATTACGATGTTTATTTATTACGATGTTTATATTTATTATGCCGTTTATACTGTTTACACTACTTACGCTGCACATATAGAGACTGATAGAGGCTATATGTAATACAAGGTGCTTGCTTTCATCCTCAGATACTTGTTGATAGACAGGTAAGCACACAGAAACGTAATGACAATACCAAATACGAGAACAGAACCGGATACCAGCAACATCACCCCGGGGGTTATCACACGAATCAGTTCAGGCTCATAAGACACCAGCCAATATGCCGTTCCCATCAGAATTGCATCGGCCATAATGCCTGCCAACACGCCACTCCATATATTCCTCCGCAAAAACGGACGGCGGATAAATCCCCAGCTGGCCCCTACCAGTTTCATGGTATGAATAAGGAAGCGTTTGGAGTAAATGGTCAGACGTATCGTATTGTTTATCAACGCAAAAGAAATAAGTGTAAGCACCACTGCCAGAGCCAGGAGCACCAGGCTTATGTTTCGGATATTCTCATTCACCAGATCAATCAGTTCGCGCTGATAAAGCACCTCCTGAATATTGGTGTTTTTCTTTATCAGTTTCTCTATCTTGGCGATGCTGTCGGAATTGGCATAGTCGGAGTGCAATTTGATTTCGATGGAGGCCGTAAAGGGATTGTATCCTAAAAACTCCTCCGGATCGGTTCCCATCGCTTCGGTCTGCTCCTTGAGAGCCTGCTTTTTAGAAATATATTCCGTCTGTTTCACAAACGGTTCTTTATCCAGCCTTTTCTGTAGTTTCAAGATATCGGCCTCTTTCATATCGTCACTGATAAGGACGGAGAAGTTAATGTTCTCACGGACATAGATGGAAAGATTGTGCGCCGCCAGAACAAAGAACACCACAAGCCCCAACAGCAACAGCACCAACGTCGTACTGATGCTCGACGTTATGAATTGCATATCGAAATAGGAGACCGAATTATTTTTGTTTTTATTCTTCATCAGCGTTTCTTTCTAAATACATAAATCATCGAACTGCTGCGTTCTTTCTTACCTAACGCACTGAACCATGCCATCGTTCCGGCACACATCCCCTTCACAAACGGGAACGAACTCCCCCGATGCTTCTCACTCAGCATCGACACATAAAAAGCATCAAACGGCATCGGATGGCGTGCCGCCATGATAAATCCGTGTTTGGAAGCAAACTGCTGTATAGTGACCGGAGTAAAATGCCACAGATGACGGGGCACGTCATACGCTGCCCAATACTCACCGTATCTACCGGCATCATAAGAAGAACAGTTGGGCACAGCCACGATAAGCACCCCTCTATCGGACAAAAGCCCGCGCAGACACTCCCACGTCTCGTTCAGATGTTCCAGATGCTCCATCACATGCCACAAGGTAATCACATCAAACGAACCGGGCTCGAATTCCTGCAAGGCTTCTTCTCCCTTCACATCCAATCCGAAGTGCTCTTTGGCAAACATACGCGCCCGGGCATTTTTTTCAACAGCTTCTACTGTCCAGCCGCGTTGCTCCATCGTTGCTGCAAAATAGCCTGTCCCCGTACCTATATCGAGCAAACGCCCTGTCTTACGGTGAGACTCCTTGGCTACCAGACGTGCCTTCTTACCCAACATGTACCTGCGTACCTGATGGTAAACAACATTCATTGCACCTTTTTTCGTATCGGAATGGGAAATGTAATCGGGCGTTTCATAATAACGCCCTATCTCTGCTTCTACAGGAACACCCTGTGTGAAAGTAAATCCGCAATCTTCGCAGGACATCACATCGAACTGTTCACCCGATGCATAGAAATCCGTACAAGTCATGACACGCTTCAAGTGCGTACCACCGCATAGCGGACAAGCATTTATAGAGAGTTTATTCATTGATTTTGCCATAAATTAAGTGCGGCATCGAGTCACAAGACCACACTTCACCCGAATTTGGTGCAAAGAAACAAATAAAAAGTGATGTAAGGTAGATTCTTTGAGGTCTTTTAACAGATAATACCGCCGCCGGCGGGCACCGTCCTCGCCGAGCGCAAGGACAGTGCATAACATTTATAAGGACTATCCTCAAGATACTTTCGGACAGTGCATAACTTTCCTATATCACCTCTTCACCTTTCAGTGTAGCCGAACTGGCCTCGGTGATCTTCACATTCACAAAGTCACCGATCTTATGCGTCCCCCGGTCGAACACCACCACGCGGTTCTGTTCCGTACGACCAAAAAGCTGCTCGCGCGAACGTTTGGAAACGCCCTCTACCAGCACCTCGTAAGTCTTCCCGATGCAACGGGCATTCGACTCGGCCGACAGACGGTTCTGTAAGGCGATAATCTCATTGAGGCGACGTATTTTCACATCCTCAGGCACATTATCTTCGAGATGCTTGGAAGCATACGTACCGGGGCGCTCGGAATATTTAAACATAAAAGCGGCATCATAGCCACAAATCTCCATCAGAGAAAGAGACTCCTGATGGTCTTCCTCCGTCTCCGAATGGAAACCGGAAAAGATATCGGTAGTCAACCCACAATCGGGGATTATGCGTTTGATGGCATCCACACGTTCCAGATACCACTCACGGGTATACTTGCGGTTCATCAGTTTCAAGATACGCGAACTTCCGCTCTGTACCGGCAAATGAATATGTTTGCAGACGTTAGGCACCTGCGCAATGACCTCCAGTGTCTCGTCACTCATATCCTTGGGATGCGATGTCGTAAAACGGATTCTTACCCCCGGCGCCGCCTCGGCTACGATACGCAGAAGCATGGGGAAAGTAACCACCTCACCGTTCGGCTTTTCAAAACGATAAGAGTTTACATTCTGCCCCAAAAGAGTAATCTCCTTATACCCTTTTGTTACCAGATCCGACACTTCATTGAGAATACTTTCGACATCGCGGCTACGCTCGCGGCCACGGGTATAAGGCACAATACAGTAGGTACAGAAATTATTGCACCCGCGCATAATAGAGACGAAACCGGAAATATGGTTTCCGCAGATTCGGGAAGGAATCACATCCCGATACGTCTCGGTAGTAGATAGATCTACATTAATGGCTTTCTCGCCGGCTTCCACCGAAGCCACCAGTTCAGGCAGAGTCAGATAAGCATCCGGCCCCACCACCAGATCGACATGATGATGCTCGATCAGGTCGTCTTTCACGCGTTCTGCCATGCAGCCCAGCACCCCAACGATCAGGTTCTTCTTCTTTTTCTTCAACGAATGGAAGAATTCCAGACGGTTCAGAATCTTCTGTTCCGCATTATCACGGATAGAGCAGGTATTCATAAATACCGCATCCGCTTCGTCCAGCGACTCCGCCACGCCATACCCCGCCATCTGCATCACAGAAGCAATTACTTCACTGTCGGCCACGTTCATCTGGCAGCCGTACGTTTCAATAAACAACTTTTTGTTGTCATCAGCAGTTGCGGATTTAAAGTCCGCTCCCGTTAACTCATTCATAATTTTACAATTTAGATTTTGTGTGCAAAGATACAGTTTCACACCCAATAAGCAGCAATCTGAAACAAAAATAACGTCTTTGGTTAGCATTTGAAGCCTAAACATTAATTTACGTTAACGAAACAAACATTTTTTCACCTTCTACTTGGAGTTTTCTATTTTATTTCACACTTTTGTGCAATGAAAGAAACATTAGATTTTTTCATAGTTAAGGTTTAGGTTAAAAAAATTAAGGGGAGCTGTGAAGCTGCCCTTTTTTCGTGCTAAAATGTTAGCTCTAATCAAATTAAATAACTATCTTTGGCGAACCATAACCCTCCAGAAACGGACAATAATCCAAAAAGACGATGGAAGATGTAATGCAATTTCTCTTGATAGCAGGTATTCTTGCTTTTGGAATTTTCAGACAGTTCAATAAAGAAAGAAACAACAAGTCTGAAAATGAAAGCCCCATGCCTGTCCCGGAATTCGAATACGAACCCGAATCCGAGGAACCCGTAATTATAAAAAAAACTCATAAGCAGACAGAAACTCCGAAACCGTCTGCCTTTCAAGAAGGCGCAAGAAGTACCTATGCTCCTCCGTCACCCCCAAAAACAAACCGGAAAACGGATACCGGCAAAAATGATTTTTCCATTCGTTCGGCAGAAGAGGCAAGGCGTGCCATTATCTGGTCGGAAATACTTCGAAGGAAATATTAATATAGATATTCTAACACGAAAAATATACGATTCTTATGGCACTTAATTTTATCTCGGCAGCAGAAGCTGCAAGCCTGGTTAAACATGGCTACAACATCGGTCTGAGTGGATTTACTCCTGCGGGAACAGCCAAAGCCGTTACAGCGGAGATTGCAAAGATAGCAGAAGCGGAACATGCAAAAGGAAACCCATACCAGATAGGCATTTTTACAGGTGCCTCTACCGGCGATTCTTGCGACGGTGTGCTGTCACGCGTCAAAGCAATCCGCTATCGCGCTCCATACACCACAAATTCCGACTTCCGCAAGGCAGTGAACAATGGCGAAATAGCCTATAACGACATTCATCTGTCACAAATGGCACAAGAGGTTCGCTACGGTTTCATGGGAAAGGTAAATATCGCCATCATCGAAGCCTGTGAAGTAACCCCGGACGGAAAAATCTATCTGACTGCCGCCGGCGGTATCGCTCCTACCGTTTGCCGCCTGGCAGATAAAATCATCGTGGAACTGAACAGTGCCCACAGCAAAAACATGATGGGGATGCACGATGTATACGAGCCGCTCGATCCACCTTATCGCCGTGAGATACCGATCTACAAGCCCAGTGACCGAATCGGAACACCCTATATACAAGTAGACCCGAAGAAGATTGTCGGTGTTGTGGAAACGAACTGGCCGGACGAAGCCCGTTCTTTTGCCGAAGCAGACCCGTTGACAGACAAAATCGGCCAGAATGTAGCCGACTTCTTAGCCGCCGATATGAAACGCGGCATCATTCCATCGACTTTTCTTCCACTGCAATCGGGAGTGGGTAATATAGCCAATGCGGTACTGGGAGCCCTCGGACGCGACAAAACGATTCCGGCTTTCGAAATGTATACCGAAGTGATTCAGAACTCCGTTATCGGTCTGATCCGCGACGGCCGTGTCAAATTCGGCAGCGCCTGCTCACTGACCGTTACCAACGACTGTCTGCAAGGTATCTATGACGACATGGATTTCTTCCGGGACAAATTAATTCTCCGTCCTTCAGAAATATCCAACAGTCCGGAGGTCGTTCGCCGTTTGGGTGTCATTTCGATCAATACGGCTATCGAAACCGATATCTACGGTAATGTCAACTCTACACACATCGGCGGCACAAAGATGATGAACGGTATCGGCGGCTCGGGAGATTTCACCCGCAATGCTTATATATCCATCTTCACCTGCCCGTCTGTTGCCAAAGAAGGCAAGATCAGTGCCATCGTTCCGATGGTATCTCACCTCGACCATAGCGAACACTCTGTAAACATCGTCATCACCGAACAAGGAGTAGCCGACCTGCGCGGCAAAAGCCCGAAAGAGCGCGCACAAGCCATTATCGAAAACTGCGCCCATCCGGACTACAAACAAATTCTTTGGGACTATCTCAAACTGACAGGCAACAAGGCACAGACTCCTCATTGCATTCAAGCATCGCTGGGTATGCATGCCGAACTGGCCAAAAGCGGTGATATGAGAAACACAAATTGGGCAGCGTATAGCAAATAAAAGCAATTGCCCCGCAACATTATTTAAGAAACAACGACATAAATTTAAAGTTAAAATAACTCGAATTTATGCCGTTGTTTTATTTTATACACTTTCCCAATACATTCCCCGTCAATTTTTATCAATAAAGCAATACAGTGTTGCGATTTAATAAAATTCTTAATTAAACATTTGTATTATTATAATATTATTATTTAATTTGTTCCCGCATTAGGTATATTATTAGCAAACTAATGCTTTTTAATCTCTTGTTTGTCAAGGGTTATCCGGAAAGGATATAGACACGCAACCGGCTACTACTCCTATTAATAATGAAAATTCCCGATAATCAAGATAAATACAGAATCTAAATTAAACCAAAGAATATGAAAAGCAACAATCGTAGAGAACGAGACACTCTTATCCGAAATGTATCCAATAAAAGTCCGGCCCGGAACATACCTCAGCCGGTTCCGGAAAATTATTGTTCACGTATGTATTCAAGCTCTGCAACAATAGGAAGATGATCTGACAGCAGTGACTGAACAGCTTGAGTTCTTATCAACCTCCACCCCTTTTTAGGACGGGCGTAGATATAATCAAGCTTCACTTGCGGATTCCAAGCGGGAAAGGTGGGAGCCGAGTCAGTAGCGTCAAACCAATTACGGGCCATTATGTTCTTTATGACTCCGGAATCGGGTTCCGCATTAAAATCTCCACCGATAATCACAGGATAAGGAGAATTTGCAAAATGACCGGTAATACATTCCGCCTGCAACTCGCGGGTCTTTTCATCCGTTACATCCAAGTGAGTGGCTGCAAAGTAAATCGTATCTTTTTCCCCTACCTCAAACAGGGCCTTAAGAAGGATACGGAGTTCAACCTCCGGACGAGGATTGGGTAAAGCTATTTTAGTAACGTTTATATAAGGATATTTAGAGAGTATTCCTATCCCATAATAACCATTACTGAAATTGATGGCTTTCCCGTAAAGACCGAACATATTGGTTTTTCCCGCCAATTCGGAAAGCATGTCTTTACCGTTCTGATGGGGAGCAAGAGATCGTCGGGTATTTACATCGACTTCCTCAAGCGCCACAAAGTCGGGTTGAAAGGCTTTAATGTGTTCAGCCAATTGATCGATGGTGGCAAGTTCACCGAACCTCAAGTTATAAGTCATGACTTTAAGTCTTAACGTATCTTGAGCATTTAAATCTAAAGCAAATAAAAGAGTAAAAATAAGAAGTAAGTTTTTCATGGTGTAATCTGTTTAAACAACAAATATATCACTATATTTCTTTTCAGTGACAAATATTGCGGTTTATTAACAAGAAGTGAAAAAAGCAAGGGAATACAAACAAAATCTGTCAACCAACTTGTCCAAAACCGAAATAAATGTATATATTTGAAATATACAAGAACAGAGGATAACCACACATCGAATTTTTCATGAGCAAACCGTATAACATAAAATCCTTTATCTCCGGTGATATGAGAACCTTCGAATCATTGTATAAAACTTATGTCGGAAAGGTTTTCAACTATATAAACGCCTTTATATATGATCCGGATTTAGCGAAAGACATTGCCCAAAATACATTCCTCCAATTATGGGAAGCGCGGTCGCAGGTCGATCCGGACGGTAATATCGAAGGATACATATATTCCATTTCCCGGAATCTGCTGTTCCGTGAGATACGCCGCTTGAACATCCTTAAGAATTATACCGATCATATAAAAGAAGAAATAAAAGAAGCAGAAGAGCCTCAAATAGAGGAAAATCTTTCGCGCAATATGATAGAACAACGGATTCTTACATTATTGGCAGAACTTCCGGAAGCTCGTCGCAGGATATTCTTGATGAGATGGAGTAACGGACTGTCCAATAAAGAGATAGCAGAAGAACTATCCATTTCGGAGAAGACGGTCTCCACCCAAATACACCGTACCATCAGTTTCTTAAAATCAAAAATAGGTCCTGTATTTATGGTCTTTTTGATCATTACTTCAACTAAAATCTAAAAAAATTTCATTTTCTTGTAATCCTTTTGCGGGGGCTGTGGATATATATTAAAAATAACCACGGAAAATGAATATAGAACGCGTAAAACATTTAGTCACCAATCTGCTCACAAGTTCTTCCTCTATATCGGAACGCACCGAGCTTGCCAAGTGGATAAATTCGGAAGACGCCGAACGAAACAGCCAGGAAGCATGGGAAAATGCCTCTGAGAAAATTGACGGCTCTCTCAAAGATGAAATGTGGAACGAAATCCGGTCAAAGATAGAAGAAGTAATGCCTCAACCGGCTTCAACAGAACTTTTCATCCACCGCAGATCTTATTCCATTCCGAGAATAGCCGCTTCAATCGCCGTTATCTTATGCTCGGTTTTTGCCTCTTATCTACTATACGATTATTTCACAAATTCAAATCATGAGGACAAGGCAGAAAGCAATCTTTATACTTTCGAAGTAGCGCCGGGACAAAAGGGTAGCATGCGTTTGGCAGACGGTACTGTGGTACATCTAAACTCCGCGTCAAAGATATCATTCACCGGCGACTACAACTCTGAAGAACGAGTGGTGACTCTCGATGGAGAGGCTTACTTCGAAGTAGCCAAAAATCCGGATAAAAGATTTGTCGTAACATGCAACGGAGTAGACATAGAAGCCTTAGGTACAGAATTCAATGTGAAAGCGTACCCCACCGACAGCGTTATCACCACTACTCTTGCCAAAGGGAAGGTGAAAGTTTTCAATGATAAACAAAGCGTAACGCTGCTTCCCTACGGAGTCGCCACTTACCATACGAAACAGCAGGTACTCCGATCATCGACCATAGACGACATATCGGTTGCCGACTATTGGAGAACCGGTCAACTTGTTTTTGATGCCGAACCCCTATCTTCTATTGCCCGGACGATGGAGCGAATGTACAATGTAAAAATCTGCATCGACGATGCCCGATTAAAAGACATGAAATTCACGGGAACAATTCAGAATAACTCGTTAAACAATGTCCTGTATATAATGAGTCTGAGTTACCCGCTTACCTATACAATAACCGACTCAATAATAACAGTATCATCTCATAAAAAATAAATCAACATTTGTAAACCAAGGAAAATCAAATTAGAAACAACAAGAAACTATGAAGAATTATCATTTAAGGATGCTCATATCGTCATGTGTGCTTGGGTTGCTATTGGCTATATCCTACCCGGCAAATGCACAGCATTCGATAAACATTACGAACAAGACAATTGCTCAAGCAATTAAAATCATTGAAGCAAACACCGGTTATAAGTTCTTCTACGCAGAGAATTTACCGGATTTCAGCAAGAAAGTAAATTTCAAAATAGACAACAAGTCTATTGAAACCATTCTCGGCAGTCTCCTCAAAGACACGGAAATTACATACGTGATCAAAAGTCCGAAACAGATCATCCTGTCGAAGAAATCATCTCAAGTATCCGATCCGAAAGCTACATCCGGAACCTTTACAATCAGAGGGCAAGTGAAAGGGAGTGACGGAGAACCGTTGATAGGTGCCTCCATCCTATCAGCGAACAATGTAGGAACCATCACGGACTTAGACGGCAATTACGAGCTACATCTGTCTCAGCCTACCATATTGACCTACACATACGTAGGTTACACACCGACGAAAGTTAAAGTCAACAGGTCTGAAACAAGAAATATAACCCTCGAAAGCTCCGACATTATACTCGATGACGTAGTCGTAGTAGGTTACGGCACACAAAAGAAAATAAATCTTACGGGATCGGTACAGAACGTAAATAGTGAAGATATTCTCAGACGGAGTGTTTCAACCGGTTCTGCCGCCTTACAAGGTATTGTTCCGGGACTTACCGCCATTCAATCGTCCGGTCAACCCGGAGCAGATAATGCCTCCATCAAAATCAGAGGATTAGGTTCACTCAATTCAGCCACTTCCCCACTGGTATTGATCGATGGAGTCGAAGGAGACATGAACCGTATCGACCTGAATTCGGTAGAATCGATTACCGTATTGAAAGATGCGGCTTCAGCTTCAATATATGGTTCGCGAGCTTCAAACGGAGTCATATTGATAACCACCAAACGGGGTTCGGAAGGAAAGGTCAAACTGACATTCAACGGCTATACCGGATTCAATACGCCGACCACGTTACCGACTCCTACAAGTGCCATAGAATACATGCAGGCTGTGGATGCGGCACGTGCCAATGCCGACCAGGCCCCATTATACACTCAAACCATCGATATATATAAGGATGGCGGTGTAGATAATATCAATTACTACGATACCGACTGGCGTAACGAAGTAATTAAAAAGTCTGCGCTGATCCAAAACTATTCGCTCAGTATCAGTGGAGGTAATGATGTAACCAAGCTGTTTGCCACAGCCGGCTACTATGCACAAGACGGACTGATTGCCAATAACAAATTTACACGAACCTCCTTACGCGTCAACACCGACACCAAAATAAACAAGTGGATGAAACTCGGAGTAGATATAGGAATACGGCAGGCAACAGCAAAATCACCGGTAATGGATACAGCTGCCAATATTATCGGTAAAGCATTGACAATGACGCCTATTATGTCAGGTATCAACGCCGACGGCACATGGGGATACGGTATTAACGGTACGAACCCCATTGCCATGTCACGGAATGGATGTACGACAAACAGCACAGCTCCTGAATATACGGCCAGAACAACCCTGTCTATCGATCCGTTCGAAGGGTTCAACATCTTCGGAGCCTATACATGGAAACGTGGAGATGGTGAAACCAACGCTTTTGTAAAACCTTACCAGGTATACGAAAACGGGGTATCCAAAGGAGAATTCCCGACTACCGGTTCTTCCAAATCGGAACAAAGAACCAAAACTGTTACCAAACAATACAACCTGCAAGGTACTTACGAGAAGAATTTCCACAAGAACTATCTGAAGGTATTGGTCGGATTTCAAAGTGAAGAATTAAATTACAACTATCTGTTGGCCGGCCGTAAGAATTATTACTACGACGGATACGAAGAATTGGTAAATGGAGATGTCAGTACAGCATCCAACTCAAGTTCAAAGTATTCATGGGCCATGCTGTCTTACTTCTTCAGATTAAACTATGCTTACAACGATCGGTATCTGTTAGAAGTTAACGGCCGCTACGACGGTACGTCGAGATTCAAGAAAGGACATCGCTGGGGATTTTTCCCTTCGGTATCTGCCGGATGGAGAATATCAGAAGAAAGTTTTTTCGAATCGGCCAAAAACGTAGTGAACAACCTGAAACTAAGAGTTTCCTACGGAGAGTTAGGTAACCAGGCCATCAGCGGTTATTACCCTTATGCTTCTTCCATCGGAAGTTCTACGGCTTATGGATATTGGTTCGACAAAGAGTTGGCATCGGGTGTTGCCCAGATTCAGTTGGCGAACGAAGCCATCACTTGGGAAAAATCAAAACAGATTAATGCAGGTATCGACATCGGCCTGTTGAACAATCGCTTGAATGTCACTTTCGATTATTATATAAAGAACATCACAGACATGCTTCAGCAGTTCCCCGTGCCATTGTTCGTCGGAATGACTGCCCCATGGGAAAATGCCGGTTCGATGCGCAACAACGGTTGGGAACTTTCACTCACGTGGCAAGACCGGATCGGAAATGTAAACTACTACATCAAAGGAAATTTTTCCGATGTGAAAAACAAGGTGACTGACTTATATGGAAAAGAATATGTAGGTTCGACAACGATCACCCAAGAAAGCGAACAGTACAACTCATGGTACGGATACGTTGCCGACGGCTATTTCCAAAGCCGGGAAGAGATCAATAACTCTCCTGTATACGGCGGTAATCCCAACAATGTAAAACCAGGATATATCAAATACAAAGATATCAGTGGTCCGGAAGGAGTACCCGATGGGAAAATAGACAGTTACGACCGTACAATACTGGGTAATTCCACTCCACGATACGAATTCGGACTGACATTGGGCGGTGATTGGAAAGGTCTTGATTTCTCTTTGTTCTTTCAAGGAGTAGGAAAAAGGGATATCTATTATGCCGGTGCCGGAGCACGTGCACTGTCAGCCAATTATACTATCTACAAATACCAATTGGACTATTGGACCGAAGATAATCCAAACGCCAAATTCCCGATATTGCTCGAAGATCCCAACGGAAGCAATCCGAATAATATGATATCGAGCTTTTGGGTGAAAAGCGGTGCTTACTGCCGTCTGAAAAACGTAGTGCTCGGATACACGCTTCCACGTAGATGGACCCAGAAAGCCACACTGTCCAAAGTCAGGATCTATGCAAGTGCGCAAAACCTGTTTACGTTAAAGAACAATTTCTACGAAGGTTTTGACCCTGAAAACAGTATTGGATCGGGCGCAAGTTGCTATCCGCTGAACAAGACATTCATATTCGGACTCAATGTAGAATTTTAATTCACCAAAAAGATGAAAAAGACATTATTATATAGCTTAACCGCCACATTTCTTACCGTCATCGGATTTTCCTCATGCGCCGATTTTCTCGACAAAGAGAACCCGGCATACGACGCCGAAGGATTCTATGCTACCGAAGCAGGACTAAAAGAAGGTGTTACAGGAATTTATCCTCTTTTATATTTCGACATGAACTGGTCTGTACCAGCATGTATCGTTCTCGATCATTACACGGCATACGGACTCGAACAAGATGAAAACAACTCGATCGGTGCAGGAGGAACATTAAACCCCGACAATGGTAAAATCCAGACCTTCTGGACCGGAGAATATGCAATAGCCGCCCGTGCCAATTCTGTGATTTATGGTGCCAAAGACGTCATTGCAGAAATGAGTGACGCAGCCCGACAATATTACGCCGAGGCACGTGTACTCAGAGCATACGCCTATTACAACCTCGTATCGGCATTTGGAGACGTGCCTTTCTTTACTGCTCCCGTAACGATAGAAGAGTATAAATCGGGACGTACTCCCAAAGGAGATATTATCGATTTCCTCATCGAAGACCTCAACGATGCCGCCAACTATCTTCCTTGGACCGGTTCTGAACGGGGACGTGTAGATAAAGCTGTAGCATACGGTCTGATAGCCCGTATCGGTCTGTTCGGCGGAAGTTTCAATGTAAACAACAAGGGCAACGAATATTTCAGAACCGCTGCGGAGGCTGCTGAAAAAGTGATTGGAAAACGTAAACTGGCCACCAACTTCTCCGACCTGTTCAACTTAACCGGCCAGGCCAAAAGCGATGTTCGAAATGAGCTGCTATGGGAGTTGATGTATTCCACAAGCGGAACCAAAAAACTCCATACCGTAGGTTACGGACACTCCTCCCGCAACTACGGCTCATCGGTACGTTTCCCCAGCTCCCTAATTGCAGATACCTACGAGTGTATCGATGGCAAACGTATTGACGAATCAGCACTTTACGATCCGAAACACCCCACACGAAACAGAGATCCCCGTTTCAATGCAACATTGGCCGGCCATGGCGATACCATAAACTACACCAATACCGATGGCAACAATCCATTGAAACTCATCCTCAACATATATGATGAAAAGACCCGGTTCTATCCTCGTAGAAATGCCTGGTATACGGCTCAGAATGTGGATGTAACGACTACCAGTCCGTCACTTGTAAACAATGGAGTAGGGTATTTATGGCGTAAATATGCCAATGAGAACACAGAGCAGCTGATGAGTTCTTCAAGCAATCTGATTCTGATGCGTTATGCCGAAATACTTCTTTCGTATGCCGAAGCCAAGATAGAGCTCAACGAACTGGACGAATCGGTGTACTCCGCCATCAATGAAGTGCGCAGACGGGCTGGGATGCCGGATGTATCCGACGATCGAAAAGGAGACCAAGTCAAGATGCGTCAGTTAGTACGCCGTGAACGCAAAGCCGAACTGGTGCTCGAGGGTCTGCTGTTTGTCGATGTGCGCCGTTGGGGTATCAGCGATATGCTTAACGAACACCCGTCTTACGGACAACCCAAACCCGAGATCAGATACGAAGGCCTGGAAGCTACCGATATTCCCAATTTCAAAACAGACGAACGGCACGACCTGAACGATATTCCTTCTTATGAAAGCTACAAAGACAAACTCAGGGTGCGCGATAGAAACAGGTTCTGGGCTCCAAGATTTACATGGTGGCCTATCCCGCGTCTTGAGACAGACCGTGACCCGAATCTGACTAATCCCGAATATTGAACCTAATTTTTGTAATACCAGTAATCTATTTAATATTATGATGAAAAGTTGTTTAATATCTATTCTCGTCTCTCTCGCAAGCGTTACCGCAGCGTGGGGCCAAGCCAGCGGTACGCAAGTGACCGAAACCGACTCGACCCTAACCCTCCGGAACAGTAAAGTGAGGGTGGAATTCCCCAAAGGGGAGGCTTTCGACATCTCAAAGCTGACACTTAACGGAAAAGAATTAGTATTGAGCAAAGGATACAATACCGTTCCCTGGACCCTTACATACAAAGGGCCACAGGGAGAGAATCCGGTACTTTTTCCCTCTCACGGCGAGTACGCCGGATGGTCAAAGACCATGAAAGACGGACACGTCGCCATTGCTTTCAAGTGGAACATGCGGTTAACCTATCAGGATCTGGTTCCGGTAGTGATGACCGTCTCTCTTCCCGGTGATTCGGAACTTGCGTATTGGGATATCCAAGCCGGTACTCCGGACGGATGGTTAGTAAGCAATACGCAATTCCCCCGTATCACGGTAACCCGCCCCGACAACGCCAAGTTAATCACCTCGGCCGGCTGGGGTGCAGAGTATGATCTGGGGTATCCACAGGTATATACCTCCAGCTACCCCTCAGTGACCGGCTCCATGCAGCTCTTGCTTCTTCACAACCCTGAGGGTTCGGTGTATTATGCTACCGAGGACAGAGAAGCCTGCGGCAAAGATTTCAGAGCCGCAGTGGGCGATAAGAACGTAACTCTCTTAACGGACATTGTAGCCTCCGAAGGATGGTCGGACCATACCAGCAAGACCTTTACCCTTCCGTGGCCGACAGTAATCGGGTACTCCCACCTCGGATGGCGGGATGCGGCAACGAAATGGTATCGTCCCTTTACGTTTACCACCGAATGGGGAAGCAAACCGTTAGCATCGCGCAACATCCCGCAATGGCTTCTGGATACCGATACCTGGATCAGAGCCAAAGGAGTGAATGACACCGTACGGGCAGCCGTAAACAAAGCCATCGATTTATATGGCAAAAACACTTTCGTGCACTGGTACTTCTGGCACCATTATCCTTATGACACGCACTATCCGGACTACTTCCCCGCAAAAGCGGATTTTGCCGAAATGATTGCCGAAGTCCGGGAACGGGGTTGCCACACCGTTCCTTACATCAACGGGCGGTTATGGGACCCGGCAAGCGACAGTTATGCCGCATTGAACGGCGCCTCTGCTTCGTGCCGTAAACCGGATGGAACGCTCTATACCGAGATCTATCCCACGTCTAAAGTGCTGAACTCCGTCACCTGTCCCGCATCCGGACTGTGGCAAGGAATCATCACCGATCTTGTCATCAAGATTCAGAAAGAACTGAAAACCAATGGAGTCTATATCGACCAGATCGCTGCTGCGGCTCCCCAGCCTTGTTGGGCCACCAATCACGGCCATGCCCGGGGCGGGGGTAACTACTGGCACAGATCCTACCGTCATCTGATGGATTCGCTCCGCACTTATCACCTGGAACCGGGAAATATCCTGATAAGTGAAGAAAATGCAGAATGCTACATCGACATGTTCGATCTGTTGCTCACGGTCAATTCGCCCCACAACGGTTGCAGGATAGTACCTCTGTTCCCGATAGTCTACTCCGACAGGCTTATCACATCGGCATATACCTATTCACCGACCGACAGAGTGAACCGCGGCGACTTCCTGTACCAGACCATGCAATGCTTTCTGTACGGCTCGCAGTTGGGCTGGGTAGATCCTACGCTTTTAATGAAAGAAGAAGCCAAAAGAGAAGCCGATTTTCTGAAAACACTCTCAGTGCTTCGTAAAAAGCAACATGATGTTTTTGTAGGAGGAAGATATGTAAAGGAGATCATCCCGAAAGGGGATAATCCGACAACCGATGTCCACGGATTCGGGGTAATGAATGTGGTAGCCGGTTCCGAATGGATTTCTCCGAAAGGTCAAAGAGTGCAATATTACGTGAATATGGACAGTGTGGATCATGAAATAATATTGCCTGACAATAATAAAAAACGGACTGTAAAAGCCCTGCAAGGTATCAGAATTAATTTATAGAATCATGAAAAACAGTTATTCTTTACTATTGCTCTTATTGAGTTGTATCCCGTCCGGCTCTTTCGCTTCCACTACCTGGAAGTTGCAAAACGTCGAATATCGTGTAGATACATTGTCGCATGTAGCGATAGGTCCCGGTACCACCCAGACAACTTTAATGCTGGAAGGTCCGGTGAAGTTACGTGTATTCTATACAAGCACGGACATGACCGACCCGAATGTGAACTTGAAACTGATAATGGGAAAGGATAATCTGACAAGCAACGTAACCGTACCGAACATGCCGGCATCTCATAATGATCCGGAGAATGTCTACTTTGCCGGTGTAAACGCAGACTTCATTGGCGGTATGGGGCCTGTCGGCACTACGGTAGCGAACGGAGAGATGTATAAAAGCTATAAGGGGACCGGATGGTATGCAATAGGTATTGACAAAGATAAAAAAATTTATTCCGGTGCCCCTTATACAACTTTCAGGTTAGTCTCACCCAATGCCGGACAGGCTTCTATCAAAGCCGTCAATACCGTACGCAGCGACAATGAAATGATATTGTACACCTCTCGTAAAGGCAATACTACGGGCACCAAAGGGGCAGGAGTGGAAGTTGGCGCCGTAGCAGTCGACGGTCCGCTGAAATCAGAAGGAACCACCCGGATGCGTGTAACGGTTGCACCGGTAAAAGATGTCGGCAATATGGTAATTCCGGAGAATGGGTTTGTACTCTCCGGAACAGGATTTACCACCAATACGCTGTCCAAAATGCAGCTTGGCGAAGAGTTCGAAGTTACCCCGACCATTTATTTCGATAATGTGGTAAGAACAAACATCACAGACATGTGCGGCGGCTGCCCCATGCTGCTTCAAGGAGGAAAGATTCTCGAGACCCAAGGCTTGCTGGATCATCTGCCCAACCGTGAACCCCGTACGGCAATAGGTTACAATACCGACGGAACAAAAGTAATACTGCTTGTTGTCGATGGCCGGCAACCGGGAGTATCAGTCGGCGTATCCTCAAAAGATCTGGCTGCCATACTGCTCAATCTGGGATGTACGGAAGCGCTGAACTTTGATGGAGGAGGTTCTTCCACGCTGTATGTTAAAGAGTTGGGAGTAATCAACACACCGAGTGAAGGGAGCTTGAGAGCTGTTAAAAACGGTCTTTTCGTTACAACTCCCGCCACTACAGACAAAGAGATAGCCCAAATCCGCTTTGCCGATTATACCAAAAAAGCAGAGCAGAACAGCTACTACTCTCCTGTGATATACGGTTACAATGCACAAGGATTGCTCATCGATACCCATGTGAAAGGAGTAACTCTTTCTTGCAGTACCGAATTGGGAGAGGTACAGGAAGACGGCACTACCGTATTATGTAACGGTACAGGTACTCATACCCTAACAGCTTCATTAGGCGAATTGACTGCCACTTTGCTTGTTACCGTAAGCAGTTCCGGCACAGGAATCACTTCAACCGCCACCGGCTCTATCGACGTATATCCCAATCCTGCAAAAAAGGGAGAGCCGATCTATATCCAGTCCAATGGATGTGCCACGATCAGTATCTACACCCCTGCCGGACGGTTGCTCCATCGTTCCGAATGCAAGGAAGCCGGCAATACACCAGTAGCAGTACCCACAGAATCGTTGAGCCCGGGCTTTTATATAATCGCCTTATCTGATAAAACATCCGGCAAGGTGACTAAATTAATCATACAATGACAAAAAAAGAATCAAAATAACTTCTATTGTTTAACTTAAATTTCAAAAGTGATGAAAAAACAATTACTTACAGCAACGATCATGCTGACCGGCATGTTTGCTTTGACTCCTTCTACTACAGATGCGAAGTCTTCTATGGATTCAAGCCTTAAGTTGTTATGGATGAACACGGATGTTGCTCCATTGCATACCAGTGCACGTCAAGGATTCGGTATGAATGGAAAATTCTATCTCCAAAACAAAGACACCAAACAGATTGAAGTATGGGACGAAACCGGAAAGATAACCGAGATCCCTTCCGGAGAAGGAACTAATATTACATTCGACGATGCGGGAAATATCATTGTGCGTATCGGAACTTTCAACACCAATTATGTCAGCACCCGAAACGAACTGAGAATTATTCCTGCCGATGGCTCAGACGTGATAGATATTCCGTTGAGTGCAATAACAGCGGGACGTCTCGACTTTTGGGGACATATCAGAGGCAACGTACTCGACAAAACGACCGGCGGTCTTTTATACATGGGTACGGCATGGTATCCTCAACTGATTGAAATACCAATCATAAACGGCCAACAAGATGTAAACAACACATACAATTATTCGTATACAAGTCCATTCGGAGTATCTGGAAATTTTGCTACCACCACGATAATATCCAGCTGGGAAAAAGGTGAAGACTTAGCGCTCCTGAGTCCGCTATATAATAAAACGAACTGCAACTCCATCCAAAAGTTGGCGTTAGATGATGACGGTAACTGGGTACACCAGTCTTACTATATAACTCCCCGCCATAGCGGATGTGCAGGGTTCTACATCTTCAAATTAGGAGGTAAGGACTACATCGTATATCCTTCCGGTAGCAACAATGCCGATGGTTTCACCGTATCCAAACTGGCAACCAAAGCTACATCTGAGGTAGAAGACAGCGATGAAAGCGTAAGAGTAGCAACCAAGTATTCGGAACAGAAAGACGATGGTAACCCCATGTATGCAAACAACGCGTTTTTCGGAAACCATCTGACTGCAGAAGCTATCAGTGATACCGAAGCCTATATTTATCAGTATTATCCTAACGGATACATTGCTAAATATTCATTCACAGTCAGCGCAGAGACCGGCGTTGAGGAAGTAGAAACAGCTAAAGCAACCGTTGTCGGCGGCACCGGCGAGATTACAATTGAAGGTGAACCTGCTTCTATCGAAGTTTATTCCATAAATGGCATTCTCATCAGCCGTAACGAGAATAATGTGAAATGTATTCCGGGAACATACATTGTTAAAACCGACAACAATGTAACCAAAGTAACGGTCAGATAAAAGGCCTTTGAGGGTGTGTCATAATGCCCAAATAGAAAGATTCACCCCTGCCACGAATATCTGTAGCAGGGGTGAATTTCTAAAAAAAGGAGTTTTGACACACCCTCATCTTTTTTTATAGAAATATACCAGTTACATAGAATAAATCAAGAAACTACCATAGCATGCGCAAGGCCATCACATACCTCTTAAATGTACTCATCTTTTCGGTCGGCAATCTTTTTGCCGGCAACGGCAGTAAGCCACTCTACAACGATAAAGACATCAATCGTATCGTCAGCCAACTCACCCTGGAGCAGAAGGCCCGGCTTTTAGTCGGATGTCCGGGCAGCGATAAAGGGATCAGCCATATCGTTGCAGGATCTGCAGGATATACTTTCCCGATCGACTCCCTGGGTATTCCTTCCATCAATTTGGCAGATGGTCCGGTAGGAGTACGAATCACTCCTGTCTTATCCAACCAACCATATACTTCTTATTGCACCTGCTTCCCCTCGACCACGGCATTGGCTGCCACCTGGAACAAGGAAATGGCCCGAACGGAAGGTAATGCAATCGGTGATGAAGCACTTGCCTACGGTGTCGACATCGTACTCACACCGGGTATCAATATCATGCGCAACCCTCTTTGCGGACGCAACTTCGAATATTTCTCCGAAGACCCCTATCTCTCCGGCATAATGGGCGCAGCCATGATCAACGGAATCCAAGACAAAGGAATCGGAACCAGTCTGAAACATTTCATAGCCAACAACCAACAGACAGGAAAACTCTACAACGACGCACGCATCTCCCAACGTGCCGTCCGCGAGATTTATCTCA
The DNA here is from genome assembly GCA_958477465.1 of uncultured Bacteroides sp. GTDB lineage: Bacteria > Bacteroidota > Bacteroidia > Bacteroidales > Bacteroidaceae > Bacteroides. The sequence continues at coordinate 23,815 of CAUEFX010000005.1, forward strand.
AGGGATTCGAAATATGCATCAAGAACTCCGATCCGTGGACCATAATGGGCTCTTACAATAAAATAGGAGGGCAATATACACAAGCCAATCCGGAACTGCTCCGGACGATTCTCCGGAACGAATGGAATTATAACGGTCTGATTGTGACCGACTGGTATAAAAAACGGGACACAGCCGACCAGCTCAATGGCGGAACGAATCTGATGATGCCGGGAGAACAATCTCAGGTGGACGAAATTATAGCCGGTGTGAAAAACGGCCGGATCAGCGAAGCCACTCTAAACGAAAGCGTGAAGTATGTATTGAAACTCATTTCCAAATCCATTTCCTGCAAAGGATGGAAATACAATGAGGCTCCCGACCTCGCAGCCAATGCTGCATTAGCACGTCGTATCGCTACCGAAGGAATGGTGCTCCTGAAAAACGACAGCTCCTTTCTCCCCATCCCCCCAAATACGAAAATAGCCTTGTTCGGTGCTACGGCATACAAGTCCATTGCCGGAGGTACCGGATCTTCCAACGTAAACAAAGCTCACATCACAGATATATCTACCGGACTCGAAAAAGCCGGTTATACACTAAGCGACAGACTGAAAGGACTGTATACCAAATTTGTGGAATTTCAGAATAACCTTCTCGACAAACATCCGGAAAGTACCGACTGGGAGAAACTGTCATACCACCGGACGGTAATCGCTGAAATGGACCTGACGAAAGCGGAAAGCATCATCGGGCAGGAAGCTAAAAACTCTGACATCGCACTCATCGTCATCGGCAGAGGTTCCGGCGAAGAGTCCGACCGTCGGTTGAAAGGTGATTTTTACCTTACGCCCGAAGAAAAGTTCATGATTGAAAGCGTGTCTTCCCAATTTCACGCTGCCGGAAAAAAGGTAGCGGTGGTGATGAATGTCTGCGGCGTCATGGAGATGAATTCCTGGAAAGACGAACCGGATGCCATACTACTGGCCTGGTTTCCGGGACAGGAGTGCGGAGATGCCATAGCAGATGTAGTCAGTGGAAAAGCCAATCCTTCCGGTAAACTTCCGATGACTTTCCCGATAGACTACTCCGACATTCCTTCCTCCCGAAACTTCCCGATGGTAGGAGAGACCAAAAGCGGTAAAAACTTCGATTATACGAATTACGAAGAAGACATCTGGGTAGGCTACCGCTACTTCAATACAGCCAATAAAGCCGTCGTCTATCCGTTCGGGTACGGATTGTCGTACACGGATTTCTCTTTCAGCAAGCCGAAACTCGAAAGAAAGGGTGGGAAATGGGTAACAAGTATCCAGATAACCAATATAGGAGACAAACCCGGAAAGGAGATCGTACAATTATACATTTCTGCCCCGCAGACTTCCATTCAGAAGCCAAGTGCGGAACTGAAAGCTTTTGGAAAAACACGGGAATTAAAACCGGGAGAAAGTGAAACGGTAAAACTTGAACTTACCGATTATGACCTGGCTTCATTTGATGAGGCTAATTCACAATGGCTCACAGCCAAAGGGGAATATGTGCTCTCTTTCGGTGCGTCAAGCAAAGATTTCAGAGCTACACTGCCTCTCCACATCCACAAAGACAGAACCTGGAAGGTAAACAATGTACTCCGCCCGGTAGAGAAAGTAAACATCATGAAAACAGACTCATTGACCTATTTCGATGCCGCCCGGTTTACAGTTATCGGAAAGATATACCCTGATTCCCTGCCGCTTTTTTCCCGTATTCCCTATTTTCTGAAGCCAACCACACGGGAAGCGGTGTGGAACTTAGGACAGAACTCCGCCGGAATTGCAGTACGTTTCCGTTCCGACTCGCCCGTGATCGCAGTGAAATGGGAAAATGCGTTCAACAATTCCATGAAGCACATGGCACCGGTCGGTATCAAAGGACTCGATCTCTACTGCTTTGCCGACGGCAGATGGCGGTTTGTGAACAGTGCGCAACCTTCGGGTAAGACAAATCAATGGCAGATCATATCCGGCATGAGCGCCACCGAACGCGAGTACATGCTCTATCTTCCTCTGTACGATGGGATTCACTCATTACAGATCGGAGTCACAGCATCGTCTCATGTCGGACAACCGGCATTGCCTTACCCCGACACCCGAAAACCCATCGTATTTTACGGAAGCAGTATCCTGCAAGGGGCATGCGCCTCACGTCCCGGAATGGCTGCCACCAACCGGATAGGAAGAAAGCTAAACATAGAAACCATCAATTTAGGATTCAGCGGGAATGCTTTCATCGACTATGAAGTGGCAGAAATGATGTCCCACGTGGATGCATCCGCCTATGTACTCGACTATGTACCGAACGCATCTCCCGAACAGATCCTGGAAAAAACGGAGAAGTTTGTACGGATACTGAGAGAAAAACATCCGGACGTCCCTTTGATATTTGTCGAAGATCCCATTTTCCCCCATTCCAAGTTCGACCTTAAAATGACCCAAGAGATTAAAGACAAAAACGATGCAATGAACCAAGCCTTCTCATCACTGAAGAGACTGGGAGTGCAAAAAATATATATAGTGAAAGGAGAGTCATTGGTCTCCGCCGATGGCGAATCGACTATCGACGGCATCCACTTCACCGATTGCGGATTCGAACAATACGCCAACGCAATATTACCTGTACTGAAAAATGTCATAACCAATAAAAAGAAATGATACCCCAAAGAACATATATCCTACTCGTGATATTCATTATTACTGCTTTCTCCAGAGCAGGGGCAACAACAGCTACTTATAAGACAGATATAGTATCGGATATGGCCCTCATTTATCAAGGCAGTAACCATCGCCCCGAATGGACGGAAGACGAACTGCGCCCTTACGTGGTGCATACCTTTGCCGACGGCCATACGGAGTGGTTTTTCGACTCTTTCCTCTTTCTTGAATTCACTGATAGCTGGCAGATAGCATTCGGTCCCGGTTACGGAACACGAAATGCCCAAAAGAGTGACTGGGAATGGTTGCTGAACAGAATATTTGAAAAAGGGAGATCTCTCGATGCACTAAATGCCTGTATCGAACATTATAAAACAGTCATTGGAGAGCCGCAATTCAAACACAAGATCGTACTTGGAGTCGTATCGCCCATTACCGGTCAAACCGATTGGGGAAGCCTCAACGGGAAAGCGCTGGATTTCACAAACAGAGACGATCAGATAACAGCCGCCAAATGGTATATAGACCAACTGATGAAACGGTTTGCTGAAGGTTCGTACAATAATCTGGAACTGACCGGTTTCTACTGGATCGAAGAGAGCACAGCCCGATGTGGTGATCTGCCCAAAGACATCAGCGAATACATCCACCAACAAGACAAACGTTTCTACTGGATTCCATATTGGAATGCCCAAGGGTATAATTTATGGAAAAAGTTAGGATTCGATACCGCTTTCCTACAACCGAACCATTTCTTTAACAAGGAGGTACCGGACAGTCGCCTGGATCAGGCCTGCAACACGGCCAAAAAATTCGGGATGGCCCTGGAAATGGAGTTCGACAGTAATGTACTGTATGAGAAAGAAGACTCTTACTACAGCAGGCTGGAGAGTTATATCAATGCTTTCGAAAACAACGGTGTCTTCGAAGCATCCTCCATTGCCTACTATTCGGGCACAAAGGGAATCCTCGATATGTACCGGTCGGGGGCTATTGAAAACACACTCATACTGGATAGAATCGCCAACCACATTTTAAACAGGCGCAGTCGGGGAGTGGGCATTGACACACCCGTTCCGGCGAAAGCCGGTGTCATCATTGCCGGAGGCATCGGAGAAGTGTACATATCGGGAAATCCCGAATCAATCCAAATATACACCGCCAATGGCATACTGGTTAGCGAAAACAGTAAAAGGTTCCAATGCCCGTCCGGCATCTACATCGTAATAGTCGATGGAGAGACCAGAAAGGTAGCAGTACGTTAACAGACTGATATTCCCTATTTCACAAATAAAAAATTAATCACCTCTAAAAGCAGAATTAACAGACATGAAAAAGATTCTATACATCCTGACAGCATTCATTCTCATTATTCCTTTCCACTCCCCGAAAGCTCAAGAAAACGGAGGGAACAAGTATAAAACCAGTAAAATCCGCGATCTGGCACTCATCTATCAGGGGGGGGTACAGAGAATCGACTGGACCCCCGAACAGTTTATCCCGTATGTCACCCATCAATTTGCCGACGGTACCAAAGAGTGGCTGTTCGACGGTTTTCTATTCCTTGAATTTGCCGATGGTAAAGGTTTCAACTATGCCTATGGATACGCTAAAAAACAGGCCCGGAAAACAGAATGGGAATGGCTGCTTGACAGAATTTTTGAAAGGGGAAAAGCACTGGATGCCCTCGACCAATGCATCGAAAAAGAGAAAAAAGAGATCGGAAAACCCCGATTCAAGCACAAGATTGTCTTAGGAGTCGCCATTCCGCTACCCAAACAGGAAGATTGGGGATCGATAGACGGTACTCCGCTTGATTTCAACCGGCAGGCCGATCAGATAAAAGCCGCCCAATGGTACATAGACCAATTGATGAGCCGCTTCAAAAAAGCCAAATACAAGAATCTTGAACTATCCGGTTTCTATTGGGTAGATGAAGACATCGCCACTTGCAAAGATCTCCCGAAATATGTAAGCCGGTACATTCATGCCAAGAAAAAAGAATTCGTATGGATTCCCTATTGGAAAGCAAAAGGATACGATCAGTGGAGGGAATTAGGATTCGACATCGCATATCAGCAACCCAATCACTTCTTTGCAAAAGATATTCCCGATTCGCGTTTGGACGAAGCCTGTGAGGTTGCCCTGCATCATGGCATGGCCATGGAATTCGAATGTGACAGCAAAGCCCTTCATGACTGTGAGGACTCTTCTTACGACAGAATGCTCGCATATATCCAAGCATTCGAAAACCACAAAGTATTCGAGACTTCGGCTATTGCCTACTACACCGGCAGCAAGGGAGTATTGGATTTATACCAATCCTCCTCTCCCGAGGACAAACAGATCATGGACCGGCTGGCACGTCACATCGTTGCCCGCAGAAGCATAAAGGCGCTGACCAGATAAAAATTATCGACCTAATATATAAAAGTAATGAACAGGCTCATACTCATTTTCTTTTTGCTTTCCCCCCTGTCGATACAGGCTCATAACGGACTCTGTACGATCAAAAAAGCAGGAGAAGATGTGTATGTGTCCTCTCGAATCGATGATCATCACGAAATAAGCTATTGGTTCAAAAAGTGCATGGCAAATGATCTATTCACTTTTTACCGTGTTTCTGTCGCCTCCGACTCTACCGGTACTACGGTCGTAAATGAGGCGTACAGTGACAATATCGGCCCGTTTGAAGTCCGGGGTGGCGGTTGGTGCGGCGGCAACCATCTGTTTACGGATGGAAAGACCCCAACCGCCGAGACCTTTTCGATAAAACTCTATGCCGACGGGAAAAGTATTTCTTCTGATACCCTTTTGAACACACAAACGGTAAGATTGGAAGTAAAAAACCGGATATTCAATCCCCTAAGTGCCAAACAAACAGGGGATGAGACCTCCTTTACCGATACGTTATGTATCGAAAGCATAAATTATACAATAAGGGGCAACAGCATCCAAGTCGATTTATCTCACGACTACATCAATCGGATTCCCGTCATGGTAACCAAATACTACGGAATGCAATCCATGTTCAAAGGTGAGAACCAGCTTCTCACCCCTTCGGGAGAGTATACCTTCTGGACCGACATACGCCGGACAGACCGGTTTAAAAAACAAGACTTCCCCCTGTTCAACCGGTTCATCGAGAAAAGCGATTCGTATTTTCAATCTTCTTTCCTCCTTTGCCGTGGTCTGGGTACTCACGATGAACTACCCGAGGATGATGTGATTTTCATAGGCAACTCATGGACCAAATGTTATCACAAGCTCATCGGAAATGCCGTCCGAACCACCGGTCATCGTGATTCATGGAGTGGGGTATACACCTGGATCGCCACTCCGTTGCTCAATACCGGCTCTGCATTCGCTTACGACGGATTCATCGACGGGAAAAGAGTCCTCTTTTTCAGCAATCCCGCCAAAGGGGATTTCCAGCTCTCTCTCCCCAAAGATGCAGCATGTGGGAAACCAAGTATCATAGAAAACACGTCCCGTGCGAAAATCAAAAAGAGGAAAGACTCGCTCCGTCTTTCCTGCCGTCTTCCCGGAAGTGTAATTATCTCATTCGAAAAATAACTTTAAAATTCTGTATATCATGAAAAGAAAAACGATATTCATCTGTCTGATGGGGATTTTCGTAACTCTCGCCGTAAATGCCCAACCCAAAGTAGTGGCCCATCGGGGATATTGGGACATCGAAGGGTCGGCCCAAAACTCCATCCGGGCTTTGATAAAGGCTGATTCTATCCGATGTGACGCATGTGAATTCGATGTATGGCTGACAGCCGATAAGAAATTGGTGGTAAACCATGACGACCACATAAACAGCTACGTAATAGAAACCACCTCATCCGATACCATTCTGAATCAGAGATTGAAAAACGGAGAGTACCTGCCGTCACTGGATCAGTATCTTGATGTTGCCAAACGCCTTACAATAGACTTAGTATTGGAAATAAAACCTCATAAAAACAAGGAGCATGAAAAAGAAGCTGTAAAAATGATACTCGACCTTGTGAAAGCCAAAGAGCTGGAAACCAGAACCTCCTACATTACTTTTTCCAGAAATGCTTTCGATGAACTTGTGAAACAGACTCAATGCCCGATTCTTTATCTGAACGGTGTAGCCCCCGATGTATTGAAACAAATCGGAGGAACAGGAGCCGACTATCACATCAATGTGTTCAAAAAGAACCCCGAATGGATAAAGCAACTCCATGATTCAGGGCTCGAAGTCAACATTTGGACAGTAAATACCCCCGAAGAGATACAATGGTGCATCGATCACGATGCCGATTACATCACGACCAACAATCCGGAACTGGTACAAAAAATGATAAAAGCAAATTCCCCGCAAAAGAATGTAGGAGCATCTGTCCCTCCTCACTCATAATTATACTTGAACAACCGAAGTATATAAATGTGCATCCGATGAATGGACACGACCGGACTTCTCCGAAAAAACGGAGTGCTTTTTACAAAATGTCAATATGATATTTTAGTTTATGCAGAATCTCTTTATTAAAGCAGGAGATAGAGTTGATACTAAAAATCTTCTGCATTTTCATATTGAATATTGCAAAAAGGTATTGATATAAGAAATTTGTTGATATAAAGATTTATATTTCATCAATTTGCTTGTAATTTATTTCAAAAGCATCTATATACCATACTTTATTCTATTTCAAAACAGTTTGAAATTCATCAGCAGTTAGCGTAAAAAACAAATTCTACAAGAGAAAAATATTTTTCCCGTAGAGACTCTTATAGTTTCTCGTAGAGGAACGAGTCGTTCCTCTACGAGAAACTGAACTTTTCCACCGGGGAAAAGTACATTAACATGCCGGGTAAAAGCGCATATCTATTCTCTTTTTCATAGAAATATGCAGGAAAAAGTGCATATTATACAGTCTTTTATGCACTTTTTTCTCTATTTGCCACTTTTTAATCAAAGTTCATGTTATCAGAAATTGCAATATAAAAGAATTTTGTCAGCAAATCCACTCTTTTCGAAGCATTTATCTAAAACACTTTCTAAATTTATATATCGATTTACTCGCAATAACCAATACAAGTACAAATACAGCACCCAATAACCAACCTCCTAATTCTTGCTTGACTGACTCCCAACGAGAAAGTTGCTTCTCTATTGGATAAGGAACATGAATAGTATCCACTATATTTACATAAGCTGTGTCATACATTATATTGTTTTTATACACAGTATGCCAACGGTCACGGAAAATGGTATCTCCTTTCATAAACATAAAAATACTATCATGCACATAGATAGAATCTCGCCGTAATCTATCCCTATATTGATATTCCGTTTTTATACTCTCTACCGGGATGTATTGTATGCCTTTACAAGAAAAACACATCAAGCAACAGATTATCACCGCCAATAAGCTAAATATAGCCGTCAGACACACTTTTGCCAAATCTCTCATACCCGAATGACTGTATTACGCAGAAAATTATTAAACTCATCCCTCACATCGAAACACGGGCACGCCTTGATATACTCTGCCGGTTCAACCTCTCCACTGTCATCAAGATCGGGTGACGTATCCCGATGTCCGAGTACTTCAATAATATCATACCCTTTGCATAACTTTGCTATCAAATTACGCAATGCCACTTTCTGTTCATCTGTTCTTGTATCGGCAGGCCGCCCATTTATATCAAGCCCACCGATATAACAAATCCCTATCGAATGCTTATTATAACTAACTCCGGAAAATCCCTTTGTATTACAATGAGCGCCATCTATAGACAATGGACGTCCATTCTCCACCATTCCATCAAGATCAATCACAAAATTATAGCCAATCTGACAAAATCCCCTTTGCTTATGCATCCGGTCGATATCTTTGGCATGTATATCCAGCCCGGCACGTGTAGCAGAGCAATGGATAATTATCGAATCAATTTTATCCATATCATTTTCTTCTATTTATCAATACCCTGTCTGCGGTTCGCGATCAAGACACCTCCGTACCTCACAACGCCTCATCTCAGACTCTTTTAATTTCAACTCTGTCTCATGTCGTTTATGAATTTCATCCAAATGCGCTGCCTGTTCCTGCCGAAGTTCAACATAAATAGTGTCAATTTTTGCATCACGCTGGGCAATACGAGCTTCCAACCATGCTATTTGTTTACGTTCGTTCTCATTTTCCAAATCATCTACTGCTGCATCCTCTTTACGGGCATTTGTCTTACGATGAACAAAAAAATTCACTCCCCATTTAACGGCTTCCAATCCCCCTAATGCACCGATTATCGTAAGCCATTCATTTAATCCCATATTATCTATTATTAAAACATACTACCTTTATATCATTTTTCATGGTATTATCCATTTTTTATAGAAATATTTTAAAATTTTACCGCCTTGCTTGGGAAAGTGGGGCGAGTTTTATTTCTATTACACCATATTTCTCCCAAAAAACATAATATCAAACCTGGATGGTAGCTCTATTCCTGCACTATCGTTTCTAAATTCAATAGAAAGAGACGTCTCACCCTTTGAAAAAAGATTTACAGTCATAGGCCACCATCCTCCCTGATAAGTGGGTGTATAAGGCATAATCTGTACAAAATATTGCCTATGACCTATGTTATGCGTAATATTTACCCGCAAGCTCGGGTTAGATACAACCGATACCGTTAGTTGCGTTAGTCCGTTTCCAAAACGATGTTCAATGGTGGGCTTTCCATTTGAGTTTATGGCAACGCTCGTACCCAACAAAAATCCAGGCATATTCCAATGATCTCCTTCCGATATTTTCCAATCTACCCCTCCATATGCCAATATAGCCTGGTTATCATATCCACCGAAAACAGCATGCTTGTTAGTACATCCCTTGGCTACCACCGAAATAGCTATATTTCTACTCTTACCTTCAGATCGAAATGAAGAAGAGTAACCAAACCCAGCACTGCCAGGAACATTGTTACCCAAGATAGCTTCACGAACTGTTCCACGTTCATCTGTTCTTGATATTTGAATAAGGGCATTTTTGCCGGCTTTGTTCTTTAAATTAAAACCATCTATCTCAAAACCGCCAAATCCTCCTTCTTCAGCTTCTACCCTTCCTTTTATATCAGCATTTTCAGTAACCATTTCTCCTTTCTCATTCACCCTGAAAGGAGCATTCTGTGGATTATCCGACCCGGCATAAAACCTTATCCCTGTATCACCCGATCCTGACCCGGAAATTCCGGCTGTAACCTTATCATTTGCATCGAGAATACGTATCTCGTTGCCGGACACAAAGTCCAGTTTCGCATTATCCGCAATTATCAACGGAGTAAAAATTGATGGAATATTCTGAGTAAGTTCTTTCCAATAGGTAGTATTTCCCGGAGCATTACTCAAATCACTATTGTGAGTTTTCAAACATTTATATGGACGCCACCCGGTTGCTGCAATACGATCTTTCACGAGGACTATACTTAAATATCTTATGCCTTCTTCTTGTTCTTCATCATTACGATATTCAACACCTTGACACCATTCGCTTCGCGTAATCGTTAATCCGGGTAATCCCCGAGCACCATTCGAACCAGCTTGTCCATTCCTAGCAAAATTCGCCCACAATACCGGTGTAGAAAATGCACTCCATGAATTATTTTTTTTGGTTCTTATAGAAACCCATTCGTGTGGATACATTTCACTAACCCCTTGAGGTTTATCAGCCCATCTGTTTGGAATATATTTATCAGACTGCTTTGATTCCGGTGTTGGTGGAGTTCCCTCCGTAGCATATTGCGATACTCTCATATAAATAAATTCAATACTTGTACCATCCATACCGTCCGTCACTCCCGGAAGTTCTTTTTGAGAGATAACAAAGTTCCCTTTCAATAAACGTAATTTAATTCCATCTTGAAAATATTGAGAGGACATTACTTCATCAATAGACCAAGGCTTGTAATCTTGGGCATATCCTTCGACATTAGGTATCAAATACTTAAGAGTAAGTTGCTCGAGAGCCATAGCAGCATCCGTAGTTATATCAACAAATGTACTTCCGATTGTTTTTCTCACGGCAAATTTCATCTCCAACGGATACGGACCATACTTACTCCTATAATGTATAACACTTACAGGAGTCATGATTTCATATATAACCGCATCATCCCCCGGATCACCCTTATCCCCTTTCAAATTATCCTTTGCATCATCTGCAATGTTATCCCAAGTCAGAGTGACACCCGCACCGAATTTAAGTTTGTCTTCTTTCGGATCATAGACAATTTTTCTTTTTCCGAGCGAAAAAGAACCATCGGGTTTAAATTCATAGATCAAACTTCCGGTATCGTCCACACATTTTATCATACCATTCTCACAGTAGAAACCCTTTGCTCCGTCACCTCCCGGAATATCACCACCAATACGTGTTTTCACACATCCGGCAAAAGATCTGGTCGATATACCGAATAAAATATCAATGGCAGGTTGTCCACCCTCATCAGCATGAATATAAACTGCGCTTTGACGATCGGCTATTTTCGAATTGCCGAACTGTATAATCTCATCGCCAACGACAGGTGTGATCATGCCGGTAAGTGCTTTATCCACACATTCAGCATTATTATTTTCCTTGTCATAGATGATACCACCAATGAACTCACTAACAGGAATTACAACTGTATCGATACCCTCTATCTTCCTGATTTCACTAATTTCTACCCAATAACCTCTTAGTGTACCATTTTCGAAACTCTGGCAGCGGATGATGTCATGAGCCACAAAACTCATTTCATCTTCCACAGTCAGAAGCCATTCATTCGTCTCTTCATCATAAGCGGCAGTCGCCACTTTTCCGGATGCCTGTGTGATACTAAGAGCACCTTTTACAGCTCGAATCTTCTGAATAAGAAGTTCGAAGACAGTCATAGATTCACGTACAGTGATACTGTCAATCTCAAGTTTATACTTTCTAAACTCTCTATCTTCGCTATCCAATTCACTATGATAATTCCAGATTTTCCAGCCATGTCCCGCAAATCCGGATACAAAATCCTCTATATATTCCGGAATTAACCTTCCCGCCCTGTTTAATATTTGCTTTCCCGTAGCCTTTGCCGACGAGAGAAAACCGGAAATACCGGTTGATGATAATATTGCCATAATTAATATTTTAAATAATTTCAGACATTTACTTCATAAAGTTTACTGGGTATATAGCCGGTATATTCAGAAAGTGGAGCGATAATAGATGCATATTTGAATAACACACCGGACTTATATGTGTCTACGGCTTCATCGGGTACATATATGGAACCTACAAAAGATAATCCGTCATAATTCAGGGTTATCGGCGGAATCATTGATTTAAATATAACAACTACAGAATCACAGTTCTCAAACATTGCCTGTCCGATAGTAGTAACATTTCCTTCAAATACAACCACTCTTAAGTTAGTGCAGTTAGCATAAGATCTTGCCATAGTAACAGTTATATTGGCAGGTACGCAAGAAGCCACTATCGGGGTATATCTAAACATCTCTTGAGAGAGAGCATTGGCAAGCCCCTTTATTTCACCAAAATCACATTCTTCCAAAGAAACACACCCTCTAAAACTAAATAAATGCCAAGTATCGCTGATGGAAGGATTATCGCTGCTAATCATATAAGAATTCAGTTTGAATTTCTTCAGTTTACCGCAGTCATTAAAGCCATTATTCATTACAAACGTACTCCAGGTATGAAATATAAAGTCTTTCATCGTGAATTCCTCCAACTCGGGACAATCATAAAAAGGCATATACATATTGCCGCCATTTGTCTCTAAAACAGTAACAGAGTCCGGCAGATTAGCTTTTTTGATTTTACTCTTATAAAAACATCTGTTCCTTATAGTTTTCAAATTAGGAGGGAAATAAGCATCCTCCAAGCTACTTCCTTCGAAAGCCATATTACCGTATAAAGTACAATATATAAATCTCTCAAACCCTTTCAGAGACTTTATTTTTTGATTATCTTTTAAGAATTCACTCGGTATCTGAGTTATTTTATCAGCCTCCGATTGTAGCAACCCTCCGTCTCCATTCGTATCCCAGAACTCTAATACTCTTTTTGAAACGACCGGATCAAACCGGATAAAGTATTCTCCTGTAATATTCAGAATCAACTTCTTAAACGTATTCCTAAGAGTCACAATAGAATCCTCATACGCATTGGCATCGACATTCAATGTTCCGTCCAATACCGGATACGCATCTTCACCAGAAAGGCCTTCACTACTCAAACCCATATAGGAACCGTCTGCCAACTGCGCCAACTTGTCAAGCATCTCCGAGCTGTTATAACTTTCATTGAATCCCACCGCACGGATACGCTTCAATGTGTGATTCTTTCCCTGCTCTTTCTGGGCATTCATGATATCCACCAACAGTTTCATCGGACGAATGCGGGGGCAATCAACGATAAAGAAGTCCGTAATAATGGCATCACACAAACCGATCCCCACACCCTCATTCATCAGAAGCGGATAGTTGGACAGAGACAGATATTGGTTGAATCCGCTATATTCAATCGCGCGAAGGCCGCCACCTTTGGGAAGTACGATCTGTGCGAGAGAAGTGCCACCTGCATAGACCTCTTGTAAATGCGTACAAGCAGCCAGATTCAAATTGCCGGACAAAGTGGCTATGTTTGATAATACCAATCGCTGCAAAGAAATACAGTTCGAGATTGTCAGCGAAGAGATCGAAATGACAATGGGACCTGTTTTACTTCCGAGACGGATATCACGGAGCATCCTGCCTTGGATAATCATCGAACCCTGTACATTCTTTTCATGCCAGTCGCCTATATCCTGCAAATAAGATGCACCTTGAATGGCATTCTGCTGGTCGCCCGAACCGGACAGTTCGATTTCCATCTCACAAACCTCGCCCGCCTTTGTACGTTGTCCCCGAATGATGGATGTACCGTTTGCAATGGCAGGATACATATCCATTGCCGGAGTCAGTTCATACCGGATTGTATTACCTGCCGCACGCACCGTGATCGTATCGGATCCATTGGCCGAAAACAGACCGAAAGAATATTTGGACATCATATACAGGATGCGTTTCGTCACCCAGCGTTGCTCTGCCAGGTAGTGATCGCCCAGACTCTGCGTTATCGGATCGGTATCATTCGAGTATCTTCCTGTATTATACGCCAGTTTACCATTCTCATAGCAATACTTGGCATCGGCATTGTAACAATTTTCCGGAAAATACTCCTGAGCATTATTAAAGAAATACTTCTGATAAAAAGCGTAAATCTTCTCCAGGTCGTTTCCTGATTTCAGCCCTCCGAGACTCTGCATGGCAGCCATCATCTTGCGCATGCTTGCCACTTTCTCATCCGCAAAAGCAAGTTCCATCAGATTGAAGAAGTTATTCGTCTCTCCGTTCCAGACAGATGCACCGGTTGCATCCGTATCGTGCGTTTCTACGCTGTACTCTTTGTCCGGAAGTCCCCGGTTTGTCGTATCAAAGCGGGTATCCGCATCATCCACGCGCCAACGCCATTTGGAAGTTTCCATACCGAAACAGTACGGATATGTATTCTTCGCACGTTCGTCCGTACCGGCATTGAACTCCACGTTATTCATAAAGAACAGCGTATCATCCACATCCCAATATTTTGGGGCTTCTTTACGAAATTTGGCGATACGGGCATTGACGAAAAGCGTATTCAGACCGGTATTCGTCTTTCCGTCAAGATCGGCAGAAAAGAGGCCGTATCCTTTGTCCACCAATTGGGATACCAAATTAATCGTACCATCGCCTGTATCAGACGGAATAAATCGATTCAGTGAAGACTCAAAATAATACACATTGTACCGGTTCACGTCTCCCGCTTTTGCAATCCAGAATTCATAAGGTTGCACACGCATGGCAGATGCCTGCGCATTGAGTTCGTCCAACGTCCCGTCAAACGGGTATAGCCGGGGAGAACATTGATAAACAATATTGTATGCCGGCACAAAGCGGGATATACTTTCCAGTTCCCCTTCGCCCAAGTTCCATGAGTTTGCACCGTTGTATTGCCATGCCTCTTCATCCTCATTGTAAAACACATTATTATTCCATGGAACACGAAACAGCGTACAAAGCGGTGAATTGTCAGATCCCTCGATACTGATCAGACCGGGAAAGAGATCGGTATCGAATCCGAAAGTATACTTATCCCCCTTATCCGGCCCGAGAGTGTACAACCCGCGAAAAGTATATACAGTCGCTCCCTCATCATTCAACTGTTTTTCAAAACAGACGAAAGGCATCTGATAGACTGCTACACGTGCATCCGCATATTTCTCCGTCTGCATGGCCTCGTTCAGCAAGCCCATTTCCCGGTACAAGTCATCGTACGAATTGACCGATCCTATCTTATGAGATTGCATGCTGGATGCAAAATTCTTCTTTGCCGTAAACTTCTGTCCCGCCGGAAGAGAAGGAGTCATCTGCCACTTCTTTGCCGTCGTTGTGCCATCGGCATGAGTAATGACGGAGTTCACCTTATCGAGCTGATACCGGGTATTCCATATCCAATACTTCATGGAAGAGGTGCCCTGCCCCTTGGCTGCTACATTCGAGATAGACACATTCCATTCCGGATGGTCGTAGAACATCACTTCCAACGTCCCGACACGCTGAGTCTGATCGGCCATACTGGGAATCGTATTATCAAATACGAAAACATTGAACTGGTCTTTCGTATTCTCAAAGTCTATCTCCGAACCGTTAGAATCGAGAACATCATTCTCTGCTGTCATCCCGGCCTTATCGGCCGTAGCAACCAGCCAATTGATGTAATTGCGCAATACCCCCTGAGAAGTCAGTCCGAAATCATATTCCCGAATGCCGTATATATCCACATCGGCAGATCCGGAACCGATCACGATCCCACCTTCGTGTGCAAAATAGTCATTATTCTCGTACATAAACTCCCGGTTCTTCACTCCGTTGATATACAGGATGCAGAGATTAAATCCGGGATTGCCATAAGCATCCGGCAAAATAGTCAACGCCAACCGGATACGTTTCCCCTCAAACGTATGCAGGCTCTGTACGTCATCCGCCTTGAGTGATTGGGAGTGCATGATAACATCATCTGCATAAACATTCAGCCCAACGAACGAATCAGCGGAAGGGGCAGAAATGGTAATCACCGGTTCCGTGTAATCGGTTACATTGTCCACCTTGTAATCCACCTCAATTGTTTTCCCAGTCCGGGCACATTCCTTCTTAAAAGGGAAGTAATTAAAAGCCACTGAACTTCCCGCCATCAGGTGTAAAACCTTGCCTCCATTATTATCTGTTGTCCAACCATCATTGCCCCAATTCATATTTTCCCAATTAGCAGTAACGGCCGAAGAATCAATTTCATTAATGATATCCTGATAGTTACCCTGTCGGTTACTGCGTGTTTTAGGATTCATATAAAACACCGACCCGGCTACAGCCGAATATCCCAACGAGTTGTTTACCGGAAAAGCAATCGGAGCAGTCAATTCCACTTCCCCGTCCAATATATGAGTAACTATTTCGAAATCCGTATTGTCCATAGTCTCTATCTCCATCGGGAAACTAAATGTATACCTGGTAGAAGTAGCAATACTATTTTCTCTTGAAGAAAATACAAGGGCGTCATCCTGATTAAGCACGAATTGTGCAGAGGTAGTGACATTACCGCCATCATACATCGCATAATCAAAAAGTGCATTCTCTGCCCAGTTAATAGCTTTATCCAGCACATTGTTGACAGCGATCAGCTTTGCATCAGCACCCGAAACCGCACAGATCATATTAAAAGAAACCGTTTTCGTTTGAATGCTTCCATCCGTATTTGCCACGTATGCAGCGACATTGAATACTCCTGTTTTGCCGGGATGCGGAATGGAGAAATTGAGTGCTGTCTCGATATAGATACTTGTCCCTATATTCTCCTGATAGGACTGGACATAATCTTCACCGATAACAGTAACATACAATATCTTAGAGACATTGCCACCGATATTCAAGGGTAATATAATATTTCCGGTATATGCTGTCCACCACTTAAAGTTACTTGCATCGATGGACAGAGAGGTCAGTTGCACCGTATACACAAAAGCCGGAGTCGTCTCACCGGTCACTTCGCCCGTTACTTTAATCATAATGTTATTCACGCCGGAAGTAAGATATTCCGCCACGTCTTCCAATACAGGAACACCGGAATTAATATACTTCTGCAGCTTTACGACATACTCCGAACTATTAGAATTTCGTACCGAAATCTGGCACAGACCACGTTCACCCGTATCTTCATACGGTTCTTTACTATCATAACGCTCTTGCGATACAAAAGTAAATTTCAAATAACAAGGTTCCCCTTTACTAGAAGAGACATTCTTACTATCCATATTATTTACTACACGGACATTACGCTGTACGCCGGTCGAACCTCCTCCGCCCATTACTTTTTCTTCCCATTGTTCCCCATTCCATTTATAAAAAAGATCCAAGTCATCCACGTAACACAACGTTGGCGTTTCGAGCCTGTCCGTAGGTATGGTATCCCGTTCGTCGAGCGTCCTGACACATTTAAAGCCACCCTTTCCATACCTGCTGTAATGGGTCGGATACCTGTCTTCTTCTGTAAAAGGTGCTAACGGCGCCGCAACATTGGTTCCTTTCAATTCATTCATTTTACTTTTATATTTGATACACCCGTCCGGATGCGGTTTAACCTAAATATTATATAATTCTCTATATGTCCTTAGTCCCAACCATTTGAGCGAGGTTAATAATTGGACCAAGTCCCATTGACATACTTCTTTATTCCATTCGTATCTATCTTTATTCCATAATTCCCAAACCTTACTTCAAAGCCGGTATCATTATTAAAATACAAATATTTATTGGCGCTCCACCTCGATATAATTCCATCAGTACCGATGATATTACACCCTACCACTCTTTCGATCGTAACTCGGTTAATGTGAACTTCAGCCTGCAAGTTTATATTCCCATAAGTCGGAAGTTCTCCCGAAAAATAAGAAAGGGTAATCTTCAGATAATAATCACCGGCATCCAGTAGTTTTCTATAATCAGCCGCTCCCAAAGAGCGATTCGAAGCATCATATACTTCCACGCTATTATTCTTTACAGCCAATGGGTTACTTATGGAATCCTCAATATCGAATGTCACATATCCGGGATCTGCCAACTTAAACGGAACTTTAAAAATTACTTTCCCCGGACCGCTATTATCCCAATTATACGTATCATACATCCAGAAGCGTCTATTGTAAGAATCTCCGGAAGAGTCGATATCTTCATCATTATAGTCAAAATCGCCATCCGAGCCTTTAGCATTTCCCGAATCCTCAAATATAACGGTCACCCCTCCCCAAGCCCTCTCTGTCAAAGGTGCAGGTTTCTCATACAGCAATTCATCCAATTTGGGAATCTTATTTTGTGTGAATTCTATCCTTTTCACATTATTTTTGTCATATCCGGTTAAGTTACCTTCAAGTATCCTAAACCATCCGATATTCCCGCTATCGGCAGAAATATTACCGGAAAAACTTCCTTCAGTAGCCTCCACTCTTCCCCGGAACAAATATTTCTTTTCTACAGGATCGAGTGAGAAAACCGGCTTCCCGTCTTCCAAGGCAAAGATGCCCGAATGTTTTTTTCTATCTATTTCAATGCATTCTTTCCCTTGTACGATACCTGTCAATGCACCGGTCACAGGATTTTTCTTTCCGGTGAACAGTGCAGGAGTCACGATATATCCCGAACCGATCTCCGTTGCGTATCCATCCCATTCTTGCAACCAATCCGGAACATTCGCATCCGATCCGGGTTCACCTTGAGAGCCGTCAATTGCCGTAAGTACTGTCTTACAACATATAAACACACCACCCTGTCTTAAATAAAATACAAGAGGGAAGCAATCATTATCCGGGCCTACATAACTTCCTGGAACCATACTAATAAACCCACTGTCATCCCTTATCCAACCCAATGTCAATCCATCGGCAGCAATGTCTTCTGCTGTCATCAATATGGATGTCCCTCCTACGGTCTTTCTCACATCACAACTCACATGAGAAGGAGTAAAGCGTCTGGCATCATGCTTTACAAACAACTCCGAACTTAATATCAGTTCGTATACAATGGCATCCTCACCTTTCAAGTTTTCTTTTGTTGTATCCGATAAATTATCCCAAGTCAGAACCACATCTTCCATCGTACATACATACTTATTTCTCACATTATCCCATCGCCAAGCGATAGCCCCTCCGGCAATATGCCCTGACCTATCAGCAGCAAAACGCGCAGAGCCATCACCAAACTCTGCCGTTCCATTGGGATAAATACAATAAGTTAACTTATTTCCACTCATACTTTTTATCATGCCGTTCTCACAATAAAATCCCTTGGCACCGTTACCACCCGGTATATCACCTCCAATACGGGTTTTCACACACCCGGCAAACGACTTACCCGTGATGCCGAACAAAATATCAATGGCGGGCTGTCCTCCTTCATCGGCGTGAATGTAAACAGCACTTTGGCGATTGGCTATTTTCGAGTTACCAAACTGTATGATCTCATCACCAACGGCAGGGGTAGTCATACTGTTAAGTGTCTTATCCACATATTCCGCCTTATTATTTTCCGTATCATAACCGATACCTCCGCTAAATTCACCGGTAGGAACAACAAGCGTATCGATGCCCTCTATCTTCCTTATTTCACTGATTTCCACCCAATAGCCTTTTAATGCGCCTTCCTTCCAACTCTGACAACGGATGATGTCATGCGCCACAAAACTCATCTCATCTTCCACAGCCAGAAGCCATTCTCCGGTCTCTTCATCATAAGTAACAGTCGCTATCTTTCCGGATGCCTGAGTAATACCAAGAGTTCCCTTTACTGCACGGATCTTCTGAATAAGAAGTTCGAAGACAGTCATCGACTCACGTATAGTGATGCTGTCAATTTCCAACTTATACTTTTTAAGTTCTTCGTCCTCAGCATTCTTCTCACTACGGTAATTCCAAATCTTCCAGCCATATCCGGCAAAACCGGATAAAAAATACTCCTCATACTTCGGGATCAATTTTCCCGCTTTGTTCAATATCTGTTTTCCCGTGACCTTTGCCGATGAAAAGAAACCGGTTATTCCTGTTGATGATAATATTGCCATGTCTTTTTACAATTTAAAATCTTTATTTATTCCAACTTATTAGCCTGAATAATTCATAATCAGCAGTAAGTAGCTAATTAATAATCAGTTGATAAAAATTCGTTCATTTCACTTCTATGTGTAATACACCCGTCTGGATGTGGTTTAACCTGAATATTGTATAATTCTCCGTATACCCGTAGTCATTGGTTATTCCCCGTATCTCCTCATCCCAGTCCGTATTTTTCAGGCCACCAATCAAGAACTGAATACCCGACACCATTGCCGTAGGCAGAATATAATAAGGATAACGCCCGCCCGTACAGTCGAAGTGGGTAGAATTCAGACTATGCTCCGCCCAGACGGACGGCAATGCAAGAATCTCATCATTGGTGAGTGTTTCTTTTTCCGAAACCCCGTAATACTTCTTAAGCTGAAACAGCACAGATACTGACTTCGTGTAAACTTGGCCGCCACATACGACCGACAAGGTATAAAGCGAATCGGAAATCACATTTTTCATGTTTGCGCCACGAATCAATACATCCATCGATTTTCCATCGAGTTTCTGAGACTCTATGTCACGGTCATAACTCCAAGCCAACTTTATGACCTGCTTACTACCTCTCTCAAAGATACCTCCTCCTGAGAAGCTGAAAGTAAACGGAAATACTTTAGACATCAAGGAGGCAACATCGGCCACAAGACCCGTATTTACTCCCCACGCCGACGCTCCGGCTTTCCTGATAAGCACATCGTCTGTAAAAGAAGTATCGTCGGCCTCATCTCCCACATTCTTCAATCCGCCAAGCGTCCCCCCAGTCGGGATATCTGCGGCTGTCTCTTCGAGTAAAGCCACAGACAAAGATTCCGAATTGCTTTCCTCAATCAAGCGATACGACAGGATATCCGGATCGCCCTCTTCCGTCAGCTCTTGCAGTATATCCCACTGTTGTGAAGCGGTACTGGAGCTCCGGACAATAAGCCCGTTGTTGGCTTCTACAAATCCCTCGGCGGTAAGCCCTTCAGCAAAAGTGATAAGTCCTTCCGCCCTGTCTTCTTTCTTCTTATTGAGAAATTCACCCAGTGCCCTTTTGGCAGAATAAGCATTCCGGTCGCCAGGCTGTGTTTTGTCATTCGAAGTAATCAGATAAATGCCACCACCGCTTCCGGTATATGTCTGCCCTTTGTAAGTAAGCGCATCCAGCTTTCCCTCCAGTTCTCCCAACCGGGAGTAAGCAGACGTCTCACCCACCGTATATACAGGAGAGTCGTAAGGAATATCAAGATTATACTCGAATCCGATGATACGCGACACGCGTCCCTCTTCACAATAAGCTGGATGAATCAGATTCACTCTGGCACCGACTTCAAAACTTTTCCACTCCTTACCGTTGCTGTAGATATACCCGGAATCCATCTTACACGTATAGACAGACGGATCCTGCTTGGTTTTCCCCATGTATTCCAGCGCCTTCTTCTTCAACTCGTCTTCGGCATCGTCTATCAGTGCCATATCCACCCATTTAGTGTCATAACCGTAGAGCACATACCTGTCTCCATCTTTTGGTATCAGCGCATCGCCCGGAAGTTCACGCCCGTAATCCTCATTGCGCTTTATCTCGAACACTTGTGCCGCGGGATTGCACGAACCATCGGGCAAAAGATCGGGTATCGGCGTCTCCCCTCCCTCTTTATCGCAGGGATTGAATATGACAGCGAAGTCCATGCCGTTGAGAGTACCGGACTGGAAAAGAATACGTAACTCCTGCCCGGGCAGGATGTATTTTTCAGAGAACAGCAGCTTTCCGCCGGCATCCGTCTCTTCCGTTTCCGGATCGTATCTGCCCGCATCTTTAAACCGGTAGGCATTCCACCTTTTCAGTACCGGATCCTTACCCTCTTCCGTAATTTTATCTGTGTACGAATGCATTTTTACACCTCCGATCGTTCCTATCCGGTGTGGATAAACGTCGTCAAATACCACTACATCCTCTACTACCTCCTCGGCGGTCATCTCCTCGAAAGCGTCGATATACGGAGTATCGGCAGGAAGCATCAGCCGCCTTTGCACCACCCCTTCCACCACGACCGTCTCCTCCGCCGACCGATAATCGGCAGGTAGATTACGTGTAGAACCGAAAGCATAAATACGGGTGGCAAATACCGACTGCCCATCCTGCCGCCCCATCTCTTCCACATTGACGCCAAACTCGAAGTTCACCGGATCACTAAACTCACAACGCCCGAAGTGAATCACGCTATTGGCCACCCACCACTCACAAGCCCACGTCTCCGCCATTTTTGTCAAGGCATCCATCAGATTCATGTTTTCATAAGTGATCTGCTTGGACGATTTTTCTACCGTACCGTCCACATCAAATTTAAAGTCTTCCGCATTATACCGGTAGCCCAGAGCCACAAGATTCTTCAGGAATACATTTAGATGCGTATCCAACGTAGCCGTCAGGCCCCAGGATGTTTCTTTCCGAATGTATTCCGTTCTCCCGTTCACACTCTTTTCATACACCATCATGAAAGTTTTGTTCTTCCACTTCCAATAGTAGGCATCCAGCTTCAGATCATAATCATACCCACAGGTAGAATTGTTATAAGTAGGTTTTTGCAGGTCCACCAGTTCAAAAATGCCGGTAAGATCATTCGGCAACTCCACATAATCCCCCAATTTAAAATAAGCAGGTTCGGCCACACTGAATTTAAGATTAATATAATCTTCCTTCATCAATGTAAACTTACGTTTACTCCCTACGTTGATTTCGGTTTCAAAACGAAACTTTTCAGATTTTTCCTTGTCTTTGTATTTAATCTCCATCATACCGTTTCCTCATTAGGTTCTTGGACCGATTCCCTTTCCCTGTCGCTCGGATCCGGCTCTATAAGTTTTAAACTGAATTTTGCAATACCTCGCATAAACTGGCTGAACTGGCTGCACGATACATAAATCGTCTTGTACACCACTCCAGGCTGATACATCGTTTCGATATCCAAGACTCCGGTAGCAAGCTCTTCACAGAAGTCATTGTATTTCTTCCGAAAATCTCCTTCATTCGTTGCCGTCAGGTTAAGTTGAAGAGTCAGATTTCTCGATTCAAGTTTCGGGTTTGCCACAATCATCTGCTTACCATGCTGCAAGCGACTTTGATTCTCAATAAAGGCCTTATTGGCAGGCGGAGTCATCAGCTCTGACAAGGACGCCTCATCGAGACTGATGCCCCATTTCTCGTAAGCACAAGCTTTCGTGCCATTGATAAATAATTCGTTTTTCATAATATTACTACTGTTTCATCCTTATTAATTTCTACTTCACAATTCCCTACGTTCACCAATAGAATCACCGCATAATTCGACGCCTCGATTCTGGCTTTTCCACCATGCATCAAGATTACTTTATGTACCCTCGAATTATCGGTAAATACCATTTCGGCCTCCGTATCGCCAATCACCGCTATATTTTCGGCATTGCACACCTTGATACTTCCGGCATCTACATACACTCCGTATCTTTCCACTTCCTTGCTCATTTCACGGAACATCCCTAACGGCGGAAAATTATTCTCTTCACAAAACTCTCGCCCCTGCGGAGTAAAAAACAGCCAAACAAGATTTTTCCAATCACTTACACCTTCCGACTTACTACATGCTCCCAACCAAGCAGCCGACTCCATTATTTCACTCACTGTTTTCATAATCTACCTGTATTTTGTTCTATTCTATCCAGTTTTTCTCCAAATCCCAGCAATACTTTCGTATGCTTGGCTATATCCTCCAGATGCCCATTAGACATCACCGCCAGGTTCCTCATTTCCGATAAAAGAACATTCCCATCGGAAGCGGTGGTGCACAGCGACGACAGATTACCCAGTACCGTTGTCATCGAATTCTTAATCTCTTCGTTGGAAATCTGCAAAGCCGTAAACCGCCCGTTGAGTTCCGATCCCGTCTCTTGCGACATAGTCTCAAAGCCGCCTTTCGAAGCATCCGCCTGCGAAGTACCCTCTTCTTCTCCCCGCAGATATTCGTCCGCCCAGCTATATTTGCTATCCAAATCCTTAGTGATGGCTGCCGCATCTTTCTCAATCTGTTCACGCTCCCATGCCGAAATAATTCCGTCTTTGTAGAAGTCCGCCAATTTTTTTCGCAATCTCTCCATTGGTTCAGAAGAGGTCGCTTTCAGCGATTCCATAATCATCTGTTTGATCATCTCTTTCACCAGATCTTTTGAAGATTTCGCCCGGTCATTGCCTGCCGACCATGCATCGGAATATGCCTGCGCAAAATCATCGATGGCAGATTTCAGGTCGCTACCCATGATGGCATCAATCTGCTTCTCTTTATTTTGTCCGATCTGCTTATCAATCGCTTCAAGCTGTTCTTCCCACTCTTTGATGCGTCCGTCATCCGATTTCTTTTTATTCTTCTCTTCAATGATCTGGTTTTGAATCAGTACCTTTTGCTGGGCGAGCATTTCATTCTGCTGGTCGATCAAATTTGAAGCATCGGTCGAATAGGCTTTGTCGATAGCGTCTCCAAGGTAACCATACGCCTTTTCGAGCGTTTCTACCTGCTCCTGCATTTCCTGTATACGTTTCTCATTCTTGGCATCGTGCATCTTGGCAAGAGAAGAAGAGAATGAAGATACCAGCCCGATAGCAGCACCTGCCGCAGCACCCCAAGGTCCGAAAGCCGCCCCGGCCTTTGCCCCATCCATAGCTCCACCTACGGCATCCATAGCCACACCTATTCCCTCGGCTATTCCGGTCATCGTTTCATTGCCGAAAGCATCTCCGATGCCCGCCAATGAGTTCGACAGGAATTGTCCCGCCTGCATGGCACCATTAAGGCCTTGTTCTATTTCGGCAAGACCCTCCTGTACCGATTTTGCATCGGTACCAGCGGCAAAGGCTTTCTTGAAGCCATTCCCCATCTTATTGAAAGCAGCTTCACTGGCATCGGCTTGGTTGTTTACATTCTTAATACTATCTTCTATCGATTTAATTTTTCCATCATTAAGCCCATCCGTATTCGATTTTTTCAGTTCTTTAAATGTAGTTTCGGTCATACCAAAGCTTTTGCCTATCTGAGGATTCCATTCACCTTTTTTGATAAACTCCAGTGCTTTCTGTGCCTCATCCGCTATTTTTCGCATATCCTTAACAGAGCGATCACTCATGTCAGAGAACAGCTTACCAAAAGCACTCGTACTCTCGTTGGCTTTAGTATCCAATTCGGACAATGTTTTTTGCGTTTCTGCATCAATCATATCCTGTTCGCCTTTATTTTTCCCTTTCTTTTTCTCCTCAGCAAGATCAATGATGGCTTGTCGTTTTTGTTCATAATCTCCATAAACGGCAAGATACTCTTTCATGGACCGTTCTTCGGATTTGACAAATTCGATACGTTCTTTAGCCTGCTTTTGAAGTATATTCGTTTCACGATTTTCAAAAGAAGCCGTCTCAATATCAGACAACTTAATACCGTAAGCATCAAACTTTTGCGGTTTATACTTAGGATTCTGCTTTGCTTTAATAGCCTCTTCCACATCAAAAATGGTTTTCGCATTCTCAATTTTCTGTTGCAACGTTTCTTCTTTTTCTCTTTCCAGTTCTTGCATTTCTTTATCATGATTGAACTCCATCTGGGCAAGAACTTTATCGACCCCATCATCCATTGCATCAATCTCTGATTGCCGGTTTTTATTCTCTAATTCGATTTCCAGATTATGCCGACTCAACGATTGTTTCGTGATAAGATCTTCCAAACGTGTTTGCATCTCACGAAGCTGCCTGACTTTTTCTGCATAATCGACCTCAGAGACATCCCCACCTAAACCTCTATATACTTGCTCTTTCGAAGACAGATCCTTTTTTGCTTTTTCTACATCTTTAGTCGTGGATTCTGGATTATTCAAAACTGTTCGATATGTAGTTTTCGCTGTTTGCCAATCGGTCTTAGCACTATCTAAGGCTTGTCGATAATTGCTTTCTTGAGCTTTTTGATTTATTAGAGTCGCAAGTTTTTCCTGTTCTTGATGTATTTGCCTATCCAGCCCATCAAGCTCAAGTTCTAATCGCAAAGGAATTACGTATAGTGGATTTTCTTTTTGCTTTGCTTTTTCAGCAATCATTAAAGTATTGACCTTGTTGAATTCTTCTTTAAGGCCGTCAATATTTATTTCAGTTAAGGCAATTCTTTTATCAATAGGAATTATATTTTCATCAATGCTCTTTTGCACAGAATTATATTGGTTAAGTTTTTCCTTCCACTGTTTTAAATCTTCCTCAGCTAATTCTAATTTATTATCTATAAGTCCCCATCCGTATTCATTCTCTATTGCTGGTTTCAGTTCACCCAAATCCACCCAAGATATCGCTTCTCTTAACTTTTTAACATACAAAGTATATTTCTCCACATTCTGGATTATATTTTTATGATCAAATTCATCCTGTTCTTTTTTAAGAGCCTTTTGAGATTCAGCTGTATCCAATATTGCCAAGGTTTCAAGATTATAAGCGGTGGTCAAAGCCGGAGAAGTTTCTTGTAATTCTTCATAAGCAATTATTTTGATATACACTGTTGCAGTTTCATCTTGAATAATACGCACAAGCTTTTCTATCTTTTGTTTGCGTTCATTTTGCTTCTTGTTAAATTCCTCCTGAGTATTATTAAATTTTTTCTGAGATCGTTCTGCTGCTGATGTATGGTCAGCTAAATTCCACATTGCAAGCCCAAGGCCAATAACGGCAGTTGTGGCAAGCACCATAGGATTAAGATTCATCGTAGCTGTTAATGTCGCAAAAGCTTTACTTAATTTAGCTAAGACCAGACCCAATTGCATTTGTGTAGTAGCAAAAGATTGAGTCAATACCATATTTGCTATGCATGCTGCACGATAAACACCATAGGTTTCAATCAACGTAAGAATGATTTCACCTATTTGCTCATAATTATCTATCAAATATTGAATTCCATCGATCGAACTATCAATAAGCCCTTCTTGAGATTCTCCTATTTTATTAAGCATGATATTCCAGGAATCTTTCAGATTATCAATTTTTCCTGTTAGTGTATTGGATTGTTCATCCATCATATTATAAAATTGTCCACCTTCAACCGTCAGATTTCCAATCACTTCTTGAACTTGAGGAAAACCGATTTGTCCTGCTACCACCATTTCATTAATCTTTTCAGTAGAAACTCCGTACATATCTGCAAGACCTTGGACCATTGGGATACCTAAACTGGAAAACTGCTCAAGATCGTTGGTATAAAGACTACCTTGCGACATAACAGTTCCATACAAGGAAGTCAAACGTTCAAGTGGAATCCCCAAGCCCGAAGCAATATTACCCAATTGAATAAGTATCCCATTCACATCTTCCACCTGCATACCATAAGTCAAAAGCTGTTTGGCCCCGGTTGCTAATTCTGTAACAGAAAATGGAGATTTTGTTGCAGTTTCCATAACTTGAGACATTAATTTGTTTGCCTCTACTTTATTGCCCAAAAAAGAAGAAAAAGAGGTCTCGAGTTGTTGAAACTCACTCCGTACTTTCACTATCTCACCTACAAAATCTTTTAATAACTTGGTTCCATCAATTGATTTCCAAATCTTACCAAATGAAAAAGAAAGTTTATCATTTACCATCATTACCTCTTTCCCTTCTTTTTGATATTCAGAAAATGTGTTTTGAATCACAACACGCATCTGCTCCACTTGATCAATAAAAACGGTATTATTACCCGCAAGATCAAAATCTAATTCTGCCATATTCTTTTTCTTTAATTAATAATAAGCAAAAGTATCGGGTATTTACTCAAACAGATAAATTATACAACATAGATGCTTGACAATAGCAGAATGGTCACGAAATATTTTGAGGGCAGTATTATTTGATGTAATTTTGGACAAAACTTATAAGTTATGAAAAAAGTCATATTATTATTTGCATTATTACCTATTCTTATAGTCAGTTGTGAACAGACGAAAGAAGCTAAGGCTGAAAAAATCATTAAAAAGTACTTGAAACAAACAATGGATGATTATGGTAGTTACACGCCAATGAGTTATTCTGAATTAATTATAACTATGACAAAATGGAAACTCCCTATAGAGTTAAAACCTGAATTAACAGAATTAATAGAGATTGCTAAGAGAATAAACCAACAATTTGGATATAAAATCGAGCTTACGCAAAATGCTGATTATTATATAGAAAGAATAAATGCAAATCATATTATAGACGAAATAAATAAATATACTGAAGAAAAATATAAAAAGCACACAACCGAAGAGTTTAGGAATAAATTATATGAAGAAAAAAAAATATGGCTCGAATTCAAACATTATCAAAACATCATATATGCTTCTAAAAAAAACTTCCAACCGGAGTTCATAGGATGGAAAATGACACACAAATTCAGAGCAAAAAACAGAATGGGAGGAACTGAGTTAAATGAAATAGAATTTCAATTCGATAAAGACATCACTAAAGTTATAAAAGTCAGAAAACTTTAATAGCTACAACTACCAATCAATATGCAGTCATAAAAAGAGATTCATTTATTATATTAGTATATTACTGGCTACATGCAAAGAAAAAAGTAAATGAACTTAATAAGAGAAAGTAAAGAGACACAAGCTTTATTGTATAATATAAGGAAAAGTAAAAGAGTTAATAAAACTATCATTGATAAGGCAAGAAGTTTAGATGCAGCAATGTAATGTATATTTACGATACCGATACAGCCCGAATTGCTGAAATCCACCACGTACTTTGGGTAATAGGAAATAATACAAACTGAAAAAACAGCGCATTCTCAATTTAGGGATGCGCTGTTTTTTTATCCGTCATAATCGTTTATCATCTTCCTCACCAAATCCTTATTATCCGGATCATCCGCATTGACCACCGTTCCTCCCCCCTTGCCGAACTGTCTCCGTTCTTCATCGGTGAGGTATACCGTAGTAATAGCATCAGCAAAAAGCATATTCAGATTCACATAGCTGATGCCCCAAAGAACATAATCCATCGTCCAGCCATAACGCTGACAGGCAAAATCGATCAATAGCCCATAGACGCTTTTTCCACCAAAGGTAAGGCTGTTGCCCTCTCCTTTGATTTTACCAATACGCGCTTTCTCTTCCCGATCTATATCAATACCGAAATACTTGATGAATTCTTCGGTTTTATCACTCGAAAAAATGACGGACAAAAGAGTGGCAAGATCTTCCATCGAGGCGCTTTCCTTAAAAAGAGCGGCACGCTGATATACTTTCTCCGCATTCAAAAGACTCTTTCTATCGGAAAATGTAGAATAAGAGATGATGCGGCACACAATATCCGGATATTCACGGCATACCCTCATGGTCTCTGCCAAAGGATTGAGAGCCAATAGACCGGCATTGACATCCAAGTCAAGATATAGCTTTTTCAATATCTGGTTTTTCCCCAGTGTGGGAGGATAAATAGAAAATTCTTTCTTGCCGATTTTGAAGCGAACCGGGGTTTCGGTGAGCGCATCCGAAACGTTGATTTCAATTTGTTTGTCCATACAATAATCATGATAAAAAATAAGAGCGCTTTTCAGGACGCTCTTAACTAACTAATTAACCTACTTACTTACCAGCTTCGGGAGCAATAGGATCTTGAGCCATTTCTTTGACATAAGGTTTTACCTGCGCGCCATCTGCCGGTTTCAACACATCTACTGTGTATTTCCACTTCTTGCCTTCGGCCGCATCGAAAGTCTCTTCCAGAGATACGATGGAACGGTCGATCTGAATGCCTTCACATTCCGGATCTTCCGGAGTAAGACGGAATGCATACTCTCCTTCGATAACACCATCCAAATCTGTGATCGGTTTGGTACGACCTTTGGCAGCACGAATTTCGAACTCAAAAGCAAAAGTACTCTTTGCATACTTCACAGCTTCTACTTCGCCACCTTCTACTTTGGCTTCTTTCTTCTCGCCTTTGGTAGGTGTCAACTTGGTTGAGCCTTCAACAGGATCGTATCCGATTGATTTCCATTCGAGTGCTTCCACACCTTTACATTCAGCAAATTCAATTGTGGGTTTTCCCCATGATAACTGTGCCATAAAATTAAATTGTTTAATAAATTAATACATTAAAAACGCGCATTTTTGTTTCTATATCGTAACGTTCACGATGCAAATGTAGAAGCAAAACAGATAGAAATAAAATATTTGAAAGCCATTGCCATGACATTCGGACTAAGGTCATGATGTTGCTGAAAATACCCTTCAAAACATCCTTCTGCTACTTCAAAATATTCTATAATCCGCTTGCCAAACCGCTACTTTCAAGTTTTTCCTTAATATATAGATAACTATCATTAATATCTTCGCGAAAGCTTTTATAGGTTTTATAATTTGCATACAGTTTATCACATTGGTTTGATAAAAGACTTTTGGCAGTAAGTTCGAGGGTCTTGTTCATAATCACTCTCAAATTTTTCTTCATCTTTCTATTTTTATTCGTCAGTTTCTCAGGAGAATAAAGGTATAAAACGATGAATAGGAACTGGTCTCGAAGCATTACACTCAATTCTTCTTTGTGTATTTTTTTGCTTTCACAAAACCAATGGTAGATATTAGGAATAAGCCTCATATCCGTAAGCTTAGGAGTTGCCAATACCAAGAAAACTTTGGATAAGCTATCCATCCGGTTTTGATAATCCTCCATTTTACCAATTTCTTCAAACATAGCATTCGTTTTTAATTTGATTGGTGCTATTGCCTTTCGCCCATAATAAAGCAGAGTAAATAGCATTGTAATAAAGCCTGATTTCTTCTACAGTAATCAGAAAGCTAACGCGATATGCCGCATTTCGTGCTACTTTCAACAAATCTTCACTGTCTTTCATTATTTCTTAAATTTAATGATTAATAAAAAATTAACATAGATAAAAATAATGAAAAGCAGTGAAACAAACGAAGGATTATATTTTACATACGTGACAATGAGAGAAAGGTCATGAATTTGCTTGGAATGGTACATATTAACCTCAACCGGATAAATTGAATGATTACTTTATTGATGCGAAGGTTAAATACATAGACATGAAATGCATCGTTACTCGTAGAGAATCGCTTCGATTCTCTACGACAAAAAAAGAAAAGATATAGCGTATTGATATTCAACATCTTGACATACATCAAGAGTATTATCTATTTTCAACAATCAAATCATGTCTTTATACCCTATTTTCTTTATTATGATCTATTAAAAATCACAGCATTCATTAAATCCATTCGAATAGCAATCGAATAGCCTGCCGGATAAGGAGAATGGACCGACCAATCTATACGAGTAGGATAAATGTCTCTCGCTATTCACAAAGCACTTCACACACCTTGTCCTGAAACTCTCTGGCTTTTGAGGCAGAGAGAACATTCTGATTCATGATGGCAAAAGCTATTTCATGCCCGTTGGCAGCTTTCAGATAACCGGCCAACGCATTGATAGCGGTATAGGAACCGGTTTTGGCGTGCACATTCTTATACGCTTTACTCTGCTTCATCCGGTACTTCAATGTCCCGTCTACACCGGCAACAGGGAGTGCTTTATAAAGCTTCCGGAACACTTCCGTACGGGAATATGCGTATTTCAAGAAATCGACCAAAAGGGCAGGGGAGAGGTAGTCATAGTTGGAAAGACCGCAACCATCAGCTATTTTATAACGATCGGGGTTGTGCCCCAACTGTTTTATCATTTTCTTTATTTCGGCAATCCCTTCTTTGGCGGACACATATCTTTTGCCGGTAGCCTGTGCACCCAGACGACAAAACAAAGCCTCCGCACTCAAGTTATCACTCTCTTTCATAATCTGATTCAAGACATCCTGTACCGGACACTCCCAACGAACCATACAAGCCGACAGGCTATCGGGGACAAAGACCGAAAAATCATATCCGCGAGACACATCGATGCCGCGATCATGAAGCTTCTCTAAAAAAGCATGCATAAAGAAGTCCTGTGAGGAAAAGACATTGATATCGGCACTTCGTTTTCCTTCTACATTGCCCGTGACCGTGATGTTGTTTTTATTCTGAAGCCATCCCCGGGTAACGGTAAACTTCCCGGCAGAAGGTGTACGTGTCCGGGCAGTGTTGCAAAGAGAGTAATAAGAGGATACCGGATAACAGGATACCTTTGCTGTATCACCGGAAACAGCACCCGGAGCAGCTGTAACCGTGACCATCCCCTTGTGGTACATCAGAGGAGAGAGATAAGGCTGATAGGCTTCCGGCGTATCGTCCCACGCCCAACCGGCACCCCAATAAAGAGAATCTTTCATGGAGATATCCCCGTAGATCTTACCATTGATAACGGAGAAAGGGAAAGCGGCGACACTGTCTGCCAATGAATCCATGCCATGCTCATCGAACTCGGGATCGAATCCTCCTATCACATACAGGTCTCCGCAAAGTGTGTCACGTTCGACCGTACCCTTATACCATACTTCGGTACGGAACGGCTCATCGGCATCGGGACGAGAAAGAGCCGTAATGGCAGTTAGCAGCTTCATGGTCGATGCAGGCCGCGAAAGTTTGGTATCCCGATGGGCATAGAGGGGTTTCTTCGCAGTAAGATCATATACGGATATACCGACTTCGGAACCTTCGGGTAAGGTTCGCAATAAAGCATTGATGCGTGAAGAAAGTACCTCCTGCCCCCACAAAACGGGAAGACAGGAGGATAATATAAGGAATAGGAATAATCTTTGCATAAATTTAGAATCTCTATCAAAGGGCTTCTCTGAATATTTCGGCCACCGTGGGGTGGGGGAATACGATTTTCTTCCACTCCGTAACGGTCAGTTTCATTTCTACGGCCATACCGGCAAGGGTAATGATTTCTGAAGCCGGATTGCCAAGAACATGAGCTCCTAAAATCGTCTTATCTTCACCTATAAAGATTTTGCACATACCGTTCACCCCCTCGTTCTCGGCAACAAAACGGCCGGAGTAGGCCATCGGCAATTTGACAACATGAAAAGGAATTCCTTTGGCCAGCAGGTTCTCTTCAGTCTGACCTACCCCTGCAATCTCCGGATTGGTGTACACTACACCGGGAATGGCACGATAACTCATCGTATCTTCTTTATCGAGAATGGCATGTACAGCGACCTCCGCCTCACGAACAGCCGTATGGGCCAGTAGAGAGAATCCCGTCAGATCACCACAAACATATACTCCCGGCACGGAAGTCTGCATCTTATCATTGACAGCTACATTACCGCGTTCCGTCAGTACCAGTCCCAAATTTTCCAATCCGAAGCCTTTGGTTACAGGCCGGCGACCGACACTCATCAGAATCTTCTCCGCAACCACGCTTCCCGTACCTTCGGCATTTTCATAAGCCACAGCCACGCCACCGTCATGTGGTGACAAAGAGGTTACTTTGGTGTTAAGCAGGAATTTTACTCCCCGTTTGGCATATTCGACACGAAGCAGGGCGGAAAGCTCTTTGTCCATTCCGTTCAGAATCTCGCCGAGCATCTCGATAACCGTCACCTGTACACCGAGACTGCTGAAAAAAGAAGCAAATTCCATTCCGATGACGCCACCGCCCACAATGGCCAATGAGGAGGGCAGCTCTTTATTGTCGAGCGCATCCCGATGTGTCCAGTAATCTACTGTATTGATGCCTGCAAACGGCGGGATAAATGTTTCCGAGCCCGTACAAATAATCAGATTTTCGCATTCGTAACTCTCTTCACCGCAACGGACGGTATTTTTATCGATGATATACGCTTCGCCGTTTACAAC
Organism: uncultured Bacteroides sp.; assembly: GCA_958477465.1. GTDB lineage: Bacteria > Bacteroidota > Bacteroidia > Bacteroidales > Bacteroidaceae > Bacteroides. The sequence continues at coordinate 57,492 of CAUEFX010000005.1, forward strand.
CGTCACATTACTGGAAGCAAGCTTACCTTTTACACCCAATACCAATTTACGTACTACTTTGCTTTTACGGGCAATTATCTTTGCCAGATCGAAAGAGACTTCCGGCACATTCACCGCATATTTAGAGGCATGTCTGGCCCCGTCATACGTCTTTGCCGAATAAAGCAAAGTCTTGGTAGGGATACATCCTTCGTTCAGACAGACTCCCCCTAAATTCTGTTTTTCGAAGAGCAAAACGCTCAGTCCGGCCTTACCGGCAGCTTCGGCAGCCGTATAACCCGCAGGGCCGCCGCCAATGATAATTACCTGGTATTTCATATTATTCATTATTAGATTGGATTCTTCTCTTCTCCACCGACTCGATGAATTCCCGTTCCTTGACAGGCATTACCGATGCATACTTCTCCTTGCCGTACTCAATGAGCAGATACTCCGTCACCGAAAACCGGCCGAATTTCATCGAATGATATTTCCGTATGGAAGTGATCTCTTTGATGGGAATCGTTTTTTTACGTGTAAAACGTCCATAAGAAAGAATCAGTTCTCCCTCCGATGTAACGGTATAAGTAGTATGAATTACCTGCTCGATTACCACAATCAATATCAACATCATAAGAACAGCAAGCAGAATATACTTGCACCAGAGAAAGCCAAACGCATTCGCTCCCAATACAATCAGCAGAAAATATTGATACCAGGCAATACGGGCATGAAAAATTCGGTTCATTTTGTCAGATTTTTGCTGCCAAGTTAGTAATTTTATGAATTAATGACAACGAAAAGTACAATGAAAACAGTTATTTTGTAGTTTTGTGCCAACAAACATTTAGATTATGGTTAAAAAATTCGATTTCCTCGTCATCGGTTCCGGTATTGCCGGAATGAGTTTTGCCTTGAAAGTGGCACACAAAGGAAAAGTAGCCCTTATCTGTAAGAGCGGTTTGGAAGAAGCCAATACCTATTTTGCACAGGGAGGAGTAGCTTCGGTCACCAATCTGCTGGTCGACAATTTCGAAAAACACATAGAAGATACGATGATTGCCGGCGACTGGATAAGCAATCGCGCCGCCGTAGAAAAAGTCGTACGGGAAGCTCCCGCACAAATTGAAGCGCTCATCAGCTGGGGAGTGGATTTTGATAAAAATGAGAAAGGCGAGTTCGACCTGCATCGCGAAGGAGGACATTCGGAGTTCCGTATTCTCCATCACAAGGACAATACCGGCGCCGAAATACAGGACAGTCTTATCAAAGCCGTACAACGGCATCCAAATATTACGGTCATTGAAAATCATTTCGCCGTTGAAATACTGACACAGCACCATCTGGGGGTAACTGTTACCCGCCAGACACCGGACATCAAATGCTACGGTGCTTACATCCTTGACCCGAAAACCGGAAAGGTGGATACCTATCTGGCCAAGGTGACACTGATGGCAACAGGTGGTGTGGGAGCCGTATATCAGACAACGACCAATCCGTTGGTGGCTACCGGAGACGGTATCGCCATGGTCTACCGTGCCAAAGGAACGGTGAAAGACATGGAGTTCGTACAGTTTCACCCGACAGCACTCTATCATCCGGGCGACCGGCCGTCTTTCCTGATTACCGAAGCCATGCGCGGATACGGTGCCGTACTCCGTACAATGGATGGCAAAGAGTTCATGCAAAAGTATGATCCGCGCCTTTCACTCGCACCACGAGACATCGTGGCACGTGCCATCGACAACGAAATGAAGAACCGGGGAGACGACCATGTTTACCTCGACGTCACTCACAAAGATCCGGAGGAGACCAAAAAACATTTCCCGAACATTTATGAGAAATGCCTCAGTTTAGGCATCGACATCACCAAAGATTATATCCCGGTAGCCCCGGCCGCCCATTATCTGTGCGGAGGTATTCTGGTGGATTTGAATGCACAATCTTCTATCGAGCGTCTCTATGCGGTAGGCGAATGCTCCTGTACCGGTTTGCACGGTGGCAACCGACTGGCATCCAATTCACTGATTGAAGCCGTGGTTTATGCTGATGCAGCCGCCAAACATACGTTGAAGGTGATAGACCAGTATACCTACAACGAAGACATTCCCGAATGGAACGATGAAGGTACCCGCTCACCGGAAGAGATGGTGCTGATTACCCAAAGCATGAAAGAGGTGAACCAGATCATGAGTACCTACGTGGGCATCGTCCGGAGCGACCTTCGCTTGAAGCGTGCATGGGATCGCCTGGACATCCTTTATGAAGAGACGGAAAGCCTGTTCAAACGTAGTGTAGCCTCCAAGGAGATTTGCGAGTTGCGCAACATGATCAATGTGGGATACCTCATCATGCGTCAGGCAATGGAACGCAAGGAAAGCCGCGGATTACATTATACAATCGATTATCCGCATGCAAAGAAATAGAGACCTTTTTTATTGAAAGCAAATGAACGCAAATTAAATCCGAATCCGGAGATAATTTGCGTTTATCTGTTTAAAAAAAGAAGTGAAGTTGGCTCACAATTCTTATCAAGTATTAATCGAAGAATACATTTTCTTAAACGATGTTATAAAACATACTTTTTTGCTTGGATAATTTGCAGATTTCGCTAATGTCCGTATCTTTGCAACGTGTTTTTCATAGTATTAGATTTAAGGTTAACAAAGGTTGGAGCAAGGCGTTGCTCCTTTTTTTATGCCTGTACGTTCCTATATCCTCTTTATTCATAATACGAATCAAACGCACTTATCGAAAACTTCAATCTCAAAAACAACAATTATTATTCACCAAGATTCTCATAGGTAGGCTTTCCTGAAGAGTGATTCGAGACCTTCACCCCTCCGGCATAATACTCCTGAGAAAGTTTGAAATACTTATCAAAGAGAAGTTTTACCATACCGGTCTCCTCCCCTTCGGTAATCGGAGTACGTGCCTTACCGTAACTATCGACATAAGCAAGTTCCCACTCTGCCAACCCATCATAGAAATCATTGGCACGGAAAGCCTCCCGACCGTAAATCTGCGGTAAACCGGCTTCTTCATAAGAAGTGCCTGCATCGAGATGTTGTTGCAGCATGGCATAGAATTTCTGCCAGCGCGGAAGATAATAACCATTGATCAGTCCCGACCACTCTCGCCATGAATAATCAAAGATACGCGGATCACCGTCAGCTCCCCAGATAGTAACCAAAGAGGTGGCATCACGTTCCATCAGATTCTTCTCCTCGTCAGTATCTCCCCAACTACGGGCCTCTGTCAACCAACGGTCAAAACTGTACTCACTTCGAGTACGAAGCAATTTGTCCATATCAGCCAACATTTCAAGAAATCGCCCGGAATGAAGTGCAAAAGCATGCCGGTCTTTCTTCCTGAACGCCTCTGCCGCCTTCCGGTGGATAAGCTGTCCAAGATTCGCCATCATCTGCCGTTGCACATCCACAATATCGAAACGATAGGGTCGGGAAGCCGATAATTTATCTATATCTTTCAGCAACAAGCGCTGGGCACGAATCACCAAAGCCGGATCATAAGGTATCTCAAGACCGGCATTCGGACCGGATTTTTTCACATCCAATGCAGGACGTGCGGCAACAATAGAGCTTTTCTCCGTACCATTCGTACCCTGGCGATACGGGCCATCGAGCAGCAGCATCCATGCTTCCTGCGCTGCCGGCGAAGAGGCACCGTAACGACGGGTAACATACTGCTTCAGCCAAGGTTGCAGATCGATGCTATCGGCATGACAGGGCATTTCAAAAGCCAATTCATAATATACCGGATTCTGCTCGATAGCCTCCATAAATAGTCCTGATCCGCAAATAGCGGGATTCAACCGTTTGGCTTCGCTGTATTGATTGGAGGCAAGAAGCTTCAAATCACCGTGCATATTGATGCGTCCACCAAAATTATGTAAGTTACCCACTACGGTAGAATACCCCCAGAACAGAGCTTTTGAGGTACTTTTACCATTCAGATCAAGAATCAGCAAAGCATCTTTCGGAACGGCTTTAACAATATCTTCACGCAAGCTCCACGACTGCATGGCCCAGATACTATGCGGATCGAAATCACGGAAAAGACGGTGGATGCTTTCTCCCACAGCTTTCAGATATTCGGGAGTATCTACCGGTGGAACACTTTCGTGAAATGGATCGGCGGCATAGACTCCGTGTGCACCAAACAGACGGGCCTGTTCTCCAAGAAAAACCCGTCCCATACGGGTAAACAATGAATCGGTAGGATCCAGCTGAGCAGCCCCTATGAATCCGCACCAAGAGCGCTGCTGGTTGATATTTGCCGCAGGGTACTTCTCTTTCAGCTCACGGGGAACGTAACCGGAAAATCCCTGCTGAATAGGCTGCATTCCTAATTCCAACTGCCGTGCAATAATCTTTTTACCCAATGCGACATGCTTATCGATTACAGACTTCGGAAGAGGGCCACCATAACTTTGAAGGTTTTGCATCCATTGCCACGCTGCATGCCCGGGACCGGTCAGGAAAGCACGCGCCTCTTGATCGGTGAAGTTGAAGTGCAGTAAAGTATTGTACCACACTGCATCCAACCCAATAGTAAAAAGGGGCATATTGATGGAGTTCATCGCCATAAAATCCAACTCCTTTTGCCAGCGCTCCCAATTCCACCAGGCGGCAGTATAACTGACGGTGCAATAATTCATGTATACACGATAACGGCCATTGATAACACGACGTTCTTTTTCCCGGGGTTGAGGCAGTTTCTTCGGAAGATTCAACTGATTACCAAACCAAGAAACATGTGCCTGACAGGTATACTTCAAATACCAGTTGAAAGCGGTAGCCAAAGCTACGGGCGTGTTACCGCGGAGGATGACTTTTTTACCGTTACCATCTACTTCATATACATCAGAACCATTATCGGAAGCGATCAATTCCAACCGGTATTGGGAAGAATAACCGGGCGTAACCCGTTCTATCAGATCATAAACGGCTTGGATACGTTTGTCTTTACCCGAAACGGAGAAAGAACAGAGAAAAAGTAACAAAAGAAGAGTAGTTTTGCTTTTGGTCATTAAATTCATAGCATTCAAAAATTAAAATAACGCATCTTCGTCCTCATAACATATAGCATTACAGCTTGTTATTACGGAACAAAGATGCGCATTATTTTTTATTATATCAACGTTTTTTCCCACAGAAACACTGTGTGGTTCGGTCTTTTCCCCTTGTTTACAAAGACACCCCTGCAACAGACAGAACTGCGACAGGGGTGATTTCTATGTTTTAAATACTTTTACTTTACTTCCTACTTACTTAAAACCGGAAAACGGTTTATCAATAGTTTTCCTTTTTTACCTCAAAATAAGCTTGCGGATGCAGACATGCCGGACAAACTTCGGGAGCTTCCTTGCCGATAGTGATATAACCACAATTGCGGCATTGCCATACTACCTCGCCTTCTTTTGCAAAAACAGAAGCATTTTCGATATTGTTCACAAAAGCGCGGTATCTTTCTTCATGGCCTTTTTCGGCAACAGAAATATTGCGATACATGGCAGCAATTTCATAAAAACCTTCCTGTTCGGCCACATCGGCAAAATGCGGATAATCCTGCGACCACTCTTCATGCTCACCGGCAGCAGCTTCCAATAAATTGTTGAGAGTAGTACTGATAACTCCGGCAGGATAGCTGGCAGTAATTTCTACCATACCCCCTTCGAGATACTTAAACATACGTTTTGCATGTTCTTTCTCCTGATCAGCCGTTTCAGTAAAAATAGCAGCGATTTGTTCGTAGCCCTCCTTTTTAGCAACACTTGCATAATAAGTGTAACGCATTCTTGCCTGTGATTCTCCTGCAAATGACGTCAGCAGATTCTTCTCTGTCTGAGTACCTTTAATACTTTTAGCCATAATAGTTCTATATATCAATTAATTAGTATAATTACGCTTGATGTTGTTTACTTATAACGCAAATGTAGGCATTATGTTCAAGATAAGTATTCTCTTCTTCATTAATAAATTCTATCAGATCATTGATAAATCCTATCTAAATCAAATTATATGCTTAAAAACATATTATTTAGATTTATTTTATGTAATTTTGCAACCTCTAATTGGCAAAACTGACAAAATCACACATAATTTTCGTACACATTAACGTATCATAGCATTAATAAAATGAAAATTTTAGAATTCAAACCAAAGCTGTTTTCTACACTAAAAAACTACTCGAAAGAGACGTTTACAGCCGATCTTATGGCAGGTATCATTGTAGGTATCGTAGCTCTTCCGCTGGCTATCGCATTCGGCATCGCATCGGGAGTCTCTCCCGAAAAGGGTATTATCACCGCCATCATTGCAGGATTTATCATTTCATTGCTGGGTGGAAGTAAAGTACAGATCGGAGGTCCGACCGGAGCATTTATTGTTATTATCTACGGCATTATCCAACAATACGGAGAAGCAGGGCTCATCGTTGCCACCTTAATGGCGGGAGTCATATTGGTATTATTGGGGGTATTCAAGTTGGGAGCGGTCATCAAATTTATCCCTTACCCCATTATCGTAGGTTTCACAAGCGGTATCGCCGTAACTATCTTCACCACACAGATCGCCGATGTCTTCGGGCTGAGTTTCGGGGACGAGAAAGTACCGGGAGACTTTATAGGGAAATGGCTGATCTATTTCCGTCATTTCGATACGGTGAACTGGTGGAATACCATTGTAAGTATTGTCAGTGTGATCATCATCGCCGTCACTCCCAAGTTCTCAAAGAAAATACCCGGTTCTTTGATCGCCATTATTGTAGTGACAGCCGCCGTATATCTGATGAAAGTATATGGTGGCATCGATTGTATCGATACCATCGGCGACCGTTTTACGATCAACTCCGAATTGCCTGATGCAGTAGTCCCCACACTGAACTGGGAAGCTATAAAGAATTTGTTTCCGGTAGCCATTACAATTGCTGTGCTGGGCGCTATCGAATCTTTACTTTCGGCTACAGTGGCCGATGGTGTGATAGGCGACCGTCATGACTCCAACACGGAACTTATTGCCCAAGGTGCTGCCAACATCATAGCCCCCCTGTTCGGCGGTATCCCTGCAACGGGAGCCATTGCCCGTACGATGACCAACATCAACAACGGTGGAAAAACTCCTGTAGCCGGAATTATCCATGCGGTTGTCCTGCTGCTTATTCTTCTATTTCTGATGCCCTTGGCGCAATATATTCCAATGGCATGTCTGGCCGGTGTATTGGTTATCGTATCTTATAACATGAGCGGATGGCGGACATTCAAAGCATTGTTGAAAAACCCGAAATCGGACGTTACCGTATTGCTGATCACTTTCTTCCTGACCGTTATCTTTGATCTGACAATTGCTATTGAAGTAGGTTTGGTCATTGCCTGTGTACTATTCATGAAACGTGTGATGGAAACTACCAAAATTTCTGTTATTACCGATGAGATAGATCCGAATTCCGAACTCGATATAACCGTTCATGAAGAACATCTGAGCATTCCGAAAGGGGTAGAGGTATATGAAATCAACGGTCCTTATTTCTTTGGTATCGCTACACAGTTCGAAGAGGTTATGGCACAATTGGGAGATCGCCCCACCGTTCGTATCATCCGTATGCGTAAAGTACCTTTTATCGATTCAACCGGTATTCACAATTTATCCAACCTATGTAGAATGTCTCAAAAAGAAAAGATAACGATTGTACTTTCAGGAGTAAACGAAAAAGTACACAGCGTACTCGAGAAATCCGGTTTCTATGAATTATTGGGAAAAGAAAATATATGCCCCAATATCAATGTTGCACTGGATAGAGCAAAAGAGATTATCGGAAAAAATTGAGAAGTTGAAAGTTATTAAACTATTAAGAGAGGATGCCAAAACTCAATTTAACCAAAGATGAACTTTTAATTTGAAACTTGGACATCCCCAAAAGATAAGGGAAAGAGCCGTATCAAACTCTATTTTGAGTAATGATACGGCTCTTTCCCTTATCTTCATTTTTTATATCCATCCTCAATAAGAAGCAGTAGCAGGGATACCGGCCTCTGTCAATAAGGATACTATTCTATCCAGTTCTTCATGCGTGGCTTTTTCCAGGTCATGATCCGGTGTTTCACGATCGATTGTATATATCATCACTTGCCGGGGAGCTATTTCCTTTACGGCTTCAAGCCAAGGCAAGACATATTTATCAGAAGTATTATCCACATCTTTGCCTTGATAAGCGCCTTTCATAAACATTGTCTGGATAATACAGTTTCCTTTAAACGCCTTCAGATGTTCTACGATACCGGATACAACATACTTCCCCGACGGACGATCTACCAAATGAATATACTCATCATTCACCGTATCGAGTTTCAGAATATTATTATCTACCTTATTCAATGCCTCAAAAACAGCAGGACGATGAATAAACGTAGAATTACTTAACACACTCACTTTGGCATTCGGAAAATATTTATCGCGAAGAACCAATGTATCTTCTATGATTTCCGGAAAATGAGGGTGTGACGTCGGCTCACCATTACCGGCAAACGTCAGTACATCAGGAAAAGGACCGTTTACCTGCATATCTTCTAAACGGGCTTCCAAGGCTTCCCGCACCTCTTCACGGGTAGGCAACGGTTTGGAAGGACGATGATCGGCATTGAAACCACATTCACAATAAATACAATCAAATGAACATACCTTTCCATCGGAAGGCAAAAGATTGATGCCCAACGATACTCCCAAACGACGGGAATGAACAGGGCCGAAAATAGGAGACGGATAAATAACGGTCATATCTATTTACAGTTTGACGATTTACAATTTTATAATTCAGGACTGATCAATCATTATGTATAGCTTGATGATTTATAAGTAAGCTATGATGATTTATCAAACCGGTCTTTTCATATACTTGCACAAATATATTAAAACTTTAAGCGAAGTTGCATCTGTAAGTCTGCTTTTTTATTACTCGCTATCAAATCATAACCGGAACCGATCTCATCGCGGTTATGGTACACAGTCTGGCCGAATTTAGCTATTAACATCCAGTGTGTATTTAAATCATAACGCAGATTGATGGCTATACGCATTCCTTTTCCTTGAAAAGAAGGGGTATAGAAAGTATAAAGCAGACCTTTTTCTGCAATATATACCCGGCTATCATAATCATCCGTATGAAAATAACTTCCCTGTAATTCTGTTTTCAACGGAAAATGAGGCGGTTTGAAAGTTATTGCCTGCGTAAGCTGATAACCTTGACCGGGTAATTTTCCCGACGAGTGAAAATGATTATAATCGGCCGTAGTACGGAAAAAGAACAAATCTCCCGGTGAATAGTTCAGCCGATAGCGTAACCGATGATGATAAACAGGCAATGTTGTTTTTCCATTTGTTCCCGAAACATCCCTTTCTTTCCGCTTGTAACGATAACTCAGATACATGGTAAGATTCTCGTGAGGAGAAAAAGCAACTCGCAGCAATCCGTCTACTCCTTGTGAAGGCTTGCTTATCCTGTATTTCCACCAGGGAAAAGAGAATAAATCAATGGAAGCAAACAATTTCCAATAACGGAACGGAGCTATTTCACCACTCAGATACCATCCGTTTTCATTTTGAACACTGCTACTTTCGCCAAACGAACGGGCAAACATGGCCCAATAATCATGTGCATAATAACGATAGACTAACGATAAATGAGCTCCCTGTACAGGAGAATAGTGTATCTTGTTCAAAGTAGCAAATCCTTTTTTGCCGATAGCCGTTTCGCCCTGAAACAAAAAGCGGTGCCAACGGTATCCGTATTCCAATCCGGCATTATAAAACCGATTGCCGTGAATATTGTATTTTGAATATTCCCGTAAATCGGGTTCAAAAGGATGATTAAAAAAATAATATATACCTGTCAGACCTAACTTCAGATGATTGTTCGTATAAGTTATGTTTCCACCTGTCAATTGCATTGTGAAAGCATTCTTCTTATCTGCCTCTTTCCGGCTACGATGTAGGCCGGTTTTATAAATCGAGGTTATTTCTCCCTCCTGAATCACTCCATCCATATTACGGTGCGAATAAAAACCCGACCAGACAAAATGCCTATTCAAATTTATGGCGGCAGCTATTCCGCGAAAGTAATTATACTCATCCGTGGAAGAATGCTTTCGTATGCCGCCACTCCGGAAGGTGAATGACGAAAGACCAGCACTCTTTCCCATCAGAAAATCGGTACTTATCACCAACCCTTGTCCGAAACTTAAGCGATAATTACCCAAAGCCAAAGTTTTCAACCGCCCTAACTTACTTATGAACAAATAATATGAATAGTAATCATATCCCTGTTTATTATGCAAAGCTCCAAAGGGTTCACCGGCGTCTTTTTCACCGGTTATACCGGCATAAATATTCTCCTTATAACGAAATCCATACCGCAGGGAGTGATATACAGAAGGTCCCAGATAAGTTTTTTCGTACCCTTTACGGGTGTAGAACGGAATATCCATACGGGTTAATAACTCCTGTTTTCCATACCTGAATATGTTTTTCAATGGTGGATACGTTTCTTTCTTATCAACAGTTTGTACACAAACAAAAGGAAGTAAATAATGAATCGTTTCCCGATCCATTTCTTCTACCAGTTGCAACTCATAGATGGTCTGCATCTGCCCGTTGATATAAACGTATGCCAAAAGGTTTTCAATCTGGATACCGGTAAGAAAAGGAAACTGTTCCAACTGCTCTTTAGTGGCTGAGTTCAAATTGACGGGTTGCTGAATCCGTTCGGAAAGTTCTTCGATGATATTCTCCCAATTCACCTCTTCCTCCTCAACGTTATTAACAGAGATATCCTCCATTACATCATCCAGAAAGTCCACAAAAGGGCTTTGAGCATTATTAACAGGTATTATCAACAGAAGGTTAATAACTATAAGAAGGCGTAGAAGCCGTATTTTTTTCATACTATTTTACTTTTACAAGATGCCGAAGATACTTTAAATAGGTTAACACCACAAGGAATTGAACAGATAATAAAATAATCTTGTATTTTTGCGGTATGAATATAAGACCTAACATAGTAGTACTTACGTTATTCACTCTGTTTTTTGTATCTCTGTCTGCCCGGGCACAAGAGAAACCAAACAACGGAGGATACCTGGTACCGGTCTGTATTTACAAAGGCGATACCATTCCTTATGTACAACTACGTACCGTCTATATATTCAAACCGATAAAATTCAAAAACGACAAAGAACGGAGGGAGTATTACAAACTGGTAAGGAATGTCAAAAAGGTCTATCCCATCGCCCGTGAAATTAACCGGACTATTCTCGAAACATACGAATACCTGCAAACCCTTCCAAATGAAAAAGCCCGCCAACGCCATATCAGAAAAGTGGAGAAGGGACTAAAAGAGCAATACACGCCCCGCATGAAAAAACTGACTTTTGCACAAGGCAAGTTGTTGATAAAGTTAGTGGACCGGCAAAGCAATCAAACCTCATTCGAACTGGTCAAAGCCTTTATGGGGCCTTTCAAAGCAGGTTTCTATCAAACGTTCGCTGCCCTCTTCGGTGCCAGCCTCAAAAAAGAATACGACCCGACAGGAGAGGATAAACTCACTGAACGGGTAGTACTATTGGTAGAAAACGGACAGATTTAAAAATCAGCGATCAGTGATTTTTCAACTGACAAAACAGTTCCCACATCACAATTCCCGCCGTCACAGATACGTTCAGTGAATGTTTTGTTCCGTATTGAGGAATTTCAATGCAACCGTCCGAATGATCGATCACTTCCTGCTGTACTCCTTTCACTTCATTTCCCATGACGATGGCATATTTCTTCGTTTTATCCAACTTCAATTCATCCAACATGACACTCCCTTCAGCCTGTTCTACCGAATAAACGGTATATCCCTCTTTTCTGAGGTTATCAACAGCTTCAACAGCGTTATTAACATACTTCCAGTTTACAGTAAACTCGGCGCCTAAAGCGGTCTTATGCATTTCCGGATGCGGAGGAGTGGCTGTAATACCACACAAATAAATACATTCAATACGAAAAGCATCCGATGTACGGAATACAGAACCGATGTTATGCAGGCTTCTGATATCATCCAATATCACTACCAAAGGCAGTTTTTCAGCCTTTTTAAACTCTTCTACGCTGATTCTATTCAGTTCGGTAATCTTTAATTTCCTCATATTCGCCTCTTTATTAGCTTTATCAATCACAAAGACAGAGCCGGCAATAGAATGAGACGGAATATACCCCGTCTCATTCAAAACAGCCCGAATACATCTCCTCTTTGCTTCTTTATGCAAAGGTAATTCTTTTCTGTTAACATACTTGTTTATAACCGTTCAAAACCTGTCAAAACTTTCGGCAAAGATTTTGAAAACTATCTCTTGCATTATTCAGAAGAAGGTATAAGAAAGTTGTAGAATGAACAATCCAAAAAAGTTAATATAAACTTTCGACAGATTCTTAAACATATTTTTCAGTATAAAATACCCTGTTTATATCCATAAAGTTTTTAACTTTGCACTTTATCAACAAGATGTTAATAGATGACGAAAGATAGCTTATTATCAATCAATAGACTCTTTTCAGTCCGTTCATAAACTACTGATAATCGTTTATTGAAGACTAATAACTTATCAGGCAAGAAAAATCGCTTTTATTTGCTAACACTATTAACAGGCTATCATCACTAACAAAGGATTTCTTTCTAAAAAGAAGAGAAAATAAAATTATTATGAATGAACTCATAAAAGCTATTAGCGAACTGAAGAAAGAGAAGAATGCAATCATTCTGGGCCACTACTACCAGAAAGGTGAAATACAGGACATCGCCGACTATGTGGGCGACAGTCTGGCTTTGGCTCAATGGGCTGCCAAAACGGAAGCGGACATCATTGTGATGTGCGGTGTTCACTTTATGGGCGAAACGGCCAAGATACTCTGTCCGGACAAGAAAGTGCTGGTGCCCGATATGAATGCCGGCTGTTCGCTGGCCGACAGTTGCCCAGCCGATCAGTTTACACAGTTTGTCAAAGAGCACCCCGGATATACGGTGATATCCTATGTAAACACTACGGCGGCTGTTAAAGCGGTGACCGATGTGGTAGTAACTTCCACCAATGCCAAGCAGATTGTGGAAAGCTTTCCCAAAGATGAGAAAATTATTTTCGGTCCCGATCGCAATTTAGGGAATTATATCAACTCGGTTACCAACCGGCAGATGTTGCTATGGAACGGTGCCTGCCATGTACACGAACAGTTTTCGGTAGAGAAGATTCTGGAACTGAAGGCGCAGTATCCCGATGCTGTTGTACTTGCACATCCCGAATGTAAAGGTGCGGTGTTAAAGTTGGCTGATGTGGTAGGTTCTACAGCGGCATTGTTGAAGTATGCTGTCAACAGCAGTGAACAACGGTTTATTGTAGCTACCGAGTCGGGTATTCTGCATGAGATGCAGAAGAAATGTCCGGAAAAGGCGTTTATTCCCGCTCCTCCGAACGATAGTACCTGTGCATGCAATGAGTGTAGCTTCATGAGACTAAATACGCTGGAGAAGCTCTATGACTGTCTGAAGAACGAATCACCGGAGATATTGGTCGATCCGGAAGTAGCGGAGAAAGCAGTGAAGCCGATAAAGCGGATGTTGGAAATATCGGCAAAGTTAGGATTATAATTGGAAGCAAGAGGAGGAATCCTTTCTTTTACTAAACGAATCACCCCTGCTACAGATGTCTGACTGATGTCTGTGACAGGGGTGATTTTGGTGTTTCATATATGTCTCGAAACAGCTCTTGCTTTATCTGATGAATAGTATTTTAGTTGCTATTCCTTCTTTTCCTTCCGCATTAGCGGCCAATACGAAATAGACTCCTGAAGGAACTCGTTTGCCTTGTTGATTTCTTCCATCCCATGTGAATTGTCCTCCAACAGAAGTTCCTGCATGAATGAGTTTACCACTGACGTTGGTTATTTTTATATCTGTATCCTGCATAAGCCCTGTGATGGTGATTACCCCTGTATAATCCGATTTTACCGGGTTGGGGTATACATATACATTATCTTCTGCAAAATTATCTTCCGGTTCTGTTGCATCGCTTTGGTAGGATACCAGTCCCTTGCTTGTCCCTATAAATACTTCACCGGTGCGTGGGTGAATAATAATAGATTGTATGCTATTGGATAAAAGAGGGCTGTTTTCAGATGTAAAATGATGAATCGTCTCCAAACCGTCAGGACTCAATAGATATACTCCGTTCATTTCCGTTCCTATCCATTTACGGTTACCGGCATCTACGGTAATTGCATTTATTTTGTCATTGGCCAATAAATAGTCTGCAAGGTTGGTTCCATCATTACGTGGAACTTTTATCTGTGTACAATAAAAATCATCTTCAAAGAATCTGTTGGGATTGTTGAAAATAATCGGTCCTTTATCCGTTCCAACCCAAACAGCTCCATTTCTATCTATTGCTATACAGGTAGTATTATAACTTAATACATTTCCATCCTGATTGGTGAATGTTGTACGAAACCGATGCTGGTGATTACTGATATCTTCTAACGTATTATTGATGTTCAAGCAGAATATCCCACAGGTAATTTTGGTAGAAACAGCCCATAACCATCCACGGTCATCGAAAATCATATATTTGAAGTTGGTATTGTCTACTACTTCCGGATAACTCAGGCTTACCCATTCTTTATTGGGTTTTAATACATGTATCGGATGTGGTACTTCACAATTAGCCATCCACAGATTGTTATCATCCGTGTATGTAAGTCCATTGACACGTACGAAATTCTTGAAATATTCAGGCTCGATTATAGGAGTAGCTATTTCAAGCGGACTTTTATAATATCCGTCCATATAATCTTTATAAGAATAGAAATTAACAAATTTCTTATCGTAAAATTCGTATAATCCTTGTGTAAAAGACGAGGCAAAATGATGCCTCTCATCTGTGGGATCTTGGGCTATTGAGCTTATATTTCTGTATTCAACGCCTGTTTTTTCGCTTATTCCGCTTTCTTCAAAATAGCTCCATGTATTATTTTCAAGTACCATTATCGTACCTGTATGGTTATCTTCTGTGGTACCTCCTCCGGTTATGAATAATTTCTCTCCTTCAAATTTCATGTAATTAGGAAGGTTTCTTTTAGGACTATCCGGGATGATAGACGGTACGACTGTCTCCATGGAATTGTCAGTCTCATTGTATTTTACTCCAATAAGTCCTTTTTCTTGTTCAGCTGCCCAATAAATTCCGTTTTCATAAGATAGGTGTGCTACACCAAGATAATGCTCCAAGTAGTTGTAGTGGTAGTCGGCTTTATCGTTTATATTGTCAAATATGGTTGATGAATTTTCATTACTTGCTATTAGTTTGTCTCCATACATATACATAAAACTATAGTATCCTGGTACGAGCTGTGAATGGCTGTAGTCCGATTTATCAATAAGAAATATTCCTTGAAAAAGAACATCTCCTATAACATTGCCATTATAGTTTGCCAGGTAGGTGTATACATTATCGGATACTTTATTCCAGTTGTTGATATCCAACAAATTTTCGGTTAACAAACCGGTGAACAATCCTTCTGAGGATGCCGCATATATTTGAGTGTCATCTACGGCACAGGCGTTAATGGATTTATTAAGGATATAAGTATTGGTAATTTCCCTTTTCTTCAAATTCAGGGCTATTACTCCGAAAGGGGTAGATAAATAGGCATGCTCCTTAGCAAAACAGATATGATTTATACCTTTACTTTGCGTCATGTTTTTATTCATATAGTCCGGAAGATTGTACACGGCATTATTATCGACAAGTAAATCTATATTGGAATTGGAGTATATGATTATTAAAGTTTTATACTCTTTGCTATAGGCTATATACGAAATATCCGTATCACTTAAAAGGTCGCCTTTCCAAAAGCATTGGACACTTGTGTCTTCTTTATCGTAGCAGAATAGACTTCCATTACCTATTGCATAAATAAGATTACCGGCAGGTTCGGTACGGGTGACATTATGATAAGACAGATAATTCTGCCAACTGCCGATGGCATGTTGGGCATATAATAATGGAGCGATAATTAAGAATAAAACGCAGAGATAGATTATTTTCCTTTTCATAAATAGCTGATTAAAAAAAGGCATATAGATTATCTATATGCTTTTTATATTAACTTGTTTATAACCTGTTTATTGTATGGAAAACAGGAATTTACATAGTTTATCGACAGCTTGTGCGCGATGGCTTATTTTATTTTTTATGTCATCACCGAGTTCTGCAAATGTTTTGTCATATCCTTCCGGAATAAAAACCGGATCATACCCGAATCCTGATAATCCTCTTTTTTCTTCTATTATCCGGCCTTTTATTATTCCTTCAAATTGGTAAGTGTCTTCATTAAGTATAAGCGAAATAACGGTTCGGAATTGTGCTTTTCGGTTTTCTTTTCCTTCCATGTCTTGAAGTAATTTCAGCATATTGGCTTCCGAGTTGTGTGCATCACCTGCATAGCGGGCAGAATATACTCCCGGCTTGCCATTCAAAGCTTCTACTTCCAATCCGGTATCATCGGCAAAACAGTTGATTCCGTAATGGGTATGGACAAATTGTGCTTTGAGAAAAGCATTTCCTTCCAATGTATCTGCTGTTTCAGGAATGTCTGTGTGGCAATGAATGTCGTTGAGACTAAGGAGCTCTATTTTATCATTTAAAATAGCAGATACTTCCTTGAGTTTATGAAGGTTGTTTGTGGCAAAAACGAGTTTTTCTTTCATTTTATTCGGTATTAATAGTGAGCAAATATATAATAAAAAAGATAGAATTTTTAATGTGGTAGTGATTTTTTACGTGAAAAGAGACTATAAAATAGGGGGAGGAAAGAACGAAATGAGTTCTTGCCTCCCCCTATTTTATGGGTTATATATCTTTTTATTTTACTTTCAGCCTGTCGAATCCTTCTCCGTATACTCCGATTACCGAACTTTGAGAGATAAACGCATTCGGGTCGATATCTTTCACCAACCGGAATATCTCTACCGACTGGCGCTTATAGGCAAGCACTACGAGTACTTTTACATTGTGCTTGCTATACCACCCCATACCGTCGAGTACGGTCACTCCGCGATGTGTCTCTTTGGTAATGCGATCGGCAATCTTTTCATACTCTTTGGAAAAGATGAAGAACTGTACGGACTGGCGTGCGCTGTTTACGATATAATCCAGCACGAAGCCGATGATAAACAGGGTTACAAAGCCGAATATCACTCTTCGCCAGTCGTTGAAGATGAAATAACAAGAACTGATGATGATGACATCACATATCATAATCATACGGCCTAAAGTGACATCTTTGTATTTGTTGATAATGGCGGCAATGATATCCGTGCCACCGGTACTTCCGTTGCAGTTGAACACTACACCTAAACCTATACCACACATGGCAGCTCCTATCAGACAGGCCATGAAGTCTTGTCCTTCACCCAATATTTTGGGAGGCACCCCGTCTGCTCCGTTCACCAGCAATTGCAGAAACCACAAAAAGAAGGTGAGCATGAAAATGGCATACGTGGTCTTGATGCTGAACTTCGGACCAAGTATTTTGATGGCAAATGTCATCAGTACGGCATTGATGATGAAATACGACCACTGGATGGGAAATCCGGTGGAGTAATAGATAATGGCACCAATACCGGTCGTTCCTCCGGTAGTAATCTGATACGGGATCAGAAAAGCAGCCCAACCGAGAGCATAACTGAATAATCCGAGTGTGATGAAGATGTAGTCCCGGGCTTCCCGCATCACTTCAGCTTTTGTAGGTTTATGCATACAGATTCTATTTTAAATCACAACGTTTACAATTTTTTTCGGCACCACGATCACCTTTTTCGGTGTCTTGCCTTCTGTCCATTTCAGGGAGCGTTCATCGGCCAATACGGCAGCCTGAATGGCATCGCTGGCGGCATCTGCCGGAAACTCCATGTTGAAACGTGCTTTACCGTTGAAGGAGATGGTATAATTGACCACATCTTCTTTCAGGTATTCTTCATTGAAAGCAGGCCATTGTGCGTCACAAACGGAAGTGGTATGCCCTAATGAATTCCACAACTCTTCGCATACGTGCGGTGCAAAAGGTGCAAGAGTAACAATCAGCTGCTCCAATATCTCTTTCTTGCTGCATTTCAGTGTGGAGAGTTCGTTGACACAAATCATGAATGCGCTGACCGAAGTATTGTAAGAGAACTGCTCGATGTCTCCGGTCACTTTCTTTATCAGTTTGTGTAGGGATTTCAATTCGTCTTTTGTAGCCGGTTCGTCTGTTACGGTATATTCTCCGTTGCGGTTGTAGAACAGCGACCAGAACTTACGGATAAAGCGGTGTACACCGTCGATACCGTTTGTGTCCCAAGGTTTGGATTGTTCTACCGGACCGAGGAACATTTCATACATACGAAGGGTATCGGCACCGTATTTTTCAACGATCATATCCGGATTGACAACATTGAACATCGATTTACTCATCTTCTCTACTGCCCAGCCGCAGATGTATTTTCCATCTTCGAGGACGAATTCGGCAGTCTTGTATTCGGGACGCCATGCCTTGAATGCCTCTAAGTCCAAAATATCATTGGATACGATGTTCACATCTACGTGGATAGGAGTAACATCATACTTGTCTTTCAAATTCAATGAAACGAATGTGTTCGTGTCCTTGATACGGTATACAAAGTTACTGCGGCCCTGAATCATACCTTGGTTTACTAACTTCTGGAATGGTTCTTCCACAACAGATACATTGATATCGTGCAGGAATTTATTCCAAAAACGAGAGTAGATCAAGTGTCCGGTAGCATGTTCCGTACCACCTACGTAAAGATCTACATTTCTCCAGTATTGGTCTTTTTTCGGATCAACCAGCGCCTGATGATTGCGTGGATCCATATAGCGCAGGTAATAAGCGGAAGATCCGGCGAATCCCGGCATCGTATTCAACTCCAACGGGAATATGGTCACGTTGTCGATTTTCTCATTCTCTACGATACAATTGTTTACCGTATCCCAAGCCCATTTGGTAGCGTGTCCCAATGGCGGCTCTCCTGTCTCGGTAGGCAGGAATTTGCTGACTTCGGGAAGTTCCAGTGGCAGACAGCTTTCGTCAATTGTATAGGGCATTCCGTCTTTGTAGTAAACGGGGAATGGCTCCCCCCAATAACGTTGGCGCGAGAAGATGGCGTCACGTAGGCGATAGTTCACCTTTACGCGTCCCAAATTGTGTTCTTTTACATATATTTTGGTTGCTGCAATAGCTTCCTTGATAGTCAGTCCGTTCAGAGAAAGGTCACAGTAAGGAGTTGCGCCCGGACGTGGAGAGTTGCATACGATACCTTCTTTAGCATCGAAGCTCTCTTCGCTGACATCACAGCCTTCTACCAACGGACGGATCTCCAGGCCGAAATGTTTGGCGAATGCATAGTCGCGACTGTCATGAGCGGGTACTGCCATGATGGCTCCCGTTCCGTAGCCGGCCAATACATAATCACTGATCCAGATGGGCACAGCCTCACCCGTGAATGGGTTGATTGCATACGAACCGCTGAATACACCCGTGACACTGCGGTCGGAGATACGTTCGCGTTCCGTACGTTTCTTGGTACGTTCGAGGTAAGCGTCTACTTCCGCTTTCTGTCCGGCAGTGGTCAGTTGTGACACCAGTTCGCTTTCGGGAGCCAACACCATGAAGGTAACTCCGAACATCGTGTCGGCACGTGTGGTAAAAATGGTGAATTCGATGTCACTGTCTTTTACTTTGAATTGCACTTCGGCACCTTCCGAACGTCCTATCCAGTTTCTTTGAGTCTCTTTCAGGGAATCTGTCCAATCTATGGTATCCAATCCGTCGAGCAGACGTTGTGCATAGGCCGATACGCGCAGACACCACTGGCGCATCTTCTTCTGAACAACGGGGAATCCGCCGCGCTCGCTGACTCCGTCCACTACTTCGTCATTAGCCAGTACCGTTCCCAATTCGGCACACCAGTTAACCATTGTTTCGCCCAAATAAGCGATACGGTAGTTCATCAGGATTTCCTGCTTTTCCTTTTCGTTTTTGGCGTTCCATTCGTCGGCCGTAAAGCTGAGCTCTTCACTGCAAGCCACATTCATGCCTTCCGTACCGGTGGTTTCGAAAGCACTGATCAGTTCTTCGATCGGGCGGGCCTGTTGTTCATCGTTACAGTAATAGCTGTTGAACATCTTGATGAACGCCCACTGTGTCCAATGGTAATATTCCGGGTCACACGTACGTATTTCGCGGTTCCAGTCGAAAGAGAACCCTATTTTATCGAGTTGTTCGCGATAGCGTTCAATATTCTTGACAGTGGTAATTGCAGGGTGCTGTCCGGTTTGGATGGCATATTGTTCGGCAGGAAGTCCGTATGCGTCATATCCCATCGGATTCAGAACATTGAAACCTTGCAGTCGTTTGTAGCGGGCATAAATGTCCGAAGCAATGTATCCTAACGGATGTCCTACATGCAGACCGGCTCCCGACGGGTAGGGGAACATGTTGAGTACATAGAATTTTTGTTTCGATTCATCTTCTTTCACCTGGTAGGTCTGGTGGTCTACCCACTGCTTCTGCCACTTTTTTTCAATATCCCTGAAATTATATTCCATAACGATAATCCTTTTGTTTAGAGTGATTTATTATGTATATGTTATTAATTAGGGAACAAATTTACGTGATTTGTCTCAAACTACCTAATATTTGTTTGGGTATTCCTAAGAGGCCTGTCAGTTTGCTTGTAGAGCATATGGGAGGGGAAGTCAAAACCGAGATGAACTCTCTGAAATGACAGAACAGGATACATCACTTCGTCTGATTATATGTTAGGTTTTATTGAAATTCAATCTGAAATATCTCGTTATGAACCGGTATATTTTGTATAATTCCCTATATCTTTGCGGCATTATTAAAAACAAATATGAAACTGAAGCACGGTTACTACCATCTGATTGCCATACTGACAGTCGCTATCTGGGGATTGACTTTTATTGCGACGAAAGTATTGATTAATCATGGCCTTACTCCTCAGGAAATATTCCTCTATCGTTTTCTAATTGCCTATGTGGGCATTTGGATTATATCTCCCAAACGCCTGTGGGCTGCAAAACTGAAAGATGAACTTTGGATGGTTGCAGGCGGTATTTTCGGCGGTTCACTCTATTTCTTTACGGAAAACACTGCTTTGGGAATTACACAGGCATCGAATGTCGCCTTTATTATTTGCACGGCTCCCCTGTTGACTACCATTCTATCTTTGCTCTTCTATAATAAAAGTGAGAAAGCTACCAAAGGACTGTTTTACGGGTCATTGTTGGCGCTGATAGGGGTCGGCTTGATCGTTTTTAATGGAAGTGTGGTGCTGAAACTTTCTCCTGTGGGAGATTTGCTGACTTTGCTCGCCGCTTTGTCATGGGCCTTTTACAGTTTGGTTATAAAGAGGATGACGGGGCGTTATCCTACCGTATTTATCACCCGTAAGATATTCTTTTATGGTGTGCTGACTATTTTGCCAGCCTTTCTTCTTCGGCCGTTGCAACCGGATTTCGGTATACTTCTGCAGCCTGTGGTATTATCCAATCTTCTGTTTCTGGCAGTATTGGCCTCTTTGGTCTGCTATGTCCTCTGGAATGTGGTGTTGAAGCAATTGGGGACGGTGAAGGCTTCCAATTATATCTATCTGAATCCGTTGGTGACGATGTTGGCTTCGGTAGCCATTCTTCGTGAGCAAATTACTTGGATCACCTTGATGGGAGCGGCCTGTATCATCTTTGGAGTTTATCTGGCAGAGAGGAAATAGGATAAATCGGGCTATGTTATTAAAAAAGCCCCTCTTTCGCTCCGAAAATGTGAGTCTTCCTATAAGTTTGAGGACTTTCGTTATACATGTTTTTAAAGCATTTACTGTAATAAGCGATAGAACTAAACCCTACGCTATCGGCAATCTCACTAATATTTAAAGCTGTATTTTCTACAAGTAAGATTGCACTTCGTTTTAATCGAGTGTTAAGTATTAAGTTATTAGGTGTCTGTCCGGTTATTGCTTTTATTTTATTGAACAAATTAGTTCTGGCCATTCCCATTTCTTGAGCAAAAGAATTAATTGTGAAATCCGGATTACTGATATTGTTTTCTATAATTTCCATTGCTTTTTCCAGTATATTTTTATCAATGTCATTACTGGCAAGTGATTGTATATTCACGATTTCATTTGATTGTTTGAATTTTTCTTGCAACAGTTTTCTGCTTTTAATCAGATTGTTACAACGGGCAACAAGTAAATTGATATTGAATGGTTTTAATATATAATCATCGGCTCCGGTTTGATAACCTTCCATGGTGTATTTTATAGAGATATTGGCCGTCAAAAGTACAATCGGAATGTGACAGGTGTTATAGTCGTTCTTTAATTTCTTGCATAGCTGTATACCGGAAAGTTCAGGCATAATAACATCACTTAAAATGATATCCGGAATCTCTTTTTGCGCAAGTAGCAAACCCTCTTTTCCATTCGATGCAGTTAATAAGTTATAAGAGTTGGCAAATACATTGCAGAGCAGGTTTCTGATATCATCATTATCTTCGACGATAAGCATTGTCGATTCGTGATTGTTCTCTGATATTGCATTATGCCAGTCAGATTCTGTATGGATCATGCTTATTGATTCAGGATCTATTATTTGGTTACATTCATTTTTGTCATCTTTTATTTTATCTTTAGAAAAGTGGGCATAACCCAATTTTAAATAAATTGAAAATCTGCTTCCCTGTTCAGGTATACTCTTCATTACAATTTTCCCATGGTGCAGTTCTATGATAGCCTTGCTTAAAGCCAATCCGATACCGGTTCCTGTTGCTTCCGGATGGGTGAGATTGTTGGATGCCTGGTAAAAATATTCGAATATGTTTTGCTGGTCTTCTTTATTGATGCCACATCCGTTATCTTCTACACCGAAAACAACATAGTCTTCTTCTATGTTGATGAAAATTTTGATGATTCCGTAATCTTTGGTATATTTAAAGGCATTAGACAACAAATTGTTAACGACTTTCTGCATGTGTTTACTATCATACCATACATCCAGTTCATTTATCTTTTTCGTGAAAATGAACTCAATATTCCGTTTGTCTGCATAAGGTTTGAAAAGCAGATAGTTTTCGTATAAGAAATTGATAATATTATTCTTCGACACAGCGATTTTGAGCTGTTTGCTTTCTTGCTTTCTAAAATCCAGCAATTCGGAAATAAGTTGTTTTAGCTGTAGACTGTTTTTGTAGATATTCAAGATTCTGCGATAATTGTCGGGTACTTGCTGGTCTGGAGATTGCAATAGCAGCTCAATCTCACCAATGATGAGAGTTAGTGGAGTTTTGAATTCATGAGAGATATTAGTGAAAAAGCTAAGTTTAAACTGAGTTTTTTCCTCATTATCCTGTAGCCGCTTCTTCTCATATTTAATGATTTGCTTTAGTTTGGTCCTTGCTTTGTGAGAATGCGACAGGTAAAAAATGACTGATGTGATAATCATTATATAAATAAGGATGGCCAAAGGGCTTTTATAGAATGGGGGCAGAATTTCTATTTCAATGCTTGTCTGCTCGGCCGAAGGATGGGTAATTCCCTCTTTTGAGGATAATATGAGGGTATATTTGCCTGCCGGTAGATTGGAATAGGTGATAGAGTTGAATCGGTTGGTATTAATCCACTCGTCGGAATATCCTTTCAGACAATAATAGATATCTTGCTGTTGCTGCGTGTAATTCAGAGTCGTGAATTGAATGCTGAAAACACTTTGGCTGGCATTTAGTGTGATTTGTCCGGTGTAGTATAATGCTTTAGTCAGAATTCCTGTTCGATCACCGACATGAACTTCTTTGTTATTGACAAGCAGGCGGTAGGGAATAATTTTTTTATCTTCTTGTTTGATTTTGTTTTCCTGTTTAAAAGACAATAAACCGTTGATGCTTCCAAGAAAAATCTCGTTGTCTCTTGTTTTACATAATGAATATTCATTAAAGCCGGTAACAGGCAGTCCGGTAGCACTGGAGCAGTTAATGATTTCTTTACTTTTCGTATTGAACAGAGAATAGCCTTGATTGTTTAATATAAGCATTTTTCCGGCTTCAAGTTCGGTTATACCGTATATGCAGTCACTTTGCAAGCCATCTTTTTGTGACACGAACTTTTCAAATTTCTGCTCTTCTCTATTGAATCTGTAGAGGCCGTTTCCCCAAGTTGCCAGCCAAAGCTCTTTCTGGCTATCTTCAAAAATGTAAACTGTGACGTTGTGCCTGTTAGGGGAGGACGATTTGTCTTCATCAAAGAATTTCGTTAAAGAGTGACTGTTCAGATTATAGGAATACAAAAACTCTCCTGTCACAATCCATAAGGTAGATGAGTGGTCAATGAACAAATCTGTTGCATAGGCAATCCCTTCTGTTTGGGAATCTCTTTGAAAGAGTTGTTGGAATTGGTTTGTTTTGGGATCGAACAGGCAGACACCCGAATAAGTTGAGATAAAGAGTTTTTCTTTGTATGGAATTATATCTGAGATGATATTGGATGGTAGGGAATTCGAATCTTTTTCATTGTGGTAGAAACGTGTCATTTTATTATTCTTGAGTTCAAGTTTGTTTAATCCGTCACGCGTACCTATCCATAAAATATGATTGTGTTCATCCAGGTAGAGACTTTTAACTTTATTGTTGGACAAACTGTTCTTATTTTTTTCTTGTTTGTACCAGGTGAATTTTTTGTTTTTTCTGTCAAAATAGTTAACTCCACCTCCTTCTGTCGCTATCCAAAGGTTTCCGGAGATATCTTCAATCATTTTTCCGATTACCGGGAAACTCAAACCTTTTTCTTCCGTAGACGAATTTTTGTATAAGGTGTATATCTGACAGGCGGGATTGAAGTAGTTGACTCCACCAAAATATGATCCGATCCAGATATTACCTTGATTATCATTAGTAATACACGTTATTGAAGAATGATTGAGACTTCCCGGTTTCTCATCGGCCTCATATAAGGTGAATTGGCCGGTATTCATATTGAGTTTGTTCAATCCGGCTGATGTGGCTATCCAAAGGTCACCTTTATCATCCTCACAGCAACTGCGTACATTGTTTGAAGCGATTGTATTGCTGTCTTGCCTATAAATATGTTTTAATGTGTTTTCTTTGTAACAGTAGAGACCGTCTTCCATCGTACAGACCCATATATTTTTTTGAGAGTCCTGATAGATTTCGGTCACCTCACTTGGTATCTGTATCTCTTTCGTATGCTCACCTGATAGGATAATTAGCCCATGTTGCTTAGTACCAATCCATAGATCGTTATTGATAAAGCTCAATACATTAATTTTTATATGCGGGTTATCCAATTCATAATAGAGTGACGATTTCCCGTTTTCGTAAGATAGGATTTTGTTGTTGGTTGCAATATAGAGTCTGTCGTGATATGTGATGGTAGATACGTTATCATGAATCAAAGTAGAGAACTGTTCTTTCTCTAAATTGAATGCAGATATGCCTTGCGAACCTTGAATATAGATTTCTCCGTGATGATTGCCACATATCTTTTGAATACTGTTGTAGAGCAGACTGTTTAAATTGTCCTCTTCCGATTTGTAAATTGTAACGGTTGTTCCGTTATATAGGTTCAAGCCTTCTCTGGTGCCGATCCATATAAATCCTCGCTCGTCCTGATAAATAGAAGTAACGGTATGATGTGAAAGCCCGTTTTCTATTTTTAAACTGCTGAAGAATATATTCTGTTCTTGGGCATATAAATGGTGAGTCAGAAAAATCAGAAATACAAAAAATATAGAAAATGTTTTTCTCATGATAGCATGTCGATGGTTGGTATGCAAATTTAAATCTTTTGTTGTTTTAGTGCAATAGGAGATTGAATCTATCTTTTTCTTTGTTTTGTAAAATAGTCCATTTCTTTTGTACTATTTTGCAAATTCCTTTTTTTTACAAAGCCAGATCATAGTAAAAACAATATGAACTATTCTTAAAGTGGTCTATTTACCCTTCGTTTACTTTTGCCATCGAATAATAAAAGTCAATGGTATGAAGAAACATTTCTTTTTTATTTCCGGTTTGTTTATTCTTGGCTCCATAAAGGCGCAAAACAATCTTAAACTCTGGTACACGAAACCTGCTGAAGTTTGGGAAGAAGCGTTACCGCTTGGTAATGGTTTTTTGGGAGCGATGGATTACGGAAACCCTAAACAAGAAACCTTTCAGTTGAATGAAAAAACACTCTGGTCTGGTTTCCCTAATGATGGGCTGAATATCAATAGTAAAAACGCAATACCTCTTATTCGGGAGAAAATAGATGCAGAGGATTATAAGGGGGCTGCCGATCTGTGGATTAATAATTGTCAGGGACCTTATACTGCACGATATTTACCGATGGCTGATTTGCATATTGATATGCCATCATCCGCAAATGTTGAGATTGGTAGCCGGGAATTGGATATTTCTAAAGCTATATCTTCTGTTGATTTTACGTTGAATCACATACCCTGTAAGAGGACTTCTTTCATATCCTATCCGGACAGGATTATGGTAATACGATATGAATCTGCAAAGAAAGGTACTTTTAACTTCGATGTCTCGATGAAGTCATTATTAAAGTATAAGGTAGCATGCAAAGCTGATGACTATATGGTGATGGAAGGCATGGCACCGAGTTTTGTTCCATTTGCGGAAAAAGATTCAGCTTTGATTCGTTATGAAGATCATTTGGGCAAAGGATTGCAGTTTCAGGTACATGTGAAGGTACTTGCCGATGGCGGTGAGGTTTGTAGGCACAATGAGTCTGTACTTTCAGTGCGGAACGCACGCAATGTGACAATTGTGTTATCGGGGCTGACGAGCTATAATGATTTTAATAGATTCCCCATCTATGATAAACATAGAGTATCTGCGGAGAATGAAGAATGGATTCGAAAGGCAGTTTCCAAGGGGTATGACTTATTGTTGTCATCTCATATAGAAGATTATCAATCACTGTTTTCTCAGCTTGAAATAAGCATAGGAAAGTCTGCTGCTACTCCCCGAAATACGCTTGAACTATTAAAGAACAGAAAGACGTCGGATACTGAGATTTATGGTTTATTGTATCAATATGGACGTTATCTTACTATCGCTTCCTCCAGGCCCGGGGCTCTGCCCTCCAATCTGCAGGGAATGTGGAATAATGTGCTGGTCCCTAAATGGGGATGTAATTATACAACAGATATTAATCTTGAAATGAACTATTGGCTGGCGGAACCTACCGGTTTGTCCGAGTGTCATAAACCATTATTGGATTTTATAGAAACACTGTCTATCAGTGGTGAAAAAACGGCGAAAACAAACTATGGCATTCCGGAAGGATGGATGGTACATGGCAATTCGGATGCTTGGGGGCAAAGTGTCCCTCAAGGCGGATATGACAAGGATTATGAGGTAAGAGCAGCCCGGTGGACATGCTGGCAGATGGCAGGAGTATGGTTGGCGCAACATTTATGGGAACATTATGATTTCAATAGGGACACAATATATTTAAAATCTTTCGCTTATCCTTTGATGAAGGGGGCTGCCAGATTTGCATTAAACTGGTTGTATGAAGACAGAGAAACCGGTTATTTGGTAACCAGTCCTTCTTCTTCACCCGAAAATAGATTCTGGTATGTGGATAAGGATGGAAAGAAACAAGTTGGTGAGATCAGCAAGGCAGCTACAATGGATATGGCCTTGCTTTGGGATTTATTTACTAATTGTATGGAAGCAGCCCGGGTCTTAGGGATAGATACCGAATTTGCTGAACGGCTGGAACGAAGCAGGTCAGAGCTTTTGCCTATGCAAATAGGAAAATATGGACAGCTTCAGGAGTGGTCTAAGGATTTTGAGGAGTGCGAGATGCACCATCGTCATCTGTCTCATCTCTTCGGACTGTATCCGGGAAAACAGATTGTTCCGCGAAGAGACCCGTTACTGGCTGCTGCCGCCAGAACAACCTTATTGAGGCGTGGAGATAAGGGACCCGGGTGGGATATGGCATGGAAGGTTTGTCTTTGGAGCCGTCTGGAAAAGGCTGAAAAGGCGATAGAGGTACTTGAACATGGCCTGAATTATGTCGATCCGCATTTGAAGGATAAACAGGCTGGAGGGCTTTATCCTAATCTGTTTGCAGCTTATCCTCCTTTTCAGATTGATGCGAACTGTGGAGTTGTGGCCGGTATGACAGAGATGCTGTTGCAGAGTTATGCAAACGAACTGTTCCTGCTTCCTGCATTACCGGAAAAATGGGATTGCGGTTATGTGAAGGGGCTGAGGGCGAGAGGAAATTTTAAGATTGATATGAGTTGGAAGGAACATCAGGTTACAGAACTGATTATAGAGTCTTTATCCGGGGAGGATTGTATAATCCGCACTTTTACGCCATTGGAATCGGAGGATGTGCATTTGAAAGCAATGGCAGAGGAAAAGATTAAAAGAAATCCTGAAAATAAGTTTCTGGTGAATACAAATGAACCGATAGATGGATTGCAATATAAACAAACTTATGTTTATTCTTTTACAACCGAGAAAAATAGAACTTACAAATTCAAATTAAAAAACAGATGAGTATTATGAAAGACAGGGTGATTAATCTTAAACACGTAGTTTTTTTATGCTTCTGTATATGTACTCAATGGATGAGTGCCCAGAAGCAGGTGAGTGGAGTTGTTTTTGACGATCAGGGCGAGAAACTGATTGGAGTAACGGTACAAATAAAAAACTCCAAGCAAGGTGGTACCATAACAGACATGAATGGTAACTTCAAAATTGAGTCTGCTTCCACAAAGGATGTACTGGTTTTTACTTATGTCGGGTATAAGACTTTGGAACGTCAGGTATCCTGGAATACCCCAATGAAAATAAAATTGGAGAGTGATAACGTTTTCTTGGATGAGATTGTGGTGGTAGGCTATCAGGATATGAAGCGGAAAGATTTGACAGGATCGGTTGGAAAAGTTGAGATTGAAGACCTGCAAAAGGTGTCGGTTCCGAATTTTGACCAGGCGTTGGCCGGGCGTGTTGCCGGTGTACAGGTCAGTTCTTCCGAGGGTATGCCCGGAGCAAGTATGAATATTGTGATACGCGGCAATAACTCATTGACACAAGAAAACTCTCCTTTGTACGTCATTGATGGTTTCCCGTGTGAAGATCCGGAAATTGCTTCAACTTTAAGTCCAAACGATATCCAGTCTTTGGATATATTGAAGGATGCCTCTGCAACGGCTATTTATGGAGCTCGTGGTGCGAATGGTGTCATTATGATAACAACCAAGAAAGGGGTAGCCGGAAAGATGAAAATCAATTATAATATGTCGGCCGGAGTGCAGAATCTTTCCAAGAAGTTAGAGATGATGAATGCGTATGAATTTGTGAAACTGCAATCGGAGATATATACCCAGGCTGAGATGGAGAGCGATAATGGGTATTTCCAGACTTACGAGGGGAAAAAATACACATTGGAGGATTACAGAAATGTCCCGCAGTATGATTGGCAGGACATGATTTTTCAGTCTGCCTGGCAACAAAGCCATAATGTATCATTGAGCGGCGGTACTGAAGATACAAGATATAACGGTTCTGTTTCTTTTTATGATCAGGATGGAATTGTCATCAAGTCTAATTATCAGAAAATGAACGGACGGTTGAATCTGGTCATAAAAAAGAATAAGTTGACTGCCAATATCACGGGCAATTATTCTCATACGGTATCTACAGGTGCCAGTCCGTCGCAGAATAATTATAGCGGAATGAATAACCTATTTTATAGTGTATGGGGATATCGTCCGGTGACTACTCCGAACAAACCTCTGGAAAGCCTGAGGAATAATATTATGGATGATGGCGTTAACCAGCTTATTGATTATCGTTTTAATCCTATTCTTTCATTGGAGAATGAATATAGCAAACGTTTTTATACGGGATTCAATGTGAATGCTTATGTGGAATACGAAATAATAAAAGGATTGAGAGTGAAAGTCTCAGGAATTTATAGTTCGGATGACCGAAGAAATGAAAGTTTTAATAACTCCAAGACAAAAAACGGATATCCGGGTTCTACAAGTGGCGTAAATGCTTATTTGGGAGTGAATAAGAGAGATACTTGGTTGAATGAAAACACGGTGTCTTATAATACCACATTTCAAAAGAAGCATCATTTAAGTACATTGGCCGGCATTACTATGCAGTCGTCCACATACAAGGCAAATACTCAGAATATGAAACAAATTCCGTTTGAAAGTCTGGGTATGGCGGGTATGGCTTTGGGAGAACCGTCTTCTACCTCTTCATTGATTCAGGAAAATTCGCTGTTGTCTTATTTGGCACGTGCCAATTATAATTATGCATCAAAGTACTATCTGACTGTATCATTCCGTGCCGATGGTTCTTCAAAATTTGATAAAGACAACCGTTGGGGATATTTCCCTTCAATGTCTGCAGCATGGAATATTTCAAATGAAAAGTTCTTTAAACCGGCTAAAAAGATTATCAATAACTTGAAATTGAGAGCCGGCTGGGGTCAGACCGGAAACAACCGTATCGGTGATTATGATAGATTTGCATTATTGGATATGATGAGAGGAAACTCCGGAAACTATACATTGTCAAATGGTCTGATACATGCTGTATATCCGGATAACAACACACCGACTAATGCCGGAGTTGTTCCTATCAGGCTTGCCAATAAAGATTTGAAATGGGAGACAACAAGCCAGACTAATATTGGATTGGATATTTCACTGTTTAACAGCCGGGTTAATTTAACACTTGATTGGTATAAGAAAATAACTTCCGATTTGCTTTACTATACGGAGATTCCGTTGACTTCAGGCTTTGGTGGAGCAACTAAGAATATTGGTAAGGTGGATAATACAGGTCTTGAATTTACATTGAATACTGTAAACATCAAAACGAAGAATTTCCAATGGACATCCAATTTTAATATTGCATTTAATAGAAACAAGGTGAAAGAGCTGGCAGAGGGGGTAACAGCAAAGACTTCCATAGCTTCCTTTGATAACAATTACAACACGATGCCCAGTTATGTCGCCAAAGTAGGATATCCTATAGGTATGATGTATGGCTATCTCTATGAAGGTACGTACAAATTGGATGACTTCAATACTGTAGGAAGCGATTATGTCCTGAAAACAGGTGTCCCTTATTTTTCGGTTGGTGGAAAAGAAGGTGTTAAGCCGGGGTATCCTAAATATAAAGATATTAACGGTGATGGTGTGATAGATGATAATGACCGGACTGTCATCGGACGGGGAGAAGCGCTTCATACGGGTGGTTTTACCAACAACTTTACTTATAAAGGTTTTGATTTAAGCATTTTCCTACAATGGAGCTATGGCAATGATATATTAAATGCAAACCGCCTTATTTTCGAATCTACCTTTAATAAACGGAAAAACCTGAATCAGTTTGCTTCATATGCCGATCGTTGGTCTATGGAGAATCAGGACAGTAATATTCCTTGTGTCAATTCCTCACCAAGCAATCGTGTATTCTCTTCGAGAGTGATCGAGGACGGTTCTTTCTTACGGATAAAGGATGTTGTATTGGGTTATTCTTTCCCAAAAAGTCTGTTGAAGAAAATGTCAATAGACAAACTTCGGGTTTTTGTTTCTGCTCAGAATCTGGTGACATTCACCTCTTATTCAGGATACGATCCGGAAGTCTCAGTCAGAAACTCGGCATTGACTCCCGGGTTAGACTACTCTGCTTATCCGCGGACAGTGAATTTCAATTTTGGTATAAATGTTGGATTTTAAAAATAGAAAGATATGAAAATATTTAAATATATAGCTTTATCTGCTTCTCTCTTCGCTTTAAATTCGTGTGACTTTTTAGATAAAGATCCTTATAAGCTGACTCCTGAAACTTATTTCAACGACGAAGCAGAGTTGAACAAGGTGTTGACCGGAGTGTATAGTCCTCTGATGCAGGAACAATTTTATGGTGAGAATTATCCCTCCTATCTGGTAGGCGGAGACGACCTTTCATTTTATCAGCGAAGCTCTCCCAGGGTCGGAATCTGCTGCGCAACAGCCAGTAGCAGTACTCCTGAAATAATGACATTCTGGAGATTGTTATATGAAGGAATTAACCGTGCCAATGTTTTATTGGAAAATGTAGATAAAGTTCCTACTCTATCTGCAGAAAAGCGTGCCCGTATGAAAGCGGAAGGCTATTTTCTTAGAGCATTCTACTATTTTCATTTAGTTCAATGTTGGGGAGATGTACCTTTGGTATTGGAGTCTACCAAAACAGTTGAACACTTGTCGATTCCGAGAACGGATAAACAGGTCGTTTATGATTTGATTATAAAGGATATTGAAGACAATATAGAGTATCTGCCTACCGCACTCGAAACTGCCACTCCGGAACGAATTTCTCAAACTGCCGCACAAGGAATTCTGGCGCGTATTTATTTGTTTCGTGCAGGCGAACATTATAGAGACGACAAGCCTGCCGGGCCGGAGGTTGAGACTTACTTTGAAAAAGCTGCTTATTGGGCTAATGAGGTGAAGAAAAGTGGTCTTCATGATTTGGTAAGACCCTATAGCCGTGTATTTCAGGATCTTGCCGAAGATAGATATAATAGTACAGGAGTGCGCGAAAGCATGTGGGAGATTGCCGAGGCGGGAAACCGTATAAACGATGTAGAATATTCGGCAGGAAAGATTGGCAGTGTATACGGCTTCGGCTGTGGAACGGATTTCTCGGCAAATGCCGATTATAAAGCTAAAAAGGGAATGGAGAATCCGGGTTATGCTAATAAATCATTCTTTGCTTCTTTGAAATTGTATGAAATGTACTATGAAGAGGATCCGGACAATATAGACCGGGAACGGGGAGATTGGAATATTGCATCGTATGAATATAAAGTGAATGCAGGAAAAGTGGTGGGTAGAGAATATTATTATCCTCTCAAGCCTGCTGATCTGGATTTTGTTGACGGTTTCCCGTGTACCCAATTGGAACAGAATAAATCGACCAATAAAGTCCGTTGTTTGGCCAAGTACAGACGTGAGCATGAACAGGTGCTTCCTAAAAGCAAATATTATACACCGATTAATTTTCCGGTATTGAGGTATAGTGATGTACTGTTGATGCTTGCTGAGGCAGAGAACGAGGTACATCACGGCCCCACACCTTTGGCTATAGAGTGCATTAACACTGTACGTGAAAGAGCCGGATTGAATCCTGTGGAAGAAAATCTTGGTCAGGATGAATTTAGAGAAAAAATAAAGAAGGAACGGGCTATGGAGTTGTGTTTTGAAGCGCTGAGAAGATGGGACTTGATTCGCTGGGGAGATTTTTATAGTACGATGAGGAGTATGGAAAGCTATGTGGCCAAAGACGGATGGTCGCAGACTTACAAATATGCATCGGCATATTATAAAGTGACTCCTGCGTATGTATATTTCCCGATTCCCGACTGGGAAATGTCAGTCAACGATCAGATGAAGCAGAACCCGAATTGGTAATAACTATTAAACTGATAATTTATGAAAGCAAAATTGTATATATTAAGTGTTTTGTTCCTCTCCTTGATCTCTTGTGATAAGGACATTGAAAAAGAGTTGGATGTAAATGTGCAGGCTTTTGCAGAAGGGGCTGAGATGGTTGATGGAACATTGATTGTGAAGAAATCTACGCCTGTAACATTTCAAATAGATGGAGATGCCGATTTTATAACATTCTTCAATGGGGAAGGAGGGCATATGTATGATAGAAAAGACATGACACAGCTACCGGCGGGAGCTATTTCTTCAAAGCTATCCTGTACTTTCAAAACTCAATATGGAAGTACGGCCGAAAATACTTTTCATGTATATCTTTCAACGTCTTTTGCCGGTTTAAGTAAATCGGACAAAGAGCAGGATATTGCTACAATCAATTCTACTGAATGGAAGGATATTACAGAACAGTGTAAGCTTCCGAAATCAGCTAATGATACTCAATATGGTGCAAAAGGGGTTTCTTCTGTTGAGATTCCGTTGGATGAATATCTGGAGGCTCCTTCTTTGACAATCGCTTTCCTGTATCATATTAAAGATAATAAGATACGTCCGCGATGGGAAGTGAGAAAAATGAAAGTCGTAACTACCGACCTTGAATCCGGAAACGTCTCTGAATTGCCTGCAGGCAGTATTGGCTTTTCCGCATTTCATGAATGGGCCGATGGAAACAATGTTTATACCACCGTTACAAATAATACGGCCGGCCGATGGAATCTGGTGAATATATTGAATGCGGGAAATGATTTTATGATGGGGATTCATCCGGGCAATGCGAATAAAACTCCCAATGACCCCTTGCATAAAAGCTGGCTGATATCTAATCCTATTGATTTGCGAAGCTATAACCCGGATAGGGGGGAAGTTATAAAAACCATAACATCTGCATTGAATAGCTACACACATACCTACACGAAAGCGGGAAATTACAAAGCTTCCTTTATCTTTGTGAATGAAAACTTTCAGTATCGGAAAGAATATGTGAAACATATTAATGTAAAAGTCATAGAGTAAAGCTATGAATAGAGAGATTAAGTTACAGATGAGTGTTATGAATAAAAGCAATTTATAGTTTTATAAACAGAACCACCCTTGCTACAGATTTTTGCGGCAAGGGTGGTTTCTATTATTAAAAGTACAAAGTTACATCTAACGCAATACGAACGACTGACTGGCAAATGAATAAGTTATCTCATAAACTACTCCGGCTGTGATGCCCGTATAGTTGCCTTCCTTATTTAAAGACTCGTCATCCGCATTGGTTGCAGAGAGCGAATAAGAAAGTTCAACAGCTTCTTGCCCTTCATCGGGTAGCGCATAATAAGCGGTCTCTCCATTGCGTAAGTTTACGTTACGTTCGCCAATCCTGGCGGAAAAGCTATAATCATTAAACCATTCGCTGAAACCTTCGGGCAGTACCAAGCGTACACCGATATTTACCATCGGACAGATTACGGTGAGGTAATTCACCTTTTCCGCTGCAATCGTGAATCGTTGTTCCTTATAGAACACGGGTTCACCTTGGGCACTGTCATCCCACACCTGGTCGTAATTGGAAGTATATGCCTTTAGCACGTATTCTCCCGCTTCCAGTTCTATCTTCGCAGATGCTTCTGGCGCTCCCGCTTCATAACTCACAACGGGGGTGCCATCCGCCTTCTCTATTTCAATGGCTAACTCTGTATTGACAGCACGCGTTTTTACGGGTACTACATCTACGTTGCTTACTTCCAACGAAGAAAGGGACAAATAACCCGTTCCGGACGGCTGTGATTCTTCTTCCCGTTGGCAGGCAGTAAACAGGAAAAATATCAATAAGTATAATAAAGAAGTATGTTTCATATCCATTATTTTGTATAATTCAATAAAAGATCATCAATATAAAGCATGCTTCCGATATGGGCATTCCAACTACCCATTACAGGGAATGTAATGGATTTGTTTTTATCAAAGTCACTACTTGAAAAAGATGTCTTAGTAGTGGACAGGAATTGCACATAGATAGACGTAGCCTTTTTCTCCAGAGTGATATATTCCAGCTGAACGGTAGCTTGTTTGAATTCACTGTCTGCTGTCGAATAAGCTGTTGGAATAAATGTTCCTGTGGCAATGATGTCATCTCCGTTTCTCAGTTCAATGTATGCTTTGAATTGATCGCTGTTTTTGGGTATGTATTTATACCAGAAAGCAAACTCTTGCGGACGGGCTGCAAAGGAGTGGCCGGTCGTAATCGTTTCCTGATCATTGTTCCAACGATAGGTTCCCACAAACAGACTCCCGGCAAATGCACCGTCCGGATAAATAATTTGACCTGTTGACGAATAACCGCCTCCATGACCGGAAGTATAAAGCAGGGCGGAACGGTTTCCGCCATGTTTATTGCTTTCATTGTAGCTGACGCACGGACTCGTTGTAACTACCACTGGCGATACGGAATAATCTCTTGAACGTTCGTTGTTGGTGGTCCACCAAATATCCGTTTCACCACTATTGTAAGGCAGGAAGTCATAATAGTTTTTGTTACCGCCAAAGATTCCTGTTTTCCCTACTTTATTAGCCTGCCAACTCTCCATATCCGAATTGGGCAGCTGGGCAGGGGTTTCAAGAGTGGCATCTGTTGTATTGGAATGAATGCAGTTTCGGTAACAAGCTCTCACTTTATAGCTTTTATTAGTCGGTATGGAGCTGAAAGTCTGTTGACGGCCATTGTTACACTCTTGCCAGGTACTGCCTCCATCCGCACTATACTGATAAACCAAATTCCCTTTAATCTTCTCCGCATTGCCGGATGTTACATTGATCTCATCAGCCGTAAACTCTTTGCTCCAGCAATTGATATCCTGCACGCTTATTGTGAACTCCGGTTTCACCGTACGGATGGTGTAATCTTCCCCATCTTCGCTGCTCCACCGGTTGTTCGCCTTCACACGGAAAGATATGTGATTCACCACTTCCGCACCGTCATTTGTCTGCAATTTGGCAGTCAAAGCTGTCAAATCGAGTGCTCCGCTTGTGGAAGTACCGTCTAATGCAGGCAAAACAATTCCGGCATCCGTCAAAGCCGTGCGGTCTTCATCACTTAATGCAGACAACGCATAGCTCTTGTTCAATGCAGTATATTGCTCATCTTGAAAACCAAGTGTAAACTCCACGTCCTGTACGGGCATCGAAGCCGTATAATGAATGGCGGCAGACAAGGCATCCGTTGTCTCTGTATAGGTAAGTGATGTAGCTCCTCCTTCAAATCCGGAGACTTTCGGTTTCGGCAGCCACTTTGCGGGAATCGTTTCTGAGACAGTCTCCTTTCTCACTTCCACCTTGTCTACCGTCAGGATAGTTCCCGAAGTAACCGGCTGGGCGGAAAGTGAAAGAATGATGTGGTCGGCTGCTTTGATGGTAGAAGGAAAATCAGCGGATTCCAGGGTTAGAGAGACATCTCTGCCCCCTTCTTTCAAGGTAGCGTAGAAAGCTACTTTCACTTCGGAGCCGGCACGGAAATACGCACTTTTTGATTCGGCTCCGGATAACCGTACATATAAATTCTCAACCGCCACCTTTACACCATACGAACTGTATAACTCTTCAAACTTAGCCTGATTGACATACCGGACGGAAAGCAAGGCATTGGCCACACTGCAAGGTATCGTAACCGGTGTCTCTGCATCTTCTGCCAACTCCGTATCTGTCACTCCTTCATAATAGGGACTGTCTACAGCCAATAGCGCATTGTCTCCGAAAGAGGCTTGCAGGCGATAAGTCCCGACGGGAGCCTCTATCAGACTGCTTGTATAGGCGCCGTCATAAACAGTAGCCACTTTATCCAGCCTGGTAATCAACAGATGGAAGTTCTCGGCTACGGGCTTTCCTATTTCTGCCGGCGTGCTTCGCGATGTGACTGATACCTCGTCCGCCAATGAGACCCGGAATCCTCTACCGCCACCGGTAGTCAATTCATCGCTATTACAGGCAGAACAAAGTAAAAGACATGCAAACAGGCCTTTCTCCATCACCTTCAAATTCTTAATAAGACTAAACATAAGATTGTTTCTTCGTTTTGTTTCTAATCATAAATCAATTCAAAATCGTCTATCCAGAGTTTACTACCCTCTCCACCGGTAAAGAAATCTCCGTATTTACTTGCTGTGGCTACTACAAGAATATACTTAGGCGTACGATTCGTATAGCGGTATTGCAGTGTCAGGTCCAGCTGGCGGTAAGCCGCATCAGAAGTGCCCTGTACCAATTCGGCGTATGCGATGATATGCGTGTCGTTTTTGTCGAACAATTGCCTTTCGGACGGGCGGGTACGGATCTCCCGCGGTTTGTCCCAGTCGGTCAACGCGATATAGATATGGCAGGAGTCCGGTCTTCCTTTCAGATACTGGTAGTCGTTATCTCCCACTCTGTTGATCGTTACTGAATTGTACTTATAATGGATGCGGAGTTTGGAAGGAAACGAAGCAAACGGGCGTCCAAAGCTCAAGACACCGTTCGTTCCATCCGTCCTTACATAATCTCCGGTAAAAATATTCCCTGCCGCAAACTTCAGCACCAGATATTTAGATTCCAAATAGGCTGCTTTCCCTGTTCCGTTACTGGTAGCATCGGTCGGAACCGAATTGCTGTCGCTGATGGTGGTAGCTCCACGGTTTCCCGTATCCCAAAAGGAAACGCCTCCCGACGGCCACGGATTCCACAATTTTCCGTTTTGATTCCAGTCATCGAAGCTGGCATTGGTCAGAGGGGTGGCTTCGGCCGTTGTAAAATCTTGTACATCACCGGCTGTACCATCCACACTGATCCGATATTGATAGGAGGTGGCGGGAGATAGTCCGGTCAGCGATGCCGTATAGTTCGTTCCGTTGACTTTAACGGCAGAAGCCGCCAAA
This sequence comes from uncultured Bacteroides sp., assembly GCA_958477465.1. Taxonomy (GTDB): domain Bacteria; phylum Bacteroidota; class Bacteroidia; order Bacteroidales; family Bacteroidaceae; genus Bacteroides. The sequence goes on from CAUEFX010000005.1 coordinate 96,042, forward strand.
GTAGACCAGGCGCTCTCCGATTGTTTCTTATATTCCACTACCGGTGTTTTCCCTGAACGTATGTCTCCGCTCAATGTGGCACTGGTCGTTCTGGCAAATACATTGGTGGAACCGGTCGCTTCTTCCGACTGGTAAACAAAAACTTTCCACTCATGGCTGGCCTTTTCCCAGGCATAGGTGACAAAAAAGGTGACTGGTTGGGAGAAATCGTATACATCATAAGTTGTTGGATCGGGTATAACCTTTCCATGCTCCCCTCCCAATTGGAAAGCAGATACTTTAATGGCATTCAGCGGTTGGTCTTTAGATACGTAAATCACCACATTCCGGTTGACTGCATCGATCACCGCCTTGCCAATCTGATTCTCCAGCACGATGTTGCGGGTGATAATCTGTGTGACAGACACGGTCCACAAGTAATCCTGATATGTCTGCAATGTGAACGTGACCGGTTTGGAAAAGTCAACCCTCGTATCCGAGGAGGCGGGAATATCCGTCAACGATTCAAATCCGACTGCCGGGAAATTAGAAGCATCATGGCATTTTCCGGCATCCGGAATCACGGTTGCTTCGTTGCTGACTGTCAATTTCGTAATGCGAAGTTGAGACAAATCCACCGAATCGTCTACGTATAACTGTACGGTACGTTTCGATTTGTCTATCACCGCCTGCGTACTACTGCTCTCTTCAGAGGCCCGCTGCCCCTCCACTTCCACCGAAAGGATGTTTCCTTCCACTATCGGATAAGGAATGTCATTCTCTATTTTGCATGCTGCTACTGCCAGCAAACAAAAAAGTGCATATATTAGTTTCTTTATCATACGTTTAAGGCTGTCGTTACAAATAGAATGTCATACCGATGTTTATGGAAAACAAATCAAACTTGAAGTTTCCGGAGGAGATTCTTCTCGAACCACTCTCCACTTGATTCGTCTTCTGGTCCTGCCATTTAAAATTAAAACCCATTACTCCTACCGATACTTCCACGCTCGCCCAGTCTGTGACGAAAGCCGTCAGTCCCGGTGCAATACCGATTTGCAGATGATGCGACTTTTCGAAAGTCCCGTCGTATTCCGTTCCTGTTCCGGTGGAATTTTTTCCCGTACTGTACCCGTAAGTCAGCCGCGCTTCATTGAAAAGCCCGAATATTTTACTCCTCCCCACAGGCATATAAGTCCGGAGAAAGCCGGATGCCTCATATTTGTGTTGCAGATAATACAGATTGTTCAAGTTGATATTAAAATCTTCTCCTAAATTAACGTCGAAGTTTTCCATATTCAAGTAGGTACGGTTGTATGTGAAGCGCCCTCCGACTGCTATATTATCTTTGATGAAATAGCCTACGTATGGACTTACTTTGAAGGTGTATCCCGCGCCTTCCACGTCTTTCAGTACCAGAAAATTCAAATTGCTCTCGTCATGCTCCGAATAAGAGACCGTACCGCCAAACATCCATTGTCCCTTGGGGATGAACATGGAATTCTGTATTTCCCTGTCTATACGCTTGGGCCTTTCCGCTCTTATTGGAAAAACAACCGCTACCAATAGCAGCAAAACTAACGCTGTTTTTACTTTCATATATAAAATGAGTATAACCGGAGAAGAATTTTTTTTATATTCCTCTCCGGTTAAAGGTTATTATTGGAATAAGATCTTATTTAAGAATAGGGGTATCTCCATAAACCAAATCTAAATCATCAAGATACATCAAGCTGCCGGTACTACCCGTAAAATAGTCTCCATATTTACTGGAAGAACATACGATAATGATGTGTGTCGGCTTCGTGGTCAGAGTATGATATTTCAAATCGATGTTGAATTCTTTCCATGCTCCGTCGGTAGAGACACATTCTGATATCGGAAGTTCACCGTAGGCTACAATACCGGGATCGTTGTCGAAGTCGATGAATGTATCGGTATTTGTATTGTCTACCTGATAGGTCTTGGTTGCCAGGGCAATATAGATGGAGCAGACATCCGGTGTGGTACCTTTTACTATGCCTAAGCTTGAAGGTGTTTTGTCACCCACATAGTCGATTGTTCCGGCAGTATACTGGAAGAATCCGTGTAATTGGGTAGGACGTGAGGTAAATGGCTGACCGAAGTCGATCTTGGCACCATTTGTACCTACCAGACTGTTGAAACGTCCTGCATACAGACTTGCTGCAGCAAACTTGCCAATACCAAAGGCCGAAGCATATTGAGATTTCAATTCAGCGGATTGTCCACCGGCTGTGTGTACGGTAGCAGAATTTCCTTGTGTCGGATTCACATTTACCAGTGCGCCGGCTCCCGTTGTTGTTCCCGGATTACTTGAATCCCAGAAAGAACCTCCATTTGCCGTGAAATAGCTTTCGGATGCAGCATACCATGTCTTTCCGGATTTATACCAATCGTCCATATTTCCGTTGATCAATGCTGTGGCTGCTTCCGTGGTGAATGATACGGCATCGCTGGTGTATTCTTCTGTACCGTCACTGTATTTCAGACGATAAGAATAGGTCGTGTTCGGTGTCAGCTCTTTTAAGGTAGCCTTGAACAAGTCACCCTCTTTGGTAGAAGCCAACGTAGTCCATGAAGAAGCTCCGTTTGCCTGATATTCAAATGTCATATTCGCATCGTCCAGCGTAGATGCGGATGAGACAATTTCTCCCTCCAGATAAGCGAAATTACTCCAGGCATTGGCTGCTTTCACTTGCAGTTTGGTAGTAGATTTGGTCGGTACTTCAAACGTATACGTATACGTTTTTTCCGAATCGTCGACTACCACATTCACGCTTCCATTGCCGGAAGATGCCACTTTGTAGTTCAAGATATAATGGTCGCGAGCCTTCACATCGGTAATTTCATTGCTCTGTGAGAATTGAGCGCCTGCCTTATTGGTTACTGCAATCGTGGCTGTCAGGTCACCTACCGGGAAATAAGCGGATTTGTTGGTGGCTCCCATCACGAAGTTTAACGAATTTACACCTGAAACTTTAGATGCAATGGTTGCTGCCGCTGATTGGAAGGCCTGAACGAATGTAGCATCGAAATTGACCGTTACCTTCACATTCGCCAACGTACAAGTGATATCCGCCGTTACTTCCTTGCCTTTTTGAACAGCCACTTGTGCGGAACCTGCATAATAAGGAATGTCGAAACCGGATTCTGAACCGTCAAAACCATTGGAAGAAGCATTGATGGTATAAGTGCCGGCTTCCAATTCCAGTTGTACGCCACTCAGTTCCGTCCAGTCCGCTACACTTTTCACCACTTTATTGGAACTGTCCAAGATTCTCACTGCAATTTGCTTGGGATTATAATCGGCTGCAACTCTTGTGTCTTGAGTATTTACAGTTACTAATGTACCTACGTTTATACGCAAATAACCTTTATCGCTTACCGTTTCTTCCTCCTGACAAGACCAAATAATGAAAGAAAGCAATAAGGCTGATACGATTGAATATATATTTTTCATTTTCTTTATTCTTGTGTTATTGTTACCTTAAATGTACCTGTCGCAGTTTTACCATTCTTATCCGTTACCACAATACTGAACTCGTGTGCTGCTCCTTCATCCGTAGCACCGGTCATATTCAGGAATGTAAAGAATACACCTATCGGGAATGTATATTGCGTATCTCCATCATGAGGAGCAGAGAGACTTGGGTCTACACCAACCAACAGATCATTGAATTGTGAATTATCCACCAGATCAACCCCTGTAGTGAAACTTTGACCGTCCATTGTCAAATCTTTCAATATAGCGTCGAATGCAGCATTACCGCCTTTTATCTTCACTACGATACTTTCCAGTCCGGCAGAAGCGCCAATCAGTGCGTCTGCACTTGCAGGCATGCCTGTTCCGTTTGAGCCATAGGTAACGTCTGCAGGCAGTGATAATGTAGGACCATCTGTTACAGTACCACCATCTTCCGTTACTTTCACTGTCAGCGTCACATCGCTTTCGTTATTCTTAGTGTCTACCACTTTCAGATTAAACTTATGTACACCCGCGTATGTCTTCAGCAGATTCAATAACTCAGTCAATGTCAGTGTATATTCGGTAGCACCCGTTGTAGGCAAAGTAAGATAAGAGCCTAAAGCACTGCTTGCACCGGCTGATGTCAAATCGAGACCACCGTTCTCAACCAGTCCCATTCCATTGGCTACGCTTGCAAAAGAAGAGTTGTCAGATGCAATCTGCAAATACAGGTTCTGAATACCAGCAGGCACTTTCATCAGAAGAGCAGCATTGGAAGGCACTGTTCCGTTCGTTGCAAAGGAGATGCCATTGGCCAAATAGCTCGTTCCGTTGGGTTCAGAAATAGTGATCGGTTTGTCCCAGTTAACGGGGATTTCCACCTCGTCTGTATGGTCTTCAAATATAATATTCAGCGTCACATCGATGCCCGTTACTTCTCCTGAAGTGGAAACAGCCGGTTTCATGTTGATAATCAGCGCTTCACCTCCGGTAAAGAATTCAGAGTCGTCATCATAATGTTCTACAGCCTGAGATTTGGTAAATGTGCGGCTGTCACTTACTGTTCCCTTAGAGGTTGTTCCTCTGAAGTTTACCGTTACAGAAGCTACATTATCGCCGAATGCCCAATAAACGGCTGCGGGATTCGTATCTGTCTGGTCGTATGACAATACCGTTTCGGAACCGTCGTCTATGGTTATCGTCCATGCAGTAAAGGTTGCCAAAAACTCTGCATCGTAATTCATCTGAATACGGCTGTTCTGCATCTTGCAGGTAACCGTTGTCTGTGTAGTTACGCCTGCGGTTACTGTGAAGTCTGTACTTCCTGCATAATAAGGAGCCGTCATCTTCTTTTCCATATCACCCGGGGTGTGAGAGGAAGCTGTGTAAGCACCTACCGGCAGCGGGATTTCTTCGGGTACAACAGAAACTGTAGCATATTCTTTGGTGATGCCGGCTGTTGCCGTTCCCTCTTTACCAACTACTGAAACGGGAAAATTACTTGTATTTACATCGGCACGGGTTGTAGACTGAGAAGCCGGTTGTTTCACGGCAATACCTACTTCCAATGCTCCCATCTGTTGACTGCTACTATTTTTATCGTCTTCCATCCCGCAAGATGCCAGCCCAAGAATAGCAATCGTATTTAAAGCTATAATATTTAATAGTTTCATGATTATCTTTTTCTTAATTTTCTATTCTTTTTCATTAAATCCACTCTGACGGAACGATGATGTCCACTTGCTTGTCGTTAGTTGTCTCATCGATAGTTACGGAAACGCCCAGTTTTCCAGCTTCATAGCTCGGAGCGATTTTCAATGTCCACGCCTTGTTCGGTGCCAAAGTGTATGTCTTTTCCACACTTGCAGAAGCCACTCCTGTTCCATATTCAGCCTTTCTTGTGAAATGGATGGTAGCTTTCACCACTTCGCCGGCTTTGTTCACTTTCAGATACCACGGTTCTGTATCGTTTTTCGCCCAAACAACGTTTGTCTCGATGTCACTCAACGCTTCTGTCTCGAATACTACGGAATAGTCGCTGAAATAAGTAGCCATTGTTGCATCAAAATCAACAGTGACTTTCGCACAAGTCGGAGCACAAGTCACAGACACTGTTTGCTCATTGCTTTGTACGGAGAATGTGGCAGAACCTTCTACCCGGAATCCGTTTCTGGAAGAAGTCTTTTCCGTTCCATAAAAAGCTTTCAATGTATATGTTCCATTATCCAATTCTAAAGGCATTGACGGCATAGCAGCGTATGTGAACTCCTGAACAGGCGTTGTCTCGCCACTTTTTAATATTTGCACCGTGTAATTGTCTTTGTTCTGATAATCGTCCAAATTGACGGCACGAGTATTGGGCACTCCAAAATCAATTCCGGTAGTCATCCCCAAACGGATGGTTCCTTTCCCATCAAGAACCTCGTTTTCTTTTTCTTCCGAAGAACATGAGGTAATGCTTACAGCCATTCCCACCATGCAGCTTACTAAAAACAATTTCATTTTTTTAAACTCATTCATATTTCCAAAATCTTTAAATCTAGAGACTGCAAAGATAGTGCATTCCGATTTATGCAGACAAGGTCTATTTCTGCTTTTTTTGTCCGATTTTTCATATTTCCCTTTTACCGGGTATTTATAAAAGTCATTATACTAATGATATATAAAAAAAAGGAGTGATAATTTCGTATGTTCTTTTTATTAAATACCTTTGCTGAACAAAAGAGAAAAACGTTATCATGAAAGACCAAATCCCCAAAATAGATTTACCGGAAGAATGGGTTGTTGCCGGAACGGAAATACAAAAAGAACTGCTTAGCTTATATACAAACTATCCGGTGTGCCTAAAATGTGAAATGCTGGTGCTTTGTATGGAAGGTGAAATAGAAGCGACGGTCAATATAAACAAGATACATGTACAAGCCAATGATCTTGTGGTATTAATGCCGGGTAGCATCTTCCAGATTCATAAAGTGGAAGGGAAGCTGAAAATATACGCAATGGGATTTTCGCGTACATATATCGAACGGAGTAACCAGATACAGAATACATCGGAAATGCTCTATTTGGCATTGGGCAGGTATAAACTGTCTCTTCCGTCTGCAAGCGCAAATATGCTTGAAGAGTTCTTCCTCTTCCTGATCAAGGTCTATGAATTTGTAAGTGAAGAAAACAGAATGAAGATGACCGACAACCTGTACAAGGATGCTCACACATACATTTCTATATTATATAAGGATAAAGCGGAAAATCAGACCCCGAATTCAAAAAGTGAGCTGCTTTGCCGGAATTTTGTACAGCTGGTGCTTTGTCATTATGCAAAGAATAGGAATGTGGCATGGTATGCTCAAAAATTAGGCATTACGCATGCCTATCTCTGTTCCATTGTAAAGAAAGTCACCGGAAACACTTGTGTATATTTAATCTCATGCATGGTTATCATGGACGCGAAGTCGCAGTTGAAACTTACCAATCTATCCATTCAGGAAATTTCTGATTCTCTGAATTTTGCCGATATTTCATTTTTCGGGAAATACTTCAAGCGATATACCGGTATGAGTCCGTTGGAATATAGAAATAAAGGATAGCGTATTTATTTTGCCAATCGCTCTTGCCAACCGTCTTTGAGATCTTGTATAAAGGCATGTACGGCATTTCCCGTCTGTCTTTCCGGGTGGAGGTTAAGTTGAAATGGGGGGAAGAAGGGAGGAAAGGCCGGAATAAGCAAAGAAGGAATTCTGTAAAATTAAAAACAGTTTTTTGGTTATATATGAAATTAAAAATTATTTTTGCAGACGTTTTTTTTAATTTCATCTTAACCTAATATTATGTACAAAATTTTTCATGGCTTCCATTTAGTGGAAGTTTATCAGGATTTAAAGAAAGCCAAACGCTTGGCAAAGAATCAGACAGTAACCCGATGTGTAAAACTGACCATAGCCATCACCATCTCCCTTATTTTATGGTTTCTTCCCATTGATGCATTTGGAATAGCAGACTTGACGGTCATAGAACAAAGGCTTATTTCAATTTTTATTTTTGCTACTCTCATGTGGGTGTTCGAGGCTATTCCGGCATGGACTACTTCGGTGCTGATCGTTGTATTACTATTGCTTACCGTTTCCGATAGTAGTTTATGGTTCTTAATGCAGGATATTCCTGCAGAAGAATTTGGAAAAACGGTCAAATACAAATCTATTATGCATTGTTTTGCCGATCCTATCATCATGCTGTTCATTGGCGGATTTATTCTCGCTATTGCAGCAACCAAAAGTGGATTGGATGTATTGTTGGCACGAGTGATGTTGAGACCTTTCGGTACGCGGTCACAATATGTACTGTTGGGATTCATCCTCGTTACCGCCGCATTCTCAATGTTTCTTAGTAATACCGCTACCGCTGCCATGATGCTTACTTTCCTGGCTCCCGTGTTGAAAGCGCTTCCGGCAGATGGAAAAGGAAAGATCGGATTGGCCATGGCTATACCTGTGGCAGCCAATGTGGGCGGTATGGGAACTCCTATCGGTACGCCGCCCAATGCCATTGCTTTAAAATACTTGAATGACCCGGAAGGCTTAAACCTGAATATCGGCTTTGGAGAATGGATGAGCTTTATGTTGCCTTATACCATAGTGGTATTGTTTATCACCTGGTTTGTACTCTTGCGGCTGTTTCCATTCAAACAAAAGACTATCGAACTGCGAATTGAAGGGGAGGTAAAGAAGGATTGGCGCTCTATCGTTGTTTATGTCACTTTTGCCATAACGGTTTTGTTGTGGATGTTCGACAAATTTACGGGAGTGAATTCCAATGTAGTGGCAATGATCCCGGTAGCAGTGTTCTGTGTAACAGGGGTTATTACCAAACGCGATCTGGAAGAGATCAGTTGGAGTGTGCTCTGGATGGTTGCCGGTGGTTTTGCATTGGGTGTGGCCTTGCAAGAGACCGGACTGGCAAAACACATGATTGAATCCATCCCATTCAGCACATGGCCCCCTGTATTGATGATTGTCGGCTCTGGGCTGATTTGCTATGCTTTGGCTAACTTTATTTCACATACGGCTACTGCAGCGTTGCTTGTTCCTATTCTCGCTATTGCCGGAACCAGTATGCGTGAAAACCTGTCATCGCTGGGAAGTGTAGAAACTTTGTTGATTGGAGTGGCAATCGGATCATCGTTAGCCATGATATTGCCAATTAGTACACCGCCTAATGCTTTGGCACATGCCACAGGAATGATTCAACAAAAAGATATGGAGAAAGTAGGTGTAATCATGGGAGTCATCGGACTGATACTGGGATATACCATGTTGGTTATACTTGGATCCAACAAGCTGTTGTAAATAATCTCTTTTAATAGGAAAGGCCCTGTAGGAATAATCACCACAGAGTACACAGAGGAACACAGAGTAATGTTTTGCGGGAATTCTTTTTGTTCAGAGTTGCTAATTTATACGCATAACGTAATGTTAAATTCCCAAGTATAAAAACTGAGTCATTATGATTCCAAAAACATACTGGCAAAAAATGTTACTCTGTGTTACTCTGTGTACTCTGTGGTGAATAAAAGGGGATATGGTAGCGTATAGGCAAAAAAAAAAGGAGCAACGCCTTGCTCCAACCTTTGTTAACCTTAAATCTAATACTATGAAAAACACGTTGCAAAGATACGGACATTAGCGAAATCTGCAAATTATCCAAGTAAAAAAGTATGTTTTATAACATCGTTTAAGAAAATGTGCTCTCTGATTAATACTTGATAAGAATTATGAGCCAGTTTTACTTCTTTGTTACCTGAAAATACTTATCGGCAATGAAAGGGGCTGTTTGTAAGTTTTTCGGATGATCGTAAATTATAAATAAATGGATAAACTCTATTTCTTATGTTGAAAATTGATGACATTTTGGTGTCTTTGTAAGGCACTGAGTATGAGTGTGTTATGTTTTCGTATATTTTCTCGTAGAGGAACGAGGTGAAACTCTACGAGGAACGGGTCGAAACTCTACGAGAAACCGGGCGAAACTCTACGAGAAATAAGTTGAATATTCGCAATATATAACAATGGTAATGGAGAGAGAAACGGGGGTGCCGGTTTAATGTAACAAAAAATGAATAGATTGAAGAGGTAAGTGAAATAGAAGTAAATCGGGCTATAAGTGGACTTTGTGGAAATGATAAAGGTAATGTACGGACATAAAAAAAGGAGCAACGCCTTGCTCCAACCTTTGTTAACCTTAAATCTAATACTATGAAAAACACATTGCAAAGGTACTGCTTTTAAGCATATCTGCAAATAATCCAAATAAAAACAGGTGTTTTATAACATGTTTTAAGGATGGTGCGTAGGTTGTTAATACTTTGAAGGGGCATTTAAAGACTTTTTGGCTATAGAATATCCCAAATAAATCTTGCCATTACCGGGATGGTAGATTTATTGGAAATCCGTATCTTTGCACACTGAATCATTGAATTCTGAATCACTGGATCATTGAAATTAAAAGAAAAAAGGAGACTACACCTGTGAGCAACGATATCGAACTAACCCCCATGATGAAACAGTTTCTCGACCTGAAAGCAAAACATCCCGACGCGGTGATGCTGTTCCGGTGCGGAGACTTTTATGAGACTTATTCGACAGATGCAATTATCGCGTCAGAGATACTGGGCATCACGCTGACCAAGCGTGCCAACGGAAAAGGCAAAACCATTGAAATGGCCGGATTCCCTCATCACGCACTGGATACGTATCTGCCTAAACTGATCCGGGCGGGCAAACGTGTAGCCATTTGCGACCAGTTGGAAGATCCGAAAATGACAAAGAAACTGGTGAAACGCGGCATTACCGAATTGGTTACTCCGGGGGTGTCTATCAACGATAATGTCCTCAATTATAAAGAAAACAACTTTCTGGCAGCCGTACATTTCGGAAAAACGGCTTGTGGTATTGCCTTTCTCGATATCTCTACAGGTGAATTCCTTACGGCAGAGGGTCCTTTTGATTATGTAGATAAATTATTGAATAACTTCGGACCGAAAGAGGTGCTTTTCGAACGTGGCAAACGGGGGATGTTTGAAGGGAATTTCGGAAATAAATTCTTTACTTTCGAACTGGATGACTGGGTTTTTACAGAAACCAGCTCACGTGAGAAACTGTTGAAGCACTTTGAAACAAAGAATCTGAAAGGTTTCGGCGTAGAGCATCTTAAAAACGGTATCATTGCTTCCGGGGCTATTCTGCAATACTTGGATATGACGCAGCATACCCAGATCGGACACATCACGGCGTTGTCGCGCATTGAAGAGGACAAATACGTACGCCTGGATAAATTTACCATTCGCAGCCTGGAGCTGATCGGTAGCATGAATGATGGCGGAAGCAGCCTGCTCAATGTTATCGACAAAACCATCACTCCGATGGGGGCCCGTATGCTGAAACGTTGGATGGTGTTTCCTCTGAAAGAGGAGAAGCCGATTAACGAACGCTTGAACGTGGTGGAATATTTTTTTCGCGAACCGGAATTTAAGGAACTGATCGAAGAGCAGCTGCACCTGATAGGTGATCTTGAACGTATCATCTCTAAAGTGGCGGTGGGGCGTGTGTCTCCCCGTGAGGTAATACAGCTGAAAGTTGCCCTGCAAGCGATAGAGCCTATTAAAACGGCATGCCTACAGGCAGATAATGCCAGTCTGAACCGGATAGGGGAACAGTTGAACCTTTGTATTTCCATCCGCGACCGGATAGATAAAGAGGTGAACAACGATCCCCCTTTGTTGATAAATAAGGGTGGAGTTATAAAGGACGGGGTAAATGCCGAACTGGATGAACTGCGCCGGATAGCCTATTCGGGTAAAGATTACCTTCTGCAGATACAGCAACGTGAAAGCGAACGGACCGGAATTCCGAGTTTGAAGATAGCATATAACAGTGTATTCGGTTATTATATCGAGGTACGTAATGTACATAAAGACAAGGTGCCGCAGGAATGGATCCGTAAGCAGACGCTTGTGAATGCAGAACGTTATATCACGCAGGAACTGAAAGAATACGAAGAGAAAATCCTCGGAGCAGAGGATAAGATTCTGGCGCTCGAAACACGGCTTTATACGGAACTGGTACAGGCATTGAGCGAATTTATTCCTGCCAATCAGATTAATGCCAATCAGATTGCCCGCATCGATTGTCTGCTTTCTTTTGCCAATATAGCCCGCGAAAACAACTATATCCGTCCTGTCATCGAAGATAATGATGTGCTGGATATCCGGCAGGGGCGGCATCCGGTCATTGAAAAGCAACTCCCCATCGGCGAGAAATACATTGCCAACGATGTAATGCTGGACAGTACGACGCAACAGATTATCATCATTACCGGCCCGAATATGGCAGGTAAGTCTGCTTTGTTGAGGCAGACGGCCTTGATCACCTTGCTGGCACAGATCGGATCGTTTGTTCCTGCCGAGAGCGCCCATATCGGATTGGTTGATAAGATATTTACCCGCGTGGGGGCCAGTGATAACATCTCAGTGGGTGAATCTACTTTTATGGTAGAGATGAACGAAGCGGCGGATATTTTGAATAATGTTTCTTCGAGAAGTCTTGTGCTGTTTGATGAATTGGGGCGCGGTACTTCCACCTATGATGGCATTTCGATAGCATGGGCAATCGTGGAGTATATTCACGAGCATCCCAAAGCCAAAGCGCGTACACTTTTTGCCACGCATTATCATGAACTGAATGAAATGGAGAAGTCTTTCAAGCGGATTAAGAATTACAATGTATCGGTGAAAGAGGTCGATAATAAGGTGATCTTCCTCCGCAAACTCGAACGTGGGGGTAGTGAGCACTCTTTCGGTATTCATGTAGCGAAGATGGCGGGTATGCCGAAAAGTATCGTAAAGCGTGCCAATGAAATTCTGAAGCAGCTTGAATCGGACAACCGCCAGCAGGGTGTCTCCAATAAACCGCTGAATGGAGTGAGTGAGAGCAGGGGAGGGATGCAGTTGAGTTTCTTCCAGCTGGATGATCCCATCCTTTGTCAGATCCGGGATGAAATACTGAATCTGGACGTGAACAACCTTACTCCGATTGAAGCGCTGAATAAGCTGAATGATATAAAGAAGATAGTGAGGGGGAAATAGAATAACTTTTTCACTCTATATAAATCATCTTCTTTGTCATACCCCCGTCGATTGTGATATTCTCACCATTGATAAAGTCATTTTCTTCCTGGCTGAGGAACAGGCACATCCGGGCAATGTCCTCCGGTTTGCCTACTCGGCCCGAAGGGTGCTGTGTGTGATCTTCCGGGCGGAGTTGCTCATAATGGTTGTTCTGTATCCAGCCCGGCGCAATGGAGTTGACCGTGATATGCCATTCGGAGAGCGAGAGCGCCAATGCATGTGTCAGTGAATAAATGCCACCTTTGGATGCGGCATATCCTTCACTTCCCGGTTCACTCATCAGATAGCGGGTTGAACAGATATTAATGATTCTTCCGAATGGATTGACAGTGGCTTGAGACTTACGGTGAATGGCCAATAACCGGGAGGTGACAAATGCCGGACGTAAGTTGACTGACAGGATCTTGTCAAAATCTTCTACACTCGTTTCAGTGATAGGGGAAAATCCGCTGATACCGGCATTATTGATAAGAATATCGATATCTCCCCAAACCAGAAAAATGCGTTGCATGCAGTTTTCAAGAGCCTCCTTGTTGCTTACATCGGCCGGATAGAATACGGCTCCGGCCTCTTTGGCGGTCTGTCTGCCTGCCGTTTCGTCTCTGTCGCAAAATGCTACCCGGTATCCGGCATGGCAAAATGCTTCTACAATGGCTTTACCTATCCCTTCGGCTCCTCCGGTGACGAATACCCGTTTTTTCTGTCCTGTGGCAGATACTGCCGATTTATTTTGTAGGGCAGCACCAGTGGCCGGTCTGCCCTGTTTCTTAGCCCTTTCCCAAGCGGCTTTTCTGGCTTCATACTGTTCGTGCTGTTTTTCTATGTAATTGTCTGCCATGGTCAAGTCTGTTTGTCGAGTCGTATTTTTTATTTCAGGAACTCTTCTACCTTTTTATAAAAGAGTGAAAGATGATGTCCGTCTATAAATCCGTGATGGATGGTCATGGCAATCGGCATCACCAGTTTTCCTTCTTTCAATATTGCCTTTCCGGCGTTCATCAGCGGATAATTACTGCCGTGGCGGTGTTCCTGCGTGCAGGTCAGTGAGGTGAAGTATAGATCGGGAGTAGCGCTCAACAATATGACGTCGAGTAGATCCTTACCGCCCACTCTCTCCATATCATAAGGGTTTCCATCAGGATCGATGTCATTGATGATCTCTTTTGCGGTCGTATAGAAAGTATGGAAATCGGTGTTCCACGGAAAGCGGACGGTAAAGAAACGTCCGTTTTCTTTCACCTTTATGGGAGTCAGTATATCTACATGGTCAAAATAGACCACTCTGCTATCTGCATCTATGCGAAAGCGAAACTCCGGGATTTCATTGACGGCACGTAGCACCGCATAGAGATAGTGAAGAAAGAATGATTCGCCGGCAGCTTTGGCGCGGACTTTTGCTCCGGCACATTCCACTTCGGAAGTGATAGAGATTGTAGGATTCTGAAAGCTAAGGAAGAATTTGTAATTCTCTTTTCGTTCCCAGGTATCTATGTCTATGATATGCTTCATTTCTGGATTGCTTCTTTATTTTCTCTCTTCCTTCGTTTTTCTATCGTAAAAGAACATGAAGTAAACACCGATGATGACGAACGGGATGCTCAGCCATTGTCCCATGTTGAAGGTCATATTGTTTTCAAAGCTGACCTGGTTCTCTTTAAGGAATTCTACGAAGAAACGGAATGTGAAAATCGCTGTCAGGCAGAGTCCGAAGAAGAAGCCGCGATGCAGCTTTTTACTGTAGTTTTTATATAGATACATCATTACGAGGAAAAGCAGGAAGTAGGCGATTGCTTCATACAGTTGTGCCGGATGGCGGGGAAGCATGTCTACCCGTTCGAAAATGAAAGCCCAGGGCACATCGGCCGGTTTGCCGATGATTTCCGAATTCATCAGGTTGGCCAGGCGGATGCAGCAGGCGGTGATGGGGGTGGCCACAGCAATCATATCCACTACATCCATGTAGTGCATCTTGGTCTTCCGGCAATAGAGCCAGAGGGCGATCATCAGCCCCAATGTGCCGCCGTGACTGGCAAGGCCTTCATAACCGGTGAATTTCCATCCTCCGTCGGGCAGGAATCTGATGGGAAGTATCATCTCCCAGAATCCCTTGAAACTGGTCAGGTAGTTTTGCGGGTCGTAAAACAGGCAATGCCCCAGTCGGGCACCGATGAGGATGCCGAAGAAACAGTAGAAAAACAGCGGGTCGAACTTCCTCTCATCTATCTTTTTGTCACGGTATTGATAATGAACGATGATGTAAGCCAAAAATATGCCAACCGCCCACAGCAATCCGTAATAGCGGATGGGGAGTCCGAAAAGGTTGAACAGTTCGGGACTTGGATTCCAGTTGATAGACAATAAGAAAGTGTTCATAACTTAATAAGATTTAATTTTAGGATTTGAATTTTTTAGCGACTTCCCGATAAGTGGGTACATCTATGCCTTGCTCTTCGGCGGCTGTTATCATGTCGAAGAGCAATCCTTGTACTTCGGACTCATGGCCTTTTGCCATGTCTTTCTGCATGGAAGCGGTGCTTTGAGGGTCGAGCTTATCGATTACTTTAAGATTGTATCCGACGAGGTCTTCGGGGAATTCGATACCGAGCTTTTTGCCCAATGCTGCGCTCTCCGTAGAAAGTCCGATAAAGGTGTCGCGTACTTTGCCCGGTTTCTGCACTTCGCCCATTGTGACGTCATAGTAGGCGCCGGTGACGGCCATTGCCGAGATGAATGACCATTTGATGAATGTATCCCGCTGAATGTCGGGAGATAAATCCACTTTGATTCCGCTCTCCACCAGCTCGTCACGCACGGCTTTAAGCAGTTCGGGAGATACGTCTGTGCCCTTATGTGCTCCGTACACCAGGCGGAATATGGTTCCCATCTGGGTAATTTCTCCCGGTGCGGAAACAAAGCCTACGATGTAGATGCAACCGTCCAAAACGGTTACTCCCGGTACGAGGCGTTGGATGCGCGGACCTGTGCCATACACATTCAGTATGGGAATGACAATTGTCTTTTCGTGGGCGGCACGCTTTATCAGTTCTGTAATGGAACCGATGGAATAGCCTTTTACGCAGACGAATATTACATCGGCTTTCCCGTTGTATTCTTCTGCCGTACAGGCTTTCACGGCGATGGTATGATTCCCCTTTAAGTCTGATTTTAGCTTCAGACCGTTTGCTTGTATTGCTTCGAGGTGTGCCCCGCGAGCTATGCAAGTGACATCTTTTCCCGCCAGCGCAAGAAAGGCGGCAATGCTGCCCCCCACACCTCCGGTTCCTGCTATAAGATAATTCATAAATTATACGTTAAAGCGGAAATGCATGATATCTCCGTCCTGTACGATGTATTCTTTTCCTTCTACGCCCAATTTGCCTGCCTCTTTCACGGCCGCTTCCGAGCCGTATTTGATGAAATCGTCATATTTGATGACCTCTGCGCGGATAAATCCTTTTTCAAAGTCCGTGTGGATCACTCCGGCACATTGGGGAGCTTTCCAGCCCTTTTCGTATGTCCAGGCCCGTACTTCCTGTACGCCGGCAGTGAAGTAAGTTTCCAGGTTCAATAGCTTGTAGGCTGATTTGATGAGGCGGGCTACACCCGATTCCTCCAGGCCTACTTCGGCGAGAAACATCTGGCGGTCTTCGTAAGTCTCCAGTTCGGCAATATCCGATTCTGTTTTGGCTGCCACAATCAGAATCTCTGCATTTTCGTCCTTCACAGCTTCACGCACCATGTCCACGTATTTGTTTCCGTTTACCGCACTGGCTTCATCTACGTTGCAGACATACATCACGGGTTTGCTGGTAAGCAGGAAAAGTTCACGGGCAATCTTCTGCTCGTCTTTGGTCTCGAATTGTACGGTGCGGGCCGATTTCCCTTGCTCCAGTGCCTCTTTGTATTTCACCAATACATCGTAGGCCTGTTTGGCTGCTTTGTCTCCACCGGTCTGTGCCTGTTTCTGCACTTTCTGTATGCGGGCGTCGATGGTATCGAGGTCTTTCAGCTGCAATTCGTAATCGATGATTTCTTTGTCACGTACCGGGTTTACACTTCCGTCCACGTGTGTCACATTATCGTCGTCAAAGCAACGGAGCACGTGCAGGATGGCATCTGTTTCGCGGATGTTGGCAAGAAATTTATTGCCCAATCCTTCGCCTTTGCTGGCTCCTTTTACCAATCCGGCAATGTCCACGATTTCTACCGTAGTGGGTACGATTCGGTGCGGATGTACCAGTTCTGCCAATTTATTCAGACGTTCGTCCGGGACGGTAATTACGCCTACATTCGGTTCTATTGTACAAAAAGGGAAGTTTGCCGCTTGTGCTTTCGCATTCGACAAACAGTTGAAAAGTGTCGACTTACCCACGTTCGGCAGTCCGACAATACCACATTGCAATGCCATTTATCTATTTTGTTATTTTATTTATTATCAATGCACATTAAACAGTACGTACTGTTTGAAATATGGGTGCAAAGATAACTATTCTTTTAAAAAGAAGTGCTTCTTAGTCCTTGTTTTGATTTTAACAGCGTTATTTTGAGAGACATTTGAGAATGTCTTTCTGTTTTAAAAAGGGAAGCAGGCAGGCTAATGAGTGAAAACGTTGTTAGGAAATGATAAAGGCCTCTGCATACTGAAGTAGGATTAATTAATGGGTAATGATGATAATGGCAGACGGATTATGGACCTCTTAGATGAATTATTGGGTGATAAGGTTCAGGATATGTTTGCGTCTTATCCGCTCTACAAGGATAGAATGACTTCTTGGAAAATAGGAAGAAAGTTCTATAATAGTGGTAATATATGGATATTATTTTGTGTATTCGCAATTAAATAGTAATATTATACCATGTATGAGTAATGCGGATTATGTAACCAACCAAGATATTATGCTACTTTTAGCGAAGCGCATAAAGGAGTACAGGCTTGCCGCACGGATGAGTCAAAAGGAAATGGCGGAGAAATCCGGTGTGAGTCTTGCTACAATAAGCCATTTTGAACAGGGTGTCAATCAGAATATGACCCTGAATAATTTCATATCATTGTTGCGGGTAATAGGTATGGAACAACGTATAATTGATTTGTTGCCTGAATTGCCCATGCCGCCGCTGGCGTTGAAACAGATAAATAAATTAATTCCCAAAAGAGTAAGGAGAAACGATAATGATACAAAATCTTGATGTATTTTTATGGAATCGTCCCGGTAGAATGGATTCCATCAATGAATTGCACAATATCGTGTTTTTCAATTATCCGATCATCCAATTGCTTCCCGCTCATATTTCTTGTGAAATACAGTCAGCAGCATAAATCCTGCAAAAGCGAAAGGGACACCTATCAATGCCGGATATTGATATCCGAGGCCTGCTTGCAGTGCCAATCCGCCGGAGTAGGCGCCGATGGCATTTCCCAAATTGAATGCCACCTGTACACTGGCGGCTCCCAACATCTCTCCTCCTTTAGAATAACGTATCAGCAGGATTTGCTGTGGGCTGGAGAGGGCAAACAGTCCCGCCGTACAGAGACACATTAACAATACAGACAGCCACGAAACGGATGATAAAAAGAATATGAGCAGTAATGTGATGCAGATACAGGCCTGTACGGTAGCAGCCACCCGTCCCGGTTTGTATTTGTCGGACAATCGTCCGCTGGCAAGATTTCCTACCACCATGCCGAAGCCGGCAAGTACCATCAGAAAAGTAATGCTTTGAGGATGGAATCCGGATACATGGGTCAGCAACGGAGTGATATAACTGTACCAGCAGAATACACCGCCGTTTCCCAACAGGGTTGCCCCTATCAGCAGCCAGGGGGCGGGGGATTTAAGAAAACGGAACTGTCCTTTTAGTCCGGTATCGGGCAGGCTTTCCATCTGTGGAACCCAGCGCCAGATGTAATAGAGTATGATCATTCCCCAACAGCCCACCAACAGGAAGGTCATGCGCCATGAAATGGCAGCGCTCAATGAGGTTCCCAACGGAACGCCGAACAGATTGGCTATGGTCATTCCGGCCACCATGATCGAAACGGCTTCCGAGCCTTTTCCTTTGTCTGCCAATTTTTCGGCCACAATAGAGCCTACTCCGAAATAGGCGCCGTGTGGAAGCCCGGAGATGAAACGCGCCAGCAGCAATACCCAATAATCTGGTGCCAGAGCCGCACTTATATTTCCTACCATAATCAGAGTGACGAGTATCAGAAGAATCCGTTTCAACGGATGTTTACGGGCAAGTATCAGCATAGGTGCCCCTACACATACTCCCAGTGCATAGGCAGAAATGAAATGTCCTGCTTGGGAAATACTAATACCGAAATCATGCGCTACATCGGGCAGAATGCCCATCATGACAAACTCTGCAATACCCAATCCCAAGGTACCGAATGCTAATGCGATCAGACTTTTTTTCATACTTAAGGATATCCATCTTTTTACCGGTGGCAAAATTATAACAATCATAAAAAACAGAGAATGCTCTTTTCTTGTTTTTGAGTTTATACCCTTATTTCTTGATTTATGTCATTTTTATATTTCGTTTACTCAATCGGTGTGCTTTGACAGGCGGTAAGATAAAACATGTATGGAATTTACATACTTTTATATTTTGTCTATCTTTGCACGTCCATTTAGTTTGAAATTATGCAAAAGCAGAGATATGCATTGGTGAAAAAGGAGTATAGGATTCCTTTTATCCTGGTTACTTCTTTATTTTTTTTATGGGGGTTTGCCCATGCCATTCTGGATGTGTTGAATAAACATTTTCAGGATGTAATGGTTATTAGCCGGGCACATTCGGCATGGGTACAGGTTATGTTCTATTTGGGGTATTTCGTTATGGCGATTCCGGCCGGACTGTTTATTAATAAATACGGTTATCGTCGTGGTGTTGTCTTCGGACTGTTGCTTTACGGGCTTGGTTCGCTATTATTTATCCCCGGAGAATATTGGATGTCGTTCAATTTCTTTCTGTTTTCTTTGTTCGTCATCGCCTGCGGTTTGGTTTTTCTGGAGACTGCCGCCAATCCCTATATGACAGAGTTGGGAGACAGGGAGACTGCTGCCAGCCGATTGAATCTGGCTCAGTCATTCAATGGCTTGGGGTGTATCTGCGGTCCGTTGGTAGGCGGATTATTACTGTTTTCAGAAGACGGATCGGCTGCCATCGCTTTGCCTTATACATTGATGGGCATTGTGGTATTATCGGTTGCTATGGTTTTCTCTAAAATCAAGCTGCCGGAGATTGTCCATGAGGAAGAAAACAAGGAGCAGGAAAAGGGGAGCGGACTATGGTCGCACAAACTTTTTGTTTTTGGTGTTGCCGCTCTGTTCTGCTATGAGATAGCCGAGATTTCCATTAACAGTTTCTTTATCAATTACGTGGTAGACGATGGCTGGATGAATGCCAGGGATGCTTCTGTCGTGCTCTCCTTCGGAGGATTGGGGCTGTTTATGTGCGGACGTTTTGCCGGTAGCTGGATTATGCAGCGCATTCGTGCAGAGAAAGTATTATTGTTTTGTGCCATCTGCACGGTGATCACTTCTTTATTGCTTGTGCTGAGCCTGGGGCTGGTTTCTCTGATTGCCCTTTTTCTGGGTTATGCATTTGAGGCTATTATGTTTCCTACGATCTTTGCCCTTTCTTTAAAAGGATTGGGAAGGCATACGAAACGCGCTTCCTCATTTTTGATGATGTCGCCTGTCGGTGGGGCGGTGGGTCCGCTGATGATGGGATATGTAGCCGATCAAACAGCGATGTCCTTCTCTTTTATAGTGCCTTTACTCTCTTTTACGGTGGTTATGTTGTATGCTTGGAGAGTGAATGTGGCAAAATGAGGGCTGCCTGCTATCGCGTACGGTTGTACTTCCAGCATGTTTTTGCCTCCTTCACCACCTTCACCTTTTTCACTCAAAGTCTTTATTCATCGCACCTACAGGGTGAAAGGCCGGCGGTACGGTCCTTATGAACCGCGAACACGGTTCTTATGGATCATAAGCACGTTTGTCATTGACCGTAGGTACGGTGCATGGCAAGACGCGATGCTCCTCATAAAAAATATCCTTATAAATAACTCTCAAAAGAATGCCGAACAAAATTTAAACAGGCCCTGTTCGGAAGGCCTGTTTTTATGCTTTGATATTCAAGGAATACTTTTGAAAGATACTAAGCGGGTTTACTTCAATCTTGATTTTTATTAATACTCGTCACTAAGTGATATAACTTTCAGCTGCTTCTCCAAAATCGACTGTGATAAAACGGTATAAATAACAACCGAAACGGGAGTGTCCGGCAGTATATCGAAGTAATTGTCGCTGAAAGAACTTTCTGCATCGCCTGTACTTAAAAATACGGCACGTGCAAAAGAATCACTTTTCAGGGTAACCTCGAAACCTCCTTCTACCGGTTTTATTTCACGTGTAATCGATACTTTGGGGTAATTGACTTCTTTCTGTTTGACTAAAAAGTATTGATTCGAATAGATGTTTCTATTTTTATCTGTAAACCGGGTATAAATGACAACATCTTCTTTAGGAATATCTTTTAGAGCTTTGTCCAGTTCAATGGAAAAGACATTACGGCTTGTATTGGCGGCTATCTTTACGGTTTGCTGAAAGCTACTGATGATTTCACCGGTCAGTTTGATAACTTTTACATCGAGGATACCGCTACAAGAAGCAGGACGATCGGAAACGACATAGACATTTAGCATCCCTTTTTCATCGGCAATGGGAGAGACGAGCAGATCACGATAGGCCTGACGGGCAAAGTAGTGTTGCGCTTTCCAACGTCCGTAATAATCGCGGCTTGCCCAGGAGGCTACCGGCCAACAGTCGTTATGCTGCCAGAAAAGTGTTCCCATACAGTAAGGCATGTCCCGTCGGTGGGCTTCAATAGCTGTTTTGATGGCATCTCCCTGCAATACATGGTTCATGTAGAGAAAGGCTTCGAAATCTCTTGGCTGTCGATATTCGTTCAACAGATACGTTTCGATCAGTCCGTTGGCATGTGCGCCGCCACGTTGGTGAGACATCATCACTTCCGAGTAGATGTTCCAGTCTTCCGGATAGGGAGCATAACGCTTTACCGATTCAAATTCCGGAAATGACTGGAAACCATATTCGCTGAAAAAGCGGCTACGTGCTTTGTTGTAACTGTTTATCGGTTCTTTGGAATGCCATACATCCCAATAATGGCGGTCGCCGTTGTGATCATCGCTGCCGCCATCATAACGGGCAAAAGGAGAAGAGGGCCAATAGAAACTTTCAGGAGCATATTCTTGGACGACTTCGGGAAGCGTCACGTAATATTGGTCGGTAAATTGTTTCCATATCCGTTGTTCGTACTTCGGATTCTGCTTGGCATATTGCTTTTGCCATCCCCAGTTGAACCAGGCATCATTACATTCATTGTTACCGCACCAAAGGGCGATACAGGCATGATTACGCAGACGTTTTATATTGTCGATCGCTTCCTGGCGGATATTTTCAAGAAATTCGCCTTCAGCAGGATAAAGGCTGCATGCAAACATGAAATCCTGCCAAACCAGTATACCGTATTGATCGCAAAGATCATAGAAGAGGTCGTTTTCGTAAATACCCCCGCCCCAGATGCGCAACATATTCATATTGGCATTGACTGCGTCGAGAAGGGTCTTTCGATATCTTTCTTCTGTGACGCGTGGCAGAAAATTGTCCTGAGGAATGTAATTGGCACCTTTTGCAAAAACAGGTTGCCCGTTCAGTTCTACATAGAATGTCTTTCCGTCTTTGTCGGGTTTATTGATAATCTTTAAAGAACGGATTCCTATTTTTTCTGTTTGGCTGTCTGTAAGCCGTTCGTTGACAGATAAATCCGTCCGAAATTCATAACGGTACGGCTCTCCCAGCCCGTTGCACCACCAAAGCTTCGGGCTTTTGAGAACGAAAGAAACCGTTGCTTTGTTGAATCCTTTTTTGAGAGATAATTCCTGTTGTCCCAGCACTTTACCGGATTCGTTATCCGTAATGGAGACAATGGCTTGGTCGAAATCTCTGTCTGCTTCTATTTCGATT
Source organism: uncultured Bacteroides sp. (assembly GCA_958477465.1). GTDB lineage: Bacteria > Bacteroidota > Bacteroidia > Bacteroidales > Bacteroidaceae > Bacteroides. The sequence continues at coordinate 118,744 of CAUEFX010000005.1, forward strand.
TCTCCGGTGATGGTTGCCCGGCTTTTGTTTACTTCTTTTTGTCGGATAAAGATATTGTGAATATGTGCATCGTCCCATGCTTCTATAAAGACGGGGCGCCAGATACCCGATGTGACCAGGCGCGGTCCCCAATCCCATCCGTAATGATAGCCCGCTTTGCGGGCGAAGACACTGACCTTCTTATCAAATACTCCGCCATTCTCCGATTGGTCATTGGATGCTTCGTAATGATAGGGAAGTGCATCCCATTTAGGGATATCCGTTTTGATGGGTGAGTGAAAGTAAACTTTCAGTTTATTATCACCCGGTAGCAGGTAGGGTTTTATATCGACTTGCCACTCACGGAACATATTATTGGCTACCAGTATCTTTTTTTCGTTCAGGAAGACATCCGCATAGGTGTCCAGTCCCTTGAATATGAGTCTGATAGTTTGTCTCTGCATGATTTCTTCCGGGAGAGAAAAAGTGGTCTCATAGATCCAGTCTTCTTTGTCGATCCATTGCAGCCCTCTCTCGTTGAGCCGGAAGAACGGATCTTCAATGATTTTATTAGCCAACAGATCGGTATGTATCACGCCCGGTACAGTGGCCGGATACCAGTTGGTAAGTCTTGCCTGTTTGAATGTCCATCCCTCATTCAGTTCCTTTCTGAACGGAGTGGCTATCAGTAAAGCACTGCATAGGAGCGATGAGGTCAGTAGACCGGTGCGTTTCATGGTTGATTTCAGTTCTTTCATAATATATTCATTCTATGTGTTGTATACTTCTATTTGCAAAAGTATGGAAAATATCCTTTATCGGATGATGAAATTTTATTGAATGCCGATACTTTTTTGAACATGAGGGGCTGTTTTTTGCATTTATACCTTATTCGTAGTACGAATTTACCACAAGTGTGGTATTTCCGGCGAACCGAAACCACTCTATCTTTGCAGTATGATAAAAAGATAAAAGAACAGATATTTAAATACAGTACAACTATGGCAAAGATAGCAAAAAAGCTGACGGATCTTGTTGGTAACACTCCGTTGTTGGAGTTGAGTAATTACAATGCAAGTAAAGAATTGAAAGCACGCGTGGTAGTAAAATTAGAGTATTTTAATCCGGCAGGAAGCGTAAAAGACCGTATTGCTCTGGCAATGATAGAAGATGCGGAGGCGAAAGGTACTTTAAAGCCTGGCGCCACTATTATCGAGCCGACCAGTGGAAATACAGGCGTAGGATTGGCCTTTGTCTCTGCCTCCAAAGGGTATAAACTGATTCTGACAATGCCGGATACCATGAGTGTAGAGCGACGGAATCTGCTGAAGGCTTTAGGAGCTGAATTGGTGTTGACTCCCGGTGCTGCAGGAATGAAGGGGGCTATTGCCAAAGCGGAGGAATTGAAAGCAAATACTCCCGGTGCTGTGATATTGCAACAGTTTGAGAATCCCGCCAATCCGGCTGTACATGTGCGGACTACCGGACAGGAAATCTGGGCTGATACGGATGGGAAGGTTGATATATTCGTAGCAGGAGTCGGTACAGGGGGAACGGTCAGCGGTGTCGGTAAGGCATTGAAAGCTCATAACCCTTCAGTAAAGGTAGTGGCTGTAGAGCCTGCAGATTCTCCGGTTTTATCCGGCGGTAAGCCCGGCCCTCATAAAATACAGGGTATCGGTGCAGGATTTATCCCGAAAACTTATGATGCTTCGGTAGTAGATGAAATAATACAGGTACCGAACGATGACGCTATCCGGACCAGCCGTGAACTGGCTAAGAAAGAAGGATTACTGGTAGGTATCTCTTCGGGAGCTGCCGCATACGCTGCTACTAAACTTGCCGAACTTCCGGAGAATGCCGGAAAAACAATTGTAGCACTACTGCCCGATACGGGAGAACGTTACTTATCGACAATTCTGTATGCTTTTGAAGAATACCCTCTTTAATAGCTAATAGTTGAGAGTTGAAAGTTATTATGCGGCGTAATATATAGCGCAGCCAACTTTCAACTCTTAATTTTCAATCTTCAGCTTTCAGTTTTCAACGATTATGCGGGGCGGCATATTCTTTTGCTGTCACACTATCAATAGGTATTTCCCATATTTTCACATTCCTTACAGCCGGGTCGGAGTATACGAATTCCCGGCTGCTATAATGTTTCATGATGATATCCAGTGCTTTCCGTTTGTTCTCCATATCTTCGATGAATCCTACCTTGCCGCGGCAAATAACGCTTTTGGCTTTCATACGGTAACTACAAGCCACTTTGGGATGTTGGAATACCAGTTCGTGATCTGTACTGAAAGTGATACATACATGGTTGTTTTTCGCCAGCATGTCGATGCTGCTTCCTGTAGGGCCTGAATGCAGGTAAATGACACCCTCCTGATAACCGAAATTCATGGGTATTACGTATGGATTTCCTTCCAGGTCGGTGATACCGACAAAACAGATATCGCAACGGGAAATGATTTCTTCCACTCGTTGTCTGTCTTCTATGATAACAGTTTTCATTCTAAATAATTGATTTGAATAATTTACCAATGGAATAATTTACCAATGGAATAATTTACCAATGGAATAATTTGCCAGTGGAATAATTTGCCAATGTGCCAATATACCAATTAGCTGCGCTATCCGGCCGAATGGCAATTGGCACATTGTTTAATTGGCATATTGGCACATTATTCCCATTATTAAACCAGGGCGAAGTCGAGTTGTTTCTTTTCCAAATTGGCCCGTGCCACTTTTACGGTGATGGCATCTCCCAGGCTATAGGTGTGATTCTTGCGGCGTCCACGCAGGCAGTAGTTCTTTTCATCGAACTCGTAGTAATCATCATCCAGATCGCGCATCGGTATCATTCCTTCGCATTTATTTTCATTGAGCTCCACATAAAGTCCCCATTCCGTAACTCCGGAAATTACTCCGTCGTAAGTCTGGCCTACCCGTTCGCTCATAAATTCCACTTGTTTATACTTAATGGAAGCACGTTCGGCATTGGCGGCAATCTGTTCCATGTTCGAGCTGTGGTCGCACAGGGCTTCGTATTTGCTTTCCGAAACACTTCTTCCGCCATCGAGGTATTTAGTGACTAACCGGTGAACCATCATATCCGGAAAACGGCGGATCGGTGATGTGAAGTGAGTATAATAATCGAATGCCAAGCCATAGTGACCGATGTTGTGCGTTGAGTAACGGGCTTTCTGCATGGCACGGATAGAAACTGTTTCGATCAGGTTTTCTTCTTTTTTCCCCTGTATATCATCCAACAGGTGATTGATGGATTTTGAAATATCCGTTTTAGTGCCACTGGTGCGCAGTTTGTATCCGAAGCGTGCAATGAACTGATTCAGGTTGTCCAGCTTTTCCGGATCGGGCAGGTCGTGAATACGATATGGCAGGACTTTGGCCTTTTTGCCTTTCGGCACACGTCCTATCCGCTCGGCTACCGTCCGGTTGGCAAGCAGCATGAACTCTTCTACCAGTTTGTTCGCGTCTTTTGACTCTTTGAAATAGACACTGATCGGCTTTCCATTCTCATCTATCTCGAATTTTACTTCATAACGGTCGAAATTGATGGCGCCGGCGGCAAAGCGCTTTTCACGCAATGCTTTAGCGATGGTATCCAGCATCAATATCTCGTCTTTAAAGTCGCCGCTTTTGGTTTCGATGATCTGTTGTGCCTCTTCGTAAGTGAAGCGACGGTCGGAATAGATCACTGTATGTACGATCCGGTAATTTTTCACCTCTCCCTTTTCCGTGATGTCGAAGATGACGGAAAACGCGAGTTTCTCTTCGTGCGGACGCAGGGAGCAGAGGTCGTTACAGAGACGTTCGGGCAACATCGGTATGGTACGGTCTACTAGGTAAACGGACGTTGCGCGTTTCTCGGCCTCCTTGTCGATGATGCTTCCCTCTTTTACGTAATGGGTCACGTCGGCTATGTGTACGCCTACTTCCCATAAATTATCCTTTAGTTTGCGGATAGAAAGTGCATCGTCGAAGTCTTTGGCATCTTTGGGATCGATGGTGAAAGTCGTTACCTTACGGAAATCTTCACGTTTGGCTATCTCTTCCGGCGTGATCTCCGCCGGGATTTTATCGGCAGCTTTCTCTACAGCCTGCGGATAGACGTAGGGCAGTCCGAATTCCGCCAGGATGGCATGCATCTCGGTGGTATTGTCCCCCGCTTTTCCCAGAATATCGATCACCTGTCCGATCGGATTTTTGGCTTTGTCCGGCCATTCGATCACCTTTACCACTGCCTTGTCTCCGGTCTTTCCACCTTTCAGTTTGTCTTTCGGAATGAAAATATCGTTGGCCAGTGTCCGGTTTTCGGTTACCAGAAAGGCATAAGACTTCTCTACCTCCAGTGTACCTACAAAGGTGTCGTTGGCGCGTTCCAGAATTTCTATCACTTCCCCTTCGGCATCGTGGTGTTTGCGTTTGGCAAAAAAGGCTATCTTTACTTTATCATTATTCATGGCATGGGCCGAGTTACGTTCGGCTATGAATATAGGTTCGCCTCCGCCTTCGGGAATAAATGAGTTCTTTCCATTGCTTTTCCGTTGGAAAGTTCCTGTCATTTCGATACCGTGGTTGTTGAGCTTGTATTTGTTCTTATCGACTTCCGTTATGTAGTCGTCAGCCAGCATATCCGCAAGAATATCCATGCACAGCATTTTCAGGGGATGTGTGGTGAGGTGTAATTCCGCGAAAAGATATTTAAGGCTGATGACCTCTTCCTGTTTGGTATGGAAGAAATCCATTAATAGGTTTGCCAGTTCTTTTTTCTTCATTCGCTTACCGGCTTTTTTCTCTTTCTTTTTCGCCATATTTTTCTAAAATTATAAGTTTGATATGTTGGCCAGGTAGTAATTGCGTATCTTATACGCAGGTTTCTGATTATTAATAGATACAAAGTAAATGATTAAATATTAATAATTCAAGATTTTCATGTACATTTGCCCGCGAGTTATTAATATTATAACAAATCGGGGACAGATAATCCTGTCCGGAATAGAATTTTATAATATGTCAATGTGCCGATATGCCAATTGGCTGCACTGTTTATCCGAATGGTAATTGACACATTGGTATATTGGCACATCGAATAATTATCTCTTATGGCAAGTATCTTAGTAACAGGAGCAAGCGGGTTTATCGGTAGTTTCATTGTGGAAGAAGCATTGAAACGTAAGTTTGCTGTATGGGCCGGTATTCGTTCATCGAGTAGTAAGAAATATTTGCGTGACCGTAAGATTCATTTCTTAGAACTGGATTTTGCCCATCCCAATGAGTTGAGGGCGCAGTTGTCCGGGTATAAAGGTACTTATAATAGGTTTGATTACATCGTACATTGTGCCGGTGCGACCAAGTGTCTGAATGAAAATGAGTTTGATTTTGTCAACTATCTGCAGACGAAGTATTTCGTCGATACGTTGCGGGAGTTGAATATGATTCCCAAGCAGTTCATTTATATCAGTACGCTGAGTGTTTTCGGGCCGGTACACGAAAAAGATTATGTTCCGATAAAGGAGACTGATGTTTGTGTCCCGAATACGGCTTATGGACTTAGCAAACTCAAAGCAGAGCTGTATATACAGAGTATTCCCGGTTTCCCTTATGTCTTCTTCCGTCCTACGGGGGTATACGGTCCGCGTGAGTCGGATTATTTCCTGATGGCAAAATCAATTCTCAACCACCTGGATTTTTCGGTCGGCTTCAAGCGACAGGATCTTACTTTTGTGTATGTGAAAGATGTTGTTCAGGCCATCTTTCTGGGGATAGAGAAACAAGTGTCCCGTCGGGCCTATTTCCTTTCTGATGGAAAAGTCTATAAAAGCAGTGCATTTTCCGATCTGATACGAAAAGAATTGGGAAATCCATACGTTATTCGATTGAGATGCCCGCTAATTGTCCTTAAAGTAGTATCTTTGTTCGCTGAATTCGTGGCTACCCGTTCGGGAAAAAGCAGTACGCTGAATTCGGATAAGTATAAGATAATGAAACAACGAAACTGGCAATGCGATATAACCCCTGTCATGAAGGAACTGGGGTACGTTCCGGAATACGATCTTGAAAGAGGAGTGAAGGAGACTGTTGCCTGGTATAAAAATGAAGGATGGCTCTAAATTTGTTTAAACGTGTAGAGACCCGCAAGGGACTGTTCGCTGTCGAGAAGGTGGCGCTGATATATAATTTGTTGACTTCCATATTGATTCTGTTCCTCTTTCAGCGGATGGACCATCCGTGGCACATGTTGCTCGACAGGGTTATGATTGCCGGCATGACATTTCTGCTGATGTATCTCTATCGGTTGGCGCCTTGTAAGTTTTCCGCATTCGTGCGCATTGCCATTCAGATGAGCCTGCTTTCTTATTGGTATCCGGATACTTATGAATTTAACCGTTTTTTCCCCAATTTGGATCATGTTTTCGCTTCGGCCGAGCAATGGATGTTTGGAACTCAGCCGGCTCTTCATTTTTGTTATTTTCTTCCCCACAAATGGATGAGCGAGGCCTTTAACTTAGGCTATTTCTCTTATTACCCGATGATTCTGGTCGTTACACTGTTTTATTTTATTTACCGATTCGAACTATTCGAGAAACTCTCTTTTGTGTTGGTTACTTCGTTTTTTGTCTATTACCTGATTTATATATTTGTTCCGGTTGCCGGTCCTCAGTATTATTTCCCGGCCATCGGGCTGGAGAATGCGGAGCAGGGGACATTTTTTGCCATTGGTGATTATTTCAACTATCACCAGGAGTTGCTTCCCGGTCCGGGGTATGAGCATGGTTTCTTTTACAATCTGGTAGAAGGCTCACAGCAAGTCGGCGAACGGCCAACGGCTGCTTTCCCCAGTTCCCATGTGGGAATTTCTACTATTCTGATGATTATGGCATGGCGTGGCAGCAAGTGGTTGTTTGCTGTCTTGATGCCGTTTTATGTATTGCTGTGTTGTGCTACCGTTTACATACAGGCCCATTATCTGATTGATGCGGTGGTAGGCTTTGCCTCTGCATTCGTGATATATATTCTTGTGACGAAGATGTTTAAGAAATGGTTTGCGGTGCCGATGTTTAAGTAAACCGGAAACAAAAGTCAACAGGCTCTTACTCTCCTTCCGGTTTTATTTTATCGAAAATATGGAAGAGTTCTTCTACCGATTCAGTTCTTAACATGGCAATGCGGGTTTCCCTGAAATTGGGGATACCTTTGAACAAAGGCGTTGCAGCCAGATGGCGGCGTATGTGTATGATGCCCCGACGCTCGTCCAGTCGGGCCACACTGTTGAGCACCTCCTCGCGGAGTACGTTTAGATACCATTCGAAAGTTTCGGGAGGAAGTTCGTTTCCTGTTTCCAGAAAATGCTTTACTTCGCGGAAAATCCACGGTCGGCCGATGCTGCCGCGACCGATCATGATGGCATCTACTCCGTAGCGGTCAAAGCATTCTTTTGCTCTTGCGGCCGAGGTGATGTCGCCGTTACCGATGATCGGGATGTGCATACGCGGGTTGTTTTTTACTTCACCGATCAGCGTCCAGTCAGCTTCTCCCGTATACATCTGTGCACGTGTGCGTCCATGGATAGCCAGTGCGGCAATGCCGCAATCTTGCAATTGTTCGGCCAGATCAACAATGATCTTATGGTCGGCATCCCAACCCAACCGGGTTTTTACGGTAACCGGTATTTTCACGGCATTTACTACGGCCCGGGTGATTTCGAGCATTTTCGGGATATTCTGTAACATTCCGGCACCGGCACCTTTCCCGGCTACTTTCTTTACAGGGCATCCGAAGTTGATGTCCAGTATGTCGGGGTGCGCTTCTTCCACGATTCGTGCGGCTCCTACCATGGCTTCGGTGTCTTTGCCGTATATCTGTATGGCTACGGGGCGTTCTTCATCGCAAATCGTGAGTTTCTGCGTGATTTTGTTGACCGAACGTATCAGTGCATCGCTCGAAACGAATTCGGTATATACCATATCTGCTCCAAACTTTTTACACATCAAACGGAAAGCGGGGTCGGTCACATCCTCCATCGGTGCTAAGAAAACGGGGTGTTCACCCAAGTCTATATGGCTTATTTTCATTTGTTGTCTACTTAATTATACGGTTTACGGTTGAAGTAACTCTCTTTATCGCTGCAAAAATACGGATTAAATTGTACCTTTGCATCATGATAAATCTATTTTCAATCGTAAATTATGAATATAACTGACTTTGAGATAATGGCTCCGGTAGGTTCCCGCGAGTCGCTTGCGGCAGCTATCCAGGCGGGTGCCGATTCCATTTATTTTGGTATTGCCAATCTGAACATGCGTGCCCGTTCGGCCAATACTTTTACGATTGACGACCTGAGGGAGATAGCCCGTACCTGCGACGAACATGGAATGAAGAGCTACCTGACGGTAAATACAATCATCTACGATGCCGATCTGGAGTTGATGCGTACCATTGTGGATGCGGCAAAAGAGGCCGGCATTTCTGCCGTGATTGCTGCTGATGTGGCGGTGATGAGTTATGCCCGTCAGATCGGTCAGGAGGTACACCTTTCTACTCAGTTGAATATATCGAACGTGGAGGCTTTGCGGTTTTATGCACAATTTGCAGATGTGGTGGTGCTTGCCCGTGAATTGAATCTGGAACAGGTAGCGGAGATTTACCGCCATATCCGGGAAGAGAATATTTGCGGTCCTTCGGGAGAACAGATACGCATCGAGATGTTCTGTCACGGTGCATTGTGCATGGCGGTTTCGGGCAAATGTTATCTTTCATTGCATGAGATGAACAGTTCGGCCAACCGGGGTGCCTGTATGCAGGTATGCCGGCGCTCTTATGAGGTGCGCGACAAGGAGACCGGTGTGGAACTGGAGGTGGACAACCAGTATATTATGTCTCCTAAGGATTTGAAAACCATTCATTTCATGAATAAAATGATGGATGCCGGTGTGCGTGTATTCAAGATAGAAGGCCGTGCCCGTGGGCCGGAGTATGTACGTACGGTGGTGGAATGCTATAAGCAGGCTATTCAGGCCAATCTGGACGGCACGTTTACCGATGAGAAGATCACCGGATGGGACGAGCGCCTGAAAACCGTATTCAACCGTGGTTTCTGGGATGGTTATTACCAGGGGCAACGTTTGGGTGAATGGACGAAAAATTATGGCTCGGCAGCTACGGAGCGTAAAATCTATGTGGGGAAAGGTGTCCGGTATTTCAGTAACATCGGAGTTGCGGAGTTTTTGGTGGAAGCGGCAGAGTTGAATGTAGGAGATAAGTTGCTGGTGACCGGTCCGACTACCGGTGCGTTGTTTGCCACACTCGAAGAGGCTCGCGTAGACCTGAAACCGGTGCAGACCGTGAAAAAAGGAGAGCATTTTTCAATGAAGCTGGATAAGATACGGCCGAGCGATAAACTCTATAAACTCGTTTCAACAGAAGAACTGAAGAAATTTAAAGGAATTGAATGAATAATGTGTTAATGTGCTAATATGCCAATGTGCCGATTTTCCCTGCGGAATAGTCGTGACGGGTACATTCTTCAACCGGTGCATTGGTATATTGTTTAGTTGGCATATTGACACGTTATTTAGTTGGCATATTGGTACATTTGCATATTGGTAAATTATTTCTTATGGATAAATATATTTATGAGCTGGAGATGAAGGTGCGTGACTATGAGTGCGACCTTCAGGGTATTGTTAATAATGCCAATTATCAGCATTATCTGGAACATACCCGTCATGAGTTTCTCTCTTCTGTCGGAGTTAGTTTTGCTGTACTTCACGAGCAGGGTGTCGATCCTGTAGTGGCCCGTATCAGTATGGCGTTCAAGACTCCTCTAAAGAGTGGTGATGAATTTGTTTCCAAACTTTATATGAAGAAGGAGGGAATCAAATATGTATTCTATCAGGATATTTTTCGTAAAAGCGATCAGAAAGTAGTGGTGAAGTCAACGGTTGAAGCGGTCTGTGTGGTGAATGGACGCTTGAGTGAAAGCACATTGTTTGATACCGTTTTTGCACCTTACCTCTGATGGTGAGTGCCGAAGAGTGTATTTGCAGCATTGCCTTGACACTGATTCCGGGAATCGGGCATATCGGGGCTAAGAAATTGCTGGATGGGGTTGGAAACGCTGTCGATGTGTTCCGCTATCGAAAAGAACTTCCCGATCGTTTGCCCGATGCTAATAGTCGTGTGGTGGAGGCTTTAGATTGCCCGCAGGCTTTGTCGCGTGCCGCGCAGGAGTTTGAGTTTGCAGAGAAGAATCACATTTCGTGCCTTGCTTTTACTGACGGGCAATACCCCTCCCGCCTGAGGGAGTGCGATGATGCTCCAGTCATACTCTTTTTTAAAGGTGCGGCCGAGTTGAATTCGTTACATGTCATCAATATGGTAGGTACCCGTAACGCCACTGATTATGGAAAGCAACTTTGTGCTTCTTTTCTTCGTGATTTGAAGATTCTCTGCCCGGATGTACTTGTGGTAAGCGGTCTTGCTTACGGTATTGATATTCATGCCCATCGTGCAGCTTTGACCAATGACCTTTCTACGGTCGGAGTATTGGCACACGGACTCGACCGTATTTATCCTTCCGCTCATCGGAAAACGGCTGTTGACATGTTGCAGAAAGGTGGCCTTTTAACGGAGTTCCTTACCGGAACCAATCCCGATAAGCATAATTTTGTAAGCCGTAACCGTATTGTGGCAGGTATGTCTGACGCTACAATAGTGGTGGAATCGGCTGCTAAAGGAGGTTCATTGATTACTGCCGATATTGCCGAGAGCTATCATCGCGACTGCTTTGCTTTTCCCGGACGCACGATGGATGTTTCTTCCATCGGTTGCAACCAACTGATCAGGGATAATAAAGCGGCTCTTCTTCTGTCTGCCGAAGATTTCGTAAAGGCCATGGGCTGGGGAGTTCCCTCTGTCTCTTCAAAGGTGGAAAGTATTCAGCGGAGTCTGTTCCTTGAATTGTCGGAAGAAGAACAACGGGTTGTTTCTATTCTTGACAGGCAGGGTGATCAGCAGATAAATGCGTTGCTGGTAAAGGCAGATATTCCAATACATAAGATGAATGCCATACTTTTTGAGTTGGAGATGAAAGGTGTGGTACGGGTATTGGCGGGCGGTATGTATCAGTTACTTCGGTAAGGAGCAAAAAAAAAAGGAGCAACGCCTTGCTCCAACCTTTGTTAACCTTAAATCTAATACTATGAAAAAAATCACAGTGCAAATGTAGAGCTTTTGCCCGTTCCCTCCAAATTTTATTCTTGATATTGGTTCTCTTTTAATTTCTTTCACGGTTTTTTGCTGTTATCGCACACGAACGTATTCAGAAGGGGTGTGTTCAATATAATTTAACCAAAGTAAATGGCATATTGAAATCATTGCTTCGGCTATCAGAAACGATATAGGAACACCCCGTGGAAAGCCCCTACCCATGCACGACTTGCATGGGTGGGGTATATATCTTTATAGTGCA
>CAUEFX010000006.1 GCA_958477465.1 uncultured Bacteroides sp.
ATTTTTTATAACTTGCCACTGTTTATCAGTTAGGTTGGTTGGATAGCTACTCATAACTTATGTCTTGGTAACCATAAAGTTACGAAATAAAATCCAATTAACCAACTGGTATTCAATGTACTATATAGGAATTTTACAATTCAAAGCAGCTTCTTATTCTCCAATCGGTTAAGTCAAACCGATGAAAATCTATAATAATAAAAAGAGGTTACCACCCTTACCGTAGGGCAGTAACCTCTACAAAAAAGTCACTGTTATTATTCAATTACAGTGACTTGCTCGCCGTTGAATATATTTAACCCCAGTTTGTTCATAATGAATTTAATTGCCAATTGAGCCTTTACGGAGTTACCCGAACCATCCAATGGAGGTGCGAATGCGGAAACTCCCATTACGCCCGGTAATACACCCATCACACCACCGCCTACACCGGTCTTAGCCGGTATGCCGGAAGTGTACATCCAGTCGCCCGTATGTTCATAGAAGCCTACGGAGGCAATCATCGACGTAATCTTCGGAGTCACTTCGGCATCGAAAACCTGCTTGTTGGTTACTGGATTTACTCCGTGATTGGCTATCGTGCCGGCAGCAACGGACAGCATCTCTGCTGTAACGCCCAATGAACACTGCCGTGTGTACAGATCGAGCGACATATCCGGATCGTCATAAATCCGATTGTAGTTCTTCAATAACCAGGCAATCGATCGGTTGTTGAAGTTGGTGGCAGATTCGGATTTGTACAGTTCGTCAATCAACTGCGGAGCATCGCCACAAAGCTCTGTAATATTTTCCACGATCGCATTCCATTTCTGACCGGCGTCACCGACCGGCTTCACCATGGAACAGGCGGAGATTGCTCCCGCATTTACCAACGGTGTAGAGGGGTGATCGTTTTCCAGAAGGATAGCGATGATAGAGTTGAAGGGCAATCCGGTGGCATCAGCGCCGATCGTATCCAATATTTTCTGGGCGCCGTATTGGCGGAGCACCAGAATTGCCGTATGGACTTTGGATACCGATTCAATGCCGAAACGGTAATTGTAATCACCTATCGTAATTTTCTGACCGTTCAGCAGGCAGATGCTGATGCCGAACAGGTTCTTGTCGATGTTGGCAAGGTAGGGGATGTAGTCGGCGTTTTTTCCGTCTGTGTTACCCTTCACCTGCTCGTAAGCCTGTTGCGCCACCTCTTTTATTTGAGATATAGAAACTTTTTTCATAAGATAAAACGTTTTTGGATGAGGGGGTGTCAAAATGAGCAAATCTTAGAATTCATCCTTGCCACAAATGCTTGTAGCAGAGGTGAATTCTTTGAAAAGGACATTTTGATACCCCCTCATAATTTTATTTTTTAACCGCCTGTGGCTTACCAGTATGGTTGAAAACCTTTGTAGCTACCGGCAAGTTCTTCTCCTGGGCAATACGTGTGGGCGTAGGATAGTCCAGTTTTTCCAATTCGGTGATGGCATTCTTGATGTCGCCCAGCAGCATATCTGCCATGTCACGACTGAATCCTTGACGGACAACGATACGCATCACTACGTAATCTTCCAATTTGGAAGGCAAGGTGTAGGCCGGAACCATCCATCCGCCTTGAGCCAGCTTATCTTGCAAATCATACAGTGTCCATTTGGCGTCTTTAGCATATTCCGGTCTCATGTACCAGATGAACAGCGGGTTCACTACATCTTCAGAGTAGTTGACGAACGGAGCCATCTTGGCTATTTCACCGTGGAGATATTTGGCGATCATCAATGAGTTGTACTGTACCTCTTTGTATCCCTGGAATCCCAAACGGATAAATTGATAGTATTGTCCCAAAATCTGGGCAGCCGGACGGGAGAAGTTCAAACCTACCTGTGTGATGTTGGCACCCAGATAATTTACGCTGAATGACATCTCTTCGGGGAGATATTCCTTGCCTTTCCAGCAAACCCAACCAAGACCCGGATAAACCAGACCGAATTTATGACCGGAAGTACTGATAGAGAGTACCCATTTCAAACGGAAGTCCCATTTAATTTCCGGATACAGGAACGGAAGGATAAAACCACCGCTTGCAGCGTCTACATGGATAGGAATGTCGTAGCCGGTTTTGGCATTATAAGTATCGAGCGCTTTGTCGAGCGCCTCTACGTCGTCATTCAATCCTGTCCATGTAACGCCCTGGATAGGAACGATGCAGATGGTATTTTCGTCACACATCTTCAGTGCCTCTTCCGGATCAAGGGTTGTTTTCTCCAGTGTCAAAGGCACTTCACGCATTTCGATCTGCCACAGTTGGGCGAATTTCTCCCATACTACCTGAAAGCCCGTAGAGATAACGAAATTCGGCTTGTCTACGGGTTTGCCTTGTGCCTGACGTTTCTTGCGCCAGCGTAACCATGCTGCAACACCGCCCAACATACAAGCTTCCGAAGAACCGATAGCCAATGCACCGGTTTTCCAGTCGTCTTTTTCCGGAGTATTCCACAGGTTGGCCATGATGTTGATGCACTTGCCATTCATTACAGCGATACGGGGATATTCTGTCTCATCGATGTAATTGATGTTGATGGCTTCATTCATCAGTTTGGTAGCATATTCATCCATGTAGGTGGTGACGAAAGTTGCCAGGTTCAGTCGGGGCTGAGTCTGTGCGAATGTTTCGTCTTTTACCATTTGGTAGGCAATTTCCGGAGTTGTCGGCCCATCAGGTATTTTTTCTACCGGAGAAGGTTGCAACATTCTGTTTGAACCAAATACATCAGTCTTGGCATCACCGTTTCTAAAATTTAAATCTTCCATTTTACTATTGTTTTTAGTTAGGTTTAGGCGATGGGGATTTTCCCCGTCGGATTTCTCACAACAACAGCACCGTTTTTTTTAAGTTTGGCCGTTTTGCATTATTTTGCGTTTATTGTACTTCCCGTACAGGATTGAACATTCCGGGCGTCACGTTGTTTTTTTTAAGTCCGAACCTCAAAAAATAGAAGCGAATATGAGAATACAAACAGGAAGGGGAACAATTCCTCTTATCACGCTTATCGGCATTTGGTCTATTTCGGCTCTTAATGCTTTGCCCGGTTTAGCCGTTACGCCTATCCTCGGGAAACTGTCTGTCATCTTTCCTCATTCTACCGAATTAGATGTACAGATGCTTTCATCCTTACCCTCTCTGCTGATTATTCCGTTTATCATTCTGGCGGGAAAACTGACGGAGAGAGTGAACTTTATCCGCTTATTGCAGGTGGGGCTTGCTATCTTTGCCTTAAGTGGCATTCTTTATTTGTTTGCCGGTAAGATGTGGCAGCTTATCGCTATCAGCGCCATGCTCGGTGTAGGTTCGGGAATGATCATACCACTCTCTACCGGGCTTATTTCCAAATATTTCGTCGGTCCGTACCGGGTAAAGCAGTTCGGACTCAGCTCTGCTATTACAAATCTGACGTTGGTGGCGGCTACTGCCGTTACCGGGTATCTGGCGGAAGTGAACTGGCATTTACCGTTTGTGGTTTATCTGTTTCCTTTGCTATCGCTGGTGCTGTCGGTTTATCTCCAACGCAGCATGATCAGTGAGGAAGGGCGTGCTTCGATTACGAATGATGAAAAAACAGATGCCGGCACACCGGTCGATCCGGAAGTCGGGAAGTACAAATACGGAGTGAATATCAAGTATCTTTTGCAGGTCATGATGTTCTACGGGTTGGCTACTTATCTGGCACTTATCGTAACGTTCAATCTTCCTTTTTTAATGGAAGAATATCATTTTTCGAGTGGTGATTCCGGTGTTATGATTTCGCTCTTTTTTCTGGCTATTATGGCTCCCGGTCTGTTCTTGAACCGTATTGTGGGGCTTTTCCGTGAGAAAACAACGTTTTATAGTCTGTTGTGTATGGCAGTCGGACTGGCACTGATCTGGATCTCTCCGAAAGAATGGGTGATAGCTCCGGGATGTATTCTTGTGGGATTGGGATATGGGGTGATACAACCTGTTATATACGATAAAACCACTCATACGGCAGTAGCGAAGAAGGCGACATTGGCGCTGGCTTTTGTGATGATGATGAATTACCTGGCCATTTTGCTCTGCCCGTTTATTATCGATTTCTTCCAATCGACAGTATTCCACATCAAATCCCAACAGTTCGCTTTTGTGTTCAATCTTTGCATCACGTTAGTCGCTTTGGTATGGGCCTATCGAAAACGAAACACTTTCTTGTTTAAGGGGTGAGGAATAATGTACCAATTATAATAAATTGATAAGAATGAAGAATAAAAAACTGGAAGCCAATCTCAGTATGGCTATATCGAAGGTGTTTAGCGGGTTGAATATGAATGCCCTTAAATTTCTGCTTCCTCTTTGGATGAGTCCATTGACGGGAGCTACGATTCGTTGCACGTTTGCGGCGGTTGCTTTTTGGGTAATCGGCTGTTTTTCTACATCGGAAGAAAAAGTAAGCCGAAAAGACAAGGGGTTGTTGTTTCTTTTGGGAGCAGTGGGGCTTTATGGGTTTATGTTTCTTTATCTGGTAGGCCTTAGCAAGACGACGCCGGTATCGAGTTCTATTTTTACGAGTTTGCAACCGATCTGGGTGTTTCTCATCATGATCTTTTTCTTTCGTGAGAAAGTTACTGTTCCGAAAATTATCGGTATATCCATTGCTTTGGTGGGTGCCCTTGTCTGTATTCTGACTCAGCAGAGCGATGATCTGGCTTCGGATGCCTTTACGGGAAATATGCTGTGTCTTTTTAGTTCGGTGGTCTATGCTGTTTATTTGGTAGCGAGCCAACGCATTCTTTCGAAAGTGGGGCCCGTCATGATGATGAAATACACTTTCAGTGGTGCGGCTTTTTCCGGTATAATTGTTTCATTGATTACCGGATTTGATGCTCCGGTGTTTTCAATGCCTTTCCATTGGCTCCCTTTAACGGTATTGACGTTCGTTCTTATTTTCCCAACGACCATCAGTTATATGCTATTGCCGGTCGGACTGAAATATTTGAAGACGACAGTGGTTGCCATTTATGGTTATCTGATATTGATCGTGGCTACCATAACCTCCTTGATCTTGGGTCAAGACCGTTTTAGCTGGACACAGACCTGTGCTATTCTTTTTATTTGTGTCGGGGTTTATCTGGTAGAAGTGGCGGAGAACAAAGATAAGACCGTAACAAAATGAAAGAGTTCGGCGTAATTGTTATCTGTTTTTTCAAATCGGCCAGGGCAGTGTCTTCCAGATTTTCCACAGCGATGTTCATGCCATGTACTTTCTCGACCGGCACTCGGAAAAGCAAATGGGGAGTATACGGTTGGAATACGACAGAGATCATGTCGAATTGCCGGTAGAGATTACATCCATGTAGGTATCAGACTGTCTGTAGATGAAAGTGTGCGGTTGCTCGATGGTGATACCCTATCGGTTTGTGTTGGTAGAGTTGTATCGGTCTATTTTCTGTCTTGACTGTAGTTATTGAAGTAAATACAATTGTATGTCCTCCATGCCTGCAATATGTGTGGTAATTTCCATATTAATCGAATTGACTTTCTTGATAATTTGAGGATTTGTTTAATTGGAACCCCAAAATGAGTTGTAGAGACTCTTCTAAAAGGAATATTTGAACAGTTTCTGAGCAAATCTTGAAAATATTCTTTCTAAATAGTTGTATTGTATCATAATAATTTTCATATTTGTCAGACAAAGTAGAACGGACCTTTTTAATATAAATATATGGCAGATTTAAAAATAAAGAAGCAAGTACCAACATTGGTTGATCAGGTAGAAGACAGGTTGCTTTCATTTTTTAAAGAGAAAGATTATCAAATAGGCGACAAGATCCCTAATGAACTGGAACTGGCTGAAGCATTAGGGGTGGCGCGGAGTGTGTTGCGTGAGGCTCTGAGCCGTTTGAAAATGATGGGGATAATTGAAAGCCGGACAAAGCGCGGTATGGTGTTGTGCGAACCACGTATTTTGGGGAATCTTAAAAAAGTTATTGACCCTCGTATCTTGAGTGATGAATCATTGTTTGAGATTTTGGGGGTTAGAATTGCACTGGAGATGGGCATTTGCGGTGAAATATTTGATTATATAACTCCACAGGATATTGCCGAACTTGAAGAGATCGTAAAAGTGGGCATTATGCTTGGAAACAATACTTATGCGCCTGTCAGTGAATTTACTTTTCATTCCAAGCTTTATGAAATAACCAGAAATAACATGATCATGGAATTTCAGGAAATAGTTCATCCGGTTATGGAATTTGTTAAGAATAAGTATAAAGATCAATTAGAACAGATTAATACGGAGAAAAAGGCCAAAGGAGAAATCGTGACCCATAAAGATTTGTTGAGGTATCTTAAGAAAGGCGACCGAGAAGGTTATCGGAATGCACTTGAAGCGCATTTCTCAATTTATAAGATTCTTTTTAACCGACGTTCGGATATGTAATGCTTGTATCCCGATGAAATTGGGAAAACGGACCGAAGATCGGTTCAAAATAAGCTGATGAGAATCTTGAAAAGGAAAATTTAAACAGGCTCTTAATTTAATATATGTGATGATGAAAAGAAGTATTATTTCTTTGTTTTGCTTATTATGGATGTTGAATGCAGTGGTGTATTCTAAGGAGTCTTATCGTGAGAAACCAAATCAGGGGGAGATTTCTTGGGATAATAGCTTGTCGCTTCCTGGCAAGGATGGAAAGCAGTCTTTAGGGTTTGCCGGTTCTTTTTCAGGATTCATAGGCGAGTATTTAGTGATAGCCGGAGGAGCTAATTTCCCGGATAATCCTCCTTGGAAAGAGGGTAAAAAGCATTGGTGGCAAACTCTATATTATAAAGATATAACGGATGAACATGCCCGTTGGAGAGTATGTGATGATGCTTTACCCCGTCCGTTAGGATATGGCATTACTATCCAGTTGCCGGAAGGGCTCTTGTGCATTGGAGGGTGTGATGAGCACCGGTGTTATGCGGATGTCTTTCTTATTAGTATAGAAAATGGCCGTCCTGTTGTCTGTGACAACTGGCCGTCTCTGCCTGTTCCATTAGCTAATGCGACGGGAGTATTGCTGGGCAATAGTATTTATGTTGCCGGCGGTCAGGAATGTATGGAAAAGCAGGAGGCGACAGCGCATTTCTATAGACTTGATCTTGATAATTTGGAAAAAGGGTGGCAGACTCTGGCAACCTGGCCGGGGGCGCCACGGGGATATGCAGTGAGCGTGGCGCAATATAATGGAGACGACCTCTGCTTTTATCTTTTCAGTGGACGCAATTATAAAGCTGACGGATGGGTAGAGGTTTTGAAGGATGGTTATGTATATATACCCAGATTGGCTCGTTGGGAATCTGTCAAAGGAGAATTCCCGGTGATGGCAGGAACGGCAATTGCGGTTGGCACCGATGAAATTTGTTTTTTGGGTGGAGTACCTTTGTTACTACCTACTTCTGAAGATCATCCGGGGTTTGATAATACAGTTAGATCGTACAATGTCACGAAGCAGGTATTCGTAAAGGAAGAAATGGTTCCTTTCGATATACCTGTTACCACTACTGTGGCAAAAAAAGATAATGTGTTTTATATATGTAGCGGAGAGGTAAAGCCGGGTATCCGTACACCTAAATTACTTCGTGGAGAGTATCGGTTGGTGAAATAAGAATATCTATATAGGGGAGAGAGGGGAATAGTGAGTCACATTGTTCATTATTCCCTTTTTCCCTTTCAGTTCGTATTGAATGGGAGTCATTACTATAATATCTCCTTAATAAAAAATCTTCCGTTCTTATATCTATCTTCTCGATTTACTAAAAGGTTTTTGGCATCTTCAATACTGATGATGCGAAGATTGCTAAATCAACTGTCCGAATTTGTGATTTGTTTTTTAGATATTCATATTCATTCCCAACACGGATTTTCTGTGAGTTCAAGTATGACTACAAGTACGAGAAAATATGTTTTGCAACATCATATTCATTTTTCTTCTTTAATTTTTTTTGTAGAAACTAAATTTATATCTATACTTGCACAAATATTATTTGTCAGACAAATAATACTAAATATAAAAGCTTAAATGAGGATAGAGTCCGACTGTTTAATGAATAGATCTCAATTGTAAGATATAAAGTTAACCGTATTTATAAACTAATAAAATTTAATAAGATGAATTTCAAACGATTAGAAGGCATGGTTGCAGCCGTATTCACACCAATGAACAAGGATGGGGAAGTAAATTTGAATGTTATTGACCAATATGCTGACTGGATTGCTTCTACTTCGATAAAAGGGGTTTTTGTTTGTGGAACAACCGGTGAGTTTTCTTCTTTAACACTGGATGAGCGAAAAGAAGTGTTGGAAAGATGGATAAAAGCTGCTCAGGGAAGATTTTTAGTAATTGCCCATGTGGGAACAAACTGCCAGAAAGATGCCATTCAGTTAACAGCGCATGCCGTCGAAAATGGGGCGGACGCCATTGCTTCCATAGCACCTTCTTTCTTTAAACCGGCTACGGTAGATGATTTAATCCGTTTTTTTGCTCCGATAGCTGCCACTGCTCCTCAACTTCCTTTCTATTATTATAATATGCCATCTATTACCGGCGTGAATTTGCCGGTAGACAAATTCCTTCAGGAGGGTAAAAAAGTGATTCCCAATTTGGCCGGAACGAAATTTACTCATAATAATTTGATGGAGATGGGTGTATGTATTGATTTGGATAATCATGAATTCGAAGTTTTGCATGGTTTTGATGAGATTCTTATTTCCGGTTTGGCAATGGGAGCTGTTGCCGGGGTTGGAAGTACCTACAACTATATCCCCAATGTCTATGAGAATATATTCCAGGCGATGAAAAAGGGAGATTTAGTTACGGCTCGTAAATATCAGATGAAGTCGATTCGCACGGTAGAAGTTATTATTAAATATGGAGGTGGAGTACGGGGTGGAAAAGCCATCATGAATATCATTGGCATAGATTGCGGCGACTGCCGTTTACCGATAACTCCTTTCTCAGAAAAAGAATATAAAGCGTTGAAAGAGAATCTGGAAGAAATCGATTTCTTTAATTTTTGAAGAAGAAAGTACACGTAGCTCTTTTTTCTGTTTGTGGCCAATTGCTTGTAGCTGAAACTAATATTTATATTATGAATAATAAAAGAGAAATACTTATTGTACTTATCTGCTTCATTTTAATGATTCCTGATGACTTGTTTGGTACTGGATTAAAAGTTGAAATAGAGAAGCCGGTCATTCCGGTTCTTGTGAAAAAGGAGATAAATCCTGTACTGAAAATAAGCCTGTTACGGAATGATGATAAACCTTATATTGTAACAGGGATCCGTGTAGACTTGTCGGGAACAACGCAAATATCAGATGTGGAATCGATAGCTGTCTATGCTACCGATGAACAGGGTATGATCGATGATCGCCGGCAGTTAAGCAAGATATCTTCGGTAAAGGAGAAATTGTGCTTTAATGATAAGATAGAAGTAGATACAGATACAATCTCGTTTTGGATTGCGGTGAAATTGAAAGATGCCGTTGATTTGGATCATCGTATTCAGATAAAATGTGATGAGATAAGAACGACAAGCGGTAGTATCAAAAAGCCGATGGAATCCGGAAATCGATTGAGAATAGGAGTCGCAGTGAGGCAAAAAGGGCAGGATGGCGTTGTCTCTTCGCGTATTCCGGGACTGACGACCAGTTTGGATGGAACGCTCTTGGCCATTTTCGACGCCCGTTATGATTCATCCCGCGATCTGCAAGGAGATATGGATATAGCCTTACACCGTAGTGTCGATAAGGGTAAGACATGGGAACCTATGCAAGTGATACTCGACATGGGCGAGTGGGGCGGATTACCCGAGAAATACAATGGAGTCAGTGATGCCTGCATTCTTGTTGATGAAACGACTAAAGATATTTATGTAGCCGGATTATGGATGTATGGAGCGTTGGATGATGACGGAAAATGGATAGACGGGCTGACCGAAAACAGTGACTACTGGATTCATCAATGGAGGCAGAAGGGATCTCAACCGGGGTTGGGACTGAAAGAGACCTGCCAGTTCTTGATTACCAAAAGTACGGATGACGGCCTTACCTGGAGCTTTCCCGATGATATAACCCCTAAGACCAAGCGCCCGGAGTGGTGGCTGTTTGCTCCTGCACCCGGCCATGGCATTACTTTGGACGACGGAACGCTTGTTTTTCCAACACAAGGACGGGACGAAAACGGTTTGCCTTTTTCAAACATTACTTATAGCAGAGATCATGGTAGAAACTGGATTACTTCCAATCCGGCGTATAGCGATGTAACGGAAAATAATGTAGTGCAGCTGAATGACGGAACGATTATGCTGAATATGCGCGACAACAGAAACCGTGGGAAAAAGGAACCCAATGGCAGACGTATCTGTGTGACATCCGATTTGGGAGAAAACTGGATAGAGCACCCCACTTCACGGAAGGCATTGGTGGAACCCACCTGTATGGCGAGTTTACACAAGCATAAATATACGGTGAATGGCGAGGAAAAAACTATTTTACTGTTTGCGAATCCGAATGACTATAAAACCAGAGATAAACTGACATTGAAAGTCAGCTTTGATGACGGGTTGACCTGGCCCGAAGAACACTGGATTTTGTTTGATGAATATCGGAGTTCGGGGTATTCAAGTATTACATCTGTCGATAAAGATACAATCGGAATATTATATGAAAGCAGCCAGGCAGATATGGCATATATACAAATCAAATTAAGTGAATTATTAAGATGAACAATAATAAAATGTTGGGTATCTATCCTTGGGTAGTGGTTGCCTTATTATGGGTAGTCGCTTTGCTTAATTATATGGATAGACAAATGCTTTCGACGATGCGTATACCTATGATGGGGGATATACAAGAGTTGGAGTCGGCAGCAAATTTCGGCCGGTTGATGGCTGTATTTTTATGGATTTATGGACTGATGAGCCCTGTTTCCGGCATTATCGGCGACCGTTTTAGCAGAAAATGGCTGATTGTTTTAAGTTTGGGCGTGTGGTCGGGAGTAACTTACCTGATGGGATATGCTACCACATTTAACCAACTGTATATTTTACGTGGAGCTATGGGCGTAAGTGAAGCGTTGTATTTGCCTGCCGCACTTTCGCTGATTGCAGACTACCATCAAAACAAGACCCGCTCATTGGCAGTGGGAATCCACATGACCGGGTTGTATGTCGGGCAGGCAATAGGCGGTTTTGGAGCTACTGTGGCAGCCATGTATTCCTGGCATGTCACATTTCATTGGTTCGGTATTGTCGGTCTTGCATATAGTGTTGTATTGGCCTTGTTTTTGAAAGACACCTCCCGCGGAGTGGTTACTGAGGTAAAAGAGCAAGTCCGGAAGATCCCGGTTTTGAAAAGCCTGAGGGTATTATTGACAAATTTCTCTTTCTGGATTATTCTTTTTTATTTCTGCATTCCGGGCATCCCGGGATGGGCTGCCAAGAACTGGCTGCCTACTCTGTTCTCTGAAAGTTTGTCTATCGATATGTCTACGGCAGGACCGATGTCTACCATTTCCATTGCGGTCTCTTCTTTATTCGGTGTCTTGTTAGGCGGGTATATTTCGGATAATTGGGTTGTCCGCAATGTCAGAGGGCGTATATATACCGGAGCTGTCGGACTATTTTTAATAATACCTTCTCTGTTTTTTATCGGTTATGGTCATTCGCTGTTGGCTGTGATTGCCGGTACACTCCTTTTTGGTATTGGATTTGGCTTTTTTGATGCCAATAACATGCCGATATTGTGTCAGTTTGTCTCTGCCCGCTATCGGGCTACGGCTTATGGCATTATGAATATGTGTGGCGTTTTTGCAGGAGCGGTTATTACGGATATATTGGGGAAATCCACTGATGAAGGGCATTTAGGCCGTGATTTTGCTTGTCTGGCATTACTCGTATCGGTTATTCTGGTGATTTTGCTGGTATGCTTGAAACCGGTCACTGCGGATAAGAAAGATGACTGATGATACATATTTGAAACGAATATAAATTTATCGATTAATATTAACAATCTATTCTGATGAAAACAAATAAGTATTTAAGAACTGTTTTGCAACGAACACTTTTGATATTTATGGGAGTTGTTTTCTATACGGCACTACAAGCCGCGCAGCCCATAAAAGGAGTTGTTGTGGATGAACAAGAGATGCCCATGCCCGGAGTAAATGTAGTTGTCGTGGGCACAGATATCGGTACCATAACCGATTTGGACGGAAATTTTGAAATAGCAGTCCCCGGCACAGATAGTAAGTTATCCTTCTCTTTTATAGGATACACCCCTCAAAACGTATCTCTTAACGGGCGCACTTTTCTTAAAGTGGTACTCAAAGAAGATACGATGGTACTGAAGGAAGTTGTGGTGACCGGGTATGGCGGAACGCAATTGCGCTCCAAACTGACGAATTCCATCTCTTCTGTCGATAAGGATGCTTTACGAAACGGTCTGTTCTCAAATCCGGCACAGGCGCTCTCGGGAGCGGTTCCCGGATTGAAGGTAGTACAGACATCGGGTAGCCCGCGAAGTGTGCCGGCCGTCATTTTGCGTGGTGGAACTAATTTGGACGGAACGGGATCGCCTCTTATTATAATCGATGGTCAGATCCGGAGTGATATGTCTGATATAAACCCAGAAGACATTGCTTCTATGGATGTGCTTAAGGACGCAGGAGCAACAGCTATATACGGTGCCCGTGCTGCCAATGGAGTCATATTGATCAGTACCAAGAAGGGAAAAGCCGGTAAAGTGCAAGTTACCGTCAGTGCTAAAGCCGGAATCAACTATTTGAATTCTCCCTACAACTTCCTCAATGCCGAAGATTATCTGTATTGGACCCGCAAGGGTATACAGAATGCCGCACAAGTAGTACAACTCTCTGACGGTACCTGGCGTGGATTTGCAAATATGTCGTCATTGGACAGTGCACAACCCTTCGGGACAGGAAACCTTTATTTTGATGCGGATGGAAATCCTTTGGATGGTAACAAGAACGCCAGTGCAATATGGAGCCCCATGTTTCTTGATGACAGCAATGCTTTCCTGCTGGAGAAAGGATATAAGAAAATGACAGATCCGGTAACGGGAAAAGAGATCATCTATTCGGAGGTTAACTGGAAGGATATTCTTTTTCGTAAACCGGCTGTGACTCAGGATTATTCTATCACACTATCCGGAGGAAATGATAAAGGAAGCTATTATTTGGGAGCAGGTTATAATTATAGCGAAGGATTGCCGGTAGGAAGTTTCTATAAAAGATTTACCGGAGTATTCAACGGAGATTACAAGATCACCAAATGGCTGCATTCATATACCAATGTGAACTTCTCGAATTCAGACTGGTTTGATGCCATGGTACTGAACACGGTTGCCAATTATTTCGGGCGTGAACCGGGGATGCCGCCTACCCAGCGTGAATATAATGCAAAAGGAGAATTACTGATGGGCAAAGGAAACGGAAATGATTATAATCCGCATGCTATTCTGGATAGTTTTAAAGAGACCAATCTTACTACCAAATTCAGCATGGGGCAGAACTTTGATATCGACATTCTCAGCGGATTGAAATTGAAACTGTCGGCAATGATGATGTATGACGAGCTGTTTGCCGAAAAGTTCACAAAAGATTATCCTTCATCCGGTGGAATGATACAAACCCGCAGCTCAAGTAACAAATTCGACCGTAAATTGAGCCAGACTTATAACGCTGTTCTCAGCTATGATCTTAGCTTTCTGAAGGAACACCATTTGAATGTAATGGCCGGAATGGAGTATTATACATTGAATAATTACGGATTCTCGGCAGCCGGAGAAGGAGCGCCGACAGATGATTTTCAGGATCTGGCATATACGCTGGCTGATGAAAACAAACGTAAGATTGATTCCTGGCATAGTAAAGAGAGCATTCTTTCCTTTTTCGGACGTATCAATTATGATTATAAAGATAAGTATCTGTTTTCTTTCACCTGCCGGCAGGATGGTTATTCAAAACTTATAAATAACCGTTGGGGATTTTTCCCGGGTGTATCCGGCGGATGGATTCTTTCGAAAGAGAACTTCATGAAACCGCTTTCATCAGTACTCTCTTTTGCTAAAGTCAGAATGAGTTATGGTGTGAATGGTAATGTGTCGGGAATAGGGGCTTATGATTTGCAGGGACTTTTCAAGACTACCACCAATTACGATGGAAATTCGGCTATAATGATTTCCACTATGCCCAATCCGGGCCTGCGTTGGGAACGTTCGAATACGCTGGAAGGCGGCCTGGATTTAGGATTTATGGAAAATAGGATCAATGCCAATATAACTGTCTACAACCGCTATAATGTAGATAAGTTTGCCGATATTCCGATGCCGGGCAACTCGGGTACGACTTCCATAAAATCCAATCAGGGAAAGATTCGGAACAATGGTGTGGAACTGGGATTCGGATTCAAGGTTTTGCGTAAGAAGGATATTAGCTGGGACATCAATGCCAATATTTCCTACAACATCAATAAGGTTATTAAACTTCCCGACAACGGACTTGTCCGGAATAACCAGAAGGCATTTCAGGTCTATGACCCGGACACCAAAAAACTTATATGGGTAGGAGGCTATCAGGAGGGTCAGCGTCCGGGAGACTTATACGCATTTAATGCGGTAGGCATCTATCGTTCGGAGGAAGAGGTTTGGGAAAAAGCGGCCGATCTGGTAGATGAGTCGGGAAGTGTGACTCTGTATGGTCCCAATGCCTGGAGTAAACTGACTTTGGAGCAACAGAAGAAAGGATTGCCGATACAGGCGGGAGACGTTATCTGGGAAGACGTGAACGGCGATGGGGTTATCGATAAGTACGATAAAGTAAAAGTAGGTAACTCAACTCCCAAATGGTTAGGCGGTATTAATACCAGTTTCAGTTGGAAGGGGCTTTCGCTGTATGCGCGTATGGACTATGCACTCGGATTTCAGCAGATCGACCATCGCTTGAAGTGGACGATGGGAAGCATACAAGGGGTCTTTAATAATGTAGAACAAATAAAGGATTCATGGACTCCTGAAAATCCGAATGCCAAATATCCGAAGTATTATGTAGGCGACAACACCGGCAAAAGCAATTATAATCGTATATCCAGCATGTTCGCGTTCAATGCTTCCTATCTGGCTTTTCGGGAAGTTACTTTAAGTTACAGTCTGCCCGCTGCCTGGCTGCAAAAACTCTATGTACAAGATTTGACTTTGTCTGTTACAGGCCAGAACCTGGGCTATCTGACTCATTCGGTGTCATTCAGCCCCGAACAGACATCGACCAATTCGGCCGGTGCGGTTGATGCCGGTTACTCCTTGCCTCGAACCGTCATTTTCGGTTTAAAGGTGACATTCTGATTCTGTAATTAAAAAAATGAAAGAGATGAAAAAGATAACTATATATTTATTGGGATTCATAGCGGGTATTTTCAGTGGTTGCAACTCTCTTGATTTAGCCCCGATTGATTATTATGCAAGCGGCAATTATTGGGAGAATGAGAGTCAGGTCGATGCATTTATGAACGGTCTCCATGCAGAATTTAGAGACAATTATAACCTGCTGTATCAACTGGGAGAAGAGCGTGGGGGAACCCAACGTACCACTACGGCCTCACAAGGTAATTCGCTGAACGAGGTGAACCCTATCAAAATAAACAATTTCACATCAGCGTCTACGGGGATTTCCAACTGGTGCGGACTTTACGACGGGATACTCAAGATTAATACATTTATAATTAACGTAGAAGAGGGTTGTGAGTTTCTGGATCCGGATACCCGTTCATATTATCTCGGGCAGGCGTATGGATTGCGTGCTTTTTATTACTTCTTGTTGTATAGAACCTATGGCGGGCTGCCGATGCTTCTGGATGACCGTGTCATTCAAGGAGAAA
Organism: uncultured Bacteroides sp.; assembly: GCA_958477465.1. Classification (GTDB taxonomy): domain Bacteria; phylum Bacteroidota; class Bacteroidia; order Bacteroidales; family Bacteroidaceae; genus Bacteroides. The sequence goes on from CAUEFX010000006.1 coordinate 15,929, forward strand.
CCGATGCCACCGTATTTTATGTGCCTCGTTCGACGCCACGCCAAACCCTTGATCAGATTAAATCGGATGTGAATAAGTCGATCACCTGTTTCGCAGAACGTAACCGTCCCGGTACTCGTTCGTATTGGACATTGGGGGCATCCCTGGCATTGAAGTCGGAAGTATATTTATGGAGTGGCAAGGTCTCGCTCGACGATCAGACACCGGCTCCTGACAATACCGATTTGATAGAAGCCCGAACGGCTTTGGATAAGTTGCTGGGAATGGCCGACTACGGATTGGAAAAAGATTTCTCCAATATTTTTTCTTCCGATAACAAAGGAGGAAAGGAAATCATTCTGGCATTCCGCTTCAAAGAAGGCGAAGCTGAGAATAACATCCAAACCCTTTATCAGATAAACACTTTTGTAGGAAATGCATTCGACATCAATGGAAAGAAAATAACGACAGATATTCTCGACATGAGGGTAGAGCGCCAGCAACGGCATGAATACCTGTTTGATTTCTGGCGTAGTTTCGATGCCGGTGATACACGCCGCGACTATACTTTCCTGGCATATTATAAAGGCGTACTGCTACCGCCTAATTTGCTTATCAAGTCGGATTCCGGTACGTTAATGAAAAAGTACATGGGTAAGATCAATGCTTCGGATACTCGTATTTACGAAAGCGATATTCCGGTATACCGTTATTCCAATCTGTTGTTGATGCGTGCAGAAGTGGAGAATGCCCTTGGGGGCGATCCCATGCCATATATCAACAAGGTCCGCCGCAGGGCTTATGGAGTCGACATTGACTCTCCTTCGACTTTCGATCTCTCTAAAGGCACATTTGCGGAAAATGAATTGGCGATTCTTCGCGAGCGTGATAAAGAATTTGTTTGGGAAGGTACAAGATGGTTTGATTTATGCAGAATGCAGGATGCGAACCATGAACCGTTGGTCTTTGCACCGGAAGCATCCTACATTCGGGATCAGATGACGCATGCGCAGATACCTGTTCTCGATAAGGAAACAGAAAAGCACATGCTGTTGTGGCCCATTGATGTGAAAACACTCAATGGCAATCCTAAACTTAAACAGAACCCCGGATATTGAATCCGGAAATACCCGTAAAAAATAAGTGTCTTGAATATGATGATAAAATGTATTTTGACATACGCAATCCTGTTGTCCGGGATGTCGGCATTGGCGCAGCCCGTTATTCGGAATTGTAAGATCTATGATAATACCGTTTCCCAAAACGGAGGCGGAATCTATGTAAAGACGCCCTGTGTGATAACGGAAGTATTTGTACAAAACAACAACTCGAATAGTATCGGGGGTGGGATTGCCATTGAGGCCCAGGCTGGAGTATATATCGAGAATTGTCTTGTTGCCAATAATACAGCCCGTAATAAAGCCGGCGGAGTGTGGTTGGCGGAAAAGGCAGGTACATTGATTTCGGCAACAGTGGTAAACAATGCTCTATCCGGTCCGGTCGGGGTGTCCGGGATTGCTGTAGAAGCGGGCAGTATCCTTGCCAATACGATTGTTTTTGGAAATCGCTCAACCATGGGAGCCACTTTTGCCACTCAGCTGGAATGTCGTGGCAGCCTGTCTTACTGTGCCATACAAGGTAATTTTATTTCCGGTACCGGAAACATTTAGGAAGGTGCGGAAGGAGATGGGACTCAGGTCCCTCATTTTGTTCGTCCTGCAGAAAAGATTGGTTATGCTTCCGATAATGATAGTTGGATGCAAGCGGACTGGACACCTGCTGCCGGTGCACCGGTGATAGACATGGGGGATAATCGTGTCGTTACGCGGGAAATCGATTTGGCCCGGAATACCCGTATTGTCAACCGGATTGTAGATATAGGAGCATTTGAACAAAGCGACAATGTTTCCGGTCTTGTCCGGAACCGGGATGACGATATTCATGTCGTGTTTGACCCTGTTGCGGATAGAGTTTATTTTGATGCCCCTTTGAGGATGGAAGTCGTATGTTCTTTATATGATTTGGCAGGAAGATGTCTGCTGGAGCAATGCTTTTCTCCCGGTGAAGACTCCTTCCTGTCAACCGGATCATTGGCCGGTGGAGTCTATATGGCGGTTATACAAGTGAATGGAAAAAAAACGTGTGTCAAATTTGTTAAAAACAGATGATCTTATGAAAAAGAAATATGGGATAATGACTCTTTTCATCTTTTTCTTTGTCTTGAGCCTTCATGCTAAGGTTATTTATGTGAATGTGGCGTCTGCCAACGCAGGAGTTGGTGATTTTTGGCATAGCCCATTGAATAATCTGACTTCTGCTATCGAAAAAGCACAGGCCGGCGATCAGATATGGGTGGCAAAAGGTGTTTACTCAGAGTCGATCGTGCTAAAAGAGGGTGTTGAGATTTACGGCGGATTTGCAGGAACGGAATCAGCTCTTTCGATGCGCGATTTCGAGATGAATGAAACGACACTGAACGGAGATTTTCGGGGACGTGTCGTATCACAACTTTATCCGTTTGCTGCTCCGGCTGTATTGGATGGTTTTATTATTACCGGCGGTTTGACAGGATTGTTGGGCATCTCTTCCGGTGCCGGTGCCTACATCAGTGCCGGAGGAGTATTGAGAAACTGCCATATCACAGGCAACCGTATCACGGGAACAACGGGCTCCGGTGCGGGAGTATTCCTTAACCGTGGAGGAGTGCTTGACTCATGCGTAATCAGCGCTAATGAAGCAGCCGGATTCGGTGGCGGGGTTGCTCTCTCGCATGGCGGAACTGTAACCGATTGCAGTATTTATGCCAATAAGGCTTCGTCCGGTGGAGGAATCTATGTTGATACTTTAAACCATGATTACCCGACGAAAAGCATCTCACTCTCTTCGATTGAGAAATACAATGTCTTTACAGCGGGCGATGATGGGATAAATACTTACCGGATTCCAGCGGTAGTGGTGACACGTGACGGCAGCATATTGGCTTTTTGCGAAGCACGTAAGAACGGCTGGCAGGATCATGATAAAACGGCTGTAGTGGTAAAAAGAAGTACGGATTGCGGTAAGACATGGTCGGAAATGATTACGGTTGCCTCCGACAACTACACCGGAGCTTATGCAGATCCTTGTCCGGTGGTTGATTACGAAACCGGTGAGATATTTGTATTGATGAATTATTGGAGAAGCTCTTTGAGCGCTGCCACTACCAATACGGCCTGGCTTGCCAGAAGCAACGATGACGGCGTTTCGTGGAGCCTGAAAGATGTTTCATCTACCATGGTAGCGTCAGGTTGCGCTTTGCAGGGAGTCGGTGTAGGCAGTGGCATTCAGATGCGGGGAAAAGAGTTCTCCGGCCGCTTGATTATCCCCACCCGGCAGATTGATAAGAATAGTAAGAGCATAAACAATCGTACTGTTTATAGCGATGATCATGGCAAGACCTGGCATGTAGGCCAACCGACTCAACAAGGGGGGGAGCATGAGATAGCGGAGGCACCGTTAGGGACTCTTGTGCTGAATCAACGTTCGGGCACATCCCGGATTACGGGGAGGAGTGTGGACGGCGGACAAACCTGGAGCAACTTAGTTGCCGATGGCACACTGTTCTCTGTTGAAAAAGGGTGTCAGGCAAGTCTTTGGGGGAATGGTTCTGTTCTGCTGTTCTGTGGTCCTAAAGGGGGATCATACTCCACAACAATGGATGACCGTTGCAACCTGACTCTCGCCCGTAGCTTGGATGGAGGGAAGAACTGGAGTGCCGACCAGCTTCTTTACCGGAATGGGTCGGGATACAGTTCTCTGGCATCGCTTCCCGACGGACGGATCTGCATCTTATTCGAATCAGGAGATAGTTATGGCTTTATACGGACTTCTGCAGCGCGACCGGCCGGCTGGATGCGGCTTGATCTGCTTATTCTTCCTAAAGAAACGGTGGATAAAGATTATTGGTTTACGGAATGAGAGAGGGTTTGCATTAAAAAGCAAAAGCGGGAATATCTGAATAACGAATATATTATACTGTGTGTTTTTTGATTATTGTTTGACTTTTAATTTTGTATTGTATGAAAGCATTTAAATTTTTTATTTTTTCATTTTTATTTCTCAGTGTCTGGAGCTTGAAGCAAAATACAGTTTATGCAGGCAATATTCTGAGGGTCGATGGAAGTGTTGCATCTTCGGGCGACGGCTCTTCTTGGGATAAATCTTTTAAAAAGATAACTGATGCCCTCGATGCGGCTCAAGCAGGAGATGAAATTTGGGTAAAATTCGGTGCGTATCAAGAACCGACGTTTCTTATGAAGGAAGGGGTAAATGTGTATGGCGGCTTTGCCGGTACGGAAGAACAACGTTCGCAACGTGATTCAAAGATAAATTCGACATTCCTGATAGCGAATAATTTTACAGATCAGATACTTTCGGGAGCAAGCTTTGAGACATTGACGGAATGGGATGGCTTTACTTTTACTTCTGCCAATAATGACTTGAAAGGCGGGGCTATTCTTCTACTCAAGAATAACAAAGTAAGCAATTCTGAGATATCTTATAATACTTCTACCGGCGATGGTGGCGGGGTTAACATGACCGATGCCTATCTTGACAGGTGTGTAGTATCTAATAATAAAGGGAAGGCCGGTGCCGGTATCAGAGCTTCCGGAAAATCGGTCATCACCAATTGCATCGTAATAAACAATATCGGTACTAATAATGGCGGAGGAATCTCCGGTACGGATCATCCGGTGGTAATCGAGAATTGCCTGGTTGCCAATAATGAGACTTCAGGAGGAAACGGAGCCGGTATAATGTTGGGAGACGGCCGTAACGGAGAAGCGGGCAGAATTGTAAATTGCACTGTTGTCCGTAATAAGATGACCCGTACGGATAAAGGATGTGCAGGAGTGTATGGTAGTGCCAAAAGTGCGAACCCCAGTTCTTGCCTGTACAATACAATCGTATGGGGAAATGATGCAACGATCGGTGGAGGTGCCAATAATATAGCCGGTTATGGTACGACTCCCGCTGATATGGTGAAGAATTGTGCGATTGAAGGGATACCGAACGGCTTTGTTAATGAGACGAACATTAATCTTTCATCGGACAATACGGGAGTGTCGGGAAGTGATTTCTATCCTTGTTTTGTCAATCCGTCGGCTACTGTCGGTACGGTGATTGTTGGTGATGACGGAAAATATGCATACGATTGGAGAGTGACGGAGAGTTCGGCTTGTGTAGACAAAGGTGACAGTCAATATTGGACTGCGGCATACAGCAGTGATTTGGATGGGAACTCACGTATCACTGGAGCTTCCATCGATATGGGTGCTTATGAATTGGGTGGCTCTACAGGATGGGCAAGCTGCAAGGAATCTCCGGTTTATGTTCGGAAAGACGGAAAAACGGTTACGATTATAGGTGCGGTTCCCGGAGAATTGATTTCAATCTATAATATACAGGGAGTATTAGTTGCCCAACGGGAAAATTCATGTGCGGAGACTTTTAGCTTTGATAGTGGTATGTACGTCATTAAAGTCGGAAAATCATTGATTAAGGTAATTCTGTAAAGCCGACTTGATTGAATTCTGTTTATTAAAGAGGGGGTGCTGAAACTCTCTTGTCAACAAAGCCACTCTTGCTGCAGATACTTGCTGGGCAGGGGTGGCTTTTATGTGCTTTCAGTATTTGGGATGTACCAGTTTCAAGGAAATAAGAAAATGAATTACATTTTGATTAAATGGGAAGGAAACTTGATATGCTTCAGAAAAAGACTTAAGTCTTTCAAAAAAACACTTAACATCTTTTGAAAAAAGACTTAGCATCTTTCAAAAAAACATATAGCATCTTTTAAAAAAAGACTTAATATCTTTTTCATATAAACCGAAATCGTTCTGCAAACAGCCTTTACCCGATATGTTTTTGCCCCTTTCACCACCTTCACCTTTTTCAAGCAAACCCTTTATCTATCGCAGACACAAGGTGAAGCCCCGGTCGGGACGGCTCTTACGGTCCGTGAATACGGCCCTTACGAATCATCAGCACACTTGTTGCCGGCCGTAACTACGGTGCTTGGTAAAACGGAGCGGCCTTTCATCCGCTATTGCCGATGAACAAGGCGATAGAACAAAAAGGGTGAAGGAGGTAAAATTCTATTGAATGGTGGTTAATTTAGCAAAAAATGAGCAGGCGGGTAGCTTTTGTTTAACGAAATGGAGACAATATTCGATTAGTAAAACTATCTTTGTCTGCAGATTGTTGCATTTATATATGCTTAAGAAATGCTTTTGTGTCATTCTGGCTTATATATTTGTTCATAAAGACTAATAACAGCAGAGAATATGAGCATTGAATTAGGAAAATTCAACCGGCTTGAGGTTGTGAAAAAGGTTGATTTTGGAATCTACCTGGATGGAGGCGATGAAGGAGAGATCCTGTTGCCTGCCCGTTATGTACCCGAAGAGTGTCAGATAGGAGATATATTGAATGTGTTTCTTTATCTTGATAATGAAGAGAGATTGATTGCCACTACGTTGACTCCCCTCGTGCAGGTCGGTGAATTTGCTTGTCTGGAGGTGTCGTGGGTCAATCAGTTTGGAGCATTTCTCAACTGGGGGCTGATGAAAGACCTGTTTGTACCCTTTAGCGAGCAGAAAATGAAAATGCAGATAGGTAAGAAATACATCATTCATGCCCATCTGGATGAAGAAAGCTACCGCATTGTGGCTTCAGCCAAGGTAGACCGCTATCTGTCGAAAGAAAAGGCGGAGTATCGGCCGGGTGAAGAGGTGAATATCCTGATTTGGCAAAAGACGGATTTAGGCTTCAAGGCTATTATAGAAAACAAGTTCGGCGGATTGCTTTATGACAGCGAGATCTTTCAGCCTTTGCATACCGGCATGGTGCTGAAAGCGTATGTAAAGCAAATTCGTGAGGATGGCAAGATAGACCTGATACTTCAGAAACCGGGATTTGAGAAGGTGGATGATTTTGCGAAAACCCTGCTGGAGTATATCCGTGAGCACGATGGGTATACACCTTTGAATGACAAGAGCCCGGCTGATGATATATATGCAGCTTTCGGCGTAAGCAAAAAAACGTTCAAGAAAGCGGTGGGCGATTTGTATAAGAAACACCTGGTGATATTGCAGGAAGACGGCATCCGGTTGGCATCTTCCTAACAACAATAGGGAAATCCCTATATACGAATATAGATAATCATTAGGGTGGGGAGTTTCCTCACCCTAATTTTGTGGTATAAGAAAACACGGAGGTTGAACTATTAAATGTATATCTGCAACAGATGTCTTGCATATAGTAGAAAAAAGAGGTGTTTTCTTAAAAAAAAGTTCCACTTTTAAGATATAGGTTATGAAAAAGATACATATTTTTGGCGTCCTGTTGTTGATGATGTTGTTTGCAGGCTGTATCACAGCCGGAGCCGGGTTCACGAACGAGCAACTGTCCGGTATCCATAAAGGGATGACGCTGGAACAGGTTAAGGAAGTTCTCGGATCGCCTGCTTACAGGAGTTTTGATGAGAAAGGAGAAGTGTGGGAGTTTCGGGTAATGGTACTCTCCGGGTGGTCGGTTGTTCGGGTGCGTTTTGTGGATGGTAAAGTGACGGAAATGAAATCTTATTTGGAAAGAGAGAGGGATTGCCATACCGGAACGGAGAATAATAAAATAGAAAAGATATGATACGCAAATTGATACTTGGTTTTTGTCTTCTGCTGGCAATGCTTCCGGTGAGTGCTTTCTCTTTGGAGGGGCTCTCTATTGAAAGTCCAAGAACGCAGGTGGTTGTATTCGTTGACGGACAGCAGGTGTGCAGACCTACATATAGCTGTTTTATCGCTAACCTGCACGGTGGTAGTTATCGGGTGGAGGTGTACGCAGCCCGTCGCGGAGACCGTTTTGAAAGAGAGGACTTGTTGTTTGATGAGCGTGTTCATTGTCTGAGCAATGAGGTGAAGGAGATCGTAATCGATGGTTCGGGCGGACCGGAGCACAGACCTGAATGCAGACCGGGCAGACCGGATAAGCCCGGACAACGGCCGGATGACTGTAATCTCAGAGAGCCGGTGATGAGTGACCGTTCTTTTAATCAGTTCGTGAGCTCATTGAAAAAGCAGCCTTTTGAATCCGACCGTAACGCTTTACTTGAGAATGCATTGATCAGTTCTTATTTTACCACCGACCAATGCATCCGATTGTTGGATTTTTATACATTTGACAGTGAAAAGAAGCCGTTCCTTAAGAAGATATATCCAAGGATTGCTGATAAGGCGAATTTCTTCCGGGCATTGGATAAACTGACCTTTAGCTCGGACAAGGAGGAAGTAAATCAGTTTATAAAGAGATACCATGAAAATAATAACTAAAAGATTTAATGATTATGAAACGGATGATTTTAATATTATTTGCCATCGGGATAACTGCCATGAGCAGTGTGAGCATGGCCGCAATGAGTAATAGCCGGGTTCGTAAAGAAACGCGTTTCCTGACAGACAAGATGGCGTATGAACTGAACTTGAGCACAGCTCAGTACAATGATGTCTATGAGATCAATTTCGATTTTATCTATTCCATCCGCTATCTGATGGATGATGTGATATACGGATACGAATGGGCATTGGATGATTATTATAATTATCTGGATGTACGTAATGACGACTTGCGCTGGGTGCTGAACGATGCGCAGTATCACCGTTTCCTGCAGGCGGATTATTTCTATCGTCCGATCTATGCATACGGTGGCGGATGGAACTTCCGGGTATACATTACTTATACCAATCATAACCATTTCTATTTCCCGAAACCCTACCATTATCGCAGCTATTCGGGTGGACACTACCGGACGCATTTTCACAATGTAAGCTATTATCGTGGAAGATATAACCATAATTGCTATCGCGGAAATTATAGCGTGAGAAACGAACATGTGTATCATACGAATCGCCATTCCGATTTCGGCTCGGTAAATATCCGTCCGAATACAAGTACACGTCCGAGTTCAAGTAGAACTACTACTCGTCCCAGTGTCTCTACTCGTCAGAGTACAAGAACAAGCAGCCGTCCGAGTACGAGCACAAGCTCCCGTACAAGCACCCGCACAAGCACGGGCACAAGTACAAGTAGCCGTCCGAGCACAAGTACGACTACCCGTTCTACTACGACTACCCGTCCGAGTAATAGCTCTTCATCATCATCGGGTCGCGAGAGTTCGTCAAGCAGACGAAGAGAAAGCAGTAAATCGAGCACTGCAACACCGGTCAATACTAACACAAACTCTGGAAGCAGCAGGCGTAGTAGCAGTTCTTCAACGAGCCGCACAACGACTTCTCCAAGCAGCAGTAACTCAAGTTCTACTCGCAGCACTACCCGAAGTACTACCCGCAGCAGTTCGGTTTCCGGTGGACAATCCAGCCGTAGCTCTTCTTCTTCGAAATCATCTTCCGGCAGTAGCAGCCGGAGAAGCTCTTCTTCAAGTTCCTCAGAACGGGGGAGCAGCTCGTCAAGAAGATAGCCGGGCATAAGACGGGACGATAATCAGCCTAAGTCAGGGCGATATCAGTCTAAGTCAGGACGATAATCAGTCTAAGTCTGGATGATAATCATACAAATCAGGAAGCCCCATCGTTTGAATAAGAAGAAACGATGGGGTTCGTCTTTGGTTGAAGCCCTTTCAGGGTTGAACTTTGGGGCGTATGGTCAACTATAAACGGGCATTCGTATAATAATATCTGTTGAATATCGTTATTTTATAAAGTTATGGAACGTTTAAAGACATTTACAGATAAACGAGGTAGCCTGACTCTTCTTGAAGTAGGGAAGGATGTACCTTTTGAGGTGACACGTGTATATTGGATATACGATGTGCCACAAGGGGAAGAACGCGGTAAGCATGCTAACAAGGTATCGTACCAATACCTGGTTGCAGTGAGTGGGAGCATTGATGTCTGTCTGGAGGATGTAAACGGACGGAGACATTATCATTTAGACTCCAAGTCGGAAGGATTATTGGTACCACCCGCTACTTGGAATGAACTGAGCAACTTCTCTTCCGATGCTGTTTTGATGGTATTGGCTTCTCATTCTTATTGCCCGCAGACTTATATAAATTCTTATGAGGAGTTTCTGGACTTTATAAAACAATGATTTTGTCTATGCTTGAATCGCTACATATTGTCCGTTATACAGCAGAGCAAAGTAAGGTTTGGGATGACTTTGTGGCTCAAACGAAGAATGGGACTTTTCTGTTTCTGCGCGATTATATGGATTATCATGCGGATCGGTTCACGGACTGTTCATTCCTGTTTTATAAAGAAAAACAACTGGTGGCTTTATTGCCGGCACACATTAACGGCGAAATCTTTGGCACTCATGTGGGACTGACATACGGCGGCTTTCTCATTTCCCGTCAAGTCACCATAGACATGATGATGGAGATGTTTCGTATGCTGTGCCGCTATCTGAAAGAAAACACGGAAGCCGGCAGGATTCTGTATCGTGTTATTCCACATATTTACCACGCATATCCTTCAGAAGAAGATCTGTATGCCCTTTTCCGTATGGGAGCCCGTCTCACGGAACGGAAAATCTCCTCAGTCGTATTGTCGGGTGCAGGAATTCCTTTCCGGAAATTGCGGGTACGAAAACTAAAGCAAGCCCGGAAGGAGGGATTGTCTGTCTGCTCGGATGAGGCCTACGACCTGTTTTGGCCCGTCTTGGAAGAGAACTTGCAGGAACGCCATGGTGCCAAGCCGGTACATTCTCTGAACGAAATAACTTGTCTGCATAAGAAATTCCCGGATAATATCAAGCTTCACCGTATCGTTGACGAAGCCGGAGATACGTTGGCCGGTTGCGTAATGTATATCACCGACAGAGTCGCTCATGTGCAATATATCGGCTCTACCGATCGGGGACGGAAACAGGGAGCACTCGACCTGCTGTTTGACAAGCTGCTTCATGAGTGCTATGCAGATAAAAAATATTTTGATTTTGGAACTTCGGTAGAGGATGGCGGACGTTATCTGAATGAGGGATTGATATTCCAAAAGGAGGGTTTTGGCGGCCGTGCCGTTGTATATGATGTATATGAACTTTGCTTAAATTCGATATCTGATGATTAAATATTTTGAGTTACAGCGTGTTAGCGAGTCTTTTGAACCCGAGTTGTCGGAAGCTGTAAATCGGGTGATTAAGTCCGGCTGGTATCTTCAGGGAAAAGAGAACGCTGCTTTTGAAGAGAGTTTTGCCAAATATTGCGGAGCGGGCTATTGTGTCGGCACTGGGAATGGCATGGATGCCCTGACTCTCATCTTCATGGCTTATCAGCGTCAGAATATAATGCAGGAGGGAGACGAGGTGATCGTTCCAGCCAATACGTGTATTGCTACGATTATCGGTGTACTTCGTGCCGGACTCAAACCTGTGCTTTGCGAACCTTTATGGGAAACGTGCAATATAGATCCGGATCGTATAGAGGCATTGATAACTTCACGTACGCGGGCTATTCTTCCGGTTCATCTCTACGGGCGGTGCGCTGATATGAACCCGATATTGGATGTTGCCCGTCATTATCATCTGAAAGTAGTGGAGGACGTGGCGCAGGCGCATGGAGCGGTCTATGAGGGAAAACGTGCCGGACATTTGGGAGATGCCGCTGCGTTCAGCTTTTATCCCTCCAAAAATCTGGGTGCATTGGGAGATGGCGGTGCAGTGGTGACGGATGATGAAGAGGTGGCTGCCTTGGTGCGCTCACTGGGCAATTATGGATCTTCTGCTAAGTATGTGTATCCCTACAAAGGTATCAACAGCCGCCTCGACGAACTGCAGGCTGCCATTCTTTCGGTGAAATTGCGCCGGCTCGATCAAGACAATGAGCGCCGTAAATGCATTGCCCGTAAGTATATGAATGAGATTCAAAATGACTTGTTGACTTTGCCCCGGGTGGATAAGTGGGAGCAGGTTGTGTTTCATATATTCCCGGTTTTCTCTCCTTGCCGTGACCGTTTGCAGGCATTCCTGGCAGAAGAGGGTATACAGACTCTCATTCATTATCCGATACCTCCGCATAAGCAAAAGGCTTTGGCGGAATACAGCTCTCTGTCATTGCCGGTGACAGAAAGGATACACCGTGAGGAACTGAGCTTGCCGCTGTCTCCACTGATGACGGATGAAGAGGTGGAGCAGGTCATTGCAGCGCTGAACAAGTTTGCATAGGGGAAATGCTTTAGTGCATTTCCCAGAAATCAATATACTGTCGGGCTACTTTTATATGGTCATGATGTCTTTTTACGTATTCGATGCTTTGCGCCGATAGTTCGGGGATCTGTTCTTTGTTCAATACGAGGTATTCTAATTTTTGGTAGATGTCTTCTTCTGAGGGGCGTACGTTGATGATGGGACGCAGCTCTTTTTCATTTATTATTTCATAGTTCTCTTCTTCTCCTCCACCTACAACTATGATTCCTTTGGCCATGGCCAATAGAGAATTCATGGACGGAGTGTACGAATAGAGCTGGTCCAACAGTACATCCGCTTCATCCATCAGCCGTTGATATTGGGCGTAAGGAATATCTATTGCTTCGGAAATGCGGCATTGGTCAGGATATTTTTTCTGTATCTCTTTTAGTACCGGATACATGATATCAGTTCCTTTCAGTTCGCTTCTGGTAGATTGAATGCCGATGAAGAAGTTTATTTTGTCCGGAACCGTTCTGAGCCGGCTTGCTGTCTCCGACAGATTGACGGGCAATGGGATGAAAGCAAGTTTCTCGGGATAGAAAGGGATATATGATTGATAGTATTCCCAAAGACAGGCAATAATGCCGTTGCATGTTTCGGCTATTTCCTTGTTGGCCTTTACTGTTCCGCCATGCAGATTCTCGTACAGATCGGCTCTGTTGATTTCAATATCACGGAGGCGGTCTCCTACCTTAAAGTCGGAATAGCGAAATGTATCGGTTTCCATACAGGCCTTTACATAAAAATGGTCTGTGCCGAAGGCGCCCATGAATACTTTCTTGTTGTGTCTCCGCAGGTATCTGTATACGGGCAGGGTGCGTTCCGAGCGCAAACGCAAAAAGTAGGGATGAATGATTTGTACAACGTCGTATCCTCTGAAACGGTGCAGGTTTTTTAATATCCTCATCAGGCAGAGCAATCCTTGGAAGAGGGAATTGTCTTTACGTGTGATGGAAATATCGCGCGGGTAATTTTTCCAACCGTTTCCGTCGGAAGCGACACATACCGTATGCCCCAAAGCGCGTAATCCTTGTGCAAGTGTCCAATGCAGCCCGCTAAAATCACCGATAAGTAAAATCTTCATAGATGCGAAAATAAGTTTATTATGATTCTTGTAATGGAATATTTCCATGAATACTTCCTTGCCGGCAATGGGAGGTATTTCGTCTGTACCAATTCCTTTATGCTTTGGTGTATGAAGGAGCAGGAACATTGATTATGGAATAGTTGGAGGATGTAATCGATGGTCAGAAAATGTATCCTCCGCTGCAAAGCCTCTTTTTGCAGGGGAGATGCCGTGGATGCGCTTTCGAGGAATTCTCTTAACGATGTAAGTATCTGCCGGAAGTCATGGATGCGTTTCAGGCGGTGAGAGTTCTCTTGTCTATGCAGAATGGAATGGGGATGCTGATAATAAGCGTACACCGTCAGGTTGGTGATGACAGTGACTCCGGCATAGAAATACGCTTTGGCAATAAGGGCTTCATCCTCATGGTAGGCATTCTCCGGAAAGGAAAAACTATGGCTGAGAAACCATTCTCTTAGAAAGAAGTGCCTCCAGGCCGATCCCATAAAATTGTATTTATTCATGAAGGCAGCTCCCGTCGGGTAGACTTGATGCTCTGTTCTTTTATGTTTCTTAGGAGTCTCGTTGGAGTGGGAAACCGGCTGGAATCCGAAAGAAAGCATGTCCGGATGATGCGATGCGAGGAGAGACATACACTGCAATAAAGTATCGGGAAACAGATAGTCGTCGGCATCTACGAATAGCAGGTATTTGCCTTGAGCCTTGCGGATACCGATGTTACGGGCTCCTCCCAGTCCTTTTCCCTCATCATCGGCAATAATTATTTCATACTCTCCGGCCTCCATCCCTTGGTTGCGGATGGAAGCGAGACAACGATCCAACATGTTCTTATCTGCCTTGCCGTAAAAAGGAATGATTATGCTCAGTTTTAACTCCATACTGCAAAAATAGCGATAATTTTATATTTATACCATAGGCATCACATAAAACGGCGGATTCTTTGGCGGAAAATCAATGACATATATGCTAAAATCTCTATCTTTGTCTATCTAAGAAACTGTTTTAAACTTTGCTTTCGGTAAACGGATGGATACTGCCGGGAAGAAAATGCAGGCGGGGGCTGAAACAGGGGGGACATGGTTTTTGTATGTTTGGTTTGTGGAATTAGAATAAATTTTTGTTTTAGATGACAGAGAAACAGTCGGCTTATCGTCAGATATTTAAAGCTACCAGTATTTTCGGTGGGGTACAGGTCTTTAATATATTGATAAGTGTTATAAAGTTAAAGGTGGTTGCAGTTCTTTTGGGGCCCGGAGGAATCGGACTTTTGGGGATGCTGAATTCTACGCTGGATGTTATAAAGACAATTACAGGCTTGGGACTTAGCTCGAGTGCGGTGAAAGAGGTCTCGCAGGCTGCCGGAAGCGGTGATATACTTAAGGTGTCGTCTATCTTGAAAACGTTGCGGCGCTGGTTGTATCTGACGGGGATATTGGGCTTTCTGGTGACGCTGACGCTTGCTCCTTATCTCAGCCGGTGGACCTTCGGCAACGAGGATTATACCTGGTCGTTTGTCTGGCTGTCCGTGGTTCTGTTTTTGGCGGCATTGAGTTCCGGACAGTTGGCGGCATTGCAAGGGCTGCGTAAAATCGGGTATCTGGCTAAGTCGGGAATGATCGGTTCGCTCATCGGACTGTTGCTTTCTGTGCCGCTTTTCTTCTTCTTTTCTTATGGAGGAATCGTGCCTTCGATTATCATTTCGGCTGTCTGTACATTGGCGTTGTCTTCTTTTTATGCCCGTAAAATAAAAACCGGGGAAGTCTCACAGACATTGCAAGAGTCATTGAGGCAAGGGACTGCAATGGTCAAATTAGGCATTGCAATGATGCTCAGCAGTGCCATGGCGATTGTTGCCGGGTATCTTCTGAAAGCGTATATCACCCAGAATGGCAGCATTGACGATGCGGGTATATTCCAGTCCGGATTTTCAATAACCGAGGGGTATTTCGGATTGATATTTACTGCGATGGCGACTGATTATTATCCGCGTCTGGCGGCAGTGAACAATAATAATGTAAAGGTACGGGATGAAGTAAACAAGCAAGCGGAGATGGGGCTGTTGCTGGCTTTCCCGATTGTCATTATAGCCCTGTTCCTGATGCCTGTGCTTATCAGACTGTTGTATTCGGCCACTTTTATGGATAGCGTCTTGTATGTGAACTGGGCCATGCTGGGCAATGTCTTCAAGATCGGCTCTTGGACCATGGGGTATGTCTTGATAGCCAAGGGAGAAAGTAGAATCTTTACTTGCACGGCAGTCTTTTTTAATTCTGTATATCTTCTCTTGCACATTGCCGGATACAACTATTGGGGAATTGAAGGGGTGGGCATTGCCTTTCTGGTTTATTATATAATCCATTTTGTGGGGATATATATCATTTGTTACCGGTTGTTCGGGATTGGATATTATAAATGTTTCTGGATGCTGTTTCTGGTGGTTCTGGCTTTGGCTATTGTCGCTTTTTATATGCAATCCGTTGAGAATGTCTGGATCAAATATACCTCTGCCGCCCTTTTACTGTCGATAAGCTTATATATCTCTTATGATCAGATTAACAAAAGAATAAATATATTTCAATTACTGTCTAAAAGGATGAATAGAAAATGAGATTGAATTGTAGAAAAATAGGTAGCTTGGCTTCAACCTTGATTCAAGTGAACTGGTTTAAAACGATTTATATTAATTTCCGGATGCTGCCGTTGAAAGATGCCATGAAACTGCCGATTATCATTTGGGGCAGGTGCCGTCTCGCTTTGGAGGGAGGGAGAATCGTGTTTGAGGTACCGGTTAAGAGGGCTATGCTGAAAATAGGGTATCGTTATGAGGAATTTTATTTTAAGGAGCCTGCTCAAATAAAGATACATGGTACGTTTGTTGTGAGAGGGGAGGTCTGGATGGGCTCTTCTGTTCAGCTATTGGTAGGGGCCGGAGCCAATCTGACAATGGGGCAGTTGTCGAGTATCGGGTCTTACACCTCTTTAATATGTACCAAGAGCGTCTGGTTTTCGGATTATTCGCGTGTCGGGGGCTTTTCTTCGATATCGGACAGCAATTATCACTATATGAAAAATGTGAAAGACCATTCTATACATCCTTTTAATAGAGCGGTAAAGATCGGCTCCAGAAATTATATAGGTTCAAGAGTGGCTCTTTTGCCGGGTACCGTAACGCCGGACAACATAACGGTAGGGTATGGGTCTGTGTGCAATAGAAACTATAGGAATATAATCCCTGAAAACTCCATAATAGCCGGTGTGCCGGCAAAATTGGTCAAAGAGAATATTGTGAGGATATTCGATTCTGAAAAAGAGGAACGGATAACTGCGTTTTTTGCCGAGTCCGGCAGTGATGTCTATTACGATGATATTTAATTGGCATACTGTTCGCATATAAGCGTACATGTGTTCATTTTCGTACAGGTTGGATTTTTGGATAGTCGCTGATAGCCAGTGTGTTGATGTTTTGGCACGCTGCTTGCATTGGAATACATGAAGACGGGCATCAAAAAAAAAATAGAAAAAAAATGGAAAATGATGCAACTTTTGAATGGGTCGATGCGTCTAATGTATAAACAGAAAAAAAGTTTAACTAAATAAAAAGATACGATTATGAAAACAACAGTATTTTTCAGAACGATTGTTTTGGCAGTTATGGCAGTTATCGGCATGGCAAATGCAGAGTTGAAAGCTCAGGAAGAGAACTTCATCACGAATGAAATTAAAGAGGGCGATCTTGTTACTTCAAAAGTGATTTATAACAGTATGGACGGCGCTCTTTACAGACACATGAAATATGATTTTACGTACGATGATCAGAAGAGAATGACTGCTAAAGAGGCGTTTAAGTGGGATGGAGTCCGGGATAAATGGGTGCCCTATTTCAAGATTACTTATTTGTATAGCGGTAATGAAATAACGATGGAGTATGCCCGCTGGAATGAACGCCATAAAGCTTATACTGACTCGGTAGAGAAGAGTGTTTATGAACTTAATGCAAATAATATGCCGGTGGCATATATAAACAACAGCGGAGCGAAGACGGAAAAAGTCGGTGCCTGACAGTTTTGAATAAATGTGACAACTGTGCAGAACCGGCAATCGTGGTTCTTGATTCTATATTGTAACAAAAAAGGATTGTTCGGTGTACCGAAAATCAATTTACCCGAAGATGAACTTTCAATTTGAAACTTAGTCATCTGATTTGAAACTTGGAGATCTCCAAAAGGTAGGAGAAAGGAAGATTGTCAAAACTTAATTTTGCCGAAGGCGAACTTCTAATTTGAAATTTGGGTATCCCCTGAAAATAAGAGAAAGAGCTGTATCAAACTCTGTATTGAGTAATGATACGGCTCTTTTTATTAGGTTTAGCAATTGCAATTTGTGCTTTCTGGAGGGAGCTTTTAGTATTGCCACCCGCTCTCTTTACTGTTTCTGCAGTTGCAATTTGCAACTTTCCGGAGGGTGTTGCCACCCTCTTTTTTGTTATGGAATTATGACTTTAAGTGTGGTACAATATTCTCCGTTGTACACACGTATTAGATAAAATCCGTTAGTCAAGCCGTCTGTTGGCAGGACAAAATAACTTCCGGATGAGGAAGCCGTTTCTATGAAGGCGATTTGTCCGCTGATAGAAAGAACTTCCACCTTGCTTATATTTTCTCCTTTCAAGGTCAGGTAACCGTCACGGGGATTACCGAAGATCTGAACCATGTCTCGAAGGTCGGCCTCCTGCTGGCTGTTTCCGGAAGTTTTCCCCAACATCAGGGCCGTGATAATCGGATCATGGTCGGAACAACGATAAGGGTCCGGAGAATAATTCGCGGCGTTTTTATAGCCGAACTTGCTCTGTTCGTCTGCATTGATATGCCAGGGGAAGGCATCTATCACCTGTTTGCTCATGCTGACGGAAGCAATCGAATGGTCCAGATAACCGGTGGCTCCTCCATAGACATAGCTGTAATCCCGGGGAGAGTACTGTTCGAGCAGGTTTGTCAGGGAGGCATCTGTCAATATTCGGATAGGGTCCTCTTTTGAATAACTGTTCAAGTCACCCAGTATCAATATATCCGGATCTTCGTAATAGCTGGTTAGGGTATTCAATTCATTGACGATTGTACGCGCTTCGGATTGGCGTTGAGCATTTGAGCCTCCTTGCCCGTCGTATTGATCGGCATTGCTGCCGCTACCGCTTGTCTTTGCTTTGAAGTGATTCAATGAGATGATCAGTCTTTCCTGATTCTCTTTCAGGTCGAATGCCTGTGCTACGTGGCGGAGCTTGAGGTACGATCCCACGGAACGGAAATCCTTGTAGGGCGCTATTTTATCTGCATTGTAAACAAACACATTTTTGGTGTAAGTGCTTTCTTTGCTGTCTCCACTATCTATGTAAGCATATCTCTCCGTGCCGGCTGCCTCATTGAGTCCGTTGACTATATCTTGTACGGCCGTTTGCCCTTCGCCAACCTCACATAGGGCATATATATCTGCATCTATGGCTTTAAGGGCGGCAAGGATTTTGGTCCGCTGCCTTGTAAACTCGGCTTGATTGGCCGCACCGTATTGAGAATTCCATAAGGAGCTGTTGGATATGTAATAGTTTAGGTTGAAACTGGCTATTTTCAGGTTATACGGTGATGTTATCTCTTTGGGTTGGGGAGTACGTTCGTTACCGGTAAAAGTCGGTGCTGTTTTGGGAGTAAGGGTATAGGCACCATTGCTTACAGAGATTGTTCCGGTAAGATTGGTGACTTGCCACCCTGTGCGGCAAAAAAAGGTATTGTCCACCTTTAGCGATAAAAGCCGTCCGGAGAGGCTGTTTTTCCATTGGGTATACATCTCTTTTCCCGGAGCATTCTCCTCGGTTGACCACTGTATGCGTTCTGCAGCTAAGGTTAAGATTCCCTTAGAACTTAAATTCTGCATGTCGGTGACAGTCAATTGATTGACGATCGTTACTTCTTTCCCGTTCAGATTCGTGTCGAAATTGTCAGGAAAGATCACTCTCTGCTGGGCGAGTAGGAAACTCGGTAAGAGAGCTACGAGTAGAAGTAGTCTTTGCTTCATATAACTTGTTTTTAGGTTAATGAAGCAAATTTAGATATAAATCTCGATTTATATAGCCCGTGTGATAAGAAAATGAGGGTGCATCAAAAAGAAAGTTCTGATACACCCTCATTTATTGATTATTCGATTGCTTTTCCTTTGTAGAAGTCGAGAATCTTGCTACGGAACAGGTAGTCGTATTTTGCCTGTATTTTGTCTGACAATGATTTGGTCAGATTCTGTTTGGCCTCATTGTATTCAACGGAAGTTGCTTTTCCGTTATCGAATTTCTCGCTCATCAGTCGGAAAGATTCTTCATTGGCGGTAACGGCTGCCATGCTGCTGTTGAATTTGCTTTCGGCGGCTACGGCATTGTACCATGCCTGTTGAATCTCTTTGTAAAGCACCTTTTTGGTGTTATCCAGTTGCAGGGCGAGGTTGGTTTGCTGCAGCCGGGCGCTGCGGACACGGTTGCGGGTAGCCAGGCGGTTAAACAGCGGTATGCTCAGATTGAATCCGATACCTTTATTCAGATTGTTTCTCAACTGAGTACCGAAACTATGTTCGGCATAGCCGTTCAGTGTATAGAAATTGGTTCCGATGCTCGCTCCGAAAGAAAGCTGCGGATAATAATTACTTTGGGCGATACGTATGCTTTTTTCACTTCCTTCCAGGCGGAGTTGTGCAGCCCGGATACCGGGTTTGTTGCTCAATGCTTCCGTATATATATCGTCCGGCGCTGTCAGCGGAGCGAAATTTACCACCGTATCGGGTTGTGCGAGTGCAAATCCTTCGGGGGTGGGCAATTCCAGTAGCTGGCTCAGATCCAGCAGTGCCAATTGGTAATTGTTTTCAGCCTGTACCTGGCTCATCTCATCTTGTGCCACACGTGCTTTGGCTTCGGCCACTTCGGCGGGCGAAGCTTTTCCCACTTCGGCAAGACGGATGATGCGCCGGCACTGTTCTTTACTGATTTCCGTTTGGCCGGCTGCTACCTTACTGAGCTCCATGTTGAATAAAACCTGCAGATAAGAAGAGGTCACATTGATAGCGATGTCCTCTTTTGCCTTGTTCAGGTCCTCGATGGCCGCTTTGAGGTTCAGTTTGGAAAGTGCATATTGGTTGGGCAGCTGCAGTCCGGTGAATAACGGGACATTGGTACTCAGTCCGAATTGTGTACTACCGCTGTTTACATCACTGTATGTATTGTCCTTGGGCGATTGTGAACGTCCCCAACTCCAGTTTTGCCCTGCCGAACCATTCAGATTCGGTAATCTTGCCCATTTTGCCGTATTTGCCTCTATGGCATTTTGTTCGGCCTCGTTAGCGGTCCGCTGAATCTCGATATTGTGCTCGATGGCATAGTCGATGCATTGGCGCAGCGTCCACCCCTCTTGTGCCTGACTGGTGGCACAGAGTGTGGCAAGGGAGAATATAATTATTCCTTTTTTCATAAATACCTGTTATTGATTTATCATTTATCTTTCTTCTCCGCCCCACGGATTTTGTCTTTCGCCGTCACACCGCTTTTTATCTCTATCTTGATGCCGTCGCTCATGCCGGCAATTACCGGTTGGCGTTGGAATTTCTGTTCCGGCACCGAATCGGTCATCACATAGACAAACGTGGAGTCACCGCTGAACTCAATGACACTTTCGGGCACGGCTAAGGTCTGCTGGGCACGTTGCAGCACGATCTCCGCATTTGCCGAATAGCCCGAACGGATCTGTACGCTATCGGGCACGGATACCGCTGCTTTTATCTCGAATTGGTTTGCTCCGTTTTCCTCCACCCCTTTCGGAGAAATATATTCCAGTTGGGCATCGAATGTCAGATTCTGCAAGGCGCCGATGGTCAGTTTTACAGGCATACCTTCGTGAATGCGTCCGACTTCCGTCTCGTCTATCTTGCCTTTGAAAATCAAATCATTCATATTGGCTACCGTGGCGATGGTTGTTCCGTCATTGAACGTATTGCTCATTATTACGGAGTTACCGGCCTTTACCGGAACATCCAATATCAACCCGTCTATTGTCGAACGGATTAAGGTACTGGAGAGCGAAGCGCTGTTTTTAGTAATTCCCTCTTTGATGATTTCAAGCGCATCTTTGGCCGTCTGTACTTCTACGCGCGCCTGTTTTAGGGCTACTTCACTTTTCTCGAAGTCTTCGCGACTGATGAGCTTGTCGTTGAATAACTTCTCTACGCGGTCAAAATCCGTCTGTGCCTGTTTCTCATTGATCTCAGCCAGGCGTACACGGCTTTCGGCAGAGTTTACCTGTCCTAATTCCGGGATAACCTTTACCTTGGCAATCACTTCTCCTTTACGGATACTCTGTCCGGCTTCTTTGTACACCTCGTCGATGATACCGGAGATTTGAGGCTTGATCAGGATTTCGTCGCGGGGTTCCACCTTACCTGTAGCCACTGTTGTCTTTTGCAGATCGGTGATCTCGGCGTTTACTGTCTCGTATACAACAACTTTCGGTCTGGATTTCATCCACAGGAATACAAACGTTCCTATGATACCGGCTGCCAGGATTACCAATAATGTGATTTTCAGAAACTTTTTCATCTTCGTCTTATTTTTTGATTTTATATTTTTCTTTGTTTATCTCTCTTTGATTCACCGTCGTGATTATTCATCGCGGATGGCTTCGATCGGTTTGATGGCCATTGCCCGGTACGCAGGTGCCAGTCCGGCCAGCATGCCCAAGGTAACCAGCAATACACAGGTACCTACTGCCAGCCCGAATGTAACCTGAAAACCGAAAGACCTTCCGCTATCGCTGGTGATGGCCATATCCATTACTTGAAGCACCAGTACGGCAAATGAGATTCCCATCATTCCGGCAGCCGTGGTCAGTACCATGCTTTCAGAAAGAATCTGTTGGAGAATGTCTTTGGGACGGGCACCGATGGCGCGACGGATACCGATTTCGGTCGTCCGTTCGCGAACCGTTACCATCATGATGTTGGACACTCCGATGGCTCCGGCCAACAGTGTACCCAATCCTACCATCCAGATAAGAATGCGTATGCCTGTGAACAGGTTATCCACCATTGAAAACATGGCCTCTGTGTTTAGTATCATGATGGCTTGTTTGTCATCCGGTGATATGAAGTGTGCTTCTTTGATAATACGTTCTACTTCCGGTTGTATATCTGTCACTTTCAGTCCCGGCTTGACGGTGAAGCAAGCCAATTCAATGTTACGTCCGAGGTTATAAGCCCTTTGCATGGTTGTGAATGGCAATATCACAGATTCGGATGATTGCCCTTGAATGTTGATATTCCCTTCTGCCACCGACAGGCCGATGACGCGATAGTAAATACCGTCTACGCGGATGTACTTCCCCAAAGGGTCGGTTCCCGGTGTGAACAGGCTCTCGTACACACGTTTCCCGATAACGCATACTTTGCGCGCTTCGCGTATATCCACGTCATTGATGAACCGTCCGAGAGAGATATTTTGCGCTTCGATATGCTCATATTCCGGATGTAACCCTTTCACGATACAATCGAACTTCTTGTCCTCATATACCGATTTGGAACCCCAACGGGCAATGGAAGGAGTGACCAGTTCGATTCCGTCTACATTTTTACGTATGCGTTCGATGTCGTCGATGTTTAAGCTCCACCAGCGTCCCTTACGGAATCCTTTGTAGGCCTCACCGGTTTTCTGCGGCCATGCGAAACCGGAGTTTGTGGCAAATCCTTCAAACTGCACCTGCATGGCGTTTTGCATGCCCTGTCCGCCTCCGATGAGCGCCACGAGCATGAAAATCCCCCAAAATACGCCGAATGCCGTAAGCAGGCTCCGGGTCTTGTTTCTTGTTATTGTGATGAGGATTTCCTCACATGTGTCTATGTCTATTCGCATCTTTTTTATTTACGATTTAACGATTTACGATTAAAATTACCAAAGAAGTTCGGTTGTTTATCTTGTTCTGTTTTATCTATAAAAACAATTTATCTGTTAAAGCGATTTATCCTTAGAACGATCTATTCTTAGAAGATCTATTCTTGCGGCGATTAATTCTTTATACTTTCCGGCACAAGCCGTAATTTGTAAATCATCGGATAAACTCAGTCTGCTCTTAGTGCTTCTATCGGGCTGATACTTACTGCTTTCCGGGCAGGAAAGAATCCGGCTAAAGTACCTGCTACAACTAAGGTCAGAGTTGCTTGTATGGCAATGCTCAGATCTACCGTCGGATTGGAGAATACGGTTGTCGACCATATTCCGTTATCCATCTGCTGGTTTCCGAAAGCACTGTTCATCCATTCGGTTACCGCAATGCCGCAGACCATTCCTATATATCCGAAAAAAGTAGTGATTGCAACGCTTTCTACGATAATGAGCCATAAGATAGACCGTGGCTTTGCTCCCAATGCCTTGCGGATACCGAACTCCCGGGTCCGTTCTTTTACGGTAATCAGCATAATATTCGAGACCCCTACAATGCCGCTTAGCAGTGTGAAGATGCCTATTACCCAAATGGCTATCCGGAGTATGCTCATGGCCTTCATGTTGCTCAGGTAACTGGTAAATCGGTTCCATATCCAGATGGCGCTTTCGTCAGTCGGAGCAAAGCGATGGTGGGCTCCCAATGCTTTGCGATATTGAGCCTCAAAGGCTTCATTATCTTCTATCGACTTCAGATTTTTGGTGGTGAAAACGATGTTGTTGAGTTTATCCCCTTTATTGTAGATGATCTGGAGGGTGGTGAACGGAATGTAGGCATCGCTTGAACTGTTGTCTCCCTGATCTTCATACAATCCTACCACTTGATAGACAATGCCGCCTGTCTTCACATTCTGTCCGATCGGTTCCGTGTGGCTTTTGTCAAAAAGTATTTCGGCAGTTTTGGCATTTAGAACGATGACCTTTCTCCTTTGCTGTATGTCGATGTCGTTGATGAACCGTCCTTTGGATAGCTTAATCGTTTCCACTTCCGGAAAGTTGGGGAATACTCCGGTGAGGCTCAGATTGACATATTCCTTACCGAAACTCAGATTGGAACTTCGTTGATATAAGGTGGCGCCGACTTCGATTACATTTTCCTGAAACTGCTTTCGGGTTATGTCCAGATCCGTGTTGTCCAGCCGGATATTCCGTCCCTCTTTCAGCCCTTCGTATGATTGGGTTGTCCATCCGGGATATATTTTGATGGAATTCAGGGCACGCTCCGAAGACGATTGTTCGAACGCGTGAATCAGCCCGTTGCCTGCTCCCAACAGCACGATAAGCATAAAGATACCCCATGCTACGGCAAATCCGGTGAGGAATGTACGCAGTTTGTTCCGCTTGATGGTACCATATATTTCTTGCCAAATGTCAAACATGATTTTATTTACGATTTAACGATTTACAATTAGACGATTGAATTTTACTTTTGTGTTTACGATTGTCTCTTGGCTTTATGATTTACAAAGATTTCTCAATCGTAAATAGTCAATAGTCCAATCGTAAATATCTTTACTTCATTATTCCGTGTTGTCCGAAAGGAGATGCATCGTGATTGAGGTTCTCTTCAATCCGTTCGATGATTCCGTCTTTGATATGAATGATTTTATCCGTTTGATTGGCTACCCCGCTTTCGTGTGTCACTACGACGATGGTCATACCTGTCTGGTGGAGGTCTTTTAATATTTGCATTACCTCGACGGAAGTCTTACTGTCCAGTGCGCCGGTCGGCTCGTCAGCCAGGATAATTTGAGGCTGGGTAATCAATGCGCGTGCAATGGCGACGCGCTGTTTCTGACCGCCGCTCATTTCATTGGGCATGTGATGCGCCCAGTCCTTCAGCCCTAACTTATCCAGATACTCCAATGCCAGGGCATTTCTCTTTTTTCGGCTTACTCCCTGATAGAACAGCGGCAGGGCAACATTCTCCATCGCATTCTTAAAAGAAATCAGATTGAAAGACTGGAAGATAAACCCTATCATCCGGTTTCTGTATTCTGCGGCTTTGTTTTCACTGAGATTTTTTATCAGTACGTTGTTCAGGTAATACTCACCGGTGTCATAGTTGTCGAGAATGCCCAGTATATTCAGTAAGGTAGACTTACCCGACCCCGATGCTCCCATGATGGAAACGAACTCTCCACGTTCGATGTCGAGGTTGATGCCTTTGAGTACATGGAGGGGAGCTCCATTGTAGTAAGTCTTGTTAATGTCTTTGAGGTGTATCACAATTTTTCTTATTAAGTTTGGCTTTTCCTGTCATTTCTTCTATTAGACGCACGGGAGATACGAAAAGTTGCAAACAAAGTGAACTTTTTTAAAAAAACATTTTGTAGACTCAATCTTCTTTGCGTAATTTGTGTGCAATAAATTATTAATAAGCTAACCCTTTTAAACGAACTATCATGAATTCAAACATGGAAAAACCCTACGTAGTAGGTATTGACATAGGCGGAACAAACTCTGTCTTTGGTATTGTAGATGCACGCGGAACTATTATTGCAAGCGGCTCTGTAAAAACCCAGGCTTATGAAACTGTAGAAGAATATGTGGATGAAGTATGCAAAAATCTTCTTCCTCTTATCATTTCACAAGGCGGAGTTGAAAAAATAAAGGGTATCGGTATCGGTGCTCCTAACGGAAACTATTATAGCGGAACAATCGAGTTCGCTCCCAACTTGCCGTGGAAGGGTATTATTCCTTTGGCTGCCATGTTTGAAGAACGTCTTGGTATCCCTACCGCTTTGACCAATGATGCCAATGCGGCAGCCGTAGGAGAAATGACCTATGGTGCGGCACGCGGTATGAAAGATTTTATCATGATTACATTGGGTACCGGTGTAGGTAGCGGTATTGTTGTTAACGGACAGATGGTTTATGGTCACGACGGCTTTGCCGGTGAGCTGGGCCATGTGATTGTTCGTCGCGGTACAGGACGTGTATGTGGTTGCGGACGTAAAGGTTGTCTGGAAACATATTGCTCGGCTACAGGTGTAGCCCGTACAGCTCGTGAATTCCTGGCTGCTCGCACGGATGCCAGCCTTTTGCGCAACATTCCTGCAGAAAACATCACTTCCAAGGATGTATATGATGCAGCGGTACAGGGTGACAAACTGGCACAGGAAATCTTCGAGTTCACTGGTACCATACTTGGTGAGGCATTGGCAGATTTTATTGCATTCTCCAGTCCGGAGGCAATCGTGCTGTTCGGTGGTCTTGCAAAATCCGGTGATTACATCATGAAACCGATCCATAAAGCAATGGAAGAAAACTTGCTTAATATCTATAAAGGTAAAACCAAACTGTTGGTTTCCGAATTGAAAGATTCCGATGCTGCTGTACTGGGCGCCAGTGCATTGGCTTGGGAACTGAAAGAAATGTAATCGGGAAAGTCTACACGTTAATTTATAAAGGTAAAAGCCTCGGGCGAACATTTGTTTGTCCGGGGCTTTTGTTGGTATGTCCGGCAATAAATGGATCCTTTTATTGTTTATAGCTATGAAGAGCTTTTTCACTCAACCGTACGTTAGCCCGTTTTAGGAGAACGGCTGCCGGGATGTTGGGGATGATAACTCTTTATGTAGAACTAATATATCTGATACAATGAAAAAAAGAAGAATGAAGGGATTGTTTTGTCTGTTCGTATGTCTGTGTGTTTACACCTCCCTGGTGTCTTGTGGAGAAGAGGATAATGCGATCCGGCTGACTGTTAATACGTCGGCATACGATGTTGTGAAGGATTTGGAAAGTGTGGAGGGGAATCTGCTTTTTACAGGTGAACTGACAGATGGGCTTCAGCTTCGTTTTTCTTATTTGGTATTGAAGCAAGAGGAGGAAGGAGTATCTGTCGTTGCAAGAGATACCCGTTATGTCTCTAATGTAAAAGAGAGAGTCTCTTATTCCACCGGAGAATTGGAGCCGGGAACATATAGGGTTGTGGTTGTGAGCGACTTTGTGAAGGGAGATGAAGAATTTAATTGGCTGGCATTTGACATTCAGACGAAAGGATTCTCTGTGATATGCCTGGGAAATGCGGGCGTTTATAATGCTTTTGGCGTAGGTTATATGGATGGAGTTGTGGTTGATGGCAAGAAGGTAATAACGCTTGATACAGTCAGGCAGGGGTGTGTGGTGACTCTTCTACTTAAAAACAGGGATAAGATGACTGGCGATTACTATAGCTTGGAAGGAAAAGATCTTTTTAAATACACTATTTCCGGTGATTTGGAAGAGAAACTGGATTTTCCGGAAGAAGTAGGGGAGACGCAGCGTAGATGGAACTCAAACGTAACGGGCATACAGCATTATGTCCCGTCCTTTGAAACATTGTTCGTGCATTGGCAGGGGGATGTATTGAGGGTATTGCTGAAAGATGCCTCTGTCGTTACCTTGGAATTGGACTTCGAGACTGGAAAAGTAACCGTGAAGCTATAATGCATTTACGGATGCCCACGTAATTGTGATGTGGGTATTCATCACCACAGAGTAACACTTTATTTTCACTGCATCAAAGTGATACAATACAAAAGAAGGAAGAAAGATGCGAATAAAATCTATAGTATTTTTGGGACAAAGATAACACAAGAAAAGAAAGATGAAGCTTTACCGACAAAGATTTCTACTTGGTCTCACTTTTGCCGGTATGTTTTTGGAATCATTATCTTGTACTATATGGAAAAATAAAAAAGAGAAAACTCCTTGTGGAACTTTCTCTTTTTTATCTCGAATTGGAGATTATCGGAATTAACCGTTAACTCTTTTTTCTTTGATTCTGGCTTTCTTACCGGTAAGTGCACGCAGATAATACAATTTAGCGCGACGAACTTTACCTACCTTGTTCACTTCGATACTGTCGATAGCCGGTGATTCAATCGGGAAAATTCTTTCTACACCTACTGTTCCTGACATTTTGCGTACTGTAAAACGTTTCTTGTCACCGTGACCAGCGATTTTGATAACAACACCACGGTACAACTGTACACGCTCTTTGTTACCTTCAATGATACGATATGCTACGGTTACTGTGTCACCTGCCTTGAAGCTCGGATGCTGTTTACCGGTAGCAAATGCTTCTTCTGCAATTTTAATTAAATCCATTGTTGTTATTATTAAATTGTTTTATCGTTACAACGCAACATATCAGGCAACTCTCTCCTGACAGCGATTGCGCGAAAGCGGTGCAAAGTAACGAATTTTTTGGCACACTACCAACATTTTTATCTATATTTGTCACTTGATTAAAAAAACAGTATATGAAACAAACTTATGCAAAGCTCTTTTCGGGAGTAGCCCTAACGGGGCTTTTGATGCTTGCTTCCTGCCAGTCGCCTTATAAACTGACCGGAATCAACGGAAGCATGATTACAATCGATTCAATATGGGATGCACATCCGGATACGGACGCCGTGGCATTGTTGGCTCCGTATAAGGCTTCGGTAGATAGCATGATGTATCGTGTGGTCGGTACGAGTGAGATGACGATGGACAAAGGGACACCGGAGAGCTTGTTGTCCAATCTGGTGGCGGATGTGTTGAGAGCGGCTGCCGTACGGGTATCGGGCAAACCGGCCGATATGGGATTGGTGAATATGGGCGGGTTGCGCAATATACTTTCGGAAGGCGAGATTACTTGTGGAAACATTTATGAGATATTACCTTTCGAAAACTCCCTTTGTGTACTAACAATGAAAGGGGACGTCTTGAAAGAGCTGTTTGCCGCCATTGCCGCCCGTCGGGGGGAGGGAGTCAGTGGGGTCCATCTGGATATTACCCAAGACGGCAAACTGCTGGGCGGTACTGTCGGGGGAAAACCGGTGGATGACAACAGACTGTACTCGGTAGCTACCATTGACTATCTGGCTGACGGAAATGATGGAATGATGCCATTGGTGAAAGCCGAGAGTCGGGAGTGCCCTTCCGGAGCGACTTTGCGTGGGCTGTTCATGGAGTATGTGGAGCAGCAGACGAAGGCCGGAAAGAAGATTACCTCCCGCATAGAAGGAAGAATTACGGTAAAATGATCATGAGTAACGAATTTACAAAATAACCAGATAATGAAAAGGTTTCGATTATCAATAGCTATATGTTTGTTGTTGTGTGTCGCTCTTCCGGGATTGGCACAGCATACCACCAAAACTCTTACCTTGTTGCAAACCAGTGATACCCATAGCCGCATCGAGCCCGTCGATGCACATGCTGCCGACAAGTATGCCGGTATGGGTGGTTTTGTGCGCCGGGTCACCCTGTTGGACCGGTTCCGTGAAAATAACCCCGATGTGTTGGTATTCGACTGCGGAGACTTTTCGCAAGGTACCCCTTATTACAATCTTTTCAAGGGAGAGGTGGAAGTTAAAATGTTGAACCTGATGAAGTACGATGCGGCCGCTATCGGTAATCACGAGTTCGATTTCGGCTTGGAAAACATGGCGCGTCTGTTCAAGATGGCTGATTTCCCCATCGTCTGTTCCAATTATGGCACGGAGGGTACTGTGCTCGAAGGTCTTGTGAAACCGTATGTCGTATTGGAACGTGGCGGATTGAAAATCGGCGTATTCGGGCTTGGTGCAAAAATGGAAGGGCTCGTACAGGCCGATAAGTGTGAAGGTGTCGTGTTCAAGGATCCCATAGCGGTGGCGAATGAAGTAGCGGCGAAGTTGAAAAACGAGGAAGGGTGTGATGCCGTAGTCTGCTTGTCGCATCTCGGTATAAAAGAAGATGAGATGCTGGTACACCAGACACGGAATATCGATGTCGTGCTCGGCGGACACTCCCATACTTTCATGCAGGAGCCTGTCTTTTTCCAAAATCTGGACGGTAAATCGATTCCTGTATCGCATACGGGCAAGAATGGTATTTTTGTCGGAAAAATAGATCTGACATTTGAACGGTGATAACGAAAACGGATGCTAAACTGATAATCAGCCAATCATATATTTATTAGATGAGATGAAGAAACACCTGATGATTCTGCTGCTTTTTTGCTTCGGTGAGTTTTTGTACGGTCAGACGAACGTATCTCCCCTTCTTCTTTATAAAGCAGAACAAGACCCGCATTGCCGGCAATGGGTGGATTCGGTGATGAACCGGCTCAGTGTGAAAAAGAAAGTCGGGCAATTGTTTATTTATACCATTGCTCCGGTAGACACCAAGGCCAATCAGGCACTGCTTCGCGAAGCGGTGGATACTTATAAGGTAGGCGGTCTTTTATTCTCCGGCGGAAAGATGCAGACACAGGCTATCCTCACCAATCAGGCGCAGCGCATGGCACGCCTGCCGCTGATGATTACTTTTGACGGAGAATGGGGGCTGTCGATGCGCCTTCGGGGCACTCCGCTTTTTCCGCGCAACATGGTATTGGGATGTATACAGGACAATCAGTTGATTTATGAGTATGGGCGTGAGATGGCCCGTCAATGCCGTGAACTCGGCGTGCAGGTCAATTTTGCCCCTGTGGCGGATGTGAATATCAATCCGCTGAATCCGGTAATCAATAATCGTTCTTTTGGCGAAGACCCTATGCGGGTGTCGGATAAGGTGATTGCTTATGCCGGTGGTCTGGAGAGTGGACGTGTCCTTTCCGTCTGCAAGCATTTTCCGGGGCATGGAGATACGGATGTGGATTCTCATAAGGCATTGCCTGTCTTGCCCTTTACGCGTGATCGCTTGGACAGCGTGGAGTTGTATCCGTTTAAAGAAGCGATACGCGCGGGGTTGGGCGGCATGATGGTAGGGCATCTTCAGGTGCCTGTTATCGAACCTTCGGACGGATTGCCTTCCTCCCTTTCGCGCAATGTGGTGTATGGATTGCTGACGGAAGAGTTGGCTTTCAAAGGATTGGTTTTTACAGATGCGCTTGCCATGAAAGGCGTTTCGGGAAATGCCGATCTCTGCTTGCAGGCTTTAAAGGCCGGAAATGACATGGTTCTCGCTCCGAGAAATCTGAAAGCGGAAATTCCGGCCGTGGTTGGAGCGGTAGAGCGTGGTGATTTCTCGCGCGAGGAGCTGGACCGTAAATGCCGGAAAGTACTTACTTATAAATATGCCCTTGGGCTTAGCCGGAAGCCGAATATACAGCTTTCCGGTTTGGGAACCCGGATCAACACCCCTCAGACGCGTGATCTGATACGTCGCCTGAATCTGGCAGCCATAACTGTTTTGAATAATAAAGAGCACATCCTGCCGCTTCATGCAGATAAAGAGATACCTGCTATGGCGCTGCTGGAAGTGGGTGATGCCGGAGCGACGGATACACTTGCCGGCCGGCTGGGGCAGTACACGCCACTGGTGCGTTTCCGTCTTCGTAAAGGAATGACCGAAGTGCAGGAAAAGGTTTTGAGGGATTCGCTCTCCGGTTATCAGCGGGTTATCGTGGCTGTAAGCGAACAGCAGTTGGCACCTTTTCAGCGCTTCTTTGCCGGATGGGCTGCTGACGAAAAGCTCCCCCCGTCAGTTTATCTTTTCTTTACCCCCGGAAAGATGATGCTGCAGATACATCGTGCCGTTTCGACGGCACAGGCCGTGGTACTGGCACACTCCGCGGGGCAGGATGTGCAACGGCAGGTGGCCGATGTCCTTTTTGCCCGCGCTTCGGCAGACGGGCGTCTTTCCGCCAGCCTCGGCGAATTGTTTGCTACGGGAGACGGGGTGACGATTACTCCGCACACTCCTCCTTATTTTAAACCGGAAGAATACGGCATGTCTTCCGCAATGCTCAGCCGGATTGATTCCATTGCCCGGATGGGAATAGAGGCAGGCGCTTATCCCGGTTGCCAGATTGTGGTGATGAAAGAGGGAAAGATGATGTACGACCGTTGCTTTGGCACTCATGCCGGAAAAGGCAGCGCACCGGTGCGCTCTACCGATGTGTATGACATTGCTTCGCTTTCAAAGACAACCGGAACACTGTTGGCTTTGATGAAGCTCTATGATAAGGGGCGTTTTAACCTGTCGGATAAACTCTCCGATTATCTACCGTGGTTGCAGAAAACCGATAAGAGGAACATCACGATTCGTGAGATACTCTTGCATCAGTCCGGGCTGCCTTCCGGAATCGTTCTTTATCCCGAAGCGATCGACAAAGAGAGTTACAAGGGACACCTGTTTTCCGCACGGCGGGATGCGCAGCATCCGTTGCGTCTGGGAACTGCTACATGGGCAAATCCTAATTTCCGCTTTTTGCCGGGGATGACTTCCGGCGTTCGTACTCCCGAATGCAGTTTGCAGATTAGTGACAGCCTGTGGCTTCATAAGTCTTTCATGCAGATTTTGCAGGAAAAGATTTCGGAGACACCCTTGAAGACCAAGCAATACCGTTACAGTGATGTCGGCTTTATTCTTTTACGTTTTTTGGTCGAGCAATTGGCCGGTATGCCGATGGATGAGTATCTGGCGAAAGAATTTTACGGCCCGATGGGGTTGGAGCATACGCTGTATCTCCCTCTGCGCCGTCTTCCGAAGTCGGAAATCGTTCCTTCCACCCATGATAGATTCCTGCGAAAAAGCGTATTGCAGGGATTCGTTCATGACGAGTGCGCCGCATTTCAGGGAGGGGTCAGCGGCAATGCCGGATTGTTCTCCAATGCCCGTGAAATAGCCCGTGTTTATCAGATGCTTCTGAATGAAGGAGAGTTGGACGGACACCGTTACTTAAGCCGTGAAACCTGTAAACTGTTCACCACGGAGGTTTCTAAAATCAGCCGTCGCGGACTCGGTTTTGACAAACCGGATATGAAAAACCCCGATAAAAGCCCTTGTGCAAAATCCGCACCGGCTTCCGTATATGGCCATACCGGCTTTACGGGTACTTGTGCCTGGGTCGATCCGGATAATGAACTGATCTATGTGTTCTTAAGTAACCGTACTTATCCTGATGCAACAAACCGCAAATTGATGGAATTGGATATCCGTCCGCAGATACAGGAGGTGCTGTATGAGGCAATGGGTGGTGAATGAAAATACTAATTGGATGTTTTGGCCATTCCGGATTTTCGAGAGAAGTTCTTCGCCATTGTCGATGCTCTTATTGGCGGACATCCAATTCCGACATCATCTGCTGGTGGAGGTGATACGTTTGACCTTCGCAGGAATGGACGCAACCCCGATGAGGATGAGCAGAGCTATAAACGAAGGTGCATGATAGCGGTAGCAGGAGTGGCAATCAGTTGGAATGAAACTCTATCGGATTGAGGTTGTTCTCTACTTAAATATTAATAGGTATTCTTTTTCCATTCTTTTGCAGAGTCTGTTAAACGGTATTTTTGTTTTGGATGGTTTGGTAAATCTGGATATAGACGCTCAATTGCTCCTTCTGATAATGCCGGTTGAATATAGTTCTCTCGGAATCGCTTGACACTTTTCAAATCAAACAGATTCATAATTTCCTTCATTCCCATATATTCATCTCCCATTAATTCAATCACTCTCTGAACTTGAACCGTAGTGGGGACATACTTAAGTCCTACTTGGGTCGTACTTGGAACGTGCTTAGGTCGCTTGAATGTTACTATCACAAAGCCACCGTCCCATTTCCAAATAGGCTCTTCCACGCCTTGCTCACGGCAGGCATCCATGATGCGCTTAGCTCCACTACCCCAACTCTCCAAATAGGTCGATTTATAAAGTGCCTCGGCAATCTTCAGATTATATGGATATGACTCATGAGGCTCCTTAATTGACTCTGGCGTAATTTGGGGAGGGAAAACGCCTGGATTTGCAATTTCAATACGGTCATCATAGATTGCGATGCTGTTTGTCAAATTATATTTCTCCCATTGACGGTGGCAAAGAGAATTTATAAGAGCTTCCCTCAATGCTTTATATGGAACTTCAAGATGTTCCTCACGTTGCAAGCTGAGATCTGTAATCTTTCCGCTGAGGTTAAGGTGCTTAAAGAAGAAAGCCATACCTGCATCAAGGAGGTCGAAAAAGCCACCCTCGACACGCTGATTATCGATAAACTCATTCTTGTCGTTTCCCACAAAACGAGCCATTCTCAATCGGAACTGGGGAAATTCATCGATATTGTTAGAGAACAGTATGGCAGCCCCATTTGTAGGCACACCGTTCTTCAGTAACTTCCATTTCGACAAAATATCATCAATCGGAGCATTCGCTGCACTCGTTGGGATACGGCCGCCTTCTACACCAAGACGTATACAGCCTCGGATATATTTTTCATTCAAATCGGCAAGAGTGATGCTACCTGCCGTTTGCCCCTCCCACGAGTACAGTTGAGGTTGATGCGCTCGTATGCGCTCATCATACATATTGTGTGGCATGACTTTTGTCGTACTCTCGACTTTGTAATAAGGACAACCATGAAAGGTGTGAGGACGCCCACCCCAAACCCAACCATCAAAGTGCATAGCAATAACTTTATTGCCAGGATAGTCAGGTACATCTACATAATTGATATAGACATCAACAGTTGGATCAAGCCCCGCGAGTGCCTGAGCGATTTCCCGTTGGGTACTATCTGTAACTTCTTGTCCGATTATCTTCAGTGACTTGGGGGCAACACCAAAAATCAACCATCCTCCCTCCGTATTGAGGAAAGCACAAGCCGAATGCATACCGTTCTTCAACTCGCCGGTAGTTTTCTTTAACTCTAGAGTCCGTGACTCATCCGAAGCAATCAATGTTTTTATATCATCAAATGTCATTATGTAAGTTATATTTCTTTACATTCATAAACCTATAAATTTATAGTACCCAATTATAACATTTAAATGATTGCTACTATTATGTTCTCAGAGGCTAAAGTTACGGAGATTTATTGTATGGCAGATGATTTCTGCAAAGAATTTACATTGCAACAAGAAAAATTTATGGTTGAAGATAAGAGTTGCAAGCATCGCAACAAATCCAATCGTATGTGTGATACCGAAATTATGGTTATTCTCATCCTGTTCCATTCCGGTGGTTTCTTTATACTTGTTAGCTGCGTGTTTGCTTATCCCCATGATTATGCACAATACGAAAAAGAAGAGGATGTGCTAAATTGATGACACATCCTCTTTCTGCTTTCGAACTCAGCTTTTCAGCCTTAGAAAGAAAGTCCGATACGGAAACCGAAGTTGTTCAGTTTATCCACGTCGTAAGTCAATACGCTGGCTTTGTTGGTGCTATAGCTATAGTATAGTGCCAGGTGCAAGCCCGGACCGTATGCCCACGGGTAAACATTCAGACCGACTTCCGGTGATAGGTAGAAGCCCCAGTTTTCGTCTCTGGACTCAAATATGTTATAGTTAGAGCGAACTTTGGCGTATTCGGTACCGAGTTTTACACCGGCATAAGGTTGCCATGCTCCGCCACGGTTGAATTGATAGCGTGCGGCGGCACCGAAGGGCAACTGAAAGATGGTATGTTGCTGGTCGCTGGTCATGCTGCCGCCGCTTATCGGAAAGGTTTCACGACCCACATACTCATGGTTGGTGTGATAGTTCAGGAAGAGACCCAACCCCAGGTTAGGAGTGACGAAATAACCGCCTTCGAAGTTCATACCCCAGCCACTTGCATCATCGGCAAATCCATTGCTCAGCGGCACATTAAACTGCCAGTCGATGTTCGCATATCCGTTGTTTGATAACTGTGCCTTTGCCGGCATGGCAAAGACGAGAGCGAGGGCTGCGACGGCCAACACTCTGAGGGAAATATATTTTATTGTTTTCATAACGTTTTTGATGTTAGTTGTTATTTGTTAGTAAGATAAGGTGATTGTGCAAATGCCTGGTTAACACCTCTCACGGCGAGTGCTTTGTTCATGCTGCTGTAATAGACCAAGCCGGTCATGTAGCTCGTCCATAAGATAGGCAGTTTCTCCTTCGGTCCTTCCGGTGCATCCAGATTTACGATTTCCGTGATGAATGAGTTGGTGCTATAGCTATAGTTCACAGCGTATGGATAATACCATCCGCCACCCCAGTTGCCCCAGTAGCCTGAGCCCCAGTATCCGGGATAGCCCCACCACCATTCCGGTTGTCCGTAATCGGTGAAGTAATAGGTACTTTTGATGTAACTGACCTGTATACCCAATTGCGCCTCTTCTTTGGAAGCAGCCATTGTGTAGCCTCTTTGATCCATATTGCTTTTATAAGCGGCGAGAATTTCTTGTGCAGCTTCTCCTTCCAAGTATTCCGGCTCTTCTTTGTCGTTGATCACGAGAATCTTGTCCGGCAAGTAGTAAGTGGTGAACGCTTTGAAGTCAGCTTTCTTGTCGTAATTGGTATACACCAAATAATCATTGTCTAATTTGTCCATGTCGGGGTCTTTTTCGCAAGCAGCGAACGCGAAGACCGCCAATAAAATAGGAATTAATCTCTTCATATCTTCTATAATGTTTAGGTTAAATAAAAAATCCTGCCCTGGTACCTTAGGCTTTTGATAGAAACAACAACTTCTGTCATAAAAGGTTCGCAGAGCTGAGTGTTAAAATGTTAAAGTATAAGTCGGGTTATCTCCGGAAAGGGGGTATCTTTGTACGAAATTAAAATCGGATATATATATGAAACAGTTACCTCGTTATTATGCAGTATTTTGGGTTTTCTTGCTTCTGCTGCTGTCCGCCCGTCTGTCGGCGCAGACCGCTTTGCTGGAAAAGGTGGAAAACATAGCTCTTGTCGATCGTGTGAAACCATTGGAGACAACCGAGTTTGCCGAGAAATACGTTGTTTATTTTTCCCAACCTCTGGATCATCGCCATCCGAAAAAAGGTTCGTTCCGTCAGCGGGTTATCGTGGCGCATGTCGGCTTCGACCGTCCTACGGTGATCGTTACCGAGGGATATGGGGCCGCCTATGCCGTGCGTCCGGGTTATCGTGAGGAGTTGTCGCGCTTGTTCAATGCCAATATGATATTTGTAGAACACCGTTATTTCTTAGAGTCCGTTCCGGAACCGAAAGACTGGAAGTATCTGACTGCCGAAAACTCTGCCGAAGACCTGCATGCCGTGGCTGCTGCATTTAAAACGATATATACGGGGAAATGGATAAGTACCGGTATTAGTAAAGGCGGGCAGACTTCCTTGTTGTACCGCGCCTTTTTTCCGGACGATGTGGATATTTCGGTACCTTATGTAGCACCGCTTTGTTATGGTGTGGAAGACGGCAGGCATGAGCCGTTTCTGCGGCAGGTCTCTACGGCCGAAGAGCGAAAAGCGGTAGAGGATTTCCAGCTGGAAGCATTGAAGAGGAAAAGCAGGTTATTGTCCCGTTTCGAAACTTATTGCACGGAAAAGAAATGCGCTTTTCGTGCCCCGTTAGAGGAGATTTATGATTTTTGTGTGTTGGAGTATTCGTTTGCATTTTGGCAGTGGGGGACGGACGTGAGCGATATCCCTTCTTCTGCCGCATCGGATGAAGAGATATTCCGGCATTTACTGACGGTCAGCGAGCCGTCTTATTTTGCTTCTGACAGCCCGAATCTCTCTTTCTTCGTACAGGCCGCCCGCGAATTGGGGTATTACGGTTATGATGTCGAACCGTTCAGGGAATATCTTTCTATCAAAAGCAGCAAGGATTATTTGCGGAGGTTGATGCTTCCGAAAGAGTTGCGTCACATAAAATTTCATAAAAAGCTTAGCCGGAAAATAGTAAACTTTCTGAAGGAGAATGACCCGAAGATGATATTTATCTACGGACAAAACGATCCTTGGACTGCTGCCGGCGTGACTTGGCTCAAAGGGAAGAAAAATGTATCGGTGTTTATTCAACCCGGAGGAAGCCATCTGGCACGGATCAGTACTTTGCCGGAAGACATGAGAAAGCAGGCGATTTCGCAGATACAAAATTGGCTGGACGAATAAGTGGATTGTTCTGTCTTTGTTGTGTTTTGTGAATCTTAGTCGGGTTTCTCGTAGAGGAAGACGTTGTTTCTCGTAGAGAAACGGGGTGAAACTCTACGAGGAACCGACCGTTTCTCTACGAGAAAAATACCGTATATTTAAACATGTTGATATTCAGTGACTTATGAAACCGGTAAAATGTGTGCTATTTTTACCATTGACATCTGTGTTTTTGAGGCTCTTGGCGAGCCGTTTATAGAGGATGTTTGAGTATTTCCGGCATCTCCGGCATCTCCACTTTTTCTGTGATGATATCTTCTGCCCCATAACCGGCGTGTGAAGAAGAATGCGTTGTCGATGAGGTTAGGCTATTCCGGCCTCTTTTTATTAAAACATACTACATCTTTTTTTGAAAGATGCTATATGTTTTTCTGAAAGATGTTATATGTTTTTTTAAAAGATACTAAGTCTTTTTCTGAAGGATGCTATATGTTTTTTCAAAAGACGTTATGTGTTTTTCGGAAGCATATTACATCTTTCAAAGTGTGGATGCGAAGCTCTTTTCCATTTAAATTAGATGTAACTTATTTTCTTGTTATTGGTACTAATAACGCTTTGTCTTGAAAAAAGAAGAAAAGGTGCATTTTTCTAACATATATTTTGTCCGGTTTTGTCTTTTAGGGTTCACAAGGT
Source organism: uncultured Bacteroides sp. (assembly GCA_958477465.1). Taxonomy (GTDB): domain Bacteria; phylum Bacteroidota; class Bacteroidia; order Bacteroidales; family Bacteroidaceae; genus Bacteroides. The sequence goes on from CAUEFX010000006.1 coordinate 54,719, forward strand.
TCAGGGTTCACCCTTGAACCCTTCTTTTCGTGATATTATTATTTTTAGAATTGATAATCAATTTGTTAGCAAATGTTGTGCAGTTTTGTATCTTATTTTTATAAAAATAGTAAAAAGAGTTTTTCTGCTATTATTATTGGGAAAGTTTTTAACATGGTCAATTTGTGGCTTACTATATCTTTTTCTTTACATTAAATGAATGTAGCACTTTTTTTTCTTACGGCAAGAAGGGTTCAAAGGTGAACCCTGAACCTTGTGAACCCTACTGTTCTATTATCTGTTTGATAGTTAATTGTTTATGGCGTTATATCGTGTTTTGCAAAATACTTGTAAAACACCTTTTTGGAAGAGTTTTTGTAACAAAAACGGATTTCTTTTCATTCTCCTTTTTTGTCAGATGCGTTTTTGTCGTATTTGATTATTTTGTATGTATTATTCACGAAATATTCATCCTGTTGAATCACGGATGCCGTTTCTGTGCTGTTTTTTAGAGGCGGAGTAATGGATTTCAAAATGCCTTTTTCTCTTGAAAGGCATTTTATCTGAAAATTTGATTTTTACATAACTCTCACTCGTTCTTGCAGCTCTCTCATTTTCTGCATAAGTGCATCAAACTCCAATGATTCACCATAAATGAAGAAACCTAACAAGACTTTCTGCATCAGTATCTTCGCCATCAAAACTTTCACCTATTAGAGAACGAATCTGCCGCAACTTCGTAGGTTCATCCATTGAAAGGCAACTAATCTCTATCTTTACACGTGGAGGAATATAATTGATCGTATCTTCAAGAATCGATGGATAGTGTAATAGGATTACAGTAGGATCCTTGTCTGAATCTATAGGTTGCCATTCTCCATTTTTATCCTGGACTTGAGATACATTCTCTATACTGTACCCGGAAATTCCCATTTCTTTCAAGCGGGTATCTAATTGAGCAGAAAGTGTCTCATGAATATATGCTCGTGACATTTTGCGTAATTTCTCACGCTGACTTTTACCGGTCTTCTCAATACCAAAGAATGAATGACTGATTGCCAAGTCAATGTCTTCAGAGAAACGCTCTATGATATTAAACCCTTTTGATAATGATGTTCCGCCTTTGAATATTAAAGAATCACGGCAATCTGTTTGGAATAATGCCTTCAATGTAACAGTTACCCACCAGTCTTTTTCAATAGCAACTTGATTAACACCAAGGTGTTCGGTTTCTGTCTGCTGTAACATTGCCAAACGATCCACTATTTCATTGTTTAACCACAATTTTCCCATAATCTAAGTCTATTTTAAGCGGTTAGCATTGGTTTTATAATTCGTTTCATCCATACAGGCATCATATCAATGTCCTTAACTAAATTCTCCTTATCGGATTCTTTTGACACCAATTGCCGGATGACATTCAATTCACTTTCTCCTATATTCTCTTTTTTCAGAGCTTTAAGTGCCTGAACAAGTAAAGAGATGAGACGAGTACCATAACAGAAATTTTTGGGTACACCTCGCTTTAATACTACTTTTCTATTGGATAGGTTTACAGTTCTTTCACTTCCAGTAGTTAAGTATGTGTAATTCATTGGCACTTGAGTTGATAGTCCTAATGCATTCAATGCTGTCATACCAGATGGTAAGACCTCTGCATTATCTCTGGTAGCAATTGCTTGTACAATCTTATCAACTGAGGGCAGTACAACACCGAATTTGCTTTTTCTCGGTTTGGCATATATCCCATGTGCAATTTTTACAAGTATACCTTCGGTCGTTAACTCAGACAAAATGCTTCCCACAAATTCTGTGTGGTATTCAGGAAAATCAGACCTGAACAAAATGCAATCTTCTGGTATCGCTTCTATGCGTTGCTTAAGAGTAATACTATCTATAGAATATTCATTAGTCATTCTACCTTTGAAATTTTGATGATTTTTCAAATGCGAAGATATGAAAATGATTTAAATAAATGAGAAATTACCAAGTAATTTATTCGTTTGACTCGAAATATATTACTTTGTACATAGTTCTAATTTAAGCGGACTTTATTATTCAGTAATACAAAAAAAAAGTTTGCTTTTTTCTCTCTTTGCTGACACAACCCCTCTAATATTTTCTGCCTTATCCTACTTGCCTCGTATGTATTCAGTCTAAACGCAAGGGCAATAATCACTTCGAGATTGTAGGAGGTCGCCCAACTTACAGAAGTTGCCTTTTGTGGTTACAAAATTAGTTATCAGCGAGTTATATATTGATATGCAAACTGATGCAGAACGATGAAACGTTCCCATTTTCCAACTTTTTAACTTAATGCGTTATATATCAGTTCTTAACGACAATATTCGCTTTTTTTGCTCCGAGAACCGTAATTTTACCGGAAAAAGCCGTGATTCTTGGGTGATAACAGCGGAATTCCTTTGTTGGGCGTATTAATGTGATTGTTTTCTTTGAAAAGAGTTGTATTTGATTGATTTTTAATTAATTTTGTACTATTGGAAAAACTGAAACAATACACAAATGAAACAGACTGGATGCACCATCACCTTTTTATCTTTTTTTATTATGGCTTTTGGGGCATGCACGTCCAGATCGGATGAGGTTGTGACAATTCTTGAACGGGCAGATTATGGCTTGCTGCTGACGCTGGCACTTGATAGAAAGAGTAGCCCCGCCTCTGCTAATTCCTCCATCGCTTTTGCTGTTGATCATTTCGAAAAGAACAGTGACAAACAGGCACACTACAGAGCATTGCATTTGGAAAAAGAAAAAGCACAGATTGAAATGGAGAATAGGATATTGCAATTGGGGGCGGCTATAGCGATGTCCGTCCTGTTTCTGCTTGTAGCCTGTTATTTTTATAATAGGCATGGGTATGTAAAACTGAAGATAGGGCAGATCGGAAAAACAGTAAAGAAAGGTAATAGACGGGTTGTCGTATTTTTGAATGATATATGCAGGTATAGGCAGCCGAATGATGAAAGAGCAAAGGAGATGTATGCTAAAATCAAAGACCTGAGCTATCAAATAAATCGCCTGACGAAAGAAAATGTAGAACTTCGCAGCAAAATAGGGGTGAGCGAACTTGTAAAGATATTGAAGAATGGAACTGCCATAACCGAAAAAATGACTTCTAAAGAATGGGATAAAATATTCAATTTGGTCAACTGTCTGCATTTAGATCTTCTCATTAGATTGAAAGAAGAACATACTCAATTAACAAAACGCGATATTGAACTCTTGGCTTTAATATTATTAGGATTTACCTCCAAAGAGTTGATGGCCGTTTTTGACAGCAAGGATATTCATACTATTTTCAAGGCGAAATCCCGGCTGAAAGAGCGCCTGAAACTAAAGAAAGAGGAGTCTTTAGATGAATTTCTTCAAAAAGTGCAGGAAATTTAATTTGAAATTGTCCACTAAATATGCGATTTTTGGACGTAATCTTTTGATTCATAATATTATAACCTGTCCACCTCTGTAATTGCAATAAATGCAAATTAATTACTTAGCTTTGTAGCATGCTACTACAAACATTGAAGATATGAAATCACGTGCTATCTATTATTCTTGATTTGTTTGGGCTTATATGTGTTTTTTATACATACAAATAATTCTTTTGGGCATTGTTTGGAAAAAGTAGATTTGATGGCTTTCGGACGGGTAATGTGTTGATAGAGCTAATCGTTTTATCGCTAATTATACCTATTCATCGTTTCTCTTGAAAAAGAAATTATCTAATTAAAAATTAGGGAAGTGAGTGGCGCTATACTCCAAGAGAGGATGTTTATTGGAACTCTCTGTTTTGCAGGGTGGCTATATCGGTTAGTTTGGATGAAATGAATAATAACAGTTATAAATTATGAGGAAGTATATCTATTTAACAATCGTTGTTCTATTTACTTTTAGTGTGTCTTTGAATGCACAAGAAATAGAAATATTGTCTTTTTTTGATAAATTTGAGGTCGGAACTCCTGCTAAGGTGGAAACAATTCTTCCTAAAACAGAAAGAATCAGTAGCAGACATAGAGGTAATATTACTGCTAATATATCACCGGATATACCGGACAGTATGCGTATTTGCATTGATGTGGCTGTTAGTAATTGGGAGAGCTATTTGGATAATGATGCAATGATTGTTTTGGACTTTGCATACGAGGATCTTGCTGGAGATTATGATATTGGTACTGATGTCATCTACTTGACAGATCAAGAAAATCAAACGCTTTATCCACTATGTTTGGCTAAGTTTTTAGGATTATATGACCAAAAGGAGGATTTGGATGGTACTATATATATAAATAAGCAGACAAAATGGGATTGCGGATATAGTAATCAAATTAAATCTGGAACTAATAATCTGACTTATGCTATCTTTCGAAGTATAGCACACATTGTGGGCTTCGGATCGAGTGTGAGAGATAGAGGAGGATCACAAGGAATCACATTTGAATCTATTTATGGATATTCTGTCTTTGACAGACTGGTTTTCACATCTACAAGAAGATTGGAGGAGATTCCCAATTCTAGGAGAGAAAATCAAGAACTGAAAGACTTCTGCTTATCCAATTTGGGGATAGTTTATGCATTGAAGAATAATGCTGCTTATCAGTTGTATGCTCCTTCAACAGGATTTGAATCTTATCAATCATTACAATATTTTAATGATAAGAACTCTCTGATGTCTTATGATTTACAAAGTGGAGAGAAATTTTTGCGAGTGGATGATAGAACCTTGGAGGTACTTCATGTCATAGGGTGGGTTACTCGGGAACCGGCAAATGTTAAAATTGTAGCTGAAGGCTTGAGTGATGATGGGATTGGATCTGCTTCTCAAAGTTATAATTTAAAGGTAGAGAACTATTCCAGTTATTCAATTGGTCAGCCTCGGTGGATATATACTTTACCATTAAAAAATGGAGGGGAAGAGATTGTTGCTACGTCTAATAGTTCAACTTTTACAATTCCGGTAATTGAGAGTTTGGATAAGTATATTATTAATGTAGATGGTGATATTAATGGATTAATCACATTTAAATGTATTATGGATGAAAAGGAGGTGGTTGTTCGGTATAATATAACTCTGGAGTTGAAACCTAAAATTATTTCTTATAGTGAAATTATTAAGACTATAAATAAAACGAATACTGCGTACAGCGTAGACTTTACCGTTCATTATCGGGGGAAGGACTATATAGATGTGGGGGTGATTGAAGAGTATTCGTCAATTTTAAAAATGGAAATATTTAGAGAACCATACGTGGCACATGTACATAGAGGTAGTATCAATGTAGATAATTATGCATGGTTGGTATTGCGTGTTGATAATCAGTATGGAAGAGATGAAGTTGTCATTACTTTAGAGAATTTGGTTAATAGTTCTAATGAAGGTTATAATTTTGATTTAACAGGAAATTCACAAATTCCTCGTGAGTTAATGAATGCTTCTTTTATAAAAGTATATACGAAAGAAGGCAAATATATTATGCAGATTGTTGGGGCGGATGATTTATATAAACTTGATAAGGAAATTTATATACTTCAACTCTATGGCGACGATGGTATTTGTTTTAAAACAACAAAATATATAAAAATGTAATGAGGCTGATTTTATTAATATTATTTATAGCTTGTCCTTTCTGTAATATTTGTCCACAACTGGAGATTCAAGGCAGGCTTAAGGCGGGTGGGGCTATTCAAAGAGACGGCGTTCTTTTGGAGGAAGATGTATGTGTGTTCTCTTTTGGGGGTGGCGATACTTATGGCAGTTGGGGGGTTCATTTGGACGGTAAGACGGAAACTTATATCGTGAAAAAGCAAGACTATCATTATGGATCTTTCTCTTTTTCTCTGAAAGAGTTGAATATACAACATCTAACGAATAACATTAAGTCTGGTTTAAAACGGTATGTTTTTGAGAATGATTCTTCTGTCTATTTTAGAGGAAATATTATTTTTCAAAATATTACCAGTCGTATAGTCGCTTGTTTTCCCATACGGTTGAATTTACTTCCATCCAGACCGATTCTGAAAAATGTAACTTTAGAGTGTGACGGATTTGATTGGGACCAATATCTACTTACAAATCCGATATTGAACTTTTATTTCACTTCTTCGCGTGAAAAAAAATATCTTATTAAGTGTGGAGAGGAAGGTCGGTCGTATATTGCTGTAAAATTCTATTATCCGTTTGAGAAAGTAGAAATAAATGCAGGTATTAAGAACATGTTCTTTGACAATATGATTATTGGATGGGATGATTATTATGTATTGGAACATCATAATGATTATGGTTCTGTAGCATCATTAGATACGATACGGATGCATAAGTGGGTGAATGATCCGGAGTTATTGAAAGAGTATGAGAAATGGTTAGAACTGGAGACATCCGTAAAGGTGCAGAGTAAAGATACGGATGGTGTATATTATGTTCACTCAAAGCAGACATTGTATATCCAAGGGGTATTGGGACAGAAAGATATCAAAATATTGAATATCGATGGAACTATAATACGACATTTGCAAACCTTTGATCAGAGAATATACCTTCCAAATCTGAAGAGAGGTATTTATATTGCTTGTGTAACGGCCAATAAGGCTGTTATAACTCGAAAATTTTTGGTTAACTAAAAAATATTGCGTATGAAAAAGTTGTTATTAATTTGTTTTTTAGGTTATACTTTGTGTGGCTTTTCTCAAACGACCACAAAAACCACATACTCGTATGTTCTTGATGAATATAGGGGAAGTTGTTTAGATGTTCCGACTAAAAGAAAAATTGGAGGTGGAACGAAATTTATAGTTACCTATGAGGGTGACTGGACTAACGATATGAAAGGTGCATTTGAATATGCCTGCAAAATATGGGAAGAGCAGATACCAACAGCATTTCCGATAAGGATAACGGCAAAAATAGGTTATATCTTTTCAACAGGTAACCCGATGTCAAAGGTTTCTTCCGATGGAAAAGGTGGGGAATATGATTATGATTTTGCTTTGAAAACTCGTATAAAAGGTGTGTACATGGCTGAAATGTTTGGACCTCAATTTTTAGAGTCGCAATTTGCGAATAAAGAATGGATGGAGAGTGCAGATGGAATTATTACATATAATGAAAATAGAATGGATGAATTTTCCTATTCTTTGTATCCTCAGTCTACTGACAAATATGATTTTGTAACATTTGTACTTCGGGATTTAGCAAAATTTTTAGGATTTTCTTGGGCTAAGCAAGGTAATTCAGCCAATCAAACATTGGATTTTCAAGGAGAAAGACTGACTCCTTTCGAGCAGATTATAGCAGAAAGTATTGGCACAACTGATATTTATGAAGCGTACAAGAATGCTACCAAGGGTTCTTTGGATATAAATATTAGCTATAATAGCAAACTGAAGCTTTATGCACCTGATCCGTGGGTAAACGGGGGGGCTTTAAATTACTTTATACCGGATCCGAATCATAAATTGACGGAAATTTTATCTTATGAAATAGGGAGAGGTAGCGTAATTCGTGATATTTCAGACAACTACTCGGATTTTTTTAGATATGGATTAGGATGGAGACCATTTACAGCTGTAGGTGGTGGAGGTGGTGGGGCAAGTGAACTGCCTTCTTCGACGGATGAAATATTTCCATATCAGGGTGAGATAAGAATAAGTAGCTTAGGTAAAATGCAAACCGTCAATTCACAGGATATTGATGAGACTTATATGCCTTGTGTCGCTTTAAATAGTGATAATGATAGATCCGAAGCGCTGAACTTTTTATTTAAATATAGTGAACCATATCATCCTAATCTGCGCTCGAATGGTACTATTGGTGGTATAGGATGGACATTTAGTCTTATGAAAAAGGATGGTACTTGGGATGTTTTATCCGAACTTAAGGGTGACCCAACGATGTACCCGATATGGGTTAATGTTGCGAATTTAGATTTTAGCAATGTAGATAATTATGCACGTACTTACGATGGTTATTTGAAGACTCGGATATCGGCTTATGAATATGTAAACTATTTTGATCGGGTAATTTTAAGTGGTAGAACTAGATATTACGTATTGGATTTTCTTCCGCAGAAACCTAAAATGCAATTTGTAAAAGTTATGCCCACTACATTTGGCTTTGTGGATGAATATGCCAGGACCATTAAAATAGCAATAAATGATTTGGAGGGAACAAATAAAATTATAGTAGAACAACTGGATGAAGGAGAAAAATATCCTCAAAAATATGAAGTAAAGGACTTTAAGAAAGGATATTTCACTGCAATTGTTGATAAAGAATTCTCTTCACAATTTACTATTGTAGCTTATAATGATAATGGAAGTGTCAAGAGTAAGACATTGACAATTGAACCTCTTGAACCTGCGAACCTGCAAACGGAACTTAGCCTTGAGAATAATTGTATACGGATTTCTACAGATAATATACGACATAAGGATAAAAGTTTGCTTCAATCTTATGAAATTTATAGATTGGAAAATATGGTAACACCTGTAAAGGTAAATCGATTAGGTGGGGAATTTGAGGACAATAGATTAGATATTAGTGATTTACAAAATGGACTTTATGTTATTTCTGTTTGTAATATTTGTAACGAAAGGTCTAGTATGAAATTTGTGAAACAATAATTTCCACGTGTGCTTTTGATGGTAATTTGTTAGCGATTTGGGAGGAGCAATTGAAACGTATCTTAGTGCAAAGCCTACTTTTGTCTCCGTGAAAGTAGATGCAATAACTCCCATTCCCGAGACGAGGTATTGGATATGCAGGGGAGAGTCGTTCTTCGAACGGATGATTATGAATCTGTCAGCCGTTTGCCAAAGGGAATCTATATTGCGACATTGACATATACGAATGGAAAAATATCAACCCGAAAAATAGGCTTATGAGACCGAATCTTTATTCTATTACCTGGATGTTGCTGATGGCATTTGCTACATCCGTAAATGCGTTTGAAACGGAAAGTCCGGATTTGAAGATTGTATGCCACAAGATAGAGAGTGAAGGAATTGTTTCTGCCTACGAAACTTATCTCTTTGAAATCGGAGATTATCCGGAGCATTCTCTTGGGCAACTTCAATGGAGCTATTCTTTGCCTCTGAAAGGAGGGGAGCCGAGGATAGTCGCTACCTCTGATGAGACAACCTTTACCATTCCGGTTGTTGGGGATGAGAGTGAATATGATATAAGTGCAGATTATGTCATTGAGGGGATCGTCACATTAAGATACAATGCCAGTGGGGTGGAAAAGACTGCCTTGTATGGATTTGATTTAGACTTGAAACCTAAAATTATCTCTTACGGCGAGATTATTAAAACAGTGAATGAGACAAAGACGGCATACTGTATTGATTTTACGGTGCGCTATATCGGTAAAGATTATTTGCGCGTAGGGGTAATGGAGGATTATTCATACGTTTTGAAAATGCAGACAATTAAAGAACCTTACGTGGCGCATGTACATAGAAGTAGTATCAATATTGATAATTATGCATGGTTGGTATTGCGTGTTGATAATCAGTATGGAAGAGATGAGGTGGTCATCACATTGGAGAAGTTGGATGGTGATACGGGAATAAGTGATAACCGGATGGGGGAATCTTCAGGGGAATTGTCCGATGCTTTTGCTGTAAAAGTGTATAGTAAGGCCGGAAAATATATCATGGAGATTAAGGATATGGATGAATTGGGAAGTCTTACACCGGATATTTATATACTTCGATTGTATAACGACAAGGGAGTCTGTTATAAGACTATTAAATATGCTAAGTGAATAACTTTACTATTAGTTTGAATGTTAGGTGCTTATCCTGTTAATAACTCCGTTTATTTTCTGTTAATAACTAAGGTAGTTACCTGTTGATAACTTTGTTCGCAGACGGCAGTGTACCCTGTCGGGACGGTTACTTTTGTCCTGTTCATTTCTATTCTTCTTCTCTGCCCGGATACAAAATATTGCCGGGTGAGGATAAGACCGTTGTAGCTGAACCCTGTTTGATTATTGGCTCCTATTTCTATACTTATGATATAAAATTGAAAGCCTTTGCGATAACAATGCAAGGGCTTACCTCTTTTTTTTGTTAATTTTGCTGCTGTAATAAAATTAACAGAGAGTAAAATTAGAGAGAATTGAATGATGAATTCTATTACGCGAAAAACACCGCTGGTCTGGCTTGTATTATCTTGCCTGGGGATGACCGTACAGGCTACTTCCGGGCTTACTCCTTGGGTACTTAAAGCAGATTCCTTACTATTGTTTTCAGGAACAACCTATCGATATACGGTAGACACTCCCGAAGGGGAGGGGCTGGTCTCTACTTTACCTTCCGTTGCCGAATTGACGGAGCTCTTCTCTAAATCGGAAAAAGCAACTTGCCGGGTGACGGATATACAGGGTAACGTAAAGGCAGATAAGATGCCCGAAGAGGGCGACCGCATGGAATTGATTTCTCCACAGGGGAAGGTCGCCCGAAAGTGGATGATCGGGATAAGGAATGCGGCTCTTCCGGCAAAGTTGCTGCTGCATCGGGAGCAGGCTACGGTCAATGCACCGGGTAATATCATTCTCGATTTCTGGGCCGGACAGCGTAGCCCGATGGTGGAAGTGGAGATACGTGTTCCGGCGGGTATTGTCGTGACACTCGATAATACAACGGTGAATGTGATAGGACGGGGGGAAGTACTGTTGCGTGATCTGCCGAAACAATCGATAGGGCGCACCGGAACCCACTATTCATATAATAAAGTGGGAAATGTAACCCTGCGGGATGAAGGTGAGCGGGGAACGGTGATTGCGTTTAGCGGCCTTGACTTCCGACCGTCAAACGGACCGGATCTGCGGATCTGCTTCCGGGGAGTGGCTCCGGTGCGTAAGGGAATAAACCGATTTGAAGCCGCTTATAAAACTTCAAAACCGGAAGTATCACAAAGCCCCGTCGCTGTAGCGGATCTGGAAGGCATAACCACCATTGCCGACCTTGTCCGTACCCCGTTGCGTGATTTTACTTATCGTCCCGAACAGGAATATACGTATGCCTCTTTGTCTTGGACTCCGCCTCACGATGCCGCTTCCGTAGAATTGCTTCAATCGGCGGATGGGGGAAATACATGGACAACAGCCCGGGCGGAAGTAACTCCCAACAGCCGCGAGACGGCTGCCAACGGATTGGAACCGAACCGCCTGTATGCTTTCAAACTTCGTGTCACCGGCGGTCAAAATGAGGGAGAGTCCAACAGGGTGTGGTTCTATACCGGACGGAAGGATATCAGGGATTATCGGGTAAAAGGAGACGGAGTAGCCGATGATACGGAAGCTATCAATGAGGCGATCGCTGACATGAACCGTTTGGGAGGAGGCATTCTCCGGTTTACAAAAGGAGTCTATAATGTGCGTACCATACACTTGCAAAGTAATGTGTGGCTGCATCTGGATAGTGATGCTACGATACAGGCGCTACCCGGCGCCGATGCTCCAGAGGTAACCTGGTTTAGTGACCGCGCCTATCGTTCGGGACTTTCGCCCACAGATCCGCGTCCTTATGCCGATCCGGAAAATTATCTTACGAAACAGGATGTAGGACATACTTTCTTCCACAATTGCATGTTCTTTGGAGAACGGATTGATAATGTGAAAATTGTGGGTACGGGACGTATCACCGGTAATGGTAATATTGTGACGTCGGATAAGGTGATGAATAATTCTCCGGAGAAACGTAGCGATAAGATGTTTTCTTTAAAGCTATGTACGAATGTGGAGATCGGCGGATGGGACATCAAGAGGGATATGTGGTATGATCCGGAAAAGGACCGGCCTTATTATATGGACGGAGCCGGCAGGCTGTATGGCGACAGCACCATGCTTCACATTGATCAGGGAGGCCATTTTGTGCTGTTGGCTACAGGCACGGATGGCATTCATGTGCATGATACTTACTTTGCGAAGCATAGCACAAAGAATGCCCGTGATATTTATGATTTTATGGCATGCAATCGGGTGACGGTTACGAATATCTATTCTAAAGTAAGTTCGGACGATATTGTAAAACCCGGTTCGGATTGCTCATTGGGCTTTACCCGTCCGGCGCGCCATTACATGGTGAGGAATATCGTAGGAGATACCAACTGCAATCTCTTTCAGATCGGTTCGGAAACGGCCGATGATATTCAGGATCTGTATATAGATAATATATATGTGCTGGGGGCCAATAAGGCGGGCTTTTCCATTTCTACCAATGATGGCGGTCATGTGAAGAATGTCTATCTGAACAGCGGTAAAACCGGGCCTGTACACTCCCGCTCGGTGATGCGCCGCACAAGGGCTCCTTTCTTTATCTCTATTTCCAATCGCGGGCGTGTACTGGGAGCCGATGTAGCTCCGTTTACCTTCACCGAAAACGGGACGGTGCGTAAAGAGCTGCTTGTCACCAACTCTAATATCGGACAGGTCGAGAATATTGTTATCTGTGGAGTGGATATTGAAGAGGTTTATGGAGGAAGCTCGTTCCGTGGCGGCCGTTGGAAGGCTTATGACGGCTCACAAAATGAGGCGACTCCTATCATTGCCGGGTTTAAACTGCCCGATTCGGATGTCGTGGAAGGCGGGTTGACATTTCGGTTGCCGGATGGAAACCATACGGGATACATCAGGAATGTGCAGTTTCATGAAGTGAGTTTGAAGGTAAAGGGAGGGCATCCCTCAGAGGATGCGGAAGCATATCCGCCGGAGATAGGAGTAGGCCGCTACAATGTAGGAGACCTGAAGATACAGCCGGCATTCGGATTTTGGGCGCGCCATGTGAAGGGATTCCTGCTGAAGAATTGTCACATTGCTTCCGAGCAGCCGGACGGGCGCTATGCGGTAGTGATGGATGATGTGATAGGAGGTGAAGTCGAAAACTTACAGGTGGATAAAGGCATATCGGATAAAGAAGAGGTGAAATTGATAGATTGTGAAGATATAAAACAATGAGGAAACAGGATTGTGAAGCTGTAAAATGATGAGGTATAGGATTGTAAAACTATAAAATGATGAGGTATAGGATTGTAAAACTATAAAATGATGAAGAATAGAATTGTAAAGATATAAAATTGTGAGTAATAAGATTGTATAGATATAAAACGATGATTCTAAACTAAAAAATGACAGTTTATGACGACAAAAAGATTTTGTACCTTTCTATTAACGGTGCTGTTTCTGGTTGCAGGCATATCGGCTGAAACCTTTAATGTAAAGAAATACGGTGCCCGTGGAAATGGAAAGAAGTTGGATTCTCCTGCTATTCAGAAGGCAATCGATGCCTGCCATAAGGCTGGAGGCGGCACGGTACTTGTTCCGGCCGGTACTTACCTTTCGGCCACCATTGTACTGAAAGATAATGTGACCTTGCATCTGGAGAAGGATGCTTTGATTCTGGGTACTACCGATTATAAGGCGTATGATAATCTCGACCCGTTTACAGAAGGTTTGGGAATGGATGTCGGTTGGGCATTGCTGGTAGCGGTTGATGCAAAGAATGTCGCTCTTGAAGGAGAGGGTAGCATCGATGGTCAGGGGGCTGCATTGAAAGAAAGGCATATCAAGGTGGATACGCGTCCGGAAGGCAAGCGGTGGGGGCTTCGTCCTTTTCTGCTTCGCTGGGTGCGTTGCGAAGGAGTAACTGTACGTGATGTTACCTTGAAGTATGCCGGTGCTTGGACTTCCCACTACTTTCAGTGCCGCAATGTGAAGATAGACCATGTGACGATCCGTAGTTTCGGGGTGGCACACAATGACGGGATCAATATCGACGGTTGCCAGCATGTGCGTATCAGCAATTGTGATATTATCAGTGGGGATGATGCACTTTGTTTCAAGACAACTTCCAGTAAGATGGGGTGTGATGACATCGTTGTAGAGAATATGAAACTTAAAAGCAATCAGGCCGGCATCAAGATGGGCACGGAGTCTATGGCGGGTTTCGAGAACATCCGTATCAGTAACTGCCACATCTATGACACGAAGAATGGGGGCATCAAGCTTTTCTCGGTAGACGGAGCTCGCTTGCGGAATGTCGAGATCTCGGACATCACGATGGAAGAGGTGCGTACTCCGATGATGTTCCGTCTCGGTGCCCGTTTGAGTGTGTTCCGTAAAGGAGAGGATACACAACAGCCGGTGGGGGTATTCGAGAATGTCACCATCCGGAATGTGAAAGCCGTGGCTGCCGATCAGGCACAGCTTACTCCTCCCTCCGGCATCCTCATTACCGGTATTCCGGGACATTACATTACCGGCCTGACACTCGAGAATATACATATTCGTCTGCTGGGTACGGGAACTTCCGAGGATGCTCTCTCTAAAGTGCCTGAGGCGATAGACCGGTATCCGGAAGTAAAAACCTTTGGTCCGAAGATTCCGGCTTACGGGGTGTGGGCACGCCATGTACGCGGATTGAAATTGAAGAATGTAACCTTCGAACTGAAGAACCCCGATGCGCGTCCCGAGATTATCTGCGAGGACGGTGATATGGAAGTATACAAATAGAAACAGAAATACCATGAAAACAATCTTTTATTCATTAATACTCTTTTGTTGCCTGGGATGCCGGGCTGATAAAGAGTGGACGTTAGTGTCACCCGATGGTACGGTACGGTTTGTTGTTGCACAGGTGCCGGAAAGCGAAGGGGTAACCGTACTTCAATATTCCGTTTATTGTGGTGATTCATTAGTGATCAATCCTTCTCGTCTCGGACTGGTGATGGACGGGATAGAATATGGGAAAGATGCACGTCTCGTTGGAAAAGCAGTAGTGAAAACAATAAATGAACCTTACGGGCTGAAGGCAGGTAAACAACTTAGAACGGTTAATGCTTGTCGGGAGATGACGATTCCTTTTGATGATTTTCAGCTGATTGTACGGGCATACGATGATGGTATTGCCTTCCGTTATGCCTTTACGCAAGAGGATGATGGAAAGCAACATACCATAGCGGATGAGTTAACCGAATTTTCGGTACCGGCCAGTGGCAAAGCATGGATTCACCCGTATGACTGGAATGAACGCCACAAACCAAGCTACGAACAGTACTCAAAAAACGAAATTGCCATCAATACCGAGGCTCCTCACGGTCGTGGCTGGGCTTTTCCGATGCTGTTTAATACCAATGGCTGTTGGATGATGATTACCGAGGCTCATCTGGACGGTTCTTATCCGGCTACACATATTGATAATTCGGGAAAAGACAAAGCTTATAAAATACGTTTTCCTGAGGTAGAAGAGCCTGTTGTTCCAGATGCGGTAGAACCTGTTTCTACATTTCCTTGGTATACTCCTTGGCGTGCTATTATCGTGGGGCAGGAACTGAATACGGTTTTCCGGACACAGATGATTACCCATTTGAATCCGCCGTCAGTGATAGGAGATGATTCCTGGATACTTCCGGGACGTGCTTCTTGGAGCTGGTGGTATGCTGGTGGAACCACCCGTGATTACAAAACACAGATAAAGTATGTAGACTTTAACCATGAGATGGGATGGGAGTATGTGTTGATCGATGCCGGATGGCAGAAAATGGGTAATGGAGGTACGATGGAAGATGTGGTGAAGTATGCCGGAGAAAAAGGAGTCGGTGTCTGGTTATGGTATCATTCCGGAGCAGGAAGGGAGATGGATAGTATTCCGACACATCGTCTCATGTCCGATCCGGTATTGCGACGGGCAGAAATGGAGCGTATCAGCCGGTTGGGAGTAAGAGGTATAAAAGTAGATTTCTTCGATACGGATAAACAGCGTATCATTCAGCTTTATCCGGCTATACTAAAAGATGCTGCTGAATTCTATCTGCTTGTTGATTTGCATGGAGCGACTTTACCTCGTGGGTTTGAACGGACTTATCCTAATTTGATGACTACCGAAGCGATACGCGGAGCAGAGACATTGGGGCGCCAGGAACGTTGTGACCGAGCTGCAGAACATAATGCTACAGTACCTTTCACACGGAATGTAGTGGGGTCGATGGATTATACGCCTGTCACTTTTTCTAATAAAGTGCGGCAGGGAGTACCGGCTATCCGCCAAACAACGGTAGCACATCAACTGGCACTTGCTGTGGTCTTTGAGTCTGGTTTTCAGTGTTATGCAGATAGAATAGAGGCGTATGAAGAACTGCCGCGCATACCCAAACTATTCTTGAAAGAGGTACCTGCAGCCTGGGACGAAAGCCAACTACTGGCTGGTTATCCATCTGATTTTGTGGTGGTGGCACGCCGTAAAGGAAAAGTCTGGTATGTGGGTGGCATCAACGGAAAAAATGAAGAGCGCGAGTTGGAGTTCTCTTTACCGGAGGCTTGTAAGGATTTGTCTTCTACCTGGATTACCGATGGAAAAGATAAGGATGCTTTCGGAAGTGAAGTAATCTCTGTAGCAGATGGGAAAGTAAAAGTGAAGTTATTGGCAAACGGTGGGTTTGCAGGAATCATTAAATAATAATCACAAAAAATGAAAAGATACATTGTAACCTTTATCCTGTCCGTGTGGACAGTTGCGCAGCTTGCTGCACAAATAAGCTGGGAGCAGGTGGCGCCCGGTGTTTGGAAAGGGGTGGTAGGCACTCCCGAAAGTTATTCATTGCTGCAAGTGGCGGAGGTCACTCCGAGAATGGAAGGCTTCAGCCGTTTGCCGGAGGTGGCCTTGCCAGCTCTGGCTTCCGAGATAAAAGGAAATATTCAGGATGGCCGGACGGCACTGCGTATTCCTTTGCAGAAAAAAGAGCAACTGTATGGTTTCGGGCTTAACTTCCAGACGGTACACCAACGTGGTAAAATACTGAATCTGCATGTCG
The DNA here is from genome assembly GCA_958477465.1 of uncultured Bacteroides sp. Lineage (GTDB taxonomy): Bacteria > Bacteroidota > Bacteroidia > Bacteroidales > Bacteroidaceae > Bacteroides. Next base: position 71,523 of record CAUEFX010000006.1, read on the forward strand.
ATCATTACGGTGGCAAAGATAATGGACGCACACATGCTCCCGTTCCTTTTTATGTCTCCAGCCTGGGGTATGGTGTGTTCATTAATTCGGCACGTTACATCACCGTATATGCCGGAAGCGGTGCCTTGAAAGACAGTCCCAATGCTCCGGTGGCGAAAGACCGTAATACGGATAAGTCCTGGTCGTCACGCCCATATTCGGATGCGGTTTCCATTCTTGTGCCTGCGCCGGGCACGGAAATATATCTTTTTGCTGGTCCTACCCCGATGGATGTCGTACGTCGTTATAACCTCTTCTGTGGGGGCGGTACCCTGCCTCCGCGTTGGGGACTCGGCTTTACGCAGCGTACCCAAAAGCTGTATACCGCCGAGCAGGTGAAACAGGAAGCGGATGAATTTGAACGCCAGGGATACCCGTTGGACTTTATCGGCTTGGAGCCGGGATGGCAGAGCAAGGCATACCCTTGTACATTTGAATGGGATGCCACGCGTTATCCCGATCCTTCGGGGTTTGTAAAGGATATGCTCGACAAGGGGGTACGCATCAATCTGTGGACAAATCCGTACGTGTCTCCCGACTCAAAAATATACAAGGATATGTTTCCTGTAAGTGGTTCTCATACGGTGTGGTGCGGTATTGTTCCCGATCTGGCCGGTGAGAAAGCACGTGCTTTATGGAAAGATAAACTGAATAAAGAGCATGTCAGCATAGGGGTCAGCGGCTATAAGGTAGACGAAGTGGACGGGTATGATCATTATCTCTGGCCGGATGTGGCTACTTTCCCATCGGGGGTATCTGCCGAGCAGATGAGGCAGACTTACGGTCTTTGGGTACAGCGTACGACAGCCGAACTTTATAAAGTACGCAATCAGCGTACGTTCGGTCTGGTACGTGCCTCGAATGCCGGAGCATCTTCTTTGCCATACGTCATTTACAATGATTATTATAGCCATCCGGACTTCATCACCGCATTGATCAACTCCGGATATTGTGGCGTACTGTGGACTCCGGAGGTGCGTAGCTCCAAATCTGCAGAAGATTGGTTGCGTCGTTTCCAGTCGGTAGTCTTTTCTCCGATGGCAATGATCAATGCTTGGAGCAGCGGAACGAAGCCTTGGACATTTCCGGAGGTTGCCGGACAGGTGAAAGAGTACGCACTGCTTCGTATGCAGATGATGCCTTACTGGTATACGGAATTTGCACGTTATCATTTTGACGGCATTCCTCCTTTCCATGGGATGAGCCTGGAAGCCGGTTTCAATCCGGATGCAGCGGTAACAACGGAACTGAAAGAGAAGAGTCTGGAAGATAATCCCTATCTGGAAGCTGTGACCAAAGAGATAAAAGACCAATATATGGCGGGTGAATATTTATTGGTGGCGCCGATGTTTCAGGGACAGAGCGAGCGTAAGGTCGTATTACCGCGAGGCGACTGGTATGACTTCTATACCGGTGCGTATGTCGGCAATGGAGAGACGATAACGGTGACTCCGGGACTGGATCGTATTCCTGTGTATGTGAAGGACGGAGCAATCATTCCGATGATGGAGCCGATGCTCCATGCACCGAAACCGGGAGTGAAAGTGAATCTGGAAATTCGTCACTACGGAAAGGCAAACGGCTCTTATCGCTTGTATGATGATGACGGTGAAACGTTTGATTATGAAAAGGGTGCGTATACGTGGAGAGATATTAAGGTAGTACGTGGAAAGAACGGTCAGCTGAAGGGGACTATCTCGAAAGCTGAAAAAGGGAAACCGGATTCGGTAGGGAAGGTGATCTGGCGATTTATGACAGCTGACAATTGACTGTTGCCCGTTGACAATTGACAACAGACAATTGACCGTTGCCGATTGACTGTTGTCGTGCAGATGATAACGTAGCCCGGAGGGTATGTCAAAATGAGCAAGACTTAGAAATCACCCCTTCCACAAATGTTTGTAGCAGAGGTGAATTCTTTGAAAAGGGCATTCAGACACACCCTCTGTCCGAAGGGCAGGGGAGATGCATCTGCACAGTGCAGTTCTTTTCAACTTTCAACATGCAACTAACCTCTCAATTTTCAGCTAAGCTTCCAACTTCCAACTTTTAGCTAAGTTTTCAACTTTCAATCAAACTCTCAACTTTCAATCAAGTTCTCAATTTCTAATCATACTTCCAATTTTCAGTAAAAATGAAGAAATACCTCTGTCTCTTTTTCCTTTTCTCTTTGTGCTCTCCGTTTACCCGGGCGGCAGATGACAATCCTATAGCCGGACAATTGTTTAATGTTACCTCCGGTGATCTGAAACTGTCTTTTATGGTTGGCACAGACGGACGCCTGTATCAGCTTGCCTTCGGTGATGCCTCTAAAGAAGCGGCCGTTCCGGCTAAAATGCCTTCGCGCGAATGGGAGTTTCTTCCTCCTTACGGTAATGGTGTACTGACCGAACCTGCCCTGCAGGCCACTCATGCAGATGGCAATACCTCTACGGAACTGCTTTATACCAATCACAAGACGGAACGGCTCGGTGACGGCATTACGCAAACCGTTATCTCTCTGAAAGACCCTGTTTATCCGTTTTCGGTAGATATCCATATCAAATGTTATGAGTCTGTCGGCATGATGGAGATCTGGAACACAATCACGCACAACGAAAAAGGGGTGGTGACACTTTACCGTTATGCTTCTGCCTCTCCTCTATTGAAAGCAAAGAGATACCGGCTCACCCAGTTCATCGGTAATTACAAGCGTGAAGCGACCCTTGCCGAAGAGGAACTTACTACGGGTATCAAAGTGCTTGACTCCAAACTCGGTATACGTGCCAATCAGATGCGTATCCCTTCTTTCTTGCTTTCTCTTAATGGTGAGGCAGGCGAGAATGAGGGCGAAGTGCTTGGCGGTTCTCTGAAGTGGGCAGGTAGTTTTCAGTTTGCTTTTGAGGTGGACTGGAATAATAATCTCCGTGTGCTGACGGGTATCAATCCGGTGGGCTCGCAGTATTATCTGGAACAGGGTGACACTTTTGTCACACCCGCTATTCTTTATGCTTACAGTAAACAGGGCAAAGGAGATATCAGCCGTAAATTCCATCGTTGGGCACGTGCCTACGGTATCCGCGATGCGGAAAAAGATCGCCCTGTATTGCTCAATAACTGGGAAGCAACTCACTGTATCTTTGACGAAGAGCGTCTGAAGGGGCTTTTTGAGGGTGCACGCCAAGTTGGCGCCGAACTCTTCCTGCTGGATGACGGCTGGTTTGGTAACGGCCCCTATTCCCGTGATGACGATAAACATGGTCTGGGCGATTGGGAAGTATCCACCAAAAAACTTCCTCGCGGACTCTCCTATATAGCCAAGGAGGCATTGAAACGCAAAGTCGGTTTTGGTATCTGGCTGGAGCCGGAGATGGTAAACCCGCAGAGCGAGCTTTATAATAAGCATCCGGAATGGATTATCACCCAGCAGAAACGCGAGCCGATTCTGGGACGCCATCAGGAGATACTCGATCTGACACGCCCTGAAGTGCAACAATATGAATGGGAGGTGATAGACAAAACGCTACGTCCCAATCCGGATATTTCGTATGTGAAGTGGGACTGTAATCGCTATGTGACGCAGCCGGGTTCTGCTTATTTGCCGGCGGATAGGCAAAGCCATCTGCTGATAGATTACAACCGGGCACTCTACCGGCTGATGGACCGTTTTGCAAAAGGCTTTCCGGAGGTGATGGCAATGCTTTGTGCAGGAGGTTCGGGACGTGTGGATTACGGTTCCATGCAATATTTTCATAGTTTCTGGCCGAGTGACAATACCGATCCGTTGGGGCGTATCAGGATTCAGTGGGGCTTTTCTCACTTCTTTCCGGCAAGTACTATCTCGGCACATGTGACGCGTATGGGTAAACGTCATCTGAAGATGGCGATCGATGTGGCATTAAGTGGTTCTTTCGGCATCGATTTGGCGCTGGATAAGGCTACTCCCGAAGAGCGCGAACAATTGGCCGATGCTGTGAAACTTTATAAAGAAAGTATCCGTCCGTTGGTGATGCGGGGCGATTTGTACCGTTTGGTCTCTCCGTATGAACGGCCGGTAGCCTCATTGAGTTACGTTTCCGAAGACAAAGAGCGTGCGGTGGTTTATATTTATCAGACGGAGGATGGTAATGTCCCTGCCATTGTGCTGAATGGGCTGGATGCCCGGAAACGTTATCGCATTACAGAAGTGAGCCTGCCGAAGGGGCAGACTTCCCGTTTTGCCGGCAATGGTAAGGTTTTCACGGGGGCGGAGCTGATGACAGCCGGTATTGCAAATCCGCTCGGTAATCAGTTTGAGAGTGCGGTGATTCTGTTGACTGCGGATAACTGACAATGGATAATGGAACATTGGAATCCGGCAACTGACAGCGGGCTGTGCAGAACCGTTATATCTTCCCCGCTGAATGATATTGGTAACCCATTAAAAAGTAATTATGATGAACAAAAAACTAATTTCTCTATCTCTTTTCTTTCTCTTTGCCGGATTAACCCTTTCGGCACAGAATAAAGACCGTTGGGACATCACTCCCGAAGGCTCTATCCGTTGGCAGATAAAAGAGGACATTCCCCATTATGATCATCTTGAAATGAGCGGACAGCGTCTTTCCGTTGTTCTCCGCTACGGAGTGGATGCCGACCGGGCTTTTCATCTCAATCGCAGTCTGGTCTTCCCGATGCTCCGTATGCAACCCAATAAGACACAAAGCAATCTCAAGCAGCGGTTTGAGGTTAATATTCCGGCTATGGTCACTATTGACGATCAGACTTTGTTGAATGAACGCGTCAGTGACATTACTTTCAATGGCATCATGACCGTCCGTAGCTCTTTTGGATATATACGTAGCCGGAAAGAAGTAAAGGACGCTATCCGGCTGACCCGGACTTTGTATCCTTCACCCCATAATGACTATTATTGTGAGGAGTATTCTTTTACCAATACCGGAGAACACCCTGTTACAATGCGTATCCCCGAGTGGAAGATGACGTATAATACTCCCGCGGAAGCCGGGGTTTATGGTGCCTATGTCATTGAAGCCTCTCTTTCGAAAAACGGGACTTTTAAGGTGGAACCGGGTGGCAAGCTCGAGTTTTACGCCATCTTCTCCGGTCGTAAGGCGGGTGATGTGGCATTCTCCCGCATTGATATCGACTCGGAACGTACCGCGCGTCAGGCGCTGATCGATCAATGGTGGAGCAACCTTGTCCTTGATACTCCCGACCCAGTGTTAAATCGTATGTTCGCTTTTGCCAAACTTCGCGGGGCCGAGAGTATCTATCGCACCAAAGGCGGTCTGATGCATGGTCCCGGTGGTGAAGCATACTATGCAGCCATCTGGGCCAATGACCAGGCAGAGTACATCAATCCTTTCTTTCCTTATCTGGGATATGAAACGGGGAATGAATCTGCTTTGAACTCTTTCCGGCATTTTGCCCGTTTTATGAACGATGACTACCGTCCCATTCCCAGCTCTATTATCTCCGAAGGGGTAGGAACCTGGCATGGAGCCAAAGATCGGGGAGATGGTGCTATGATTGCCTACGGCGCTGCCCGGTATGCCCTTGCGCGTGGCAGTAAAGAAGAAGCCCGGGAGTTGTGGCCCCTGATCGAATGGTGTCTGGAATACTGTCATCGTAAGCTGACGCCTGCCGGTGTAGTAGCGTCCGACTCCGATGAACTTGAGAATCGTTTTCCTGCGGGAGACGCCAATCTCTGTACCTCCTCACTCTATTATGACGCATTGCGTTCCGCTGCTTTTCTGGGACGCGAATTAGGTATTCCTTCTGCACAAATCAAAACCTATATCCGGCAGGCCGATGATTTGAGACAGGCCATCGAGTCGCATTTTGGTTACGAAATAGAAGGTTTCCACAGCTATCGGTACTATGAAGGCAATGATGTTCTCCGTTCTTGGATTTGCATGCCGCTCACTGTGGGTATTTATACCCGTGCGGTAGGTACTGTCGACGCTCTTTTCTCTCCTCGTCTCTGGACGGACGATGGACTGTTGACGCAAGCTGGTACGGAGACCTTCTGGGACCGCTCCACGCTCTATGCACTCCGTGGTACGATTGCTGCCGGAGAAGTGGACCGTGGCATGGCATTTCTCAAGAAGTATTCCCATCGCCGTCTGTTGGGTGAGCACGTGCCGTATGCTATTGAAGCCTGGCCCGAAGGCAATCAGCGCCATCTCTCTGCCGAGAGCGGTCTTTATTGCCGCATCTACACAGAAGGGCTTTTCGGAATTCGTCCCACAGGCCTGCATAGCTTTGAGATGACTCCACGCCTTCCGCAAGAATGGTCGTATGCCAATTTGAATCATGTGCGTGCCTTTGGGGCCGATTTTGATATACAAGTGAAGCGTGCCGGCAGTAAGTTGGCGGTTACAATTGTCAATGGAAAGAAAACTATAAAGAAGACCGTTAACGAAGGACAAACGATAACGGTGAAACTATAAAAGAGGGTGAATTCAAATATCCTTTTCGGGAGAATCAGAGGAGGTGTTAGAATATCCTTTTCGAGAAATCACCTCTGCTGCAAGTATTTGTGGCAGGGTGATTTATCTATGATTCCCGTACCTTCAGGTACTGCATATTCTTCATCGACTTTATCTTTCGGATATTCTATCAACGTCTTCCCATCGGCAGAAAAAGTGACTCCATCAACAACAATGTTTTGGGAATACGATAGAGTACCCCAGAATATAAAAATCAGAAATTGTAACGCTTTGTTCATAATATTATAATCTAAGGTTGTTATTTTGTAAATCTATGAAAATTAAATATATAGAGCAAGGAAAAAACACATTATTTGCTATTATTAATAAATTAGCTGCATTGGCTATTATTCACATTGTGTCTGTACAAAACTTAATTTTCTGTCCGGTGTGCGCTAATACCAATAGAAGATGATAAAAACATTCACGGATGCCTTCACAAATCCCTTGCGGATGATTATGATATGTTTTTGATAGTTTCTGAGATAATAGTTATTCTGAGTTTGTATTAAATCGGTTATTTTTGTGCACAAACCAGCGTAGTTCTGTTATTATGAAAAACAAGTTGATTATTCTTATATCTTTTTTATTGATAAGTCTGCCGATTGCCTTGTATGCAGAATATTTGGATGTGAAGCAGTCTGTGTGGAATGGACATGTCCGATATGATTTTACATTTGACGGAAGGCATGCTACAATTGTGTGTCCCGATTCTGCAATAAATGAGAAACCATGGATATGGCGTCCTGCTTTTTTTGATGCTTTCCCATCGGTAGACAAAGAATTGTTGAAGAAAGGTTTTCATGTGGTATTTTATGATATGACCCACCGCTATGGGAGCCCTCAGGCCGTAGCGGAGGGAAGAAAGTTTTATGATTATCTGCTTGCAGCCTGGTATCTTTCTCCCAAAGTGACTCTTGAGGGCTTTAGTCGCGGTGGATATTATGCCTTGAACTGGGCAATAGCCAATCCGGATAAAGTGGCTTGTCTCTATCTTGACAATCCAGTTTGTGATATGTTCAGTTGGCCGGGTGAGAAGAGTGAACTTTGGAATGATTTTCTTAAAGAATGGCAGATGACTGCTGTGGACAAAGATACTTTCAAAGGAAATCCTCTTGACAATTTGGCTCCTTTGGCTGCCCGGCAGATTCCTATCATTGCCGTTTGCGGCGATAGCGACCGTGTAGTACCTTTCAAGGACAACATGAAATTGCTGCGTGACCGTTATCAGCAATTGGGTGGTCCTGTAGAGTTGATAACCAAGCCGGGGGCGGATCATCATCCCCATAGTCTGGAAAATCCTGAGCCTGTCGTTGATTTTATTTGTCGCAATCAGCCCGGTTATCAAGAGAAACAGTATCTGAATGAGCGGGGAACATTGAAAAACTCTTTTATCCGCTTTGAGAAAGAACGCAAGGGAAGGGTTGCTTTTCTGGGTGGCTCTATTACTGAGATGTACGGCTGGAAGGACATGACCAAAGAGTTTCTCCGGCAGCGTTTCCCTTTCACGGAGTTTGAATTCATAGATGCCGGCATATCTTCTACAGGAACGACTCCGCATGCTTATCGGTTGGAGCAGGATGTGCTCCGGCATGGCGATATTGATCTTTTGTTTGTAGAAGCAGCGGTGAATGACTATACCAATCATTTTGGTGCCGTCGATCAGGTACGCGGTATGGAAGGGATCGTGCGTCATGCTTTGTCGGTCAATCCGACTACGGACATCGTTATGCTCCACTTTATCCATACCCTTTTTCTGGAAATGTATCCGCAGGGACGCACACCGGATGTTATTCTGAATCATGAGCGCGTGGCTAATTATTATCTGATTCCCTCCGTTCATCTGGCACATGAGATCTCCGATCGTATTGCTGCCGGTGAATTTGACTGGAAGCAGTTTGGTGGCATTCATCCGGCAGAAAGGGGGCATAAGATTTATGCTGCTTCTTTGGCGCATCTTTTGGATAAGATGTGGAGCCGTGTGTCTGCCTCCGATGTAGTGGAAGCGCATGCCATACCCGAGCCTCCATTGGATGTAAACAGCTATTATAAGGCTTCTTTTGCTGATATCCGTCAGGCAAAACTTTCCAAAGGATGGGAATACGTCGCTTCGTGGAAACCGGATAATGAGGCTCGTACCCGTACGGGATTTGTCCATGTACCGATGCTTTATTCGAATACCGTAAATTCTACTTTTAGTTTTTTATTTAAGGGGCGGGCCGTGGGTCTGTTTTGTGCCTGCGGCCCTTTTGCCGGGATATTGGAGTACAGTGTGGACAATGCTCCGTATAAGAAACTTGATACATATACCGAGTGGAGCGGGAATCTTTATCTCCCTTGGGCGTATGTGCTGGAAGCGGAGTTGGATCCGGAACGGGAACACAAACTGACGGTTCGCATCTCCGGAGAGAAGAATGAAAAGAGTAAGGGACACGAATGTGTCATCCGAAATATACTGGTTAATCAATAAACAATAGGAACGATGAGAAGATATTTACTGTTATCGGTTGTCTTATTTTCTGTATTATCGGTTACAGCTTATGCTCAAGGCAATGTAGTCAATCTGGCGCTCAATAAACCATCTGAAGCCAGCACAATATATGACAGTCGCTTTCCGGCATCAAAAGCTTTTGACGGAGACAACACGGACAGCTCCCGTTGGTCTGCAGCAAAAAATGCGACCACCGATCAATGGTTACAGGTAGACTTGCAGGAGGCCGCCCTGTTTGACCGTATTCTTGTGACGGAATATAAAAATGAAAAACGCATCAGCTCTTTTAAGGTGCAGGTCTCCAATAATGCCATGCAATGGACGGATGTGGTTGTGAGGGATGGTTCTATCCCCGACGACGGGGTTATCTCTTTTGAACCGGTAACTTGCCGTTATGTCCGTTTTTTTATTGTTCAGGCTACAAGAGAGCCTACCATTAATGAAATGGGAGTTTATTATCAGAAGACTCCCTTGCCGGGCTTAGGCGTAGCTATGAAATTCGAAGACATGAAGGGACCGCTTACCGATGTGGAGCTGAGTTACTATAAAGCTTACCTGCGGGGACTTTCGCCTGCAACTGATAATATCGGAAACACGCTGGTGTATGGCCGTATCGGACTGGCTGCTGAAGGTATGGCATTTATGTATGCTGCCACAAGAGACAGGGAAATACTTGATATCCTGATTCGGCACTGTGATTATATGCTGTATTGCCGCAATGACCAGCCCGGTGGTGACAAACGTACTATCTGGACCGGATCCGTCGAGAAATGCTGGCCTAATAAGGCGATGGGGGAACTTGACCAACCGTATTCCGGATCGGAGAACGGAGATATTCTGGGACATATTTATTTCTGTGCATACCTTATTCTTTTAAGTCCGGAACTGCATTCTCTTGAAGCTCCGGCAAGTGAGAAACTGACAGATTGGGGGACCACCTATCTGGACAGAGCAAAGAAGTTCATAGCCGTATGCGATGAAGGAATGGAGTTTGTTGAAAAACTTATTGCAAAGGATGGCAGAATGTATTACCCCAACACGCCTGCGTGGAGAGCGATGGGGACCTTCTATGCGGATCGCAATGGACGCGGCATTCCGGTGAATCAGCAAATGATGCTTTTGAACGGGTTTCAGAAAGCAGTGGAATGCTATGAAGTGCTTGGCATCAATCCGGAGAAGAAAAAGGAATACATGAAGGTGATTCAGAACTCTATTGATTGGCAGCATGAAACACTGGAAACACGGAAGATTACTGTGGATGGAGTTTCACAGGAATATTGCCGGTGGTATTACCACATGGCAGGAAACACAATTGAAGATTACGGGCATGCGGCATTCACAATGCAGACTTATTATAAACTGCTGGATAACGGATTATTCACTAACCTGGATGCGGCAAAACTTATTCGCTTTTCAAATACCTTTAAGTATGTGATGTATGATGAAGCTACGCATACGGTCTCTTATAAAGTGGATGGAACGACCCCCGGTTCGGAGAAACGTCCTTCTGCCGCAAAAGCCGGTTGGGTACTTCTTTCTATTGTAGATCCCGGATTGTATGATTATCTGCTCACTATGCCGGGGAATACGGCAACCGATCCGGGTTTGATGGCCCACTTCCTTTATGCTAAAAGTAAATTGTTTGGCGTAAAAGGATTTACGGCTGCTCCGATAGATTTATCCAATTATGGCAAAGGTACGGGGATAGGATCAACCAAGACAGCTTCAGAGAATATCTGCGTATCCGGTCCGGTGGAAGGCAGATTGTTTATAGAGACCGGATTACCATTGAAATCCGTGAAGATTATCGGTATGGATGGCCGGGTTTTGATTAATCAGCCTTTTGGGCCGGAAGTGTCGGTAGCTCATTTGCCTGCAGGTGTCTATGTCGTATTGGTGGAGACGATAGATGGTCAGGATTGCGTGGTGAAAATACTGAAAGAATGATAGTCGCATTCTATTAGTTTATAGAGTCCGATTAGATTTTGTTCAATATTCTGTTGAATATATATTTATTTTCGTGGGGCGATGAGGCTGTTTCGCGAGTGTGCATTAACTTGAATAGAAACTTGCTGAACTTCTTATTTACAAAATGTCAATATGATATTTTTGTTTGTTCAGAATCCATTTATTAAAGCAAGAGATGGGGGTGATATAAAAAAGCGCCTGCATTCTTATATTGGATATTTCAAAATGCTGCCGGTGTGAATGATTGGCTGTTGTTTGGATTGTCGTTTGGATGTTTCGTTTGCAATTTGTCTTGAAAATACGAATATATTATTCTTTATTCTATTTCAAGATGGTTCGGATTCTGGTGGCTGTTAGCATAAAGGACAGTCTCTGCAAAGTGAAAAATGGTTTTCCCGTAGAGACTCTTATAGTTTCTCGTAGAGGAACGAGTCGTTCCTCTACGAGAAACTGGAGCTTTTCCCCGGTGAAAAGTACATTAATTTTCCGGGTAAAAGTGCATATTTATCCTCTTTTACCTGAGAATATGCAGAAAAAAGTGTATTTTATCTATCTATTTATGCACTTTTTTCTCTATTTACTGCTTTTTTGTTAAGGTTTCTGTTTTTGAAAACCGTAATATTGACGAATTGTGTCAGTCTATTGGCGTTTCCCGTATCATTTTGATGGAACGTTCAGCGTCTTTGAAAATAGGATTTCCAGCCTTCTTTTATAGCCTGTTATCTGAAATTCTATGATAATTGATACACTATTATAAGTCAATTGGACTATAGTGATAGCGGTGATAGCTATTAATGGCTAATTTTGTGGGTGAATAAAGAATGAATTAAAAGTAAAATAGTGATGATACGTCAATGTTTATTAGTTCTGTTGTTTTTCAGTTGTTCGTTGCTGTTGTCGGCACAGGAAAAACTTGTTCTTGCCGGTTCGGGAAATCCTGCGGTAATGATCGTAGACAAGCAATCGGGAACTGTAGAATGGAAGCACGCATTAGAAAAAGGAGAGGAGTGTAACACTGTTGCGGTTACCCGGCAGGGAAATATTCTCTATTCTTACAAAAAAGGAGCGAAACTGATAGGAACGGATCACCGGGTGATATGGGATTATAAAGCCCCGGAGGGAACGGAACTTCAATCGGCAACTCTCTTGAAGAATGGCGGATTTCTTCTTGGTATCTGTGGCAGTCCGGCCCGGCTTATCGAACTGGACAAGAACGGAAAGGAACGTAATCGCGTGGAGATCGACCTGCAGATAGAAAAACCGCATAGTCAGTTCCGACAGGTTTTTCAGTTGCGTAACAAGAATTATCTGCTTCCTGTCATGGGAAAACAGAAAGTGATGGAAATCAGCAGAAAAGGTGCTGTGGTGGTAGAATATCCGATAGGAGGCCGCCCCTTTTCTTCACTCGAACTGAAAGACGGGAATATATTGCTTCCTTGTGGCGACGGGCACTTCTTTCTGGTTATTGACCGCAAAACCGGGAAAGAACTCAGACGGGTGACGTCTGAAGAGTTGCAGGGCGCCTCGTTGCTTTTTGTGGCCCAGATACTGGATTCCGGAAAGGGAAATCTGCTGATTTGCAACTGGTATGGGCACACGAAAGATACTACAGTAGACGAACCTCAACTGATTGAAGTGGATACCGACGGAAAAGTGGTGTGGAGTCTGAACGATAAAAAGAATATCGGTAAAGTCTCGGCTGCTTGTCTGGTGAGAAATCCCAAATTTAAGATAAATATAACGGAGTAAATCTTCAAACTAATACATAACTGATATGAATAAGAAAATAGTAATAATGTCCGTTTGTTTGGCATTGTCCCTCTCCGTCTTTGCACAGAAAAAGAGGACAAAGGTGGCTGAACCTGCTACCTGGGCAGAAAGCATTGTTCAGGCAAAGAATCAGGCTGATGCACAGATGCAAAAAACGCTTCGTCCCGTCGCTTCTAAAGTGATTAAGTCGAAAGCGGCAGCAGAGCCGTTCTCTGCTGATATCAGCGGACTGGACGAAATGGTACTTTATACATGGAGTACGGTGGATGGCACTTCCGATGATCAGCCGGTATGGGCAAATGCCCGGTTGGTGGCAGCCGATGGTTCATCCGTGTGGCTGAATGATTTGAAAGATACTTTTAAGGAAGGCACCAGCGGTGGCTTGCGCTACAATGTAAACGCTAAGAATGCGGCTGTTGTGATGCATGGAAAAACGTATGACCGTACTATCATGACGGGGGGCAATGCACAGATTATTGTTCCGCTGGATAAGAAATATGTGCGTTTTGAAGCAGAAATAGGCTTGGAGAACCGTTCTTCAAGCGGTTCGGTTATTTTCCGTGTACAAGGTATTACGGGTAGTGAAGCTGCAGATAAAATCGTGAATGACTATCCTGCGGAAGCGGCGATGTTCCTGCCTTTTGCCGGAGGAGACATGAAAGCGCTGGTGACTACATATAATGCAAGCATTGAGAAACACGTTGCAGAATCGGTTGTCGGGCTTTTGAAGGACCCGAAACATTTTAATAACTTATTGCAACAGATAGCCCGGAAGCCTGCACTGGATGAACAGGTGACCGGTTATCTGAATCTTGCCCAGGATGCAATGAATGTTTATCAGTTGCAGGAGGCGTTGGCGTGGGTCAATATCCGCGCTATAGAGGAAGCTGTAAATGACATGAAACAGTATAAAGGCTTTGATCAGACAACTAATCAGACTCGTCTGGCAGAGCTGAAAATGCTTATGGGAAGAGGTTTCGATGGTATTTATGTCAATCAGCCCGCAGCATTGGAAAACGCCCATAAAGCATTGAAACTGAAACGGGATATTTTGCTGGCCAATCCGGAACTGGATATTGACAAACTGATTGTAGGCCGTTATAAAATAGGTACTACCGCCCGTCAGGTTACACCTCGTGCATTGGGAACGCAAAACAACAACTGGTCTAACCAGACTTCTGCTTCCCGTGGAGGATTTGATGCTGAGATTACTGAGTTGTCGGATCTTCGCGGCGATATTAAGGCAAGGACTATCTTTAAACCGGCCAACGGTTCGTCTCTCCCAGACCTGAAATTGCATTGGGATGCCGACCGTATATTGTTCTCTATGGTAGATACCGACAAGCGTTGGCAGGTGTTTGAGGTAGGTGTGGATGGGAAGGGACTGAAAAAGATGATCCCCGATCTGGAGCCTGATCTTGAGTTTTTTGATGCTACTTATCTGCCTTCCGGCAAGATGATTGCAGTCTCTAATATAGGATACAATGGGGTGCCTTGTGTAAATGGAAATGATGAAGTCGGCAACATGTGTCTGTATGACCCGAAAGACAACTCTTTGCGGCGTCTTACTTTTGACCAGGATGCCAACTGGGCGCCGACAGTGATGAATAACGGCCGTATCATGTACACCCGTTGGGAGTATACCGACCTGACACATTACTTTTCTCGTTTTGTAATGCACATGAATCCGGACGGTACTGAGCAGAAATCACTTTATGGCAGCGGCTCTTACTTCCCGAACAGTACTTTCGATGCGAAGCCGCTTCCGGGCAATACCTCTAAGTTTGTGGGTATCATCTCCGGACATCACGGTGTGGCCCGTTCCGGCCGTCTGATGATCTTCGATCCGGCCAAAAGCCGCAAATCGGAGAAGGGCATGTTGCAGGAACTTCCTTTCAGAGACCGTAAGATTGAACCGATTGTAAAAGACCGTCTGGTAGACGGTGTATGGCCTCAGTTCATTAAGCCTTATCCGCTGAACGATAAATACTTTCTGGTAACGGCCAAGCTGAACGAGAATGCATTATGGGGTATTTATCTGATAGACGTATTCGATAATCTGACCCTGATAGCCGAATATGAAGGTGAAGGATTGATTTGTCCGATACCTGTGAAGAAAACGCCGGTTCCCCCTATAATTCCGGAAAAAATCAAGCCGGGTGATAAGGAAGCCACCGTGTTTATTCAGGACATTTACGAAGGTGAAGGTCTGAAGGGGGTACCTCGCGGTACGGTAAAGGCATTCCGGGTGCTTTCTTATGAGTATGCTTACAATAAAACTCCGTCCGACCATTGGGCACAAGGGGTACAGAGCGGTTGGGATATCAAGCGTTTATTGGGTACGGTTCCGGTAGAAGAGGACGGCTCTGCCATGTTCAAAATACCTGCCAATACACCTATTTCGCTTCAACCGTTGGACAGTGAAGGGCGTGCTATTCAGTGGATGCGTAGCTGGCTGACCGGTATGCCGGGGGAAACCGTTTCTTGTATCGGTTGCCACGAAGACCAGAATCAGATTCCTATTCCCAAACGGGTGATGGCATCGCAGATTACTCCGCATGCCATCACGAAGCCTGAAGGTGGACAGCGTCCCTTTACTTTCGATTTGGAGGTGCAGCCGATACTTGACCGTGCCTGTGTAGCCTGTCACAATGGCGATGGTAAACTGGCTGACTTCACCGGAGAGCGTATCGATGAGTTCTCCGGATTCGGTGAGAGTTATCTGAAGCTTCATCCGTTTGTATACCGTCAGGGACCGGAAGCCGAGATAGAGGTACTGAACCCGTATGAGTATCATGCTTCTGTGAGCCCGCTTATAAAACTGCTGAAGAAAGGGCATCACGGTGTGGAACTGACAGACAAGGAATGGAAGACTTTGTACAATTGGATTGACTTCAATGCCCCTTATCACAGCAAATTCAAGGCCAATGAATTTAAAGGGGTAGAGCAGATCAGCCGTCGTACGGAACTGACAGAAAAATATGCAGGTTCGGGGGTAGACTGGAAAGCCGAAATCCGTTCGTATGCCGATTATCTGAGCAAACAGGAAAAGCCAGCAGCAGTGAAACCCGAACGGAAAGAGTATAAAGACAAAGAGGTGAAACTGAAAGGCTGGCCCTTTGATGCCGCCACTGCCAAAGCCATGTTGGGCAAAGAGACGGAGACCCGGAAGAGCATCGAACTGGCTCCGGGCATCCGGATGAACTTTGTACGAATTCCGGCCGGTTCCTTTATAATGGGTAGCAACCGCGGGCATTCCGACTATTCTCCTGCAAGCAAACAGGTCGTAAAGAAAGCTTTCTGGATGGGTGAGATAGAAGTAAGCAATGAACAGTTCCGTACCGTCTTCCCCGATCACAACAGCCGTTTCATCGGTCAGCTTTGGAAGGACCACGTACACGAGGGGTATCCGGCTAATAATCCGGAACAACCCGCTATCCGCGTAAGCTGGCAGGAAGCCACGGACTTCTGTAAGAAGCTGAGTGAGAAGACCGGTCTGAATGTGACCCTGCCTACCGAAGTGCAGTGGGAGTGGGCTTGCCGCGCAGGAAGTGATAGTGATTTCTGGTATGGCTCCCTGAATACGGACTTTTCCAAGTTTGAAAATCTGGCCGATGCACAATTGAACAAGGCTGCCGTGCGTGGTGTGAATCCGCAACCAATGTCTCCAACAGACAGCTGGTATAAGTATTACACATTCCAACCGAAAGAAAATGGAGTGGATGACGGCAATATGCTGATGGTAAAAGGCGGCAGCTATCAGGCCAATCCGTGGGGACTGTATGATATGCAGGGAAATGTGGCCGAATGGACCCGTTCGGACTATCTGCCTTATCCGTATAATGAGAAAGCACAAGACGGTACCGATACGGAAAAGGTAGCCCGTGGCGGATCATGGACGGAACATCCCAAAACATGTACGTCTTATTATCGGAAAGCTTATCTGCCTTGGCAGAAGGTTTATAATGTAGGCTTCCGTGTAATCATAGAAGACTAAGTTCACCACAGAGTAACACAGAGTTCCACAGAGTTTATTTTTTTTGCTAAGACTTATAAATAATACTCTGTGGAACTCTGTGTTACTCTGTGGTGAAATATTCGAGTGGACTTGGAAATTAAGGTGTTTTTTGTCTCATACCCAAGAATTGGAATAATAGTGCAAGCCTATGGGATAATAATATAAGCCGGAATCAGGCTAATAGCCTATTTTTGCATTGAATTAATAATTTATGAGACAACTATGAAAATCAAAACAGGACTGCTATCATTGATGATAGTATGCGGTGCATGTAGCCGAACTACCCAACCGGTGGATGTGATAAAAGATGACTTCGATTTTGCTTCCAAACAATTGAATTTCGCCTTTTCGGAAATAGATCGGGCGAAGTCTGCATTTACAGAAGAGCAAAAAGAGAAGAGGTTGGTCAGCCCTCGTAATATTGAACCGGACGGGTCACTGCGCCTCGTAGCTTCGAGAGACTGGTGCAGCGGATTTTTTCCGGGAGAATTGTGGTACATGTATGAATATACAGGTGATGAGTTTTGGCGGCAGAAAGCTGAGGAGTTTACAGCACCTATTGAACGTGAAAAGACCAATGGCGGTACGCATGATATGGGTTTTAAGATGTTCTGCAGTTTTGGTAACGGATATCGTTTGACGAATAATCCGGATTATAAAAAAATACTCGTCGAATCGGCAGAAACACTGATTACCAGGTATAAACCCAATGTAGGATGTATCCGTTCGTGGGATCATAATAAGGATAAATGGCAATGTCCTGTTATTATAGACAATATGATGAATCTGGAGTTGTTGTTTTGGGCTTACAAACAGACCAACCGGGCAGAATTCTATGATATTGCCGTAAGCCATGCACGTACGACGATGAAGAATCATTTCCGTGATGATTACAGCTCGTATCATGTGATTGATTACGATACAATCAGCGGAGAGGTGCTGAATAAGAACACGCATCAGGGGTATGCGCATGAATCGGCATGGGCACGCGGTCAGGCGTGGGGATTATATGGTTATACTATGTGTTACCGTGAAACGAATCTTCCGGAGTTTCTGGAACAGGCCAAGCATATCGCCAACTATATCTTCACCAGTAAAACACTTCCCGAAGATTTGATTCCTTATTGGGATTTCAACGCTCCTGATATTCCAAACGAGCCGAGAGATGTGTCGGCGGCAACCGTTATGGCCTGTGCACTGTATGAGCTCTCTATGTACGACAAGGATAATGCCGTGCAATATAAAGAATGGGCCGATACGATTGTTGATAATTTGAGTCGGAACTATCGCGCTGCCTTGAATGGCGATCATGGTTTCCTCTTACTCCATAGTACGGGTTCTGCCCCTCATAATTCGGAGGTAGATGTACCGATTGTCTATGCGGACTATTATTTCCTTGAGGCCTTGCTTCGGAAATCGAAACTGGAAAAAGAAGGAAACGCTGTATTGTAAAAGCGGTGGGATAATATGAGAAATGCAATAGCAGGTTTATTAGTTTGTTTGTTGCTGCAGAGCGGGAATCTGATGGCAAAGATTCCTGTGATGCAGTCACAGAAACTTCGTTTAACGGATAACTGGGAGTTCCTCCGGCAGGATGTCGGTAATGTATGGGAACTTGTCAGACCCATGAAAGCCGGACAGCCGGAAGATTCACCTATTTGGACCAAAGTAACTCTTCCACACTGCTTTAATGCGGAAGATGCGGTAGATCCGGATGTAAATTACTATCAGGGACCGGGGTGGTATAAGACACAACTCACGGTAGACAATCCCTATAAAAACGGTCGTGTCCTGCTCGAGTTTGAAGGAGCGGGGCAGAAGACTGAAGTTTATGTTTATACTACCTTGGTGGGTAGCCATACAGGCGGCTATGATAGCTGGAATGTGGATATAACAGATGCTGTAAACGCGTTTCTTACCAGTAAAGAGGCGGAACGTTTTGGAGGATGCATTCCTTTGAGTATCCGTTGCGACAATACGCGGGATGCCGAAATGATTCCTTCGGATCTTTCCGATTTTAATCTTTATGGAGGTATTTACCGCTATCTTAACCTGGTTTATCTTCCGGAGGTCTCTATCGCTTCGTTGAAGATAGAGCCGGTGCTGGACCGGAAACTGAAACAGGGAACGTTGAAGATCAATTCTTGCTTTTATAATCCTTCGGATGTACGGAAAGCCACTGTTAAGTGGTGTGTGAAAGACGCTCGGGGAAATGTGGTACTATCCGGCAGACAGGAGGAAGTCACTCCTCTCGGTGAGTTCTGTCTTACCGATGTTCCGTTGAAAAGCCCTCAGGTATGGGATGTGGACAATCCGCAACTTTATACGTGTGAAGTCACTGTGCGTGCCAATGAACAGGAGGTTACCGCTTCCGAACGTTTTGGTTTCCGGGCATTTGAATTTATAGAAAAAGGTCCGTTCCATTTGAATGGGCGTCGGTTGCTGTTGCGGGGTACACACCGGCATGAAGACCATGCGGGGGTAGCTGCTGCGATGACCGAAGAACAGATGCGGCAAGAGATGCGGATGATGAAAGAGATGGGTGTCAATTTCATCCGTCTGGGGCATTATCAGCAGTCGGAAATAATCCTTAACCTCTGTGACAGTCTGGGCATTCTGGTATGGGAGGAGATTCCCTGGTGCCGTGGAGGGGTAGGTGGAGAGAAGTACCGTTCACAAGCCAAACACATGTTGACAAACATGATAGAACAACACCGTAATCATCCGGCCGTGATCATTTGGGGACTCGGAAACGAGAATGACTGGCCGAATGATTTTGAAACATTTGATCAGGGAGAGATCCGCTCGTTGATGAGTGAACTTCACACCCTGTCGCATCAGTTGGATGATAGCCGTAAGACAGCTATCCGCCGTTGTGCCTTCTGCAGTGATATTGTCGATGTGTATTCGCCTTCTATCTGGGCGGGTTGGTATCGGGGTAATTATACCGATTATCAGGAGATGTCTCTTGCCGAGATGGAAAAAGTGAAACATTTTCTGCACGTAGAGTGGGGAGGTGACAGCCATGCCGGACGCCATGCCGAGGTGGTGGCAGCCATCCGTAAAGCTGGTGAAAGCGATGCGGATGCAGCGTTGAATGGTTCGGCGCAAGTGCTAAAAAAAGGAGATTGGAGTGAAACGTATATCGTAAAACTGATCGATTGGCACCTGAAAGAACAGGAGAATATGCCTTGGCTGACCGGGGCGGCTTATTGGCCTTTCAAAGATTTCTCCACTCCGGTGCGTCCTGAAAATCCGGTACCGTATGTGAATCAGAAAGGGGTTGTGGAACGTGACTTTACGAAGAAAGAAAGTTACTATGTATTCCAGTCTTACTGGACAGAGAAACCCATGATACATATTTATGGGCACAGTTGGCCGGTACGCTGGGGAAATGTGGGTGAGGAGAAAGAGATATTGGTATATTCAAACTGCCCTTCAGTTGAACTTTTTGTTAATGGAGTGAGCCAGGGAATAAAGAGACGCAACAGCCAGGACTTTCCTGCTGCCGGATTGCGTTGGAGTGTACCTTTGAATGCCGGAAAGAATACGGTTAAGGCTGTTTCTACCGGTAAGGAAAGCATCACAGATGAGATCGTTTTCGAGTATCAGACGGAGAAGTGGGGGGCGGAAGCTGCCATACAGCTTACTGCGACGCCTTGTGGTGATGGTCTGTTTGAGATTTCGGCACAGTTGTTGGATGACAAAGGTGTCCGCTGTCTGAATTCCCGTATGTTCATTCATTTTGAAATAGCAGGTGACGGTGAGTTGATACAAAATCAAGGTACCGCTATGGGCTCTCGCAAGGTACAGGCATGCAATGGTCGCGCAGGTATCCGTGTACGTCAGCCTAAAGGTAAATCGATTGTTGCAGTGAAGGCCGAAGGTATTCCTACGACAACGTTTGCAGTTGAAAATTAGAAGTTGAGAGTTGCTGCGGTTGCGGTATCTGCTTCATGGCAACTCTCAGCTCTCAAGGCTATCAACTCTCACCCTTGACTCTCGACTATCGGTTCCTGACTGATCTTTTAATTTTATAAGACTTTCAACTAATCAAATACGATCATGAATAAATTTCAGAACTTAATTTGTGGAGGAAGCATTCTTTTTCTCTTCGTGACGGGAGCATTTGCGCAAACCAAGCTTCCGCCGGCGTGGCAATCCAGTCTGGTAAAGATAACCGATGCGGGTGAACTTATATATTATCCCGATAAAGAAGGAAATACAATTCCGGATTTCAGCCGTGTCGGTTATCATCACGGAGATAAGAGCATCCCGGTTTATCCGGCTACAATAACCGTTTCGCCGGTAGAGAATGGAGATAGCCGTAACGTCATCCAAAAAGCGATTGATAAGGTTTCGCAAATGAAGCCCGATAAGAATGGACATCGGGGGACGGTCTTGTTGAAACGAGGTGTCTACAATATTTCTGAAAGTATTTCCATTACTGCCGGTGGCGTTGTTTTGGAGGGAGAGGGAGAGAATGTGAATGAGACCCGTCTTCTGGCTACCGGAAAGAAGCGCTATTCGTTAATCAAAGTATCCGGTGCGGGACGGGCGGAAGAAGTGCCTGGGACACGTGTGAAGATTACGGATGCATTCGTTCCCGTGGGAAGCCATTCTTTCCGGGTTTCTTCGGGTAAGGGATTCCGTCCGGGAGATCGCATTATGCTTTATCGTCCCGGTACCTCACAGTGGATACATGATCTTAAGATGGATCAGATTGTAGAACGGAAAGGGACCCGCCAATGGACTCCCGAAGAGTATAATCTGGCTTTTGAACGTGAGATAACCAAGGTAGAAGGCGATCGTATCTATATTGACAATCCGGTTGTGATGCAGATAGATGCCCGATATGGCGGTGGTGAGATTTATAAGTATACATTTGACGGACGTATCACCGAAGTGGGAGTCTGCAACCTCTGTCTTGAGTCTGAGTTTGAAGACTATGAGGATAATCAGCATGGTTGGATCGGTGTGGAGTTTGATAAAGTGGAAAATTGCTGGGTACGCAATATTACCGGTCGTTATCTGGGGTATGCAGTTGTCAGCTGTGAGTCGAAGGCTAAGAACGTGACGGTATCCAACAGCCGTTGTCTTGAAGCAAAATCACTTATTACGGGTGGGCTACGCTATAGTTTCAATAACTGGGGGCAGCAGAATCTTTTTATGAATTGCCAGAGTACCGAAGGGCGTCACGACTATGTGACCGGAGCGCGTGTTTGCGGTCCGAATGTGTTTTATAATTGCTCTGCTTCCCAAACATTTGCAGATATAGGTCCGCATCACCGTTGGGCAGTGGGTACTCTTTATGATAATATTGTCACCGACGGAGAAATTAATGTTCAGGATCGGGGGCAGATGGGAAGCGGACATGGCTGGGCAGGTGTCACACAGGTGTTGTGGAACTGCCGGGTGCGCCGTGCTGCTGTGCAAAACCCCTGGGTTTCCGGAAATAACTATAGTATAGGAACAAAGGGAGAGAAAGTGCCCGGGCATTTCAAAGACCGCCCCGAAGGTATATGGGAAGGACAGAATGAAATTAATATTTTCCCTCGCTCTTTGTATGTAGCCCAGCTTATGGCAAGGCAAAAAGGAATGGATCTGCGGATATTGACCAAATAAATGTTTGTTTTAACTGAGGGGGTGTCAAAACTCCTTCTTTTTAAGATTCACCCCTGCTACAGATAATTCGTGGCAGGGGTGAATCTTTCTATTTGGGTATTATGACCTCTTAGTTTATATCATGTGCCGGACACTCGTATACCTGAAAATCGCCTAAGTAAAGATGTTCGTCCTTGATGCCGTTTTTAGGCCGGTCGTCGGGACCTTCCATGTTACCTCCCAAGCTGCGGTAGATACCAAATTTGTTACGGATATTGACAGCCCCGCTACGCCACAGGTCGATATCGTCAAAAGAGCGGTTCATCAGTACTTTGCCGTCACTGATGCGGGTAATCGTTATGCGGAAGAAACCGTGGTCTGTGTAGTGCATTTCAGTCTCTACCTGTACCCACTCATTTTCAAATTCTTTGAGAGGTATATGGTCGATAATCACTCCTTTGGTGCTTGCCTTTGTGTCGCCTGTGTGAATCACCTGCATCCGCCGGTTATTGCCGTCTGCATCACAACGCGGTGTGATCGTGATAAGAGGCGCACCGTTATTGCCCTCCTGTGCTTTAAGTTGATGGATGTGGCAGAATGAAGTGGACGGACGGAACCCTTCCGGTATTTTAAATTTCCATCTCAACCGTTGCCATTCATTCCGGTTGCCGTTTAGTTTCTGCCATGCGGACGAAGTCTGGCTTTTCATTTCATTCCGCTGGCGGTCTTTCAGTGAACCGCGGTCACCGTCGAGGAACTCTCCCGCATGGTTGGTGAATTTGAAAACATATTGTTTCAGTACATCGTCGTATACCACCTCGGCATGTACTCCCGTATAATGGTCTTTGGGAGAGGAGTTGGGATGTTCACTGTAATCCCAGCCCAATTTGCGCATGTATTGGTGGATGGCTTTGTAGTCTTTGCCAACAAGGCTCTCGTCGGCCTGCATACTTCCCTGTAAAGTGTATGCGATGGAATCCTCTTCCGGAACGGAATTACTGAGGACCTCTCCGGAATGGCAGGAGAGATTGGGGACAAGGTACATACACGCTACGGCAAGCGGATAGATAAGTGATTGTTTTTTCATGATATTCTATTTAATCGTGTGATATATTAACGGTGCAAATATATCTCTTAAATCTTTCCGTTATTTCAAGTTGTTATGTTTCGGGATAATATTGATAATGATTGATACAATTGTTCAAGCCGTTTGAGAGAGTATCCCTTACATTTGTCATGATAATGTGAAAATCCGATACGGTCCGTTTTTCTATGGTTATCTATTGTTATCGTAATTTGCATATTATATCTTTGCATATAAAAATGATATTATGAATTACATATTACTACTCTAATGAAGAAGCGATTATTGTTGTTGTTCATTTGTTTTTTTACCTTGTCGGCGTTTGCAGCCAAAGAGGCTGAGAATTTCTACTTCTCTAATCTGAATCTGAAGGACGGCCTTTCGCAAATTTCCGTTCTGAAGATTATGCAAGATTCCAAAGGATTCATCTGGTGCGCTACCCGTAATGGGTTGAACCGCTATGACGGTAACCGTTTTGTGGTATATAAGCATAGCAATACCGATTCGCTTAGTCTGAGCGATAATCATATCACTTCTTTGGCCGAGGACAGATCCGGAAATCTATGGATCGGAACTAGTAAGGGGCTCAATCGTCTTGATTTGAAAACCTACAAGATAAAGTCTTTCAATACCAAAGCTTATCCATTGCTCTACAACAGTTCCATCCGGTCTTTACTGGTCGACTCCCGCAACCGCTTGTGGGTGGGCACGGACGAAGGAATGTTCTTGTATATCAATGATATGGAGATGTTTCAGGTGATTCAGTTGAACGGGCTGATCAGAAAGGAACTCATTTCCGATATTTATGAAACCACCAAAGGACAAATACTGATCGGCACGAGGAACAAAGGGATTTTTGTCTGTGATATGAACATGAAGCTGTTGAAGCACTTCACTGCCAATAGAAAAGATAAACTGGGTATTCTGCCCAGCAATAATATTTCTACTGTTTTTGAGGATTCCAAAGGGCAGATTTGGGGCGGAGCTACTTACAACGGATTGTTTAAGCTCAATATAGATAGTGAAACGATTGCTGTTTATACCAAAGACAACAGTGCGCTTTCCAACAATAGCATCCGTTGTATTGCCGAATTGCAGGGAACACTGCTTGTCGGTACGTTCAACGGGCTTTATACGGTGGACCTGCACAACAATTCCAAACTATTACACTCTAACGCCTCTTTAGAACAGGGCAATCTCAGCCATTTCTCTATTTATTCGATTTTTGTAGACAGAAGTAATATCGTATGGGTAGGTACTTATGCCGGAGGTATCAATTATAGCAGCAAGTACAACAACCGCTTCGTCTTCCATGACCCTATAGCCGGGTATGATGGCATGTCCGGTATTTATGGCATGATGGTCGGTGTGCCCGAAGATGATTGTCTGTATATGGCTACAGAAGGGCGCGGAGTGCTCGAATATAATCTGTCGACCCGTAAATACCGGTATTTTCCCATCAAAGATTCCGTCCAGTTACAGCATAGCCAGAATATTGTAAAGGGGGTGATGCTGGAAGGCGATATTTTGTGGTGCGGAACCAATCGCGGCAGTATTTATCAGTTTGATCTCCGAACAAAGAAGTATTCGTTATATTACCAGTTTAAGGAAGCAACGTCTGTCTATTCTATTTTGAGGGCGTCGAATGGTGATCTTTGGCTGGGGGTTGCCAGTCCGGAGGCGGGGCTGATCAGATTGGGAAAAGACAAGAGTGCGCAGAATAGTTTTAGGTTGGCCAATGATACCCTTACTCCACAAAGAGTGAGGAGTGTGCGCTGCATGTTGGAGCTGAGACCGGGGGTGTTGCTTGTCGGGACCCGCAATGACGGGTTGGTGAAATACGATGAATGGGCACAGAAGATGACCTATTACAGTATGGATGGAGACACGGAAAATTTGTGTCTGCAGAATAATTATATTACCAGCATTGTCCGTGATGCTTCCGGAAATATCTGGGTCGGCATGTTTGGAGGAGGGCTTGCTCTTTATGATGAAGAAAAAGGAATCGTCAGCACGGTTACGCAGGAGTCGGGATTGGCGGAGAATGATGTATGTGCCATTGTTCCGGATGAAAAACACAATCTTTGGGTCAGTACCAGCAATGGCATATCACGTTATAATATCCAGACGAAAGCATGCGTAAACTATAATATTTTCAACGGAGTCGCCATTCAGGAGTTTACTCCTCACAGCGGCGCTATGTTCTCCAATGGAGATATTTGTTTTAGTGGCAACAATGGTTTTATTACCTTTACTCCTGATGAACTGCAGCAGAACTCTTATATTCCGCCACTTGTCCTTACCGGTCTGGTGGTTAACAATGAAGAGGTGAAACCGGGAGAGGCCTCTATACTTACTTCTGTGCTTGACGATACCGAAGAAATCAGGTTGAAATACAATCAGAATAATATATCCATCAGTTACTGTGCGCTCAACTACATTTTTCCGGAACAGAACCAGTATGCCATTTTCCTTGAAGGGCATGATAAGGAGTGGAATTATATCGGCAATCGTAAAGAAGCCTATTATACCAATCTGAGCCCCGGAACCTATACCTTTGAGGTGAAAGGTGCCAATAATGACGGGATATGGAATGAACAGGTAAAGAAACTTCGTATCGTCATTACCCCTCCTTTGTGGAAAACATGGTATGCTTATCTGTTCTATGTCCTTGTGTTCCTGTCTATGTGTACTATTATCATGTATTACATTCTCTATAAGCAGAAGCTGGAACGGGAGCTGGTTTTCAAGCAGAAAGAGAAGGCGCAGCTTGAAGAATTTCATCAGACCAAGTTACGTCTGTTTACCAATTTTTCTCACGAACTGCGAACTCCGCTGACGTTAGTTATAGCCCCCTTGCAGGAACTCATGCAGATGACGGATTTCAGTGCCGGTGTGAAGAATAAGCTCAGCTTGATATTCAGTAACGCACAACGGCTGTTGCTGTTGGTCAATCAGCTGATGGACCTTCGGAAGAATCAGGATGGAAAGATGCAACTTCGGCTCACTAAAAGTAATATCCGGGCTTTTGTGCTGGAGATCTGCTGTGCGTTCAATCAGATAGCTATAAACAAGAACATCCGCTTTGTGTTCGACAGGAACGAAGAACGCCTAAGCGTATGGTTCGACAAATCTCTGTTTGAAAAGGTGGTTTTCAATTTACTCTCCAATGCCTTTAAGTTTACGAATAGCGGGGGAGAAGTCTCGCTCGATTTGAAGGCTATCTCTTATGGTGAGCTGCCATCCCGTCAACAGGAGAAATTGGGAGAGCTTCCCGCCGATACGAACATGATACGCCTGCTGGTGACAGATACCGGTAAAGGAATCCCCGCGGATGAGGTTAAGAACATATTCACTCCCTTCTATCAGGTAGGGACGAATAAGGAGAACAATGTGGGGACGGGGATCGGCCTTAGTCTGACTCAATCTATTGTCAGCCTGCATCATGGCATCATCGAGGTGGCCTCTAACGAGCCTCATGGAACGGTATTCGAAGTCATTATTCCGGTTAGTAAAGGGGTGTATGACGAATCTTGTTTTGCAGCGGAGGAGGAAGAGCGTGTGGTGGAAGATGTAATTCCGCCTACGGCAAAACTCCCTCTTGTGGATGGCCGGAAGAAATGGACCGTCCTGCTGGCGGAAGACAACAATGAAGTGCGCAGCTATGTAAAGGAGTGTCTCGAACCTTACTATCATGTGCTCGAAACAGACAACGGGGAAGATGCTTTCAATATTTGTGTGGAGAAATATCCGGACATTATACTTAGTGATATCATGATGCCCCGTATGGATGGCCTTGAACTCTGTGCACTGGTAAAGAAAGACCTGCGTGTCGGCCATATACCGGTTGTGCTGATGACCGCCAAGTCGATGGTTGTGCATATAAAGGAGGGCTTCTCCGTAGGCGCCGATGATTATATTGTCAAACCATTCAACATGGATATTCTGCTCTGCCGCATCAATAACCTGCTTGAGGCACGCGAGAAACTAAAGAAACTCTATGGCAAAAAATTCTCTCCCGAAGCATTGGGCATTGAAATCGTTTCTACTGATGACCGTTTCACGCAGAAGTTCTTTGAGATTATAGAGAAAAACATTGCCAATCCAAATCTGAATATAGACTTGCTGAGCAAGGAGATCGGGTTAAGCCGCGCCAATCTGTATCGGAAGCTGAAGGTTATTACAGAACTGTCTCCAACCGAGTTGATCCGTAACAAACGGTTGGAAGTTGCTGCAAAACTGTTGTTGGAGTCGGACTATACCGTGTCGGAGATTTCCGTACTTACCGGTTTTAACAGTCATGCTTATTTTTCGAACAGCTTCAAGCTGGTGTATGGGTATTCACCTTCTGAGTTTGTGATGAAACACCGCGAAGGAGGAAAGGGGACATTGAATAAGGACCTGAACCCGCCGGAATAAAGGTTGTTGTAAGTTTGGATTTTCCCGGCAGAAAAGCGGATGCCGGGCTGTGCGTTATCTGTGACGTCTGCGGATATTCGGTGTGTATTCCCCGGTAAAGGGTGATTTCATTGGCGAATGGAATAATAGTTTAAGCTTATGGGATAATTCTAAAAGCTGAAAAGAGATCAAACTTTTATTTTTGTGCAGTACAAAAAGCCCCTTTATTTATACACCTTATAACAATTGAGTAGTTTATGAAATGTTTTTATTATTTGCTTTTAACTTGTTTCCTGTTCTCATGTACGGTGTCGGGTCCCGACCCGGTAGTGAGAGCTTTGAAACAGGAGGTCTTGAAACGTGCAGAGCAAGACCTGGCAAAGAAACCGGTAACGGTGACTTCCTTTATCGCTGAGCGTAGTATGGGCGGGCAGCATGACTTCTTTTCTGAAGGAGATTATTGGTGGCCCGATTCATTGAATCCCGACGGGCCGTACGTGCGACGTGACGGAGAAAGCAATCCGGACAATTTTGTGGCCCATCGTCATGCAATGATTCGTTTCAGTATGATTACCGGCAATTTAACTTCGGCCTATCTCATCACACAAGATAAAAAGTATGCTGATGCAGCCCTTCAACATATACGTGCCTGGTTTGTGAACAAAGATACGCGGATGAATCCGAATTTGCTGTACGCACAGGCCATAAAGGGAGTTGCTACCGGGCGCGGAATCGGGATCATCGATACGGTTCATCTTATCGAAGTCGCTCAGTCACTTTTGCGCCTCCAGCAGGCTGGGGTGCTTCCTGCAGAAGATGCAAAGGCTACTAAGGAATGGTTTGCATCTTATCTGAACTGGATGGCGACACACCCGTATGGCGTGGATGAGATGAATGCGAAAAACAATCATGGTACTTGCTGGGTAATGCAGGTAGCCATGTTTGCCAAATATATCGGAGACGGAAAGATGATGAAATTCTGCTCGGACCGCTACAAGGAAGTATTGCTTCCCGGACAAATGGCGGAGGACGGCAGTTTCCCGTTAGAGCAAAAACGCACCAAACCATACGCTTACTCACTTTTCAATCTTGACGCAATGACCATGATATGCCAGATATTATCAACGGATAGCGATGATCTTTGGCGTTATACAACGGCAGACGGCCGGAATATCATGCTGGGCATTTCTTATCTTTACCCTTTTGTGGTGGATAAGGACAAATGGACATTGGCACCGGATGTGATGTGTTGGGAAGAGTGGCCTGTGGCGCACCCGTTCCTGCTTTTTGGTTCTCTGCAATTAAAGGATAAGGCCATGTTTGATACCTGGCTTAAACTGGAACACTTTCCGACCAATGATGAGGTGATACGCAATCTGCCTGTACGTAATCCTATTATCTGGTTATAAATAGGCTGTACATGAAAAACATAAAACCTTGAAATAGAACACCATGAAGAAAATTGCACTTTGTTTAAGTTTCTGTATGCTTGTCCTGTCGGTTGCTTATGCCGCTGATACAGACGAACTGATGCGTATCCGTCAGAATTATGTCCGGCTTCTGCTGCCTTCAGGGAGCGAACAGGAAGACTTGATCCGTTATTTGCAACAGATCACTCCGGAGAGTGAAATGTCTGATCAGGTAGTGATGGAATTGCATCAGCTTTATCCTTTTGATTTAAAGAAAATGCAGGGGTATCTCTCTTCTCAAAGAGCGGATGGAACCTGGCCGGATATTAATTATGATGATAAGAAACGTTCGGGATGGGAACCCAAGATGCATGCCGAGCGCATATTGGAGCTTGCCAAACTTTATCGTTCGGACAAGACGGAATACAAGGGCTCGTCAGCGGTGTCAAAAGCAATCCATGCTGCATTGGATTACTGGTTTACCGCAAAGCCTGTTTGCCTGAACTGGTGGTACAACCAGATCGGTATCCCAAAAACAATGGGGGCCGCTTTTATCCTTCTGGAAGACGAACTGTCTCCGGTAGAAAAGCAATCGGCTATTGAGGTATTGGAACATGCCAAGTTTGGAATGACCGGGCAGAATAAAGTTTGGCTGGCCGGTAACGTATTGATACGTGCCTTGTTGCAAAATGACCATCTTCTGTTAAAAGAAGCCAGGGATATCATTGCTTCCGAAATAGTGACCGGTGGAAAAGAGGGGATTAAAGAAGACTGGAGTTTCCATCAACATGGTGCCCAGCAGCAGTTTGGCAATTACGGACTGTCGTTTTTATCGGGTATGAGCTTCTTTGCCGGGTTATTCTCCGGTACTTCATTGGCATTCGATGATAAACAGATGGAGATATTGGGCACGTTGCTTTCCGACGGTTATCGCTGGATTGTCTGGCGGGGAGAGATGGATATAAATTCTCTGGACCGGCAGTTGTTTCACAATGCGCCTATCCATAAAGCATTGAGTGTGGGGTTTGTAGCATTGAGATTGGGAAATGAGGATTTTGTCGCAGATAATTTCCCTCCTCGTAAATCGGGAAGTACATTTACCGGGCATAAGCATTTCTGGCAGTCGGACTACACTATTCACCGCCGTCCGTCATGGATGGCTTCGGTGAAGATGTCTTCTGAACGGGTGATCGGTTCGGAGCAGGTGAATGAAGACAATCTGTTGGGATATTATATGGGAGACGGAGCCACTTATATCTATGAAGACACGAATGATTATCTGAATGTATTTCCTTTCTGGGACTGGAGGAAGATTCCCGGTATAACGTCTTATGAAAGTGATGCGCCGGTGCAATGGAAAAAAGGGAAACATGCTGCTAACAGTGCTTCTTTTGTAGGAGGCGTGTCCGATGGAAAACAAGGAATGACCGTTATGGATTTTAACAGGGATGGCTTAAAGGTCCGTAAGGCATGGGTCATGACAGATAATTTTGTACTCTGCCTGGGGGCAGGAATCTGTTCCGATTCAACACTTGCTGTTACTACCTCCGTCGACCAGCGTCTGAAACGGGATGACTTGTTTGTGCTGCAAAAAAACGGGTGGGAGAAAATAGAAGGCACCCGGTTGTTTGACGGAAAAGAGCAGCGTTTCTTTCATGGGTGTACCGGATATATCCTTTTTGGAAATTCTTCAGCCGGTGGTAGTGTGGCCCATTCTGAAAAACGTACAGGACAGTGGCATGATTTCATGCAGATGTATCGCCCGCAACCGGTAGAAGGAGAGGTCATATCTTTGCATATTGCCCATGGGGTACATCCGCAGAAAGCGGCTTATCAGTATATTCTTCTTCCGTCTGTCAGCCGTGAACAGACGGCGGCATT
Organism: uncultured Bacteroides sp.; assembly: GCA_958477465.1. Classification (GTDB taxonomy): domain Bacteria; phylum Bacteroidota; class Bacteroidia; order Bacteroidales; family Bacteroidaceae; genus Bacteroides. Next base: position 102,658 of record CAUEFX010000006.1, read on the forward strand.
CGATCTCTCTTCTGTTAAGGTAATACGAAATGATGAAAATGCTCAGGCCGTTTTTGCTGCGGGTAATTATTATATAGCTGCCTACCGGCCTATAAAAACAAAATTGGCATCGGGGCTCTCTTTTGAAGCTGTTACACCGGGAATTTATATGATCATGCCTTCCGGCAAGAATTATAAGGTAGCTTATGCCGACCCGACTCATCAGCAACAGGAAGTAAAAGCTGTGATTAATAAGAAAAAGATCTGTTTCTCTACTGCTTCATTCAAGAAGATGGGGGATACGGTTATTATTAACTGAATTGGAATCAGAGTTCATCTTTCCTTGTGTCGGGCATAATTAGTGAAACGATAGGATATAAATGTGTGTATGTTGACGGGATAAAATAGGAATTTATGGATGTAATTTATTGAATGTCAGTGCTGATGCGCGGATTGAGATGTTTCTGATAGTATTTGATACAATCTTTAAATTCCTTTTGAGAAATTTCTTGTTTGTTTGCATACGGAATATAACGCGATGTTTAACTTTAAAATAACATATTAATATTATGCAAAAACGAAAAACATGATTCTACTCCAACAAAGATTATCAGGTATGAATCCTTAGTTAATTTAAGTCTAATTTTTTAATTTAATCTATTAATGGAAAAAAAAGAACGCAAATCGAAGTCGCTTTTGGGGTGCTTCTCTTTGATTCTGATTGCATTATTCATGAGTATAGATGTAATAGCTCAAGATATAACGCAAAATGGTGTTGTTCTTGACCAGAACAATGAGCCGATGATTGGTGTAACGGTACGTGTGAAAAATGGAAATGCAGGTACTATTACGGATTTGGATGGTAACTTCTCAATTAAATGCAGCAAAGATGAAACTTTAAGTTTTTCTTTTACAGGTTATAAAGCCGTAGACCATAAGGTTACCGGAGAGAGAATGAAAGTGGTAATGGTTGAAGATGCACAAGTCTTGAACGAAGTGGTGGTTGTAGGATATGGTTCTATGGCAAAAAAACATATAACCGGTTCTATGACATCTGTAGATGCCAAAGTTCTGGAGGAAAAGAATGCGGTAAATATATTCGATGCCCTGCAAGGAGCCGCCCCCGGTATGCAGATTACAAGTAGTTCCGGTGCTCCGGGAGCTTCATCTTTCGTGTCCATCCGTGGTGCTTCCACTTTCAGTGATGACGGCGTTGCGCCATTGTATGTTGTGGACGGAGTGATTGTAGATAATATCGACGACCTTTCACCGAGTGACATCAAGCAGATCGATGTCATGAAAGATGCGGCTTCATCTGCTATTTATGGTGCCCGTGCTGCAAATGGTGTAATATTGGTTACCACAAAATCGGGAGAAGCAGGTAAGCCTCGTGTAGATGCCCGTTACCAACATTCATTCTACACACCGGCCCGTAAGTTACCTCAGGTAAATGCTTTTGAGAGCCGTTTAAGTATGGCTGCCAGTGATTTGAGTAAACCTTCCAAAACACTGGAGAAATTCTCTGCACGTACAGACTCTGTCGGTCTGCAATACAGTACAAACTATTACTACCAGGACCTTCTGTTGCGTACCGGACACCGTGATGACGCAAATGTTCAGATCAGTGGAGGTAATAACGGCTTTAAGTATAGAGCAAGTTTGAATTATTTGGGTCAGAAAGGTATTTATCTTAACTCTAAAAGCGACAGGTATACAGCCAATTTCAATATCGATTACGAGCCGTGGAAGAATATTAAATTCACCACACGCGTCCGTTTGAGCTACGACAAAAGAAATGATGTAAAGACGAGCGTTATTAAAGATGCCTTGCGCCGTGATCCCGACATGATTATCTGGTATCCCGACGGTGAACTTATTCCTTATTATTCTTCCGGCGGACGACGCAATCCGATTGCCGAATTGACGCAACGCCTGGATGAGAAAACAAATTATAGAGGTAATTTCTATCAAGGCCTGAACTGGAATTTTACACCTTGGTTGAGCTTGACAGCCAGTCTTTCTGCTGATTACGCATCGGCTCGCAGGTTGCAGTTCTCCTCTAAATATTTGGAGGGAAGTGATAATGGAAAGAATACAGGTGAAGACCAGAATGCACAGACATGGAAATATGCAGGTGAAGCCTACCTCTCTTTTAACAAGACTTTTGCGAAAGACCATTCACTGAGCGCTACTTTAGGTAGTACGTTTGAAACCTCAAAACAACATCTTTATAGAATTGGCGGTAGCTATTTTATTTCAGAGGATATCTATTACATGAATTTGGCTACGGTCAAAGACTTGAGCAAAGTTTATACAACCGGATGGGATGAAGCAATGGTCGGTGCATTCGGACGTTTTGTTTATAGTTGGAAAAGCCGCTATACGCTTTCCGGTCTTGTACGTTATGACGGTTCTTCCCGTTTCGGTCAGGACAACCGTTGGGGAGCGTTTCCCTCTGTTTCAGCAGCATGGCGTTTCTCGGATGAATCTTTTATGCGCTGGTCCAATAGCGTATTGTCGGATGCTAAGTTGAGAGCAAGTTATGGTATTACCGGTAACGACCGCATAGGGCGATATGAATCATATACGACTTATACTTCAGGTTCTCAAAGTTATAACGGGGTCGGTGGAGTTGTACCTTCTTCCAAATACGGTAATCCCAAATTGAAATGGGAACAGACGAAGCAGACCAATATCGGTTTGGATCTGAGCTTTTTGGATGGACGTATCATGTTCGTTGCCGAAGCTTACATTAAAAAGACAAGTGATTTGTTAGCCGACTTTAACTTGCCTTATTCAAGCGGATACGACAACATGCGTATTAACCTGGCTGCCATCGAGAATAAGGGTCTTGAATTCTCTCTGACTGCGGTTCCTGTCAGAACACGTGATTTCAGTTGGAATACAACCGTTAACTGGTGGAAAAACAAGAATAAGATTACAGATTTGGCCAGAGAAGATTATATAACCGGTGGTGCATGGCTGGTTGCTAAAGGTCAACCGGCAGGTTTGTGGTATGGATATGAAAACCTCGGTGTTTATGAATATGATGCCAGCAATGCCTGGACACCGGATTATGCCACACGCTTGAATCCTGTATTCAAACGCGATGCGGAAGGAAACGTGATTATCGGTCTGAACGGTCAGCCTACATTGGTGAAATATGTGACTCCCGACGGACAGGACTATACCGGAGAGGTTAAACAGATGACTGTGAATGGAGTTGTAGCCGGAGGTGGAGATGTGATTTGGTATAACAAGCCTGATGAGAATGGTGAACGCGACAATGTTATCAATTCCAACGACCAAAAAGTTTTGGGTAATGCCAATCCGGATTGGTTCGCTTCCTGGATCAACTCATTCACTTATAAGAACTTCTCACTGAGCATGAACTTCTACGTCAGCTGGGGCGGTTTGGTTTGGAATGATGTAAAACGTTACTATACTTCATGGGGCGGAAACACCCACAAACAATCTCCTGAATATATCTATCAGGGATGGAAATATCCCGGAGAAATCACAGGCTGGTATGCATTGGATTCACGTGCCCGGAAAACGACCAACCACTCTATGAGTCTGAGCAGCCAGTTCCTGGAAGACGCAACCTTTATCCGCTTGTCGGATCTTCGTTTGAGCTATACTGTCGACCGGAAATTCTTGAACAAGACTCCGCTCCGCAATGTACAGGCTTATATTTATGGTAAGAATCTGATTACATGGACGAATTACAGTGGCTTCGACCCTGAGGTAGAAGTTAAAGTATTGACCCCGGGAAAAGATGATTCCAGCTATCCTCGTAGTCGCGAATTTGGTTTTGGTATTAATATTGGATTCTAAAAGAAAAAGAAATGAAGAACTATATATATATACTTATTGCAGGAGTCTTGACACTGACCAGTTGTAATGATTTTCTAAGTCGGTCTCCTTTATCAGATTTATCTCCTGAAAATTATTTTACCGATAAAGCTGAAATGAAAAACTGGAATGCCGGTATTTACGATGCTTTCCAGAATGCGCTGTCACAAAAGCAGATTCTGTATGGTGATGTTCGCTCTGATAATGTACATACCACGAGTTATGCCGCCGACTGGCTGTATATGAATGCGATAACTCCCTCAAGAAGCGAATGTAGCTGGCAGGCCTTTTATCAATGTATCTCCAGATGCAATATAGGAATCGAGAAATACCCGACTATTCCTAATATTCTCGAGTCGGAATATGCTCCGTATATGGCTCAATGCTATGGAATGCGTGCTTACATGTATTTCTGGGCTACCCGCGTATGGGGTAAATTGCCGAGAGTCACCTCTGCTTGGGATGGATCATTGGACAATATCTATGTAAAGCGTGCCTCTTTGGAAGAGATAAAGGCACAAATTCTCGAGGACATCGAACAGGCTTTGGCGTATTTCCAAATCTCAGATGTTTCAGATAAGTATTATTTGAGTGCAGCTGCTATGCACGCTTTAAGAACAGATGTGTATATGTGGTATAACGAATATGAAAATGCCTTGAATGAATCGGAATATTTTGTAAACAACTCCTCTTACGGACTGTCACAAGGCGAGACGGAATGGAAAAACATGTTCTTAAAGCCGGGAGACTCCAAGGAGGTAATATTTGCAATGTACTGGGATTATGAAAGCAATGGCGCTAACAGCGGTTGGCCCGGCCAATTGGGAGCCAGCAATACCAATAACGGTTTTCAAATGTCAGAGGAGATATTCATCGAATTCATAGACCGTCTCCGTTCGGGAGAAGGAGCGGATGCCCGTTTCTGGAACACGGTAGATACGGTTAAACTGTACTATAGCAATTCCCGCTTGCCTTTGACTTACGCTACTTATACAGCAAGCGGTATTCAGAAATGTATCAAATACAGTGATGTTGATCCGGAACGGGAATATGACAGCGCTAATGGAGTCTATAAATCTGAATTTGCGGTTTTGAACACAACAGACAGCGAGCAGAAACTGGTTATGTATCGTTTGGCAAATATCATGTTGCTGCGTGCCGAGGCTTTGAATAAATTGAACCGTGGAGATGAAGCGCTTGATATAGTCAATGATATACGGATACGTGTAGGGTATCTGAAAGATGCGAAAACAGAAGTTTCCAGTGTAACCGATCAGGCAGAGGTTGAAAGTGTAATTCTTAAAGAACGTCAGTTGGAATTATATGGAGAGGGATGCCGTTGGTTTGACTTGATGCGTACGGGACATCTGGTAGAAGTGATGGATCCTGTTTATTCAGCCCGTCAGGAAGCAGCCGGAGTACAGGTTACCGGTTTCGGAGATGAAGGCACCAAGTACTGGCCGATCAATTACAGGGAGTTTGAAACAAATTTAGCGTTAAAGGGAGATCAGAATCCTCCGTATGCAGAACGTTAATAAAGTAGAAACAACACATTAAAACCAAGAAATAATGAAACTGAGAAATATAAAGAAAGCGTTTGCATTTTTGGCATTCCCTTTGATTTTCACAAGTTGTGAACTTTTTGGATTGGATTTTCAAGATTCGTATGATTTTGATTATGAAGAGGGTATACCGAGTAATGAAGTGAACATGTCTACATACGATTTTATAAGTTCACGTACGGACATATTCTCTTTACTGCAGGAAGCAATCGTATATGCAGGCATTGAGGATGAATTCAAGCAGCCCAACGCTACTTATCTGCTGCCTACCAATACGGCGTTTAATTCAGAAACCGAATCGGATAAAAGCTATTTCCAGACACATCAGTTGTCATATACGGATGAAGCAACGGGAGAAATCGTTTCGTATGCTCCTATTTCTATGACGGCATACCCCAAAGAACAGGTGAAGGAGTTTCTGCTCTATCACATCGTTAAGGGACAGTATACTTTCACGAATCTGCCGGCAGAACCTACCTGGTATGATACTTTTGCAAAAGCAGATACGGCTAAAGTAAATATGTATATACTGAAAGACCGTAATCCGAACCTGACTTTCAATAACTTTGAAGGTCATTATAAATCGACTATCAAACCTCGTACAGCAAATTTATATTCAAGCGACGGTTCTTATATTCATGTGTTGGATAGTTGGCTCGACCGTCCTACTAAGGAGCAACTACATATTAAGTAATATTAAAAAGAAATGACTATGAAATATTTATATCAATTGCTTGTCGTACTGTTTTGTGCTTTAAACTTTGTCGGTTGTGGCGATGACGATTTTATTGAAATAGACTCTTTGAGTGCAAATGGTGATGAATTTTATTGCAATCAGAAAGTGAAATTGTGGATGTGTGTCCGCTCCAGCGATTTGTGGCATACAACCTACCACTGGACTTGCGACGGTGGAAGTCTGACACAGCCTCAGGGCTTGAATGAAATGACTTGGAAGGCGCCTAACACTCCGGGTGTCTATACGGTAACGTGTGAGGCGACTGTGGGAGGAGAAACTCAGACCCGTTCACACAAAATGTATGTTTCCCGTTATTACTTCGATACATTCGAAAATGTAACCCACTCTCTGTCTTTGCAGGGAAGTACCAAAAGCAGTCTTAAAAAAGAGTCTAACGGCAACCAGTATCTTCAAGTCAGCGTGAACTCTTCAGCAGAAGTAAACCGCTACATACGTCGTTCTTTTGGCGATGATGCTTTATGCACTCCTTTCAGTACGCGTATGAAACTGGGCTTCGACAGCAATGTGCCGACCACACAGAACATTACAGTCGGTAAAAAGAGCGGTGCTTCCGTTTTTGAATACCGTTGGAATCTGCGGGCACATTCTTCCAACAATGGCGCTTACCTGAATCAAATCCGCCTGATCTGGTATCCTACGACACCGAAAGACGGGTATCCTACCGTGCCTGACGGAAGTACGGTTGTTGAAGGTACTTCAGACTACAATGTGCAGCTTGTTGTGCAACATACCGGAAATAACGGTGTGAAAACAACATACAACGAATATCATAAATTGAATACGTTGAATGTGTTTACAAAAACGAAGTTGTACAAAAATGTTTCAATGTCTGTGGATGAGAACGAACAGTTGTTTGTGTATATCGATGGCGTTGAGGCTTTGAATAGTGACCTTGTAAAACAGGCGCGTACCGAAAAAGCATGCGAAGGCGTGATTTCAATAAACAACTGGGAACTTTATATCATGAACGGTGATAAAGGAAAGAAGATCCCGCAAATATATATAGATGATGCAGAAGCATCTATTTCTGAAATATTGAAGTAATACGGTTTATTCAAGTCTCCGGGAATTCCTGCATGGATACTCCCGGAGACTTGAAGCCTGTTTGAATTTTAATCAAAAAATAATTCTCAAAAGAGAATGCCGGACAAAATTCAAACAGGCTCTTATATTTTAAAGATATAAATTATGGTCAAGAGAATATTCCTGATAGGAGTGATCATTGCTACCACCTTACCGGGTTTTGCCCAAGACATTAAAGGGATCATAACCAATGCCAAACAGCGTCCGTTGAAGGGGATAAAGGTCTGGAGAAAAAACACGGTAGAGAGTGTCAAGACAGATAAAATGGGGGTGTTCATGTTTGCGGATCTGGCACAGACTGACACTTTGGTTATTTCTGTATCCAAAAAGGAAGAAGTTGTTATTCCTGTTCAAGGTCTGAAGGAAGTAGTTATAAAACTGGAAAAGAAATTTTACATTCTTCAGGACGGAACCAATGAATACAAGCGGGAGTACAGGAAGGTACTTCGTATGAATAATTCTGCCAATATCTTGACCCGCGAACAGATTGCCAAACTTTCAGCCAATTCTATATATGATATCTTGAAAGGTACATTGCCCGGAGTACGAGTTTCTGATGGCCCCAGTGGACAACAGATTCTGATTCGCGGAGGAAATTCTTTTGATTTGGATACCGAGCCGCTTTTTGTTGTAGATGGAACCCAATATGAAAGCAGTGCGGATGTCGACGCTTCAATATCTGTTAATGACATTGAGAAAATTGAGGTTATGAAAGACGGGGGAGCTTATGGAATGAAAGGGGCTAATGGGGTTATCATTATTACTACAATGAAGAGATAAATGGTTTGAAAGGGTGTTGCCTTTACAGCCACATAATAGCAGTGAACAGCAAACTACAATTACTTTTTGCAAATTTCTCATACGATAACATTTGATTTTATTTGTAGCCCCCAGGATGTTTAAAAGGTGATGCCTACCCCAAAGGAGAGAGAATGTCTGATATTGTCAAGATATTCACAATCGACTTGTTCTCCTTTCCCATCGGTGATTATTGACATGATACCATCATTGAAAACTTTGTAGTTATAGGCAATTTGAAAATTTATTCCGAAATGAGCGGAAATCATTTTTGTATAGCCGATACCCAAGTTCATCAGAAAGCCGGAATTGTATGTGTCTTTAGGTTTTATGCCGTACCCTAAATCTGTGAAACAATAAGCGTTTTGGAATGTAGTGACAGGCTTGTATCTTAATGTGGCGAATATTGGCAATGTATTATAGTCCGGTTCTGTATAGTGGTCCCATCCAAAGCCAAGTCCTGTTGAAAGTTTATCACTTACGTCATAACGGCCTGTAAAATGTATGGAATTTCCTCCCATTTTATAAATGCTGCGTCCCCAATGCCCACCGTCGTATGATGTTGAAAATCCAAGGTTATAGTGATAGTCTATGTCAAAATGGAACTTGGTTTGTGCATATCCCTTGTTTGGGCAGAAAAACATCATGGAAATTACAACCCATACAATGCTTAAAAATTTCTCGTTCATAGTGTGAAATATTTTGATAGCCTGAGTTTTATTATTCTTTCGATCCAAGATTTTCATCGATAAAAAGTATGACGCTGTTTCTGTATTCGTTTTCATGTCCTTCTCTTACAGCAGAAGCCATCCAATAAGCATATTTGCCAGTCATCAACTGCACAAGCTGCTCCTTGTTGCTCCCATAGCGAAATTCTATATGGTACGTCTCGGAAGGGCTGTCCGGGCGCATCCAAAAGAAGCGGAACTCATCTTGATTGTTGTCGTCACTTTCGTAAATGTAGTTTCCTTCGCTGTCCTTTTCTATGAAGTGGTATTTATGGGAAAATAGCTTTTTTCCTTGTTTATCAATGCCGGATATACGATTTCCTTTGAATGTAATCTTGCCTACTCCTTGCAAGAACGAGCAGCAGAACTTAAACGAATTGGCGCTGGCGTATGCTGAAACCGCTTTCTCTCCAGTAATAGAGCCTTGGCAACCACTAATCAATTGCAGCACGGCTTCATCCGCTTGGTCCTCGCCGACAAACTTGGCCGCTTCACTATGCCATAAGGCTGATAAGTTTGGATTTAAGCATGTTTTAGGCGAGAACAATTCAACATAAGTTCCACCCAAAGATTTCAAAAAAGCTGTTCCGTCAAGAGTTTTTGCTTTGCAGACAAAGACTAAGAACAGCAACATTGCCATTAGTAAAATCTTCTTCATCTTCGTTATCTCCTTTTATCTTTCTTTTTATGGATTTCGTTTTACCACAATGTGATTTTTCCTGCGATACCTAAATCAAGAGTTGCTGTCGCTATTCCCAATGCTTGAAACACACGTTTCATTGTTGTCAATGTGATGACGCTTGTACCTTTCTCCAACTTAGAGATTTGAGCACGTTGTACGCCGATGCGCTCACCAAGTTCTTCTTGTGTAAGGTTCTGTGCCAGTCGGGCCTTGCGTATAGCTTCGCCTACAATGTAAGCATTCACATCCTCTTTGAGTTGGGTTTCCATGGCTTCGCGCTTTGGAGTGCCTCTTTTCCCCCAAAGCTTATCTTTCATATTGTCTGCTGGTACCAATTTCATCTGTGCCATAATGCTGTCTCTTTATTGTTGAATTTTATTATTGAAGTACTCTTTCCGTATTTCTTCTGCTTTGGCTATCTCCTTCAATGGTGTCTTTTGAGTTTTCTTGACTATGCCGTGCGTGGCAATAACTAAGGTGCCTTGTTCAGTGTCCCAAAAGGAAAAAAGTCTATAGCAAATACCGTTATAGAGAGTACGGAACTCCCATATATCAGTGTTTTCAAGTTTCTTGAAGATATCAACTTTCATCACTCCTTCCTCAACCTTGAAAATGTTGTAATATATCTTCTGTTGAGCCTTGAATGGCTGTGCATCCAAAAAGGCTTGTGCTTCTTCTGTCAACATCACTTTTAGTTTGTTGATGCCCATATAGTTGGTTTATGGAACAAAAGTAGTGTTTTGTTTCCAAACAACGATACAGTTTTATCTCTTTCCTCTATGGTTTCCTCATTTTTTAACATTCTCGCAGTTCAGGCCGGTTCACCTGTAAAAGTATCTCCTCTTTTGTATATAAAACAGGTGTTCTGATACGAATTTACCCCTTTCACCTCCTTCACCCTTTTTGCTCAATCGACTTGTTCATTGGCAATAGAGGGTGAAGGGGCATTTCGTTTTGACATGCACTGTGCTTGCATCCGATAACCAATGTACTGATGGTTCGTAAGGACTGTGTTTACGATTCTTAAAGTCCCTTCCGACCGTGTCTTCACCTTGCATTTACGATGGATAACGGCTTTGAGTAGAAAAGGTGAAGGTGATGAAGGGGGTGAAGACATACTGAATAAAGACTGTTTTCTGTGTGTATTTTCAGTTGATAGAAAACATGTTATGTCTTTTTTTAAAACATGCTATATCTTTTTTTTAAGGACGCTACATCTTTTTTTAAAACATGCTATATCTTTTTTTTAAGGTACAACCGTCCACGATGGCATATTGTCCCGCATGTCTCCAAGTCCTATCTTTAC
>CAUEFX010000007.1 GCA_958477465.1 uncultured Bacteroides sp.
CACACAAAAACGACCTCCTCCACGCGTTCATTCATCCTTTCCTGCATCTCCCATCCCCGCTTCTGCATGGCAGAAATCTTCTCGTTCCCGCTCTCCGACACAGCGACCTCCATTTCCGTGCGGCGACTTTCCATGCGACCGGTGGTCCCGCAAGCCCACAGCAAAAACGAAAGCCCCCAAACCATCAACCACTTCTTCACATCAAAGCAGGGACAGGACTTTATAAACTCCTCCGGTTCTATAACCCCGTTTCCGTTCAAATCCGGCGAAGTATCCCGATGCCCCATCACCGTCACAATCCGATACTGCAGCCTCAACTCTTCCACAAGCTTCCTCATCGCCATCTTCTGCCCCTCCGTCCGCGTATCGGCAGGAACCCTGTTCAGGTCCAATCCCCCGATATAGCAGATGCCGACACTTCGTTCGTTCCATCCCAGGCAATGCGCCCCCGTCGTTTCCACATCCCTTCCCTTTTCCACACTACCGTCCAGCCGGATCACATAATGATACCCTATCCCGTTCATTCCCCGGGCACGATGCCAACAGTCTATATCCGCAGCACCAAAATCCATTCCGGCCTTCGTAGCCGAACAATGTATAATAACAGAGTCTATCTTTCTCATAACAACACATCCTTTCTTTCAAATCAATAATCCGACGGAGGAATACGCTTCGCACACCCCCTTATATCACATTTCTTTATTTCCGATTCCTTCTGCGCCAACTCCACTTCATGACAGCGAATCATCCAGCCGATCTTCTCCTCCTGTTCTTTTCTCAGTTCCGCATAAAGCCCGTTGATTTTCTCGTCACGCTGCTCCAGCCGTTCTTCAAACCAGTCCACCGTTTTCCTGCGGTTCTCCGCTTCCATACTACTGATCGATGCCTCCTCCTTCCGGACATCCATCTTACGGAAAGTCACAAACCGCACCAGCCACTTAATGGCCTCCAACCCGCCAAGGGCAGTGATGAAGGCCATAATTGTAGTCAGTTGCACCTATCAGCGTTACGAGATCGGGTCACCCGCATCATCGTCATCTCCACCGGAAGGAATATCGGTGTCTTTACCGTTCAGTTTATCCAGATCTTTAAACACCAGTCCATCCGTACGGGTAGACGACGCACCGGCATTAAGGCGTATGTCCTTGTTTGCACGAAAGCAGATACGCAATCCGGAAATGTCGTTCGCCGTAAAATCTTCCGCTGCTTCCGTTCCTTTACTCTGTGCCGACAGAAAGAAATAGCCTATCCCGTCAATATTCACCGAGCGTCCTCCCAGCAGGATTTTACGCATCAATGTCCGAAAATCTTTCAACACACTGATTGCCACACCTTCACTCACACCGGAATACTTGCTGATTTCCTGCGACACCTCTTTCAGAGTTGCCGGAGTGTCATACTTATACGAAATAACAGGATACGTTTTCTTCACAGAATCTTGGCTTGTCGGATCACTCAATCGCAAAACCCTTTTAAATCTAATTGCCATAATTTTTTTTTTTGTTAAATGAATACGAATGATTATTACTTTGCTAACGTTAACATTGCAAAGATGCGACATCCTCACCAGAGACAAAAAGACAAGCTACAATGCCGTCCTGATTCGATTTAACAACGAAAAGAGAGATTTACAAGACAAGGGACGGAGAGAGGGAAAGTAATAAGCGCTTAATATCCGGTTCACCGGCAGACAGTACATAGATATAGAAAGTCCTCCAAATAGTTGCAGCACTACAACCTTTTGGAGGACTTTCACCCTATTGTTACTAAACAATCCAAGCCTCAGTTCACTCTACCCGCCAAGCCTCTATATTCCTTGTTTTAGGGCTAAAGTTCACTCCTATCTTGATTAATTGCCGCGAATCATTGTGAAAAGGAACAGTATATCCTTTTTCATCAATCTGCTTCAAAGCCTCTTCCGGTGTACCATCAAATTTAAACTCCATTACATAAACATATTTATCGGTTTTCAATACCATATCAATACGCCCGTTAGAAGTATGGTATTCTGCCTGAACATAAAAGCCGAGTAATTTATAAATGATAAAAAGAACATTCTGATAATGCAGTTCCAAATCGCGTACTAATTCATAAGGAGTATCGGCAAAGAAACTCTGCAAACGACAAAGAAAAGCCTCATAATCGCCGTGCTCTATTTCATAAACAAAACGGGATATATGAAATATGGATTTCCCTTCATCCATATTGACATAAAATGGAAGCAAATACTTTATAAAACCCTCCTCCACTTCACGATTAGGAAATCCCAAACGATACAAATCGAAACGCGCATCATATCCCTTAATAGTCAGATAACCGCTCTGGTAGATCACCGGCAAAGGATTTCTTGAAGTAGAATCAATACTGTTCAACATATCAGAAGTTGCTTCATCATGTACCAAACGCTGCAAGTCATAATGATCACGTTGCAAAAGCTTCACCAGATAAGAAGGAGTACCCGTCTCGAACCAATAACTGCCAAATGACATTTTATAAAATGTATTAAGCAAACTAAAAGGGTTGTATATCCCCACTGACTTGTAAGTGAAATGATAACCGTCGTAACGTTCCTTTAGTTCCTGACAAGTCTGTTCGTATGTAATCCCTTGAGCTTCGGAAAGTTCATGCAAGTCAGGCTCCAGATCACGGTGAATTTCCGGTTCCGTGATGCCACATATCTCCACGTATCTCCTATCCATCGAAATATCATTCAGATTATTCAAGTCACTGAATACACTAACCTTACCAAACTTCGTGACGCCCGTCAACAGTGCAAAACGAATATAACCATCCATCGTCTTCAATACAGAATAAAAGGCTTTCAGCGTATTACGGTATTTCTCCTGCAAATCCTCATTACCGATGGCCTGCAACATTGGTTTGTCATATTCATCGATCAATATCACCACCCGCCGGCCCGTTTTCTCACATGCACGGCGTACCACGCCCTTAAAGCGCAAAGGGATTGAGACCTCAGAAGGCTCTGTTCCATAATAAGATTCCCAATAAGCAAGTGCATTATTCAATAAGTTGTCCAAGCTTTCAGCAGTATCATACTTTTCAGTATTCAAATCAAGATGCAAAATCGGATGCTTCGTCCAGTCTTTCTCCAGTTGTTCTATGGCTAAGCCTTGAAACAGTTCTTTCTTCCCTTGAAAATAGGCTCCCAAAGTAGAAATAAGCAGACTTTTCCCAAAACGGCGGGGACGACTCAAAAAATAATAAGAGCCGGTTTTCACCAATCGATAAACAAGTTCCGTTTTATCTATATAAAGATAACCTTCTGTTCTGATCTTCTCAAAATTCTGTATGCCGATAGGATAAAGCTTAGCCATAAATCACATTCAATTAACGTTTCACTCACAAATATAGAGAATTATTCCCATTTTAATAGCGGATATAAAAAAAAGCAGATTGCATATTCGTATTTAACGCCTATATGCAACCTGCTTTTGATTAATCAGAGATTCATCTACTTACTGAAATTCCTCTCTGTACCCTCAAAGAGTCCCTTTCCTACTTCACCTTGTACTCTTCAAACGTTTCACTGCCATCCTGACCGTAGCGGCCATCCTTCGCTTCATAGATAACCGATGGTTCAAGGACATCAACGGTGTGCCATGCACCAGCAGGTACTACACATCCGAATTTACCGGCAGATGGGTCGAGAAGAATGCGTTCCGCCTCCTTACCGTTGTCGTCATATATAACTTCAATGAGCTTACCGCAAAGCAATAAGACATTCTCGTTACTAATCGGATGCCTGTGAACAGGCACTTTTGATCCTGGTATGAGTGCATTCAGCATTCGCTGGCTGCCATCCTCATCATTTGTACGGAGGTCATAGTTCATACGCTTACGCTCACTGGCCTCAGCTTTCTTGAAGAGTTCTTCAATAAGTTGGCTATCAATTTGAATCATATCTGTTCCTTTCTGTTTTCTGTGGCCAAAAGAGAAAACTTATCAACAGCCACAATGATTTCAAAACATTCATAATCATTGCCCACTATTACATAAGCATCTATATCTCAAAATGCTCCGGAATAGCCTTTATATAAGGTGAAACAATAACTACTTTACAATAGCCTCTTTTATGCAATCGACAATGTAGCGGACATCATCATCGGTCACATACGGACCGGCAGGCAAGCAAAAGCCCACTTTGAAGAGTTCTTCCTCCACTCCATTGGTATAGACGACAGCATCAGCATATACAGGCTGCTTGTGCATCGGCTTCCATACCGGACGGCATTCGATCTTCTTACCCAACATATATATCCGCAATGCTTCCACATTTTCATTTGGCTGACAATCTGTTACAGCAGAATCTACTGCATGGATAACACCAGCCGCACCACCGACTGCCGTTTTAATAACCTCCTTATAAGCATTCTCCTGTCCCTGTATCTTCACGTCTGCATCCAAAATAGCAGCACAAAGCCAGAAATTGGCATCATACCGATGATCAGCAGGTTGTTTATGGATGTGTACACCCGGAACATCCTTCAGCAGTTCCTCATAGAGTGCCTGCACATGCTTGTGATGGGCAATATGTTCATCCAGCACAGTCATCTGTCCGCGACCGATACCTGCACATACATTCGACATCCGGTAGTTGTAGCCGATAGTCGTATGCTGATAGTAGGGATAAGCGTCACGAGCCTGAGTTGCATACCACATCACCTCATTAGCATCCTCTGCATTGCGGCAAATCAAAGCTCCTCCACCGGAGGTAGTTATCATCTTGTTGCCATTGAACGACAACACGCCATACTTACCAAATGTACCGAGTACCTGCCCATTAAAGCGAGATCCCATCCCCTCTGCTGCATCCTCTACTACCGGAATACCATATTTGTCTGCTATCGCCATAATTTCGTCAATACGATACGGCATACCATAGAGAGCCACCGGTACAATCGCCTTCGGGAATTTACCGGTCTTAGCCTTTCGGTCAAGGATAGCCTTTTCCAACAAGACAGGATCCATGTTCCATGTTTCGTTTTCCGAACCCACAAATACAGGCTTGGCACCGAGATAAGTAATAGGATGACTCGAAGCGCAGAAAGTGAAACTCTGCACTATCACCTCGTCACTGGCTTTCACACCACAGCCAATCAAAGCCAAATGTACGGCTGCCGTTCCGGCTGAGAGACATACCACCTTTCGGTCAAGCGGTTCCGTACCGTCATGCTTGCTATTGACAAATGTCTCCAGACCTTTCTCAAAAGCGTTTACGTTCGGCCCCATCGGCACCACCCAGTTGGTATCAAAAGCCTCCTTCACATATTTCTGTTCAAAACCAGCCTCACTCATGTGGGCAAGGCAGAGATAAATAGTTTTTCTTTCTTCCATTGCTTTATATGATATAAATTATTCTTCTTGAATCAATAGAGTGAGCTTTCCGGTCTATAAAGTATTGCAATTTTTTTACAACACTCTTGAACTTCCTCCATGCAAAATGATTTCGTAAATATAAAAAGGCAAGCAATCCGTTTTCAGTTTCACATCAATCTCCTAAACATAGCCCAAAAGTTTTTCTGCCTATAATTATTATTCTCTATATTTTATCACCTTTGCAGGCACACCAACCATTATAGCCTTTGGCTCCACATCACGTATCACCACAGCACCTGCACCTATAAGGCAATCTTCACCAAGTTCATGCAAGCCTGTCATTATTGTCGAAGCAATGCCGCAATACGCATACTTATGCGCATGGATACTTGCTCCGAAATTGCAACCGGTAGAAAGAAATACACCTTCTTCTAATACGTTATGATGAGCCAGCCCTACATTCATGCTTATCATCACATAATTCTTGATAACTGTATGAGGCATAATACTAGTACCCAATAAAATATAAACGCCCTCACCAATCGTTACGTTGGGCGAAATATTCACACTTGGATGGATATAGTTAGGGGTCTGCAAACCATATTCCTTTGCCATTGTAAGGAACTTCACACGCAACTTGTTGTTGCCTAACGGGCAATATACAGCCTCTACACCATGAGTTTGCTTAATAGTCTCCATCATTGGGATTCCTCCCAAAACTGGAACTCCTTTCACATCTACATCCTTGTATTTGGGGTCATCATCCAAAAAACCAACAATTTCCACGCCAGCCTCTTGTAAGTAAGCGAGATAAACTTCGCCATAGGTACCTGCACCTATAATTACACTTTTCATATACTCATTTTAGATTTAGTTAGTTCCATCAAAAGGATACATAGTTGCTACTGCATCGTTGTTAATATCTGCACGAAACAGTACTTTCTTTATTGTAACAAAAAACACCTTAATGTCTATCACCGGGCCAATGTTACGCACATAATATACATCCAGTTCAAACTTTTTTGTCCACGAGATGTTGTTACGACCATTCACCTGTGCCCAACCAGACAAACCGGGAGTCACATCATGACGATGGTGCTGTTCCTCGTTATACAGAGACAAATAATGCACACGCAATGGACGAGGGCCAATGAAAGCCATATCACCTTTCAGGATATTTATCAACTGAGGGATCTCATCAATACTTGTCGAACGTACAAACTTACCAATCTTTGTCAAGCGTTGCGCATCTGGCAACAATTTGCCATCAGCGTCCTTTTCGTCCGTCATAGTTTTAAACTTAATAACCTTAAAGATCTTCTCACCCTTTCCGGGACGTTCCTGCATAAAAAATGCACCTGCACCCTTATTTGCAAAATGAAGTAAGATCATCACAGGAAGCCAAATCGGGAATGTAAGAACTAGTCCAACCAATGCACCCAAGAAATCTATTGGCCTCTTAACGAATTTTATATAGATCCTTTGTTTTAAAGTAAAAATCATATTTCTATTATTCATTAAAATACTGTTTTGCATTTTCATAAGTAAAGTCCATACTTGCCATTATAGAATTATGAGATAAGAGTTTCTGATAATCTTTATCTTGTTTAAGTTTCATTATATACTCAACCATTAGCTCAATATTATCTTTAGGAATGCAACGCCCACATTCATACCTTGAAAGTAATCTGTATACTTCTGTCTGATCATTAGCAATAGCAAGAAGAGGGGCTCCCACAGCCAACAAATTGAATGTTTTGCTAGGTACACTTACTTTTGCAACATTCTCCTCTAAGGTAATCACTCCTAAGTCGGCAGCACTCAGAGAATATGGTAAAATATCTATTGGTTGATAAGGCAATAAAGATACATTGGTTAATCCCGCCCGTTTCACTTCATTTGCAATATCGGCCTTCTTCTTTCCTTCTCCAATGATTAGGAAATGGACATCATCAATATTTTTCATCGTCTTAGCTACCTCGATTATCACTTCAACACTATGAGTATAACCTATGTTACCTGAATATAATACAATAAACTTATCTTGTAGCCCAAGTTGCTTAAGAAATATATTATCATTCTTACTAATTTGATGAAAATTCGTAGAGGAAGCCCAAACTGGTATAACTTTAATCTTTTCCTCATGTCCATATTGAGCTAAACATTCTTTCATCCCCTCACTTAAGGTGAAGATACGCTCAGCCTTAGAAAAGAGCTTACGATTTGCCCAACGCCAAAATTGACTAATGAAATTGTTCCTACCAATTCCTATTGTTATGAGTGCATCAGGATAAATATCGTATTCCATTATGCTGAACTTATTTCCCAAAACAAGTGAAGACCAACATGCCATTGGAGGATTCGTGTAATAGAGAACATCCCATTTACGATATCGAGTCAACAACTTCCAAAATACCTGCATAGATCCAAATCCCCAAGACCATAGCCTTCTTATTGTAGTTTTTTTATCAAATGGAATAAGTTTATCGTATCTGACTTGTTTATGGCAAGGTCGCTCTGTTTTCTTACATATCCCCATTCTAACCACTTGATCGTAGTATTTCAAGGCTTCATTAGCGACATCAGAATCCATGTAATTCCCTGATTGATTAATAATTACAAGATTACATTTATTCTTTTTCTCCATACAAAGACTAATTCTTTATTTGTTTCAACATATTTTCATACATGTCAATATATTTATTATATTGGACATCCATATTATAGAGTGTGAGAGCTCGTGAGCGACACTTATTCTTATAGTAATCTTTCCCTTTCGATACTATTGCCTCTACAGCACTCTTAAGTCCCTTAATATCTCCTTGTTCAACGACAAAACCTGTTTGTTCATCAATTGCTTCAGGGCTACCACCAGTGTTATATGTAACGACAGGAGTTCCACATGCTAGTGCTTCAATATTGGTGGTTGGAAAATTATCCTTCCATGTTGGTGTCATGTATAAGAGAGCAGCAGAATATAACATAGCTAATTCATCTACATTATCTGTTCGTTTAATGCCGACAAATCCATTTGGTAGATTTTTTTTTAGCTTGTCATCAACACCAACAAGCACTATTACATAAGTGTCATCCAACAAACTACTTAACTTTACAAAATCTTCATACCCTCTATGTTTAGCCCAAATGGATGCAACACCAATTATCATTTTCTTCTCAAAAGGAATGTTATATTTCGTGCAAATAGTACTACGCTCTTCATAAATCCGAAATCTTTCAGTGTCTATACCATTGTGTATACAAACTACTCGAGCCCCACTTAGAAAAGAATTAGAAACAAAACTACCAGTCCATTGCGACACAGGGACTAATGTAAGATTTTTTATTTTTGTGAACAGTTCTTTTTTCAGTATATAATCCGACCTTGAATGATCTATCAAGCCGGATGGATACTCTTTATACACAGGACACGGGCCACAAAGCGTTTTCCATTTATCACAGATATGGGCGTAGTTAGTACAATGACCTGCAAAAATCCAATTGTCATGCATTGTAATAATCACAGGAATATTGCATTTATTTAGATACTCAAAAAGAATTTTGTAATTAAGATAATACCCATGAATATTATGGAAATGAATAACATCTGGTTTTATCCGTTCAATATCCTTAATAAATTTTTTTGTGGCACTTGAAGAGAATAATCCATGACGTCCTGTTATACGCGTACCGAGTACATGAAAATAGAAATCTGCTGATGATCCTATCTTGATAACTCGCGATTGAGACGGAGTCATATTTCTTCCGTATGCTATATAACTATCCCATCCACGATCGATAGCCTTTCTGCCTATCATTTCTGCAATTTTTCCATGAGACCCCCAATTGACAGTAACATTAATTTGTAAAACTTTGGGCATAATTTTATTTTCGTTTTATGCTAAGGAAGTACATTAAATGATTTATAGGCCAAAAAGGCTCAAAGTGCCTACGGTTAATAACCTTACCCCCATACGAAAAAAAATGTTTATAGTCACTCTGAGAGAAAACGTACTTATATGTATCGTAAGCTAAATCAATTGACATAGGGTTAGCATGTTCTATACGCCCGTATGGGAAAGCAAAGTATTCACATGGCACACCTAATTTCTCCTCCATTACTATTCTGCAATCGACAATCTGATGCCGAAGTTCCTCAACATTATCATCATTTATACAATAGTGGTCAAGTGTATGCGCTCCTATTTTGAATCCCCTTTTCTGTAAGTCTTTTATTTGTTCCCAAGTCATAGGGTGCTTTCCAGGGCTCTTGGTTGTATTTACAGTGAAGTTTTCAATATATGCTTCATCATTGTTATCAGCTGCATCTGCAAAGTGTGGGTTAATAAAAAATATTGCATTTATTTTGTATTTTTCCAACTGTGGTGCAATCTCTGTATAGCAATCCCTCCAACCATCATCAAAAGTAAAAGCTACTGTTGGTCGATTTACCCGTTCTTTATTAACAATCATATGTACAGCTTCCTCTATATTGACAAAATCGCAATACTTATAAAGTTCTGCCAACTGTCTTCCAAAACGCTTACCATCATCTTCATTATCATGATGCCAATCAACCATGTGTCCATTCAGAATATGAACATATGGAGATGGACGTTTGAAAAATCCTATTATACTTAGATATACGTCTCTGGAAATTTTTCTGATAGTTCGTATATTTATCATATTGGATAAGCTTTACTACAAGGACCATCGATAAAAGGTGTGTCTTGCCCTTGCTTTAATGATTTTATTAATTTAATTAGTTTTAATGCAGCTTTTTCGGGAGTCCATTCATGATGCATTATTTCGTATGCTTGTTTTCGATTCGCAATAATAGCATCAGGATTTTTGAAATAATGGATAACCTGCTCCTCAAGAGAATCTATGCTCTTTGTTTTATAAATTCGTCCATTAACATTATGGGTAACAAGAAAAGGAATACTACCTATATGTTCATCACCGATAACAACACAGCCGTTACTCAACGCTTCATTTACAACAGCTCCCCATCCTTCATTTCGATCGGATGTAAAAAGAAAAACCTGATGTTTTCTCATTTGACAAAGTATCTGTTCGTTTGGAAGATTCCCCTGTAAATGAACAACATCGCTAACATTAAGATCTCTCACTAACTTTTGCATTTTCTCTTTTAGAATACCTCCTCCATACATATCTATCGTAAAAGAATACCCCTTTTCTTTAAGTCTACTGGCAAGTATAATCGGCATCTCCGGATGTTTCCAATCTATAAAACGGGAACACCACATTATTCTCAATACATTATTTTTCCCTTCGAAAGTGTCAAATGGTATAGATTCTTCAACCTTGGTAAAGTATGCCCATTTATAACATTTATTTTTAAATGCCCCTATATGATACATGTCATTAGGAAGATAAGCACTGCAACACAATTTATAAGTATTGCACTTCCTAAATCTAAACAGATATTGCAGATACCATTTAATGAACCTCGGAGAAAGGAAATTTATTACCCCCTTTTTACACCATCTTTCATTTACTTCAAAAGACAATGCATTTGTTTTTTTACTTCTTATCTTTTCAAAAAATAGTGATTCATAACCGTCGAACAAAGCAACATCTGAATACTCAGCTAAATTTAGAGCCTTTTCCCAATTTTTCGCATTTTTCCAAGCCTGTAGAACATAGGGTTTGGTGGAAAAATCGGGATAACCTGTTTTTCTAAACGATTCTGGCATCGGTATTATTTCTACGAAAGTATAATTACCTTCCACCAGATTATACAAATGCTCGGAAAGCCATACTTGATGATGATTTATAAAATTTGAAAAAAAAGATATTGTCATTAGAAAGTTCTTTTATTAGACAAGACGGCTTTGCGCAAATACACACCAATAAAAGCAAAAACTATTACAAAACAGGAACCAGGGCCAAAAGGAGGTGCGTATTCAGCAAAGCTTTCAATAAAGGCAATCATAAGACCGCCTATCAGCAATATGTATCTGTCTTTTATACAACAAATAAATATTTTGAATATAGATATATAGAGAGCAATAAACGGAATAGAGCCCAATATACCCCATTTTGTAAGTCGATACAATAAAAAGATGTGTGCATTAGGGGGCATTGTAGCATACGAATCACCAGATCCATAAAATCCCATTAATGGATGTCTAATAAAGTAATCTATTGATAACATTGCATGTGTTATTCGACCGGAAGTTAGAGCATCAGCATCCGATGTATCTCGTTCTCCAACGATTGAATCAAATAGCAATTGCTGCAATCCACTACCTCCTACAAATACGACTGCAAACACTAATATAGGTATAAATAATAAGGCTTTAAATCTATACACGACAAATAATATTGTACCTACACATAGAAAATAGCATAATAATGCAGTACGGCAAGAGAAAAAAAGTGCGGGATAAATGTTAAGAACCGATATTACAATATATACTATTCTTTGCCATTTTTTTAGATTCTTATCTATGCTAAAAATTGAACTCAAAATAGCAACCGTAGCAAATGCCGCACCAATTTGATTTTTAACAATTTCATTGTCATCAAAAGATGTAATCTCAAAACCACCTAAGCCCTTATATACGGAATACAATGCACTAAACGCAGAAAACAGACAAATAGGTAACATATATTTCACAATAGCATCCTCATCTATGTCAACAATCTTATATGCAGTATATGCCACCATAAGGGGCATAATGATGCTAGTCTCAACGGCAGAAATTCCATATAAAAAATTCACAACACCTATCAGAAGACACCATATAGTCCAAGATTTAAATATTTTAAGCCTCGGCACGTTGTTCCTCTTGAATAAAGCTGCAACAAAGCAGACACCTAGACAACCCATAGCCAGTAATTTCACATTGCTATCATTGATGCCATTATAGTAAATAGTAGCAGTAAGGCCTATACCAAAAATATAAATAAATAATTTATTCCTCATACTACTTCCAATATACTATTGTTGTGTGATGTACTCTCTTGTCTTCTGGTGGTAATTGCATATAATCTCCTTTGTAAAGACAGTGAAGATAAGTATCATAGTCTTTAGGCCCTTTAAATTTATGCCCCTCGAATTCTAACCACTGATATCCGTCAAAACAAGTTTTTGGAGCAAGCTTATGAAATTCACCATTTGTTAAAGTCGTAACATACTCACATTCCTCTAGGGGATGATTATTTGCATATCGATGCATTACCCAATTTTGCAACTGAATTGGCCATGCGGGGTGTTTAATCAACTTACGCCCTATCCATGCGATTATTTTCTGAATTTTATTATGCCCTGGCCTCTTCCATGCATAAATTGAATATGTATTAAACCAATGTAATAAGTCCATTTTTTCAGTGAACTCACAAAGCATCTTAGATTTCCAACCTTTATCCTTTATACCATATTTAGGGAAAACATCCATATACACTCCTACTTCCATTGGGTTTTTATCTGGAAATTCTACCAAAATAGTCCTATCATCGGAAATTTTTATATAAGGATAAATAGTTGTTTCTGGATATTCAACTTGAAGATGTTCAGTTAAATATCCATTATTGGCTTTAGTCATATTTATGAACTTATCATAATCCATTTGGGGCATATTAATGTCTATATCATCATCCCAAGGAATAAAACCTTTATGACGAACTGCACCAATCAAAGTACCGGCATCAAGGTAGTACATTAAATTATGCTCATCACAGAACTTAGCAAACTCAATAAGTATATTGAGCATGACCTTCTTCTGCTCATCGAGAGTCATAGGTTTTCTATTGTCCATTTTCTTTCTTATATAATTTAACAACTGGATATGTAATTCGATATATAAATTCGGCTACAATAATGGAACCTATAAAATAAGTTGCCATTGAGAGCCAAAAAGGAGTCAATGGAAGTGCGTACATCCCCCCAAAAGATACATGTACTAAATATATTTGCAAACTTCTTGTACCACAATAAGCTAACATTTGCCCCCCTTTCGTTATGCTTAAGATGATAACAATAATAGGACAAGCCAATAGAGTTCCGAATGTAAATACCCATCTACTTGCACCTGGGAAATTACCCCAAAAGCAAAATGCAGTGAGTATGAGAGCTGTAAATAGCATCCCATAATACTCAAGCCTTAAGTTATTCTTGCTTAAGAACCCCAAATAGAGACCAATTATAAAGCAAGGAATGCGTAAAATAAAAATTTCAGACCTACGGAAATAATCAGGTACTATGCTGAAGATAAGCAGCGAAATAGCAAACACTAATGCTATCGAAATAACACACAACCAACGATACCCAATTTTATTACTTATCTCGAATAATAAGGGGAATAATAAGTAACAAAATATGATAGCAGGGATAAACCAAAAATCACGTATGCCATCTATCAAAAAATTCAGTTGAAAGAGATTATAAAAAGTAAGATCGCCCTTTAATGCATAGAATACTAATGCAACAAGGAAATATGATGGAAGAATTCTTATGAAACGCTTTACCACCCAAGACCACCATTGATTTGTACTAGTTATCTTCGAAGCACTATAGACCAACCCTAAACCTGACAGGAAGAAGAACAAATCAACTCCACAACCTCCTCCAAAACTGACAAATATATACCATAATGCTCGTAATATATTATTTGTTGGAGCTTCAATATCAGAATGAAAAAGCATAATCCAAATAATCGCAATTCCCATCATTTGTGAACGATATTTGGATAGTCCTTGTAATAAATCTAAGTTCTTTAACATTTTATACTGCAAATAAGTCGCTTGTACATTTCCTTTAAATCATATCTTGGATTCCAACCAAACTCCATCAACTTCTGGGAAGAGAGATGCAACTTTGTTACCGGTGCATATCCCATTTCTGGATGATACTCCATTCTAACCGCTATCTTTGGATTGAAATTATCGCGAAGGAATTCTGCCATTTCTCGAATAGAGATATAAGTATTTTCATTAGCCACGTTATAAGCTTCTCCATTCTGTCCTTTTAGCAATATAAAAAGAATAGCTGAGATACAATCTGTTGTATAACAATAAGGCTTAGCGGATTCTCCTGTGGTATGTAGAACTATATCTTCACCATTGATCACACTATGTGCGAATTGTGCAAACACTCGATTGTCGTTAACACTAACACCAGCCCCAAATGTTTGTGTAAGGCGAGCTACCTTTGCATTTACCCCATATTCCTTTGCGTAAGCTGCACACAGATACTCTGCTGCTCGTTTTCCTAGCGGATAGGAGCTTCGAGGGTCTGCATTATCTACATAGCCTTGTTTATCTTCTGTTATAATGCTGTCATCAAAATTCTGACCGTAGTACTCCAAGGAAGACACATACACAAAACCCTTCACTTCCGTCTTAAGGCAATAATCAAGAATAGCCTTGGTAGTTTCAATGGCAAGCATATATGTTTCTACAGGATACTCAGTCATATACTTGCCAACTGTAGGACTCGCACAATGTACTATGTATTGAAAATTTTCTATAGAGTCAAGCTGCTGCAAGTATTTGACTAAATCACATTCTATGAAATTAATCTTTGAAGTTTTTTCTTCATACATAATCTTTGCCTTTTCTATACTGCGAACAGGACATATGATTTCAATATTCCTATTCAAAGCTAATAGACAATGTACGAGGGTAGATCCGATGAGTCCTGTAGAACCAGTTACCATAATCTTTGTTCCTTCTAGATTATCAGCAAGTGCAAAGGATGCTACAAACGATTTGATATCTTTTTGTTGCACTAAATTCATGTCTAATATATTCCAAAAATCTGCTGATTCTCATGTACTTCAACCATTGCGCGAAGTACGAAATAATCAGTCGGAGTTGTTATCTTGATATTTTCCATAGGGCCTTGTACCATACCGAGTTTGTAACCATAATGACTCATCATAGAACAAGAATCTATAAAATCGGTCTTACCCTCTGTTTGGCTCTTACGATGCGCTCCAATGATATCTTTCAAATAAAAACTCTGAGGAGCACGAGCCATCATACAATCAGAGCGTTTCGGAATGTCAAGCATACCATCCTCTCTATTGACAATAACAGTCTCAATAGCAGGTACACAGGTAATACAACTACCACATTCTTTGACCTTCACAATATTATCGGTAATGGTATCTTCTGTGATAAGAGGACGTACACCATCGTGAACCATAACAATAGCATTATCATCGTTTTGCTCTTGAGCGTATTCCTCTGCTGCACAAAGGCCTTTATATATGGAGTCCTGACTAGACATTCCTCCAGAAACAATACGCACCACTTTGTTGATTTCAAACTTCTTGAGCATCTTCTGAAGAAATGGTATCCAACTTTCCAGACATACCACAACAATAGCATCCACATCAGGATGATTATCAAAGAGTTCTATCGTATAAATTATAATGGGCTTTCCATTCAAATCAAGGAACTGTTTTGGCCGCGTCTTGGTATTCATTCGCGTACCAGATCCTCCAGCAAAAATTACAGGTATATTCATATTTTGTCAGTTTTTACTTTTTTTGACCGAAAGCGGTCATAGCACTTATAAATAAGGGCATCTTCACTATGAAAGCAAAGTTTATCCATTACATCTCAAAACATTCGTTAACATCCACTTACATCCAACAACCACGTTCATAGAAGACTAACTGGCTCAAACCACGGAAAAAAGAGAGTTGCAGAATATCCAATGTTTGAAGAAGTGAAACTCATCCTCTACATCCCCTACCGATTCATTCTTTCTGGGTAACCTTTGGTCCTTATACTCTCTATAGTAAACTCATCACTGTAGATATTACCACTGCCAGTTATCTCCATATGGAGTAGGCATTCAACGAGGTAAATATGTCGGTTCCTTTTAGTATACCAAATTGAATAAGCCGCATCTTATTATTTATGTATATGAATTTTCTTAAGGATTGTATTTCTTTGGATTTGGTTAAGTACAACGAACATATCAACAATAATCGATAATACACAGGTTATAAACATTAGTGCAACAAGAGAAAACCAACCATTTATACTGAAGAAATTACAAAAGGTAAAGCCTATTGAAACTGGCACAATAACATTAAGTACACCTTTCAGTAAATACCATGTAAATTGTAATCTGCTCGCCTTAATTAGGCTGGCAGAATATGGGATGGTGAAGAAGAAAATACGAAAAATTGATATCATGGAACTTGCCGCTACCACAGAGTAGATTCCTATGTCGGTGAACTTGAGAAGTATGAAGACAATACCTATATTTAGGAAGCCCGTACCAATAAGAACTAGAGAGTTAAGCCTAAGCTTATTTACCACCCCAAAGATATTTACGAAGCATTGGGCGAGACCTGCAAATAACATCCCTAATAATGATAACCCTGATAATATTGTCAACTGAGTAGAATCCTGCGAGGGAACCCACAGAGAAAAAAAGGAAGTACCGAAGACAAGAAAAACTCCTATAGGAATGTTGGCAAGAACAGAGACCACCATAATATCATTCTTCACCTCATGAGCCATATCTTCCATTTTGCCGTCAGCATAGAGATAGGTAAGTCGAGGGCCATAAGTAGTGGCTACAGTTCCTGTTATCTGATTAATCATATTCGGCACCATTTTAGAAAGAGCCAGAATACCTGAGGCAACAGGATTAATAAAGACATTTGCAATCAGGATATCGAGACCTTCAAGAAGTAGGTTACCACATTGCGAAACAGTGTTCCATATTCCAGACGTAACAAGTTCTTTCACCTTACTCCACCGGAACCATGACATTTGCCACTTAAGCTCTGGCATCAGTTTTCTGTAGAACACATAGTCCATACTGATACTGACTATAGTCATAATACTTGCAGCAATAGCTACATAGTAACTATGTGGGGCGAAGAACAGAAACAACAAGTAAATGGTAACAGCACGAACTATGGCAGAAAAAGCATTACGGAGCGAACGGAGATAGAGGTTGTTGGTACAATAGGTGGCCGTTTGCCATTGCGGAAGACAAAGGTGTACCATGTAGTTAACAAAGACGATTCCAAACAGAATGCGTGTATCATCAACAAACTCGGAAGGCACGTTGATTATCTTATCAATGAAAACAATGAAAAGCACCATCGGAAAGAAGAATATGGTAGAAAGAAGCCAGTCACCCATCAAGACAGAACTATAATACTCATTCGCAGACTGCTGATTATTTTGTCGATAGTCTATAAGGATAAATCGTCCTACCATAGAATTTAAAGCAATTGTAATAAGGGCTATATACGAGACAAAATTATTTGCAAGTGTTATATAGCCATTCGCCTCAACACCAAGATGTGCTACAATATATGGAGATAGCATGAAGTTAATGATGGTATTGATAGCCACTACCACTATGCTGCCCACTATATTAAGTGCACTTTGTTCGTTTAATGATAGCTTTCTCATTATTCTTTTGAATGAGTAAGGTAACTAAATAGAGCAAGGAGTGCCGGAGAATGGAGGTGGTAAGACAGCTTTACAGCCTTACCTAACTTATTACCAAGAAGATGCCCGTACTTGTCCAATCGTTTCTTTGTCAGTTCATCGTTAAAAAGGTTCTTAGCTGATTTAACTTTGATACTGAAGTCCTTTACACGAATGATGTTTCGATCCACATATAAACGAATAAAGTCAAGATATGCTTCTTCCCATTTCTGCTCTAATTCTGGACATTTATCAAGCACTACTTGATGTTGTACTCTATAGACTCGCTGAATATCTTCAAGCAGTTTTGGTTTATACATACCATGATTAGAACCTTCACGAAGCATCCAACAATAGAAACCTTCGGATGTGTAGTAAATCGAATTCGCGCTCAAAATGACTGGTGGCATAATATAACGGTCCTCAAATGTCTTGCTAAGACATGTAGTATATTGTAGATTGTCAATAATGATATTTCTACGATAGAGTTTAGGCATGCGAGACATAGAAATAGAGTATGTTGTTGGAGATGGGAACACATGTTCCTTGAACAATTTATACAAATCTTCGCCGGTATAAAGACCATCCTTGATTGGATGAGTACCCAATTTTATACCATTAACTAGATAGTTACTCAGTACAATATCTGCATCATATTTTTCTGCATAGCCATATAATTTCTCATACATATCAAGAGCAGCATAGTCATCACTGTCTACAAAACCAATATAGTCACCTTTAGATACACGTACGCCAGTTGTCCAAGCTGACATAAGACCACCATTTTCTTTATTGATTACTTTCATTATTTCCGGATATTCAGACGCGTATGCTTCTACAAACTTTCCGCTACCATCAGTAGATCCATCATTAACGACAATAATTTCAATATCTTGAAGAGTTTGATGAGTTAATGATTCCAAGCACTTTTGCAGATAATTCTTTACATTGTAAACAGGAACGATAATACTTACTTTCATTTAAATATATTATATGTAAGCACTCAATGCCATACACCCACTTGAAAGTCAAGAGAATGAATCCTTGAGCCTTTTTATGAACTATTTATAATTAGATTATACTACGACTAGAAACATAAGAACGAGGTCATTATATATCTCTATTTACCTCCTCATGGTAAACTTATTGCGCGCATGAGCCCAATTAAATATAACCTCATTCCGAGGATGTACTTTTTAGTTTATAGTACTTACTATACCATTCAGCAAAGCAACGCAAGCCTTCACGTAAACCGGTATTCGGTTTAAAGCCAAAGTCTTGCTCCAATGGTGTGGTATCAGCGTAAGTCACTGGTACATCACCTGGCTGCATCGCTACAAGCTCTTTATGTGCTTCGAAATCATAGCCTTTCGGAAGAACACCAGCGCGGACAAGTTCTTCTTGAAGGATCGTTACAAATTCGAGCAGATTTTCGGGGTGGCTGTTACCTATGTTGTATACCATATATGGAGGTATTGGCAGACCATCTTCACCGTTCTTCTTTTCGGGAGCATGCTGCATGATACGGACCACACCTTCAACAATATCGTCAATGTATGTGAAATCGCGTTTGCAGTTGCCATAGTTAAATATCTTAACAATTTCACCTTTTACCAATTTATCGGTAAATCCGAAATAAGCCATGTCCGGACGACCGGCAGGACCATAGACGGTGAAGAAACGAAGACCTGTCGATGGGATATTATAGAGTTTTGAGTAAGCATGGGCCATCAGCTCGTTACTCTTCTTTGTGGCAGCGTAAAGACTAACCGGGTTATCAACCTTATCATCTGTTGAATAAGGCACTTTCTTGTTACTGCCATATACCGATGAAGAAGAGGCATAAACAAGATGCTCTATTTCGTGATGCCGACAGGCTTCAAGTATATTGTAAAAACCTATGAGATTACTCTGAATATAGGCATCAGGATTAGTAATGCTATAACGGACACCGGCTTGGGCAGCAAGATTCACTACGAGTGAGATCTTATTATCAGTAAATATCTTTTCTACAGTTTCTTTATCAGCTATTGAAGCATGGACAAACGTCCAGTCGCGGTTAAGAGCCTCTATCTCTTTCAAACGCTCATACTTGATATTGATATCATAATAGTCCGTGATCGAATCGACACCTATAACTTTGATATTCTGTACATCATGAAGAAGACGCTTTACAAGATTGCTGCCAATAAAACCGGCGGCACCTGTCACAAGAACAGTTTTACCTTCAAGGCTAACATTGTATTCTACCATAGCTTAGTCTCTTCTGAAAATATCGCGTGTATATACCTTGTCTTCCACATCCTTTAGGTAATCATCAAAACGGTTAGCTATGATGGCCTTACTTTGCGCTTTGAAGTCATCAAGATTGTTCACAACTTTGCTTCCGAAGAAAGTCGTCCCGTCTTCAAGAGTGGGCTCATAAATAATAATCTCTGCTCCTTTTGCCTTGATACGCTTCATGATACCTTGAATAGCAGATTGGCGGAAATTATCAGAATTGGACTTCATGGTCAAACGATAGACACCGATTACACATGTATGCTCTTTGGCAGCATCCCATTGGCCGTTTTCCGTATAGTAACCAGCTTTATGGAGGACAGCATCTGCGATATAATCCTTACGGGTCTTGTTGGATTCTACAATTGCCGACATCATGTTCTGCGGAACATCCTGATAGTTGGCAAGCAGTTGCTTAGTATCTTTGGGCAAGCAGTAGCCACCATAACCGAAAGAAGGATTGTTGTAATGTGTACCGATACGTGGATCCAAACCGACACCCTCAATAATTGCCTTGCTGTCCAAGCCCTTAAGTTCTGCGTATGTATCAAGTTCATTAAAGTAGCTAACGCGAAGGGCAAGGTAGGTGTTGGCAAAGAGTTTTACCGCTTCCGCCTCCTTCATACCCATGAAAAGGGTATCGATGTTTTCCTTGATGGCTCCTTCCTGCAAGAGCCCTGCAAAAGTCTTGGCAGCTTTTCTCAGCATCTCTATATCCGTAACAGACTCAATCGCCTTGTTTTCCACTTCAAATTCGGGCTTACTGATAATCTTCGGATAACCTACAATGATACGGCTTGGATAAAGATTGTCATAAAGTGCCTTGCTCTCACGAAGGAACTCCGGAGAGAAGAGAAGATTGAATTTCTTTACTCCTTTTTGGGCATACTTCAAATAGAGATTACGGGTATAGCCAACGGGAATGGTACTTTTGATGACCATGACAGCATCCGGATTTACTTCCAACACGAGATCTATAACCTCTTCGATATGGCTTGTGTCGAAATAATTCTTTACAGGATCATAATTGGTGGGAGCTGCAATGACCACATAGTCAGCATCAGCGTATGCCGACTTGCCATCCAATGTGGCAACCAAATCCAAGGGTTTCTCTGCCAGATATTTCTCGATATACTCATCTTGAATAGGAGAAATCTTGTTGTTGAGTTTCTCCACCTTTTCCGGAATTACATCCACTGCCGTTACATGATGATGTTGTGATAGCAATGTAGCTATACTCAGTCCCACGTAGCCGGTACCGGCCACTGCGACCTTAATGTCTTTGAAATCACGCATATTCTATTTGATTTAGTTTCTATTTTACAAAACCGTTCTTTTCTGTTTTTCTGTCTTACAAAGAGATGGTTCTATACCATCTGACGTAAAATAGATGGTTAGCAAATATCAATTCTTAAAAACGTTTCAAAAAGCGGGAGATCTGCTTCTTCAAACTTTCATACTTCCCATGTTTATGATGAGTATGCTTATGTTTTTCGTTCTCATAGCCATATCCGTAACCGTAGCCATAACCATAGCCGTAACCATATCCATAACCATACCCGTAACCATATCCCTTATGTTCCAAAGGTACCCCATTCAAGATCACGGACATATTGCGAAGCTGATCCTGGCGGTACATATTCTCCAATTCAGGCAATTGACGGCGATCCATCACGCCCGAACGGACTACGAAAATGGTAAGGTCGGCAACACGGTTCACGATGGAAGCATCCGCAAGCATACCTGCAGGGACATTGTCGACGATTACATAATCATAACGCTTACGAAGCTCCGCTATCAGGCGGTCGAAACGGTCACTCAACAGCAACTCGGCAGGATTGGGAGGAACAGGACCGGAGAAGATGACATCCAGTTTGTCATACTCCTCGCTCTTGCCCACAATATCATCCAGTTTGTCCGTACTTCCGGACAGGTAATGCGTCAGGCCCATACGTTTGGAAGGGTTGGCGAAAATACCGCTCAAGGTTCCCTTACGGATATCGGCATCGACCAAGATAACCTTCTTGTTCGTCTGGGCAATACTCATGGCAAGGTTACTCGAGACGAATGTCTTTCCTGCACCCGGATTGGCGGAAGTGAACATCACCACCTGCAGTTTATCGGACTTCACACGCATGAAGTCCATGTTCGTGCGGATAATGCGGAAAGCCTCGGAAACGGAATCATGACCGCTCTCGCGGACAACGATACCATCCGCATCCTCCTCTTTGTAACTGTCATGCCGGGGGATATTACCCAAGAAAGGAATGGTCAGTACCTCATCCAGTTCCTTACGGGTACGGACTTTGGTATCCGTCACATTCAATAACCAGAATACGCCCATGGGGATAGCCAAGCCCAAAACAATGGAAGCCAGGAATATTGTCATTGTCTTTGGTGCCACCGGAGCGCTGCTGCCCGAAGCGGCATCTATGATGCGGGCATTACTTTCCGTGATCGCCTGTGTCAAGGCATTCTCTTCACGCTTGTTCAACAGATAAAGATAAAGTTCCTCCTTGATCTTCTGCTGACGCTCTACGGTAAGCACATATTTCTGCTGGGCAGGGACTGCCGCGATACGCTTCGTGGTCTGGTCTTTCTGCTCACGGATATTCTTCAACTGGATGTTCAGACCCACAATCAGGTTGTCCACCGAACGGATTATCGTCTGCTTCATCGCACTCAGGGAGTTGTTCAGATCCATCACAATCGGATTCTTGCTGCTACTGCCTACCACTAATTTGTCACGTTTCAAAAGGATGTCATTGTATTCCTTTATCTGAGTCTCGACACTGTTGTCAGAGATGCCGGTATTGGCAGGTATCAGTTCCGAACTCTTCTGAGGGTCCGTCAGGTACTCCTTTATGTATCCGGCAATGCTCAACTGGTTCTCCAGACTGAGACCTTCCTGCTGGTAACGGCTGGTGTTCTGAAGGTACATACCCGTTTCGGAAGTGATATCCGTCAGCTGGTTCTCGCGCTTGAAGCTTTCGATATTGGCATCCACACTGCCTAATTCGCGCTCGATGATAATCAGACGTTCGTTGATGAACTTGGAGGTATTTACCGCTATCTGGTTCTTGTCATTGATCACATCCTCATTATAAACGGCAATAAGCATGTTCAGAATGTCTTCCGCACGGGCGGTGGAGACATCATCCAAAACCAGGTTGATGATGGTGGCCGTCTTACTGGCAAGAGAGACTTTCAGTCTGCCACGATACCCTTCGACGACGCTCTCCATGTTGGATTTAACCACATTTATGGACTTGCCGTAGAAGACATCCGTATAATATAAGGAAGGAGTGATTACCATCGGGCCGATCGGAGTGGAAACCGTATCATTCAGACGGACATCCAAAGTCTCTTCTGAATGGACTCCCCCATCGCCAACAACCAAAGAAAGACCGGAAAGGCGTACCGTAACCGAATCAACCGGAGTAACCGAAACTTTTATGACCTGACGTTCCTCCACCTCCGGAAAAGAAACCGTTACCGGAGAATGGGTATAAAGCTCTTCGTGGCGCAGGCCGCTCTTCACTTTATAACTCATATCCAGATGCAGGCGACGGGCAACCTCCTCCATCAGATGGCGGGACTGGAAGACAAGCACCTCATTGTCCACATTGCGTTTACCCCCGAAAAGGGAAAGATCGGAAAATACGGCGGACTCACTCATCGCACCGCCTTTGGAATCATCACGGATAAGGACGGATGCCTTACGGCTGTACACCTTGGAAGAGGATTTCAAATAAAAGAAAGCCACACCGCCACAGATCAGGACGGACAATACGAACCAGTACCAATTGGCCAATACAAGATAAAAGATATCGGTGAGATTGATCTCCTGCTCCTGCTTGCGGGTATCATCGTTTTTATATTCAGTATTCATCATTCTTTCTTTAATCCGGATTATTTAAACATGGTTACAATCAAGGAAGTGATGGAAGCCAACACCGATACGGCGGACAGCCAGACACCCACGGAGTTGTTGGAGTTGATGCGGCTCTGGCCGGTCTTTGCCTGGTTGGGCTCCACATACACGATGTCGTTCTGCTGCAGATAGTAACAGGGGGACTGAAAAATATCGGAGGAACGGAGGTCGTGATAAAGGATACGACGCTTACCGTCCTTTTCGCGGATAACGGCTACGCGGTCACGACGGCCGTAAATTGTCAGGTCTCCTGCCATACTCAAGGCTTCCAGCAAGGTAATGCGGTCGCCGGAGATGTCGAATGTACCCGGACGCGCCACTTCACCCATCACCGAGACCTTGAAGTTCAGGAACTGGACGGTGACGATGGGGTCTTTTATCAGATCCTCACTCATCAGTTTCTGCTTGATCAGTTCGGTAACCTGCATGCGGGTCAATCCCTCCACGTGAAGTCTACCCAAAATGGGGAAGTCGATATCACCGTCCCGGTCGACAAGATAACCTAAAAGGCGTTGCTGGGCTGTTGTCTGAGCACCTATCTGATAGGTGACTACTGGCATGTTAAACGGCAATGCTAATTCCGGGTCCTTGCTGTTCACTAAAATTGCCAACAAGTCATCCTTGTGGATAATAACTTCATAGTTCTTATCGATAGTCTCCTCTTTCGAAGAGGTGATGTCTTGCAAATAGAGTACCTCTTTCGGAGCAGTACAAGATGCCAAAAACGCCAACAGGCACAACAAACAATTATTCAGAAATTTCATTCTCATAAAACAACAATTAAATGATTCCGTACAATTACAAATATGACTCACTCTACTACTTCCCAATTGGGAGAAGGATTGGCTTCCAGGCTATCCAGATAATCGGAAACCTCACATTCCGCTTTAGTCCATTCACGCCCGGTCCAACTGTTCATGATCGCATGCGCTTCCCGGGCCAGGCCTTCGTCATGAACTTCACTGTAGCAAGCCACCAGGAGCTGGCACTTCAGTAAAGAAACAGGAAGCTGTTCGAGCAACGACAAACTGTAATCAAGCAAAGACTGGATTCTCTGGTTCTTGTTACCATGATCATAGATGGTAGCATGATAGGCTGTCAATAAGACATAGCAGCGTTGTGCCTCTTCTTCCACATCGGCTCCGCGCAACACAAAAAGAGCCTCAGCCTGGCGGTAAACTTCCGTGTTGAGTGCGCAAAATTCATTGGAATAAAGAGGAGTCCCGTCAAAGCCCAGGTTAAGAAGGTCATGGGTTGTACGGTACAAAGTATCAACTTGTGATTGAAAAGACAACATATAGATATATTTACAATAATATGATTTACAGCGAACGATTGACAGAAAACGGTAAACAGTGTGATTGCTTACTCACAAACAGTGTCGGGTATAAGTTCTATCAAGGAAGGATGAATATATGCAGTGGCCACAGCCATAATACCTTGGATACAGACAGAGACACGACGGTCTCCTTTGACACGGATAATCACCCCTTCCACCCCCTCGAAGATACCACCGGTGATACGCACGCGGTCGCCTTTGCGCAAAGAGGTAAGAACGGGATCCAGATAAACAATCTGTTCTTCGTAATTTCCCGAAACCGCAATAAAGCTGCGCATCTGCGAATCCGGAACGATAAGCGGACGGTTCGTCTCCCGGTCTATGATATAGCGCACGGATAAAGAAGCGCCGAGAGACTGCTTGATGCGGTTGATGCAGACAAAAGAGCTGTGAACAAACACAAGGTTATGTACGACCGGAACCAGTTTCCGTATCTTACGTTCTCCTTGCTTCACGTACTCATAATGCATCGGGATGAAGCTCTCTATGTGTTCGGCATCAAGCACTTCTTTCAACTGTAGTTCACGACTATAGGTGACACGAAGCGGATACCAACAGATATCTGTGGATTTGTTCACAATAGAATATTCTTTGGGGACACCGGGGCAATGAAGTTCCTTCCGGTCAGGCGTGTATAAAACGGATTGCTAATTCTTTCAATACACTGGCCCTCAATAGTTTCCCTATCGCAGGAGACAAAACATAAAGAGGGAAGATATGTGTCAGATCAAGAGATGCTTCAATGAACATCCTTTTATCGGTACAAAAGTATGCTTTTTTTTAAAACATGCAAAATATTTTCAAATAAAAGATAGTCCGGCCATTTTAAAAGCATCTATATCTTACTGGTTCATAGCAAATTCTGTCATTCATAAAAAAACAATCAGTTTGCCTTTTAATAAAATCAGAATGTGGATGAAATAACCGACTCTTTTACCGACATTCGCTTATATATATGTATGGTATAAACAAAGAGCCATAATACGTTTATATTTTACAACAAAACAACGGTATCGACCAAAAACTATAGAATATATAAAATAGAAAATATTTTTACTTCCGAAGTTTGGACTTAATGAAAGCACAGGTTTCTCTACGAGAATCGGTCGGTTCCTCGTAGAGAAACGACCCGTTCCTCTACGAGAAAAGTAGCGTTTCTCTACGAGAAAAATACGACCCTTGTAACCACTTGATATACAACTCTTTATAAAAGCGTCAAAAAGCCCCGATAGATGTTAATTTTTTCTCAACACAATGGCACTGAATTCAACCGCCGAAAGCGGAAATGAAGATAAAAGAATTGTTACATCAAAATCTAATCAAATGGTCACAACAACCATCTATGTAAAGCCCTATCTGGCGGCCTACATGTATGTACGCTACCAGAATAGCGTCATTACGGAGTTTAACGCTATCAGGTTAAAAAGTATCGACAACCTGTATCATGTAATCAAAAACCTCACAGTCAAACGGCCACAGAATGTATCGTGGAGAGACGTTGGAAATCTGACTCTCATAATTCCCGACCCGAGGTATGGGAAAGACCCGGAGACATACAACTATTTAGGGCACGACAGCATCCTGATTATTGAAGAGGAAATAGAAACCCTGCTGAGAGCGGAGCTATACAGTACCATGCAGAAAAATAAGTTCCGGCACGGGATCATGTATAAAAAATCATTGCTGCTGTTTATGGCCAAATATCACATTGAAGACAAACACGAAGATGCTCTCATGAAAGCATTCCAAAGATGGAAAAAGAAAACGGAGGAAGAAAGAGAAAAGAGAAATTAGCCGGTTCCAAGTATCCCGTAACAAGACATATTTTGTCTATACACAGACTTTACCCATGCCGGAGTTATAATCCGGCATGGCTTACAAGGGGAAGGAGATATTTTATAAACCCTTCTTCTACCTCTTTATTTGGAAATCCCAATTGATAAACATCAAAACGTTCATCATATCCTTTTATAGTCAAGTAACCGCTTTGATAAATCACGGGGACCGGATTGTTTGAAGTAGAATCTATACTGTTCAACATATCGGAAGTGGCCTCATCATGAGTCAATTGTTCCAGATCATATTTATCTCTTTTCAACAGTTTTACCAAATAAGAAGGAGTACCGGTTTCGAACCAATAATTGCCGAACTTCATTTTATCTTCTGCCTCTTTATAGGAACTTATAACATGATATTTAAATAAAAAATAAGTTATCTATATAACCAAGTTTTTAAATGAGGGCCTATATATCCTATATATATAACATGTTCATCCACATCCGGATAAAAATGAATCCGTAATCCCCCCACCAAAATATGTAAAGAAAAGACTCTTTTTTCTCCATTCGGTAAAGCGAAACGTCTGGAAGTTCCATAATTGTCCAAGGTCAATTGGGACTCTGAATGAATAGTCAGATTATAATGTTTGTTGATAACTCCATAATTCAAACTACCACTTTCCCACCTGGATGCAATCAAATCCAACACCCGCAACCTTTCAATCACATTTCCCAAATCTATAGACATTCCCAACCGAGCTATCTGTGTTTTTACACTTGGACATAACACTAAATTTGGGAAAAAGTCGTCTCGTTTCTCCCAAAGTTCACGGCTTCGCTGCAAATTTGCCTCTTGCTGCTGCCGAAAGGAATCAACGTGAGATTTCACATGTTCCACAGTTGAAAAGCATTTCACTGCAGCCCGTTCAGTTTTGATATTGCCCTCTTCCCAATATTCATGTTCAACCGGAATAAAAGTATCATTCCAACACGTGTCCGTAAGAAAGTTAATGCAATAAGTATCAAGAAGCAAAGCTGCTTTCAAGCCTTTTGCCAGTATCCCCTGATAAATGCAGTTTTCGGAAAAGAAGCGTTCTTGTTCTTCTTTACTTATCAAAGGAGACAAAGATATTATAGACAAAAATTTTTGCTGAATATCTTTATCCTGACAACGATCCTCAATCCATTGACCAATTGAGTAATTCTCCATCAAATATAAATCATAAAGCGAATTTCCTAATTCTTCATCTATACGCAATTGATTTAACAATAAGCTTTTTTCTGCTTCAATGGCAGATAAGACAAATTGCCTCATCAGAGTTTCTACTTGTGATTTTACATGAACCGGCTTTACAGAAAGTTCATTCAGCATATATTCCATCAAAGCAATATTAAACAGGTTTTATAATTTCAGTCAGTTGTTTTGAATATTCATCAAAAAAATTTTCCGGTTGATAAGAAAGCCTTCCGCGAGCATCAACTAATGGTTGATCAACAAATATATCGTGTTGCTCATTGTCCCTCGAGAAGAAATAAACTGCAAAATCATTGGGATCCAATAATCCTTGCTTAACAGCCACTCTCATGCCATTAAACAAATGATCGCTATGTGATTCAACTATAATCTGTACACCTGCATTGGCAGCCATAGCCAGCAAACGTCCTAATACAGCTTGTCCTTGAGGATGCAAATGAGACTCTGGGTTTTCAATTATTAATAAATCGCCTTTTTGTGCACTCAGCACAGCAACAATGACAGGCAATACATAGGTCAACCCAAAACCGGTATTCAGAGAAGAGAATTCAGGTGTCGTATCCATTCCGTCAACAAACTCAAATCCTAAAGTTGAGATTTGTAAATCCGGATGAAAACGTGGTTTAACACGAACTTCAGATGAAATCTCACTCAACCAAGCATCCACATTATCCAATAAATTATTAGACTTAGCGGATGCATGTTGTAATCCGACATTAGGTATAGACTTAAACTTATATTTATCAAGGAAATGTACGGTATACTGTCCCTCATTTCCCAACGTTTTCAAAACTTCCACTGCGTGAGGAGAAGCATCAAAAGTTCTGCGAGGAGCGATTCGTTGAGCATTTAAATACTGAAAATTGTTGGTAAATAATGAATTCGAAGAGATCTTTCCTATTTCTTTCAACCGTTCATGAGGTTCTCGTTCACGAACACTATCCAACTTATCAAAAGTAGCGGAGTATTCGAATTCCAATACAATTAAAGACTCCCTATCAAATTCTATTTCAAAACGGATAGGACCATTACCATATATATTCAACAAGTCCTTCCCATATCCAATGTTCACCAAAGAACCATTTAATGTCAATTCCGACAAAGAAGGATCCATTAAATAAGACTGTCGCAGTATCAATAAACTTTGGATAAAAGATGATTTACCCATACCGTTCTTACCCGTAAACAAAGTTAACGGACATATATCCAATGCTAATTCCGTGAAAGCTTTAAAATTCTCTATTTCAACTCGGGTAATCATACTATATATTTTTTTACTAAATTTTCAATATTACTAAAGCGGGTCATAACGGCTTTTTTACTCGCAGTGGAAGAAGTTATAGAATCATTAAAAGATTTATCTGTAAACAATAAAATGTAATCGTTTCTAAGTTGCATTTGATTATCTAACAAAGCATTAATTTCATTTTTCTCCAAAGAAGAAAGTGTTGCTATCCAAACTTCAAACAAGGCGCTGTTTAACCGATAACGAATTCCACTATTAATAATTGAACGGCTAAATCTATCTTTCCCAAGCAATTGTGCAGAAAGTGCCAAGCTTCTACAAATCACTTTTTCAAGCCATCTCAACTTCTCATCGTCTACAACCTGCAAATCTTCCATTGCCCTATCAAGGAAAGAGCCCAATGGACTCTCATATTTTCTATAATCGGTAAGGATAAAAGCAATGCATCTTAATATCAATTCACGGTCTTCCATTCGTTCATTAGGGAGTTCAATAAGTGCACGAAACTGCTGGCTTTCAGTAAAATCCTTCAAAAATGTTGATGCTTTTCCTTGATTCAAAGCATTACGGATTTCCATCTCATTTAAAGAAAGCGCTCCTGTATTTATACGTTTAAATACATTATATTTCACTTTCTGAGGAGTACCCGGGCTTATCAAAAAACAAGTTATGTTTGCTTCTAAAATACGCCTTTGCATCATTCGAGGCAGATCCGAGAAATATAAGTTTTTATTATCGTAGGATTTCAGAATATCCAATCCTGTCAATGTAAATTGTTCTTCGAGGACGAAACGTTTCAATGCCGATAACCGTTGCAACCCATCCACAATCAACCATTTTTCATCATTACTTGCATCAAAATAGAATGCTGGTAAAGGAAGTTTCAGCATAAGAGATTCAATTAAACGACTCTGCACATCTTCACTCCACAAATTAGCTTTCCGCTGAAATGCTGTATTCATATCGATCTCTTCATTTCTCAATCTGGCAATCAAAGTATCAATTGAACATGTCTGAGGAATGATTCGAATTTCATTTGGATCAAAAGGTTCTGTCATTGTTTCCGGTAAAGACAGACATGCCAATTCTTTATCCGCTTCTTCTGCAAATCCCTCAATTGTCAATTGTTTGTACATTTCTCCCATACTGCCCAATCATTTATCATTAATTATAAACCATACAAAGATAAACTTCCCATAGGATTACAACAAAAAAATATCTATTATTTTCACTTTCTTATCACCTATACTGAATTACCGGCCTATCATAGTTCTATCCAAAGCAAACTATTTCTCCTTCCTCATTCATATTACTTATGTTATTCCGAAAAGGAAACATCACACATAGTCCTGGCACAAAACAAAATTACAAGCATGAGAAACAAAGAAAATGCACACCACTTTTGAAAAGAAATAAACTTTTTAATTGTATATTTGTTCACTAATCATACAAAAACAACAATAACCATGAAGAAGATGTTTTATCTGGCAGCAGCATTTTGCATGATCATTGCAGCAGGATGCACAAACAACCCCAAAACTGCCAACAGTGACAACACCGGTGCAGATACCACGCAGGTGGCAGACATGCACAATGCAGAGACCTCACTCGACTATTTCGGAGAATACAAAGGGACCATCCCCGCAGCAGACTGCCCGGGAATAGAAGTCACCTTAACCTTTAATAAGAATCATACCTATACGGTAAAATACATCTACCTCGAAAGAAAAGACGGAGAGTTCAGCGACACGGGTACTTTCAAGGTAGAAGGCAATACCCTGACCGCCACTTCCAAAGACGGTGGGAAGTCGTATTATAAAGTAGAGGAAGGGCGGATCGTGATACTCGATGCCGACAAACAGCCCATTACCGGAGCGCTTGCCGACATGTACGTATTGAAACAGGAAAAAGTATTCTGATACCTACGGGTGCGCCATCTTACGCGCACCCGCCGATGTTCCCGGATTTATTACAGCGTACCTTGCTTCAATTGCTCTGCAAACTGATCGATACGATGTAATTCTTCGGGAATCTTTATGTTTTGCGGACAATGATGCACGCACTGGTTACAGGCGATGCAATGATTTGCCTGGCGCAGACGCGGCACACTGCGGTCATAGCCTACCAGGAAAGCACGACGGGCTTTGCGGTAATTCTCGTCCTGACTGCTCTTGGGCAGATTTCCCTCATTCACGCATTTATTGTAGTGTATCAGAATAGACGGAATATCGATGCCGTAAGGGCAAGGCATGCAATATTTGCAATCGTTGCAAGGCACCGTGGGATACTTAAGCATCAATTGCGCTGTCTCTTCCAGAAACTCCTTGTCCTCACCGTCCAATGGAATCAGCGGAGAGAAAGTGCGCAGATTGTCCTGCAGATGCTCCATATAAGTCATGCCGCTCAGCACCGTAAGCACATGCTCCGGCGATCCGGCAAAGCGGAAAGCCCATGAAGCGACGCTGTCTTCCGGACGCCGCTGTTTCAGACGGGAGACAATGTGATTGGGGACATTCGAAAGACGGCCGCCCAGCAGGGGCTCCATGATGATGGCGGGGATATTACGTTTGGTCAGCTCGCCATACAGATATTCGGCATCCGTATTACGGGGATTTACCTCCTTGGCATGTTTCCAATCGACATAATTGAGCTGGATCTGTACAAAATCCCATTTTATCTCATCGTGCCGGGAAAGCAGATAGTCGAACACTTCGATATCTCCATGATAAGAGAAGCCGAGGTTGCGGATACGCCCCGCCGCGCGTTCTCCGATCAGGAAATCGAGTATGCCATTATCCAGATAGCGCCCTCTCAAGGCCTCCATCCCGCCCATGCCGATGCCATGAAGCAACATGTAATCCAGATAATCCACCTGCAGTTCTTTCAGAGAATTACGGTACATGGCTATAGAAGCTTCCCGACTCCATGTATCAGGCGAGAAATTCGACAGTTTGGTAGCTATGAAATATTTGTCACGCGGATGACGGCTGAGAGCGACTCCCGTGGCATACTCCGAACGTCCCTTGCAATAGGCGGGTGACGTATCGAAATAGTTCACTCCATGTGCCAGTGCATGATCGACCAACTCATTCACCATCTCCTGATCGATCTCTTCCTGACCGTCTTTCTTTACCGTCGGCCAGCGCATACAGCCATATCCCAAGATGGATACCTTGTCTCCCGTAGAGGGGTTGATGCGATAAGTCATCTCGCCGGCAGGAGCGTTTCCGGTGCCACCCGTCCCCGCTGCCGAACCCTCCTTCAGGCTGCAGCCATACAGGGCGGCCGTAGTAGTTGCAGTGCCCACTCCCAGCACTTTCAGAAATTCACGACGATAGATCTCTCTCCTATTTTTCTTAGCCATATTTATTTCCTCCCTTTTTTCCTTTTCTTAAATGATTTTATGCACCAGATGTCCCTCTACATAAATGGCACTGAACGGACGTGCCGGACAAAGATTCTCGCAGGCACCGCACCCGATACAGCGTTCCGTATTGACCACGGGGATTTTAAGGGAATCGGGAGAATCCGGTTCGGATGCCACCATCTGGATAGCGCCCGTCGGACAATGGCGGGCACAGTTTCCACACGATACCCCATCCGTCAACGGAACACAATTCTCCTTTATCCACACGGCATGCCCGATCTGGATAGCCGACT
Organism: uncultured Bacteroides sp.; assembly: GCA_958477465.1. Classification (GTDB taxonomy): domain Bacteria; phylum Bacteroidota; class Bacteroidia; order Bacteroidales; family Bacteroidaceae; genus Bacteroides. The sequence goes on from CAUEFX010000007.1 coordinate 33,265, forward strand.
TGTCGGCCGTAGTGATCGGAGAAATAGCACCGGCGGGACAGACATCGGCACACTTGGTACACTCCGGCCGGCAGTATCCGCGTTCATAAGACATCTCCGGCTGCATCAGCTTCATCAAACCGGTAGCCGGACGAAGTACCTCATTGGGGCATACCGATACGCACAACTGGCAAGCTGTGCAATGTTGCGCCAAATGACGGGCGCTCAGTGAACCGGGAGGGGTTATCGCCGTTGCCCGGTCCGGTATCTTCTTGTCTTCAATCACTGCCAGACCGCCATCCACTTTCTTCTCCTGCGCTTTCACAGCCGCAGTGGCAGCCAGCACAGCCGTTGCCGTAAAGAAACTGCGACGTGCCGTATCGATCTGTTCGTCCGTTACCTTACCGGCCGTCTTTTCCACACTCTTACCGGACGGATGCACATAAGAGATCGCTCCTTTATGGCATTTCCCGATGCAATTCATGCACGTCACACAACGGCTATAATCTATCTTATGCGCTTTGACATCGATGCAGGAAGCCTTGCAATTGCGGGCGCAAAGATGGCAGTTCACGCATTTCGACGAATCGATGACCGGCTTCAGCCAGGAGAACCTTGCGATAAATCCCAAGACTGTGCCCACCGGACAAATGGTATTGCAATAGGTTCGCCCGCCACGCCAAGCCAGCACGGCAATCGCCACAAAGGAGACCGCTGCTATCAGAAAGGTCGGCAAGCTTTTCATCCATACATCCACAGAATAGAAAGCGTAGCTATCGGCGCGTTCGGCCAGCCACGCCAGCAAATTGTTTCCCCACATATAGACAGGCTGGAACAGATTGGATGCAATGCGTCCGTATGAGCTATAGGGCGCCAATAAGGCAACCAATGACCCGACACCGGCAACCAATGCCACCGCAAAAATGCCGAGCACTCCATAGCGCAACCAGCTCATGGCCTTAGAATAGCGAAAACGGTTCTTCTTTCTCTTTCCGGCTGCCCATGATACAATGTCCTGGAACACACCGAGCGGACAGATTACCGAACAATAAATACGTCCGAAAACAAATGTCAGAAGAACAAGCGACACGACGACTCCTACATTCAATGCCAACAGCGCCGGTAAGAACTGTATCTTTGCCATCCAGCCGAACCATGCGTGAACCGTTCCGGTGAAATCCAGAAACAACAACGTAATCAACGCAAAAAACAAGGTAGCGAATAAGATTCTGATTTTTCGTAACATGGGCAATTTCATTTAAAAAGAATTAATCCGATACAAAAATACACATGTTTATTCAGTTGATTACTATACAAATTACAGATATTAATACCCATTTTACGGTTTTCTGTTAAATTCAATAAAAAAGAGAGCATATCAAGGCTCTCTTACTTAAAAAATAAAGGGGATGTATCGAAACTCCCCTTTAAACGAGACCACCCTCGCTGCAGCTATCTGTGACGGGGGTGGTCTTTACTTATGGGTGTTTTGGCACACCCTTTTCTATCGTTTCAGGTGTGTTATTTTCCAATAATCACCTTCTGTGTCATTTTTTGTCCCTTAGTTTCCAACGACACCAGATAAGTACCGGAAGGCAAATGTTCACGCCGGGTCGTTCCGGGTTCGATCTTCCCCTTGGACAGGCATTGCCCGGTAATTGAAAACAGTTCGTACTGTCCTGCTTCCTCTGCCCGGGATTTAATCAACAGGCAGTCTTTATCGGAAGAAACCGTAATTTCCGACAGTCTGTTCTCTTGGATTCCCACACCGTCGGAAGCTTTAAACAACTGCCATTCCGACAGTTGAAACAAGCCGGATTTGTTGGTCACATTCAGTTTGAAGCTCTTATATGCTCTATCTGAGGTAATCGGATACTCCAGCATCGTGTAGCGTCCCAAAAATTTCTGGTCGGTTCTGGCATCCAGCTTATACCAACGGTTTCCGTCAACAGAGCCGTACAGAGTCCATTCTGCCGGATCACGGTCGGGAGAATCATTGGCGGAAATCAAGGCATATCCGTCTACTTTGACAGCTTCCGGCAAGTCGTACTGAATCCAGATGCTGTTACCCTCGGAAACCGATGTACAGAACTTGGTATTGATATTTCCATCGCTCAAATTGTTATACCCTTCATGAGGAAGCGTATTGAACTGAGCGCTCATCGTACCGCCGTTTTCAGAATCCATCAAAGAGCTCCGCAAGGGTTTATCACAACCGAACAACTGAAGTTCTGCAATAGCCAAACGGTCGCTTCCGTTGACTTTCGAAACATTCAAACGGAAATAATCATAAGCAGTAAAACTGACGTTCTCATCAAAGACCTTCGTTTCGTTTGCAGAGAATGTAATATCCGTCTGGCGATCGATCCTTCTCCAGGAAGTAGATGTTTTGGAACGTCCTTCCAGTCTCCAGGACATAGGAGCCTTTGAAGCGTCTCCGCCGGAGGTTATCGCATACGCTTTCAAACCGGCAGGACGGGGCAGCTCTACCGAGAACCAGCATTCTGCCTGATCGGAAAAGTCCGTTTCCAGAGTTGTCTTGGCATCGTTGTCCCACAGGGGAGCTACATCCAAGCCATCGAAAGAGGAGTCCACCGATACCCCGGAATCCGTCTTGTCGTATTCGGAAACCCGGATAAACAGATCGGCCGGCAGATCAGGGATGTTTGCTTCGGGAGCGATGTTACGGGCTATGATATTAGCCAGAAGGATATAGCCTTTGTCATTGGGGTGGATCTTATCACCCGTCAGATACCCTTTACCCTCAAACGGAGTGTGGCAGTCTATGATAGTCGCACCGGTCTCTTTGGCTACCTGATCGATCATAGGCATCATCTCTTCCGTCATGACCTTGTCCTCATTAATCCAATTGCCGGGACCGAAAAGAGGAAGCGGATAACAGATATAAATCTTCGGTTTGCTGGCAAGCTCTTTAAACGAATTCACCAGTGCGATATAATCACCGGTATACTGGTCTTTGATGTTGTCCCAGTTTACCTTTTTGGCATCATTGGTACCCAGCTTGATCACGACGATATCCGGATTGGATTTCAACGCATTCTGATAACGTTCATGATCCCAATAAGAAGAGGCAGAGCCGTCAAACTCCTTACCGTTTTTCATCAGTGTACGCCCGCTTGCACCGAAATTCAAGACTTCGTATTTCTCGGTTCCCAAATCACGCTGCGACACAGACGGGTAATTCGTCGAACCGGAGGACGCTCCGATTCCTTCGGTTATACTATTGCCGATACATGCAACCCTTATCTTCTGTGCAAAGGACTGCAAAGGATAAATCCCTCCCAACAGGAACAATACCCCAAAGTAAATCCAATAAAATCTTTTCATAATTTCCACGATTCAATAAAAGCCTATTTAAATTTTCCTCTCAAAAAATGGTGAACAAAATTTAAACAGGCCCTAAAACAATTCCCTCATTCCATCTCCGGAACAATCACCGGAGATAGAATTACAGGATATTTTTATTATTTCACGATTAATTTTCCGGTTTTGATCTCTTTCCCGTTATCCAACCGTACGACATAAACACCGGCCTTCAAACCGTCTGTCGGTATCACGCAGTCTGTGGGGAAATAATATTCCGCCAGCAGCACACCTTGGAGCGAGCAGACACTTACCTGACCGTTGTCGTTCAAATGTACTTTGGTTCCCCGAGATACCGGATTCGGCCAGATGGACAATTCACCTGCGTTTGCCGCATCATCCAGATTTTTAATACCGATCGGCCGGTTTGACTCGTATACCTCAAATTCCCTGATACAGGTAGTTCCCTGTTGTGCTGTGCTGGGAATGGTCAACCGTACATAACGTGTTTCTACCGGCTCATCCAATGAAATGACTTTCTTGTCGATATTCACATCCGCAAATGTTTGCTCACCTACAGTCTCCCAGTTTGTTCCATCCTGGCTGATGGCAACACGGTATCCGCTGATGCGGTCCAGAGAGTCTGTCAAGACAAATTTATCGATGGTGTATGCCTTCTCCAAATCGATTTCCAGGGTTGCCGTTCTTTTGGTAAATGTCCAGGCGGTACCTTCCCGTCCGTCCAAAGCATTGGCTGCGGTCAGCATCTCATTGGTTCCGGCAGAACAGTTCATAATCGTCTTTCCTACGCTGATTACACCGTCCCGGTCAATGGCCTCCTTGAACTCTCCGTAGATATCGAATCCGTAAATACGGATGGCATTATCGCCTTTAGAAGGAACAAACTTCACGAAGCGTGCGTCTACCGGATCGAATGATTTCACTTTCTCATCGACCGATGCAACACCCGTCTCACGGATGATTTCTTTCCAGCTTCCCTCCAATGTATCGGTGGTGCTGACATAAACCGAGTAAGCGGGAACATTCGCCCAGCCGGATTCTACCGTCTTGCAATCACGGAACTCGATGTGGTTAATCGTATAAATATCGGCCAAAGAGAAGATGACGTACGGAGCGGCGGAAGTATCACACCACTTCATGTTGTCACCGGTCAGATTTTCTTTCCAGCCTCTCAACAGTTTGAAAGGATTTTCGTGAGCACCCGTCATACTGCTATAGCTATCGACATTGACAATGCGTTTGCCTTTACCGTCGGGAGATGCTACGCTCAACAGGCGGCTCGTGTTATACAGCATGATCGTGTAGCTGTCCTTGTTCTTTCCGTCTTCCGAAACCACTTCCACATTCAGCTCGTTCAGTCCGTCGGCCAGTTCAATTTCTCCGATACCGTTAATCTTTGCATATTCGCTGGTAGCTTTTGCAGCAACCACCACTTTAGGAGATTTTGTCTCCATCCGGTACAGATGAGTAGAGGGGCTGAAAGCGGGATCCAGCTCAATACCTTCAATGCTCAATGACTCGATTCCGGCAATGGCGGATTTATCTGCACGGTAAACTTTTACCGTATAAACCTTTTCAGCCGTTTTATCTGCAGATTTCACTGTAATGAAGAAATTATTCTCACCCAAAGCCAATGACTTTTCTCCCAAATCTCCGCTGACTTCGCTTTCCGGGTTTCTGGCTTCTGCCTTTATGGACACCTTCTCTACCTCTTTCGCTACATTTACCGAATAAGCCGTACGTTCTGCATCGAAAGCCGGTGTCAGGCTGTTGCCTTCAACCTGCAAAGTAACCAGGGAAGCATCGGCGGCATTGATATCCAACTTACCGAAAATATTGAACTCGTACAGATTCAACGCACCGGAAGTTCCCAGACGGTCGGCCGGAATTTCCAGTTTGATATAACGGGCTACTTTGGCTGAAGCCAGTTTCACCTCTTTGATATTCTCGTCAGCTTTATCATTGATATCAGCCAAGACTTCCCAATCCGACAGATTCTGGCTGGCAGAGATGATGCAGCCTTTGATGTTTTCAGCTTTACTGTCCACTGAAGCGGCATCGTACAGCTTGAATTCCGAAACGGCATAGTTGTCTTCCAGATCAACCACTACATATTTATCGCCACCGGTAGAAGTAGACCACTTACTGTTGGCGGCCTTCGTCTCTCCATCGAACAGAGCTACCGGCGCATTCTGCACATTAGGAGCATCCTGCTGCATGATTACGGGCTTTCCGACACTGATCAGATCATTGTCATAAACCGAATCGAAAGATTTACGTCCATAAATCTTAAAGCCATAGATACGTACTGTGTTGCCGCTGATTTTAGGCACCAGTTTGATATAACGTGCTTTCACCGGAGTAACCTCCTTGATCTTATACATCACATCGCTCTGGTTTATCTCGTGTGCCACCTCTTTCCAATCGGCATCGGCAGTACCCGTGGTGCTTACATAAATGTAATACTCAGACAAGTTCGGATTGCCCGGTTCGCGGGTCTTACAGTCTTCGATCACAAATTTGTCCACATCGTAGTAATCGGAAAGCTCTATGATCACAAAATTATTAGCGCTGTTGTAGCACCATTTCTTGTTACCGTTACCGCTTACATTCTTATCGAGGAGCATGTTTTCGGCACCTTCGTTATTGAACCCACCGCTTACCGAATGGATTCTGGCTACACGTACTCCCATACCGTTGGCAGGAGTCGTACTGATGATCGGTGAGCTACCGGATGCATAAGCAACGCTGTACTCTTCGATTTTCATGGCATTGATATGGGCAAATCTGCCGGCATAACGTGCCAACTCAAAATGTATCGTACCGTCGGCAGCCGGATAAATGGCTTCCGAAACAAAAATCGTACTGTTGTTCTGATTCTTTACACTTCCGGTTACATCTCCCTTGGCGATGTTGAGTCCTCCCATCTGATGGGTACCTTGATAAGAGTTTGTACCGGTAAATGTCAACAATCCGGTTCTGTCTTTATCGTCCGTACGGCTACCGAACACATAGAACTTGTAGGCCTTTTCGGGATTCAGGTTCTTAAAGTCGATGCCTCCCTTTTCGGCTCCGTTATTCTCTTCAATAAAGAAATAGTCCTGCGTGGCCGTATTCACGGCAAAGTCTCCTAAAAGTTCGGCATCCGGAGCCAGAAGGCCACCGTTTTGGATACCGTTAGAGAGGAAAGAGCTCGTCAGACACATCTTGTAGTCGAGCGGCTGGTTGAATGAATTGACGAGTACGTACTCCGTACCGGACGCAGTTTTCACAGCATTGTTCCAGAAATTGCCATTGGCATCTTTCTCTGTGATATTTCCATTGGCACCGTCGGATTTTCCAAAATCGATATACAGCTTCTGATCCATGGTAAAGCCGGCATTGACAAGTTTCAGTTCATTGGTAGACTGTGCCAGATTTTCCAAAGCCTGCTCACCACCTAACGGTGCATAAATTTCAAGGCTGGACTTCATCATCTTGCCCTGATTTACATAGGCGATCTCTTCGGCATTCATACCGGCACGCCAGAAGAACAGTTCACGATACAGTATCTGATCCGGAGCCAGGTTGCTGCCTAACACAAATTTCTTCGGAGATAATTTTTCCGGAAGATCTCCCACCTTCGTATCATTGATATACAAGCTCGTATTTCCCCATGCATAATAATGAGTCAGTGTAACACGCTTCCAGTCACCGGTGTTGACAGCAGCTTCAGACTGAATCTTTCCGGTCAGCGGAGACTCGTAAACCAGCGTTCCGTCGGCATTGATCTTGAAGAAGCCGTTTCCGCTCTCATTCTCAAACCAGGCAATCGTACCGGTTCCGCTCGTTTGGATGTCGAATGAAACGGTAAACGGATGAACCGTCTCTTCCGGTATCCACTCGATCTGGTTGGAAGTGGTCTTTCTACCCAACTCGCAGGAAGTGCCCTGTACACGTTTCGGCAACGGTTTGCCGGCTTCCAGAGCATCGAACAAAGAAGGAACAATGGCATAGCAGAACTCTTGGTGTCCGGCTGCATTGGGGTGATAAGCGTCATTTTCGTATCCGCTTGCCCAACGGCCTTTACCGTCGTCGATAGCTCCCAATGTATTGATACTCGGCAGATCCCATTCGTGTATCAGCAGGTTCAGTTTCTTCACATAGTTATAATCACTTTCGTTGTAATCGGCACGTGTATAGTTGTTGGCCATAACCGGTACGATTCCGGCATCCTCTGCCTGCTTGATGGCTTGCAGCATACCGTCACGATAACTGTTATAGGCCGCTTCGCCACGGTCGTGTACCCCTTCATTACCCAATGAAAGTCCATAAATCACATAGCTGCTGCAATTGCTCAGCAAGTCGCGTTCCCAACGGTCCAACAGATTGGCAGTCGTATTTCCTCCGATAGAGATATTCGAAGTCTTCCAAGCCAAGCCGCGTCCTTCTTCGTGACGTTTGTTCAACAGCTGGGTATACATGTAAGCATATCCGTGCATATCCGGTGTACCCGAACCATTGGCAACAGAAGAGCCCATGTAAGAGATCTTCAACGCTTCCGTCTCACCACAGCTTACGGTGTAGGTATAATCTTTCAGATTGATTTCTACATAGAATTCACCACCGTTCATGTTGGTGCGGATGTCTTCCAATGTCATGCCATACGATTCGCCTTGTGATTGCTTGATCACCCGATTGGTGCCCTTTATGCGTTTCAGACATTCAGCAGCACTCTTGTTTATGATGAAGTTAAACCGCGGATCGCCGCCGTTCAATGCCAACCGTGTAGCCCATACGCCCTTGCCCTGGTATTCCAGAGGCAAGCCTTTCGTTACATCCGTACCGGTAGAGGTAGAGCTGCCCACAATGTTCAAAGAAGTGATCGGCAGAATCTCATAGGTATTGTCGGTCAGGTTGATGCTGATGCGTGCAGGTCCGGTGACATCCGTTTGAATAGGTTCACCGTCTACTGCCAATGTACCTTCGGACGCTCCTTTACCATACACCAGTTTCTTACCGTTACCCAAATCACGATAGAAACTGAATGATCCGGAACCTTTCAAAGAGGTATATACTTCGAAGAAGTTGGTGATGGTTCCCCGTAAGTCGGTAATCATCTTCATCTCGGCATCTTCTTCTACAGCAGTACCCGTAAAGAAAGCATTCGTCAGCTGACCGCTGATATTGATTTCTATTTCATCGGAAAGCGTCTTGTCATCGTATTCAATGGTTGCAGTAACTTTTACTTTTCCATTCGTCTTGGGATATACTACTCCCTGATCATCGATACGGGCTACCGCTTCGTTATCTATCTTCCATTGGATGGCGGGATAAACGGCGCCTTCGGGCAAGATCGTAGCCTGTATTTTGGAAGTCTGGCCGGATTCCGTGATATCTTCTCCGCTCAGAGAAATTGAAGAAGCTTTTACAATAAGGTCGTTTGTGCACTCTTCGATCTTCATTGCATTGATATGCACAAAATTCTCGGCATAAAGATTGATTGTGAGACGGATGCTTCCGTTAGCGTCCGGATAAATGACATCCGATACATAAATACGGTCAACCGGATGATTGATACCCGTTCCACCACTGTTCGCACCGCCCACTTTATAAGTACCGGTACTGCTATTCTCTCCGGCGAATGTAAAGAGTCCGATACGGTCTGGTTCACGATCCCTGCAACCGTATATATGGAAACGATAGCCGGAGTACGGGTTCAGATTGTTGAAGGCGATAATACCCGGAACATCCGTTCCGCCTTTCTCTATAAAAATATAATCTTCCGTAGCTGTCGTAATAGCTAAGTCTCCTAAAAGTGCCGGATCCGGATTGAGCAATCCGCCATTGTTCCGTCCGTTAGCACGGAAACCGGTTTCCAGTACCATCTCGACATCGGTCTGGATATTGGAAGAATTTATCAACTTCAGCATCGAACCTTTGCTAACAAAGAAATTATCCTTCTCAAAGGCATTGTTCCAATAGTGATTGTTCACATCGGCTCCCGCTGTAATGTGCCCGTTCGAACCGTCGTTACGTCCGAAGTCGATATAGAAGTTCTGCTTCACGGCATACGGATCGATTTCTCCGTATTCTTCTATCTTCATCGCATTGATATGAGCGAAATTGCCGGACTTTATTGCTAATTGGAAGTCGATCTCCCCTCTAAAGTTCGGGAAGACATAGTCGGAAACATAGATATCGCTCGTATTCTGGTTTTCTCCGTTAGCTCCGATCGCCTTGCCCGTCATACGATGAGTGCCGTGGCTACCTGTTGAACCGGTAAATGAGAGATAACCGATACGCTCTTCGCTTCCGGTCTGCGCACGGCTACCGAATACATAAAATTTATAAGCACGGTTTTTGTTCAGGTTTTTAAAACGGAAACTACCGTTACCGCCCGTTCCCTCGATATAAAAATAATCCTGGGTGGCTGTAGCTATTGCCAAATCACCCAGTTCCTTCTGATCCGGAGCAAGGAGTCCACCGTTACGGATACCGTTGGCCGAGAACTGTTTGGTAACCTCCATCACAAATCCGGTACCCTCATTGGAACCGTTCACCAAATCCAATGTACTTCCATAACCCGGTGCTATGGCATTGTTCCAGTAATGTCCGTTCACATCCGGACCTTCCGTCACATTTCCATCCGAACCGTTGTTTTTGCCGAAATCAATATAAACAACTTGTTTCAGCACACCTTCATTCTTACTCTCTACCGAATCGGACGCCCTCGATGAAAGCAGCCAGCCGATGCAGCATAGTAATAGAAAAACTGTAACTTTTCTCATGTTTTTTGATAATTAGAAATTAAGAAAATACAGGCCCGACAGATAGCATCGAGCTACCTGCCTGACCTGTAGTATGAATTATTAGAATAGCGTCATTCTATTATTCCCGACTCAAGGAATCATCACTTTTTGTGAATACACCTCTTTGTCACATTCCAATGAAACGGTATAAATACCTTTGTGAAGATTGCTTCCGATATGAAACACACCGCTCTGTTGTTTTTTGGCAACAAGTGATTTTCCTGCCATATCGAACAAGGTTACCGTATCAGCCTGCAAATCGTTCTTCAATTGCACTTTTACTTTTCCTTCATCAGAAGTCAACGAAAAAAGAGAATTATCCTGGTTCAACTGTGCCAGACCGACTACTTTTTCCTCCAAAACAATGCTGACCGTCTGTTCTCCTGTCAGGTTCCGGGGAATTTCAGGAGTATCCATCACAACACCATTGAGTTTGAACTCTTTGATCTGATTTCCGGTACCTTCCAATTTCACATTAAGCAACATGTCTCCATATTTCAATCGGGTAAGCTCGAATGATTTGATTTCTTTAGGTAAGAACGGTTCGAAACGCAGTTTCTCGTCTTCAAAACGCATACCTACCATACCGTACCAAACCATACGCAGGAATCCGGTTGCCGACCAGGTCTGGTGTTGGAGTCCGCCCCAATGACCACCGGTCTGCCATCCTCCGTCAGGATAACCGTCTTTCGGATCATAAATTTCCCAGAAATCATCACCACCCTTATTCAAACCGAGATCGATCAAGTTAAGCAATTCGAATGTGAAACGGTCATAATCACCAGTTCTGGTACAAGCATCTGCATAGAATGCATTTACAAACGGCCAGATCATCATGTTGTGACGTCCGGGCTTAGCATCGCTGAAGCGTTTGAAGTGCGGATAGATAGAAGGCAAACCGAATTTAGTAACCTGTATCTGAGAAATAATCTTCTCTGCCTCTGCCGGTGATACGATGTCAAACAGAATGGCAAATGAGTTACCCAAACCTTCCTGGAACGGATGCAGATCTCCATTCTGGTCGATCAGGTAGTTGAACTTACCGGTTTCCGCATCGAAGAGGTGAGTGCGGATGTTCTGTTTCAGGTTTGTAGCCTTTTCTTCCATCTCAGCAGCAGTCTCAGTCTCTCCCAAAACAGTAGCGACATGTGCCAGGATGCGATATGCTTCGTAATAAATACAGTTCGTACTCAAACATTTAATCTTCGTATGTGCCGGATGGTTGACAACAGCTCCTCCCTTATCGTTGCCGGCCCATACAGGTTCTTCATATCCGGCAATACCGTCATTGAACACGGAAGGACCTGTAAACAGTCCGTATTGAGTATCAAATACCGGGTTATTGTCACGCTTCATTGCCTCCAACTGATGAATGGTGTTCACTCCACTCTTCAAGATCTGACTCAGGAACTCTTTATCACCGGTCATCTTATAGTATTCATAAGCACCTGTCACCCAGATTATCTTATCCCAATATTCTGCACCGATAGTCTGCTGATCATTCTTATCCAACAGATGCAGCAGTGAATTCTTTGAGATTTCCGGCTGCAACAACGGGAAGCCGTTCCATACATTGATAGACAGGTCGCGTGTCCAGTTTCCATCATAACGGGCTCCTGCATTCAGGATACCATTCTGAGTCGTATTGAGGTTCACTGTCCATAAAGCCAGTTCGTATGCAGCTTTCAGGTCAGCATTGTCAGTGATGATTTCCGGTTGTGCGGCCGGTTTTCCATAAACCTCGAATTCACGGATACGTGCCAATCCGTTCTGACATTCATAAGGAATTTCCAATTTCAAGTAACGGGTGGTACAAGGTACTGTCGGTACACCTTCTTTACGTACTTGCTTCGCATCATCATATTTACCGTCGAATACCAGTTTCCAATCATCATCCTTACCGGCGAAGCTGCAGGCATATACTCTATATCCGGTCAGCCAATCTTCACTGTCCACCAATACAAACTTGCTGATGTCATATTCCTGTTCCAGGTCGATTACTACCCAGCCATCCGTATCTGCTTTCTTTCCGTATGCCCAAGGATTATTGGCATCTTTACCTTCAACAGCCTCTGTATTTCCATCAAGAATGTTGGCAGGTGTTTCCCGAACGCCCCAACTGTTATGATAGTCGACAATAGTTTTTCCGGTACTGATTATTTCTTCATTCAGCGGACGTACATAGGTACCGTAAACGTCTACACCGTAAATACGTATATAAGAATCGGCCGGGTCTCTTACCGGTACAAACTTGATATAACGTGCCTCTACCGGTGTGATCCGTTTCAGTTTTACATCCTGGTCGCCTACATTCGTTTCATGGATAATCTCTGTCCAATCTTCCTCTGCCACTCCGGTTGTACTAACGTACACTTTATATTCCGGCAAGTTGCGGACACCGCTTCCCGTTTCCAAAGTTCTTCCGTCGCGGAAACCGAATTTATTGATGGAATAAATAGCCGGCAAAGAGAATATTACCCATGGATCTTCCTTGGCATTATAAGCCCACTTGCTGCTCTTATTGCCGTTTATCAGATCCTGGCTTAACAGTAAGTTGTAAGGATGCTCGGAATCATTGGCTCTTCCGCTGCAAGCATAAATGTTCAGGATTCTTTTTCCACGGCCATCCAGAGATGAAGCGGAGATCAGATCATCCTTTGTCACCACCATGGTCATGTTCTTGGTATCGAGTGTAATCTTGAACGAGCCTTCGTCGTTCATAATGAACTTGTAGTCGTCATTGGTCACACGGGAGTTCTCGACGTGGCGGATTTTGTGCGTTTTGCCGATTACAACGGCTTCATTGGGCACTTCCGCATTCAAACAGTCGATCCACAAATCCGGCTTTGTCTTCAGCAAGAATTTAAAATCATTGCGTTTCATCTTTCCGGTCCATGTAAAGATCCCATCTCCCTCGTCATCCATCAGGTAGGCTTTCTCAGCGCTCCAACCGCAGTCGAAAGCGGCGCCTACCACATAGATTTTAGAGAACTCCTCGGCTCTAACAGCCATCAGAGTAAACAAGCATAAAAATAAAGTTAACAGCTTTTTCATACGTAATTATTTAACAGATTAAACATTCATTATATTATAAAATTTCCATCAGCATACGCTTATATGTCGAAACGGAAAAAGAGTCATTTTACTATAAATTTCCCGTTTACACTTTTTTCACCGGTATTCATCTGAACGAGATACATCCCCTGTGACAGGCCGTCTGTCTGAATGCAATCCGTATTGTAGAAACTGCTCTTCAGCACACCGGAAGTATTATAAACATCGACTTTGGATACCACACCCAAGCCGATTGTTACAGGTTCACCTGCTCTCACTACCGTGGGAAGCAGGTAAACTTTATCAGCAGCAACAACCGGCTCAACGCCGGTTGTTTTCTTTACTGTCACTTCTTCTTTCAACGGCAGGTCACCGGAAGAGAAGCCAATGCTTATGTTGTAATTACCTTCATCTACAACGAAGGAAGTCTGATCCACATCATAGAAAGAGAAGGCGTCTTCCGATAAGAGGAATTCTACTTTCTGAGATTCACCCGGCTTCAGGTATACCTTCTTGAAAGCTTTCAACTCCTTCAACGGACGTTCTACTTTGCTCTCTCCATTCTTGCCTACATACAATTGTACCACCTGTGCACCGGCAACGTCTCCCGTGTTCTTCAGTTCGCATACTACTTTCAAGATAGCATCGGCACCCTCAGCAGGTTCTACAGTCATCTGCGACAGGTTGAATGTGGTATAGGAAAGTCCGTATCCAAACGGATATTGTACGGATTTTCCGGATTTGTCATATCCACGATAACCCATAAACACCCCTTCAGTAAACACGACATGTTTGTCGTTGTCCGAATCGTAATAGCTGTTGTAAGTCGGATTATCAGCCCATTTCTTTTCGAATGTCACCGGTAATTTTCCGGACGGATTTACGTCACCGAACAGAATCTCTCCCAGAGCCGTTCCACCTTCCTGTCCGGGATACCATGCCCACAACAGTCCGTGCAGACGACGTACCCAAGACTGCATTTCCACATTACCGCCGGCAGTAACCACACCGACAATCGGAGTAGTGGCATTAGCCTTTGATATGACTTTCGAGATCAGTTCTTTCTGTTTGGAAGGCAAAGCGAAAGTACGGTCTCCTGCTTCCGCCTCGCTGCTGGAGTCGTGTCCGAAGCAGGCAATCACTACATCGGCATCGTTCATACGTGCCTGGAAGTAATCTTCGCCACCCACTTTCGTCCAGTAGAAATCAACGACAGCAGCGCCTGACCCCTGATAATATTCCACTTTGACAGCATAAGTCTTGCCTGCCGACAAGCTCCTCTGATAAGTCTTATATCTTTCCTGACCGGCATTCCAGTCATCGATAACCAGCTTATTGTCGATATACAACCGGAAACCGTCATCACCACCCAGATGGAAGATGTATTGTCCGTCTTCTGTGGGGCGCAGTTCTGCCGTCCAACGTACACTGTAATTCGATGTACCGGTTCCTTCGACTCCCGTACCGTTCTGGAAGTTGAAGTTTATATTGGCATCTACTTTCGTACCGACCGGAGTACCGGACAGATTGGTATTGTTGAAGTATTCTCCCTTGAAACCGTGTTCATCGGAACCGGATGCCACATATACGTTATTATCCAGATGATCGTACTCATCTACATATTCCACCTCAATGCCTTTCTGTGCACCGATTGCTTTAATTCCTTCCAGGAAGCTCACATAATGGATCGGAGTTACCCGTCCGCTACCGCCTCCGGTGAGGTAATGCAAAGCGTTCTGACCGACAACGGCTACTTTTTTAATCTTATCGGCTTTCAGAGGCAAAATACTCTGTTCATTCTTCAGAAGAACAATACCTTCACGTGCCACTTCCAACGCTGTTTTTACAGAAGTCGGATTATCTTCGGGAATGCTGGAATCCAGTTGTTCCTTATCCATAAACCCGAATTTTATCATCGTCTGAAGGATATGCTGTACTTTTTCATCAATCACACTCATATCCAGGTCACCCCGGTTGATGAAATAGCGCAGACTGTCGGGATTCATTTTCTCGCCACCTGCCATTTCCAGGTCCAATCCACCCAATGCAGCGGGCAGACAGAAATGGGTAGATCCCCAGTCGGACATCAGGATTCCGTCGAATCCCCACTGGTCGCGCAATACCGTACGGAGCAACCAAGGATGATGGGTGGTCCATGTACCGTTCAACAGGTTATAACTACTCATCACACTTCCCACTTTGGCTTCCTGAACGGCAGCTTTAAATGCTGGGAAATAGATTTCATTCAATGTACGCTCATCGATATCCGAACTGATATAGTTACGGTCGTATTCCTGGAAGTTAGCGGTGAAATGCTTGATAACCGCCATCACTCCGTTAGCCTGCAGTCCTTTGATGTATCCTACTGCCGTACGGGAAGCCAGATACGGGTCTTCACCCATGTATTCGAAATTACGTCCGCACATCGGAGCACGGTGTATATTCACCGCCGGTCCCAGCAAGATGTTCACCCCGCGTGCACGGCAATCGAGAGCCAGAGATGCTCCGTATGTACTTGCCAGATCTTCATTCCAAGTAGATGCCAGGCAGATGCCGGAAGGATAAGCCGTTGAATTTCCCCAAGTACCGACTCCCTGAGGACCATCAGACATCTTCATCTGCGGAATGCCCAGACGGGGAACAGCTTTCGTATACATCCAATCGATACCGCCGACATACGATAATTTTTCACCTTTTGTCATCAGACGAACCAGTTCAGCAGCGCGCTCCCGCGGATCTGTAGAAGGAGTTGACGGTACTTCCGGGGCTACGGCAGGTCCGCCGGTCGGTTCACCGAACACCTGTAAGTTAGCCAATTGTACCCTATCACCGGCATGCACGCTCGAAACTTCCAACAGAAAAGCAGTGAACTCTTTCTCTGAATCTATCTGGAATTTCATCGTGGTATAGCGTCCGGGGAAATTAAAGTCTCTCCGCTCGTCCAATTCAATCCATCCCTCTTCGGGATTATAACCGCTCAAACTCCACAATTTAGGATCACGTTCGGGAGCATCGTTGGCGGATGTCACCGTATAGGAGTTGAAACGATAAGCTTTGTCTAATACACACTGTACATAAAAACTCTTGCTTAAAGCACAATATTTTGTTGTCAATTGTTTGTCAAACAATTGCATAATTCCTTCGTTGGAACCTCCTTCCGGAGATCCGGTAACCTGTTTTCCCAAGTCCAACCCTTCGGTCACATCTGTCGGGAAATAAGGTTTCTTGCCCGCTGTATCATAAGCGTAGCCGAACAATTGCCATTCGGCAATCCGTATGTTGTCACCGGTTCCCGTAACCGTAAGACGATAATAACGCGCACTGTAAGTGACGCTTGCTGCAGGAGGACGGTTGTATGTAAACAGTGTCATATCTCCCATTCCTATCATCCGGATATTAGAGGTAGAGAGCCGGGACCAGTTCTTACCGTTCTTAGAGTATTCTAATTTCCACTTTGTTCTGTCTGTTACATCCACCCCTTTACCGGCATAAAGCATTATGCCCGTAAGTACCTTATCTTCTTTACAATCTACAGTTATTGTGATTTGGTCAGCCCCAGAAACCTCATAATACGTATTCTCGTTATTATCTGTCAGGAAAGCCAAAGATTCATTCGGATGTGTTGTCGTGATCTCGGCCTCATCCGTAAAATCATACGGATAAGCAACTGTAACTTTACTGGGTTTCTCTATTTTTGCAGAAGTAGCATGGATTTCAAATTTATCGATATTAGGACCGTCTTCAAATTCGGAACCCATTTTTATAGTATTGCTACCGGCATCCAGATAAATATAGGCAGAAGTGACTGCAGTTGGGGGAGCATTCCAGTCTTTAGAGTCTTTTGTACGTAAAACGATTCGTTCATAATCGTTTACCTTAATATAAAAGGGACGGGCCGTACCTGTAGTATATGCCTTCAGCTCATACGTTCCGGCTTGGTCTACCACTACATTTTCATACAAATAATAAGAATCGGAATTAACATGAAAACCGTGAACATACTTATCTCCGGAGAAACCGGAAACTTGTCCTATTGTCAGGTCACCGAATAATTTGGCATCTTCGGCCTCCAAAACAATCGGAAGTTGCGCCGCTCGTGTCGTCATTCCCCAAAACAGCACTAAGAAGAGAGAGAGTCTTTGTAACAAAATATTCATAATACAACTTTTTTAATAAATGAACCCGGGTGGATGGCCTCACCCACTCGGGTTCAAAAAATATCAAACTTACCTATTAATCAGTAACAATTACCTTAGTTCTATTTACCAGGTACAGACCGGGAGCAATTCCAGTGATTGAATTATGTCCCTCATTCAGCATAACAGAACGTACCAGACGACCGTCAACAGCATAGATGTTGATTTGAGCAGCTTGTGAAGCGACCACTTCGATACCACCGCTTATTGAGTAAACAGTCATGTCTTCAGAAACTTTTTCTGTTACCACACCTACCGGATCATCTTTTGTTCTGAACACAGGATAGCCTTCGCCTTCTGCTATTTTCCAAATAGTGTCGAAATCCCATCCGAGTGTTTCTTTGTAGAATTTGGCAGACTTAGCATCAGCATCATCAGGAAGGTTGGTACCGATACGGGCATCCGTGCTTGTCCAGTCACCGCCTACAGATACTGTAGTGCTAATGGAGTAGTTGTTGATAAAGTGAGACATCTCTTCTCTACCACCCCAGTTTCCGATACGGAAACGGCTGCCACCACCAATAGAGGTTGCCAGGTTCAAGCAGTTCTGGATAGTAATGTCACCGTCACGGTCTACCAATCCGAGCATAGCACCTACATGGCCCCATTGGCTGGAGATGGTTCCATCGAAATAACAGTTGCTGATAGTCACACCACCATCGAAGGAAGCTGCGGAGATACCACCGGCCTGGTGAGTTCTTGCTTTAATAGTACACTGAGCAGCGTAGCAGTTTTCGATTACCACACCGGCAGATACACGGGCTGCAATAGCTGCAACACGGTCGCCTCCTTCAACACTGCTATTGCTTACATAGCAATGTTCAATCTTACCTCCATCGGCAACACCGATCAATGCACCCGTATTATCGCCACCGACAACTTTCACATCGGTCATACCGAGGTTCTTGATCACGGCACCGTTCGTTCTTCTGAGCAAGCCCATTGTTCCGACATTTGCGTTATCGAAGTTCCATCCTTTTATAACAAAGTCGTTACCATCCAATGTTCCGGTAAACGGAGTTGCTTCTGAACACAGACCGTTGAAAGTGACATTTGTCAAATCAATATCATTAACCAGCACATAATCACGGGCAGGGAATTTGTCGATTGTCAACAGATCGTCTGCCGTTGCCAACTCAATCACTCCCTCTGCAGGAACCACTTTACAGATATAAGTTACCGGAGTAACTTCAAAACGGTCGCTGATACCGTTTGCCGTTTGCATGGCAACTACTGATGAGCCGACAGCAACCGGAGTCAGTGTCTGTTCTTCAACAGTAACCGCTTTTGTATTATCCGACAAGAATGACAGTGTCAGACCATTTGCAGAAACGAACTCCGGCAAGACATAACCCTCAGCTGAGAGATACACTCTCTCGCTGATCTGAGCCGGTTGAGCATCCAGTTTGACATAAAGTCCGGTCTGGATCTTACCTTCTCTTGCCAACTGCCATTTCAAAACTGGATAAGACTCACCGTCTACGGGAACAGTCCATACATTTTCCATATCCCATTTCAATGTCTCTGCATAGAAAGAAGACGTACGTGCCTGTTGCAAAGAAATGTCGGCTCCATCCTGAGCGGCAGCATCTTCGCTGGTAATAGCAGCAGCTCCGGCCAACGTATTACCGATACGGATAGAGAGCAAAGAATAGTTGTTTTCCAGTTTTATACCACCGTCACCGACAACACGTTTGGGAGAATCGCCACCGATTATATAAGAAGCCAGATTCACGCTGTTCTTTACGGAATTGGTGTTTTCGTCTCCACCATTCTTCAGACCGACGATACCACCGGTTCTGTTCCAGTTACCTGCAACGACACCGGAGAAGTAACTCTTATCGATTGCAGAATCCTTCATAGATCCAACCAGACCACCAACTTGCCAGCTTGTAGTCTGTACGTATGCCGTTGAATAACAGTTGCTCATTAAAGCGCCGGAAATCAACTGACCGACCAGTGCTCCGACATGGTCTTGTCCGACAATACGGCTGTTAGCCACATAACATCCATCGATGTTACCACCGTTCATCTCGCCGATGAAAGCACCGATATGCTTGTTTTTGCTTGTACCGATTACAGAATTTTCAATACCTAAATTCTTTATCTCAGCGCCGTTGGTAACCAGGAACACTCCTAATGCCCCTTCTCCGTCACGCTGTACGTTCAGGTTCTTCAGGATATGTCCGTCACCATCCAGTTTTCCGGAGAATTTTTCAATACCATTAAATGAAACATTGGCAAAGTCCAGATCGGCTGTCAATTTGAAGCTACCGTCTGTTGCTGCATTTATTCTTGAAACAAAATCTTCTGCCGTAGCAACCGGGATAATATCCGGTATAACGGAGATGCTGATTTCTGCAGCTTTAAATCCGGGAACAGAAGCAGACACGGTGATTGTTTCCATATCGGCTATTTCAACGTCATCTGCTATAGTTAACGTACTTCCATCCAATTTCACTTTGTCGCTTGCGCATGCATATACCAAAGCGGCTCCATGACCAGAAGCATAATATTGGTTCAAATCGATGCTGCCTCCTTTTTTCAATGACAAAACAGGCGCAGACTGAGTCAGATACACCAAAGCGACATTGGTTGCAGCTTCTTTCTGCCATGCCAGAACCGGATAAATGCCGTCTATCCATTTCCAGGTATTCTCATCGAAAGTCCACTTCAAGTCATCTGTATAGAATGCTTTCTCTTTCGCTCTCTCGGCAGTAACATCGATTCCATTCTGAACTTCATTCCCTTTGTTTCCAACCAATGTATTCAAAGCATAGTTATTGTTCAATGTGGAGTTACCGTCGCGTGAGCAGGCAATACGATAAATATCGTTGGCTTTCAACAAAACGGCCAAACTGGCGCAATTCTCAATTGTCAGCATATCGTTGTTATCCTGCAATGACAGAATACCTCCGATACGAGAGTATTTGATCTCTACCTTTCCTGAGAAATAAGAATTCCGGATGCTTCCGGCTCCAGCTGTAGATGTACCTACAAGGCCACCACCCTGGTTTTCGCGGGAATAAACATTGGCAGCAGCATAACAGTTGATAATCTGGCTACCTGTTCCGTTAGCACCTTCCATCTGTCCGATCAAGGCACCGACATGGTCACGACCGGATATCGTACTGTTGGCAACATAACAGTTTTCGATAGTTGAGCCATGGCTCTGTCCGGCAAAAGCGCCCACATTGGCATTACCTAAAACAGAAGCATTCTCGAGACCCAAATTCTTGATTGTAGCTCCGCGAAGGTGTCTGAACAGACCGACTTCTCCGGTACTGCTATTGTCGATGGTCAATCCGTAAATCACATGTCCTTGTCCGTCCAGTGTACCGTAGTAGCTATCCAGCAGACAAGAATCGAACGTTTTTCCAGTAAGGTCGATATCGGCAGTCAATACATAATTGGTATTCGGTTCCATTTTCAAGAGGTCACGGACATCCGAAATCTCATCAACTATCACTTCGCTTCCCGGTTCTTTAGCTACGATCTGCACAGCATTGATGTGATAGAATTTATAGGTATTCGTATTGTTTTCACCGGGGCTGGCAGTCAGTCTGATCTCTCCGTTAGCTGTCGGACGGACTCCTTTGATGGTAACGGTTTCCGTTGAGTTACCGGCAGTATTCAGATAACCGATACGAGTGTTCTCACCTTTTAAGGTGTAAGTAGTCTCCCGGTTATCGGAAGCCGAACGGGAACCGAAGATACAGAAGTCATACACAAGATTCTTATTTAAATGGAAGAATAAGAATCCGCCGGTAGGCTGCTGAGCCTTGTTCTCAAAATTTCCTTGGGCATATCCCCAGAAGCAGCTTTTGGATACATCTGAAGGCATATTGAGCGCAGTGTTCGTTGATGAAGCACCCGAACCGTTGGTTCCGTTAAAATCATCGTCATATATCGCTACGATCTGCGTGTCGTTTCCCTCCACATCCTTCAATCCGAAAACAGACTTGTTGTTGGGAGAGATATCATTCCACAAATCAGATGCGCTGCTTGATCCGAGATTCACATTCACAGCAGCAGGCGTTGTTGTGTTATCGCCGTCATAACCTACATTTTCCAATGAAGTAACCTTATCCGGTGCCAATACGGCAGCATGAGCAGCCTCTTGAGCAACCATAGCCACTACATCGTTTACAGACGACGGTTTATACTTTTTGCCTACGGGGTTCTGACCTGTAATCACTTCGAGCCATGTGCAAGCTGCTGTATAACGTCCCATTCCATAGTCGAGGTGGTATCCGTCACGGTTGAAATTATCTCCAATGAAGCTTGTACGGCCATTCTGGATAGCTGTACCGGCAGGAACGATAAAAGTGATTTCACTATGGTTCTCTTTGCCCTGCTTTACAGCATCTACGATAGCCTGATACATCTTCATCTGATCTCTGTCATAGTTGGCAAAGCCACCATGAGTAGAGTTCTTTGAATAGGCCCAGGTCTGATGCAATCCGTATTTCACATCCTTATTAGAGACAAGACCTTTCACATAGTTCAGCAAATTGCCCAAATAAGGTTCATACGTTTCCGGTCTTCCCGAATCCTGGCTTACCTGCTGGAAAGTGATGTAATCCCAAGGTTCGTCTTTCACACATTCTTCAAGGGTTTTGCGGTTGGTATTTGTTCTTTTCCCATCCACTACCTTCCGGTATTCAAAGTCTGCACTGTTGTTCTCAACCACTCTCCAGTGGGACTCAAAGCCCTGTCCGCCCCGATAAGCATTTCCGATAATCAGGTTATCGCCGCCTTCAAGAGCCAATTCATACAGATACTGCTCGACAGCATCCTCTGAAAAGCTATTACCAATAGCTAAAATACGTATGTCCTTTCCCTGACCGGGTAAAGACAATACGAACAAAAACAAAAAGAATAGTAATTTTCTCATTTTTCCGATTCGATTTAATTAATAAATAGGATTAACAAAAATTTATCTATATAACATAATCTTATAAGTAGCCATCCGGGGGAGGTTCTCAGTCTCCACCCCCACTAGATACATGCCATTGGCATAATTCATTCCAATCGTAAGTTCACCTTCCGACCGATAGTCGGCCAATGTAGACCCGCCCATATTCATCACCTTTATGGCAGCTTTGCCCGAGGTGCGTACAACGATCTCTCCATCGGTAATGGCCGGATAGACAGAGACTCCGGAAACATCATCCACCGGGATAATGCTGACCTCATTAAATCTCTCCAACGAGAGCAATGCGCCATCCGCCTTGTCGGCATAAATATATGAACCTGCCGTATGTCTGTCCAAATTGAAATATTTGGATGTCTGCCACATGCCACGCATTTTCAGCGTACAGTCATCCTGCGTCTCCAGCTGTATCCATCCGTCTTTGTTATCGGTTACCGAGCCGATACCGCATCTCCAACTGCCTTCCCCTTTATTCATGTATTTACCGTTGACCAGGATCGTATAAAAAGAGGTGAAGCCGTTTACTTTAGAAAAGGTGAACATGAAAGTCTCGTCGTTGCGGTCTAAAGCATTGATGCAGAATTCGCCTTCATAGTTGCTGCCGGTATCGTGCTTCCACTGTAAATACAAGCCGGAAGCTACATCCTTTATGTAATACTTCTGACCGGAAGTCAGGTTATCACAGGTCACCTCCTCCGGATCGACAATGGCAGATGCTTCGATACCCAACTCGGCTACGGCAGTCCATGCCCTGTTGTTTACTTCGGACTTGGCTACCAACTTGAAGTAACGTGCAGCCGGTTTAGAGGTGATCTTCACATGCTGAGGATCGGGCGTATCGGAAAATACGCCCGTAGCAGCCGGAGCTCCCCACACGACCGGACTGTTGCTGAAATAAGCTTCATACTCTTTTATCCGTCCGTTAGAGCCGTCTTTTCTTCCCTGGTAGATGAACTCATCCACCCGATAAGTCTGTCCCATATCCACCACAATCTCATGAGGGTGTGACGGTTCATTGTTACCGTATTGCGTGTGCCAGATGGTGGATTCATCGCCGTCAATCGCATTCTCAACCTTTTCGCCTCCTCCTTGCTGACTGGAACAGCCGATGACTTTCCATTGGGACTTATCCACAAAGAGATTGATTTCCATGGAAGTCTGCATACTCTCAAAATATCCGGTACGGCTGCAATAAGCGCTGATTGTTCCACCCTGAGCCATATTCACCGGCTCTTTGTACTGCTGGAATTCTCCATCGTTTACACGATAATAGATAGTGGCGCCCTCGGTTGCTGTCGACAGAATGACATTTCCTCTGGCATCTCTCTCTATCTTTACAGGAGAACAAACCGGACTCGAGATTCTGCCCTGCTCGGAGAGTTGGTCGTTGCTGCTCTTCGCGGCAATCGGAGAAATGATGAAATTGAAAATCGTATTCTCGGCTTTCAATTCATACATGTCTCTCACATCCGGACCGCAGCTGGCATTACCCAATGCACGGTTTCGGGCATCCAGACAGACAACGGTATTCTTTCTGAAGCTCATCTGATAAGGATGTTTCACCCGGTTGTTGCGGTTGACATACATATCGCTTGCCCGCCAATGAGCCACTGACGCAGCCATCTTGTCCGGAGCGATGAACAGAGCGCCTACGCCGTCGGCATCCGTAATGCCCATCCAGCGGACCTCTTCCTTATTACCCATCTCCTGCGGGATGACGTAGCCGGTCCATTGTTCGGCAACCGTACTGTTGTATACCCCTTCGAAGCAGGCTTCCTTGCGGTCCGCATAGCTGTCCCACGGACCACGGCCGAACCACGTGAAGTCTTCGAAGCCTTCGGGCATCTCCAGCACATAACCGATTTTGGGAAGAATGACATTCTTGATGGTCGGGTCGATCACCGAACTGACGAAAACAGTACCGTCGTCCATCACTTTAAAGGAAACCTGAGTGGTAAATGTATAAGGAAGTGTAGCCGTATACACATTGGTAATGCTCAAGTCGACTGCATTTTTAGCATCCGACTCTTTCACCTCCCAAGTGCCCGCTTTCACTTTCAAGTTTCTCAATCCCATGTTGTCCCAATCGGCCGTATGCGTCTTGTCATTATCGGTAGGCGCACGGAACACATTCAGTTTCAGCGGTTCGCAAATGATCGTCTTTCCGTTCAGGACATAGCTTTCCAATGTACCGGAGGTTACGGAGAAGACCGCCTTAAAGTTGGTCCCCGTCACGGTGATGGCTTTCGCTGTCTGCTCTACGGACAGATTGCCTTTCTCTGCCACCCGGTAAGGAGACTTCCGGGCGCTTCTCAGCTGAATCTGTTCGGAAGCAACCTCATAGCCGGCTTCCGCCCACCATGTAGCTGCCTTTTGGGTAGCGCTGAAA
The DNA here is from genome assembly GCA_958477465.1 of uncultured Bacteroides sp. Classification (GTDB taxonomy): domain Bacteria; phylum Bacteroidota; class Bacteroidia; order Bacteroidales; family Bacteroidaceae; genus Bacteroides. The sequence goes on from CAUEFX010000007.1 coordinate 57,955, forward strand.
CGGATGAAATAGTCGGCATCCTCCTTGATCTCTTCGGGAAGCGCATCGATAGCCACCTCCATTGTCTCACCGGCAGGGATGGCGACATCACCGATAGTTCCAGTCTTTATCACTTTACCGTCTTCCAATACGGTATATGCTATGTTCAGATAATCGAGGGTCTTAAAGGCCAACTTGCTCTTCAGGACAAAGGTTTTGTTGTCTTCCTTCAAGGAGAAATCAACCGGCTGGTAGATCTTCTTCGTATTGTATGATTTCGCAGAAATCGAATAATCGGCAAAAACAAGCCCGTTCGTACAGAAATTACCGTCATTCGGCTTGTCACCGAAATCGCCGCCATAAGCCCAATAGCTCTCACCCGTTTTGCCCGGAACATCCATCTTCAGGCCCTGGTCTTTCCAGTCCCAGATAAATTCGCCGGTCAGGGCGGGGTAATGTTCGTACAGGTCGAACAGATCGCGCACGTTTCCCATGGCATTTCCCATGGCGTGGCTGCTTTCGCACTGGATGTGCGGACGGGGAGTCTGCCCGCTCTTGTACTGGTTTTCCCGTTCCACACCGATGTTCTTTATGTGGTCATAATTGGCATACATCGTACTGGTCACGTCACTCCACTGGCTGTTGCCCTCGTAATGTGTCAGACGCGTTTTATCCAGTGCCTTGATCGCCTTCTCCACGGATTCGAAATTGTTTCCGTTTCCGGATTCGTTACCGTAAGACCAGATGAAAATAGAGACATGGTTGCGCAACCACTTCACATGGTTCTCGGAACGTTCGACCATCGGCTTCTTGAACAGTTCCACATGAGAAAGTCCCATATTGCCATGACACTCCACATTGGCCTCTGCCAGCACATAAATACCATACTTGTCGCACAAGTCGTAGAAGTACGGATTGTTGGGGTAATGGGAGGTACGGACTGCATTGATATTCAGTCTTTTCATCAGACGGATGTCATTCTCCATCTCTTCTTTGGAAACCGTACGACCGTTGATCTCGCTATGGTCATGACGGTTCACGCCATGGAATACCATCCGCTGTCCGTTGATCAGCAAAGCACCGTCCTTGCGGACACTGACCTCGCGGAAGCCCACTTTGCCGCCACGGATATCGACGGTCTCGGAACCGTCCTTCAACGTCAGGACCAGATCGTACAGATTGGGGGTCTCGGCACTCCACTTCTTCGGGTTGGTGACATTCATGTACAACACATATTGGCGGATGGAAGAGACTGATCTGCTTACTTCTGCCACAACCTCGCCCTTGTCCATGATTTTAGCCTCCAGCTTTCCTTGAGACAATTTGGTACCGCTCAAGTCGATTGCCACACGTGCTCTTGCATCCGTGTATGTATCGTCCAAATCCGTTGTGAAGAAATAATCGCGGATCTGAGTCTTGGGAGCCGACCACAGGAAGACATCGCGGTGGATACCGGTGAAACGCCAATAGTCCTGGCATTCCAGGAAGGAACCGCTAGTGAAACGGTATACCTGTGCGGCAATCACGTTTTTCCCAGACTGAAGATAAGGAGTGATGTCAAATTCAGAAGGAAGATAGGAATCTTCCGAATAGCCCACATACTGGCCGTTTACCCACAAATAGTATCCATGACCGGCACCATTGAAACGGACATAGACATTCCGGTTGTCCCAGCCGGAAGGCAAAACGAACTCACGGCGATAACTGCCCACCGGATTCTTCATCTGGTTGTTGTAAGTCCAGTCGGAAGGACGGTCGGCCATCACGCTGTAAGTGGTCGAATTGTAAGTAAACGGATAACCGGTATTCACGTAGAGGGGTTTGTCCCAGGACTTGTTATGACGAACCCCGTACACCTACCATGTGGAAGGAACTTCTATGTCGTCCCAACCACTTACGTCATAGGAAGGATCATAAAAACCGGCCGGTTTCTGAGAAGGTTCCGGAACCCATTTGAACTTCCAGGTCCCGTTTAACGACAGGAAATAGGGAGACGATTCCATTGCATCATCCGCTACATCCGACTCACTCGCATAAGGTATGGAAAGTGTATGAGCCGTTTCTCGGTTTACCTGAGTCACGGTCACATCGTCCCACTCGTTACCCGTTTGAGAAATTACAGGAAGAGCGTGCAAAAGCGCTGCACCTATCACCATGCCTATAAAATGCTTTCTCATGATATTCTTATTACAGTTATCCTATCATTTTATTACTTTCTGAGATACCGTCCGGTTAGAAAGCTGTATTCGTACGATGTACATGCCTTCATTCAGATCAGCCACCGGGATACAGGAAGTACCGGATGGCACTTTGACATTCTGCACCAACATTCCGGCAAGGTTATAGACCTGTACCTGTGCGGCTTCGGGAACCTCTACATACAATCCATTGTCCGTCATGCGGATACCGGCCCAAGAGTCAATAACCGTTTCGGATTTAACTCCTACACTCGTTATTGCAAACATCTGCCATTCGGACAACTGGAGTAGGCTCTCTCCATTATTCTCTGACACAAACAGACGGTAGAAAGAATAAGACTCTCCTTCCGGATTGCATGTGTAATACTGAGTAACCTGCCGGTCGCTGAACGACTGATTGGAACGGGTATCGATAGTCACCCAATCCTCTCCGTCATTGGAAGCCTCCAAAACCCATGTTTTCGGATCGCGTCCTTCATTGTCATTTCCGGAAGTCAGGCTATACATATTCACCTTGGTGGCTTGTGGCAGTTCACAGCAAATCCATGCAGTCAAAGCAGTGAACGGACCGCAATATTTGGAATTTACATTTTTATCGATCAGCTTGTCAGCCGTCTCTACCGAGTTCTCGCTCTCATACTGAGGAGTGATCGTGGCTCCCGAAGTCAAATCATCGTTCTGTACTCCATTACCATACAATTCAAACTCGGCTATTTTAGCCTCATTCCCCTCACCGGAAACGGTCTCGATTGTCAGGCGGAAACATACCCCGGAATATATTCTGGAAAGCTGAACATAAATACGCTCGTTTCTTTTCGTGAAATTCACCTCGCCTCTGAACGCTCTTCTAAAGCTGGTATCATTGGGACCTTTGTATTCAAGTTTAACCTTGGTAGGATCTTTGGCCGCATCATCGGCAGATACAATTGCAAAGCCTTTCACTTTAACCTCCATAGATGATTTATACTCAACCCACGGTGTAGTGGCACCGCCGAAAGTATAGAATGTATTCCCGTCATTATCCGTCAGTTTTTTCAATGCCCCTGAATTGACAGGCTCGTTCAATGAAGAGGTCAGTTCACCGCCATTGGCCGTAATGTCATTATAAAAAGTCTGAGGTACATATCCCCCCACTACCTGCCACTCTGCCAGACGGGTATCTTGTGCCCCGTTGTTCTCGGTAACCTGCAGTCTGAAATAAGTATACTCAGGATCTATTGTTGCAGGAGAGGTAGCGAACGAATAGGTATAAGTAGCTCCGCGATAAGGGAAGAGCTGTCCGGTTCTCTCATCCAGTTTGACCCAGGTAGTACCCTCTTTGGAGGCATACAGAATCCATGACTTAGGATCGCTCTCCGAAGCGTCTCCGGTAGTGATGCTATAAGAAAGAGGAGTATAGGCGGACTCCGCTTCGTATTCTACCCAGAAATCCGAAGCGTTTACCCGATATACAGAAGCCGCATCCTTATCAAACAGTTTCTCAACGCCGTCAGTGTAAAGTGTAGAAACTTTTCCCCCGTCGGTAGTAATGCACTTGTCGGCCAAAGCCGCACCGAACAGTTGCCATTCGGCCAGTTGGAAACGGTTGCCGCTGCCTTGTCTTTCAGAAACGAACAAGCGGAAATACGTATAAGCCCCCGATACGGAAGTATCATACTGCTTTTTCTGATAACGTGCCTCAAACGTCTGATTGGTTTGAGTGTCTACATCGATCCATTTTTCGCCATCTGCAGAAGCCTGCAATTTCCAGGATTTGGGATCTCCTTCCTGTGTTCCTTCCGCAGCGGTCAGCGCATACCCTTTCAGCACCACCGGATAAGGAGACTGGTACTGAATCCAGGCATCGCCGGAAACCGTACCGGTAAGTGCGGTGGTCACCTGATTGTCGATGACTGCACCGACCACCGAGTTGCCGCCAAGCACGATGGAAGTAGTAAGTACTCCGCCGTTATCGGTGACATCCTGTGAAGTATAGCCTTCTTGCTTGAACCGGAAGTTATCAATCTGCAATTTGGCAGTACCGGTTCCCCGGGTATATTTCAGATAAATGGTATGCATGCCGTCCAGCGGTTTCGACAATTCCAGTGAAACTGTCTGCCAGGTCTGTTCGCTCGGCAGAGTCAGCGAGCCTAACAATTCGCCATCCGGATTGTCCAGGCGAACTTCGATTTTGCTGTTCGCTCTTTGAGGCAATACTTTGAATTCAATGCTCTTGGCATAATAAGGTCCGAAATCGACGTTGCGGTATCCGGTATATGCACCTGCAGCCATGTTGTCACCTCCCATCACCGGAGAATCGATTCCCTCTGCCGACAATGTATAAACGCCTTTCAGGTAATCGAAATTCTCAGCTTCTATTCCTGCAAAAGCATCTTTGCGGACGGTTTTGGCACCCACGTATGAGTTGACAGCAGCAGAAACAGCCGTAGAAGGACCGAACGGGTCTTTGTTGTAATTGGTATAAGGTACAGAAGTCGTATACTCTTCCACGGTCTTTGTCAGCCAAGCCGTACAGGATACTCCGTCAGAGTTCCGGTTGTTGTATGCCTGGAAAGCATTGGCCGCCAACCATCCGGCACAGTCCGGCTGATACAGATCGACCATGAAACGGCGTACGTAACGCATAAGGATACCTTTGAATCCGGGCAAATCCCCGACCAGTTTTCCTTCACTGTCAACAACTCCCTGACAGGCTTTAATGATACCGAATTCGTTACACATCTGTTCGCGGGTGTACTTCATGATCATTCGGGCATCCTCTTTGTATTGCTCGTCACCGTAATGGTTGTACAGCATGACGGCAGCGCCCAGGAAAGTACCCTGATTATAGGTTGACGCCCACGTATTGTATCTTGAAGGAACACCTTTTTGCCAGGTAAAACTGTCGTATACCTGTCCTGTGGAGGGTTTATATAAATATTCGCGTTGTGCTGCGTATGTTTTCCGAGCCTTTTCATAATAGCTCTCATCTCCTGTTGCTATTGCCAGATAACAAGCTGCCACTTCGGCCGGTCCGTTTATACAAGAGTTGGTTCCATTCGCATTCTCAGTTGCATTCCAGATAAGCATGTCATGCGGAAGGACAGCCGCCCGTTCGTACATCATATCGAAGTTGGATTTTGCCACATCCAGATAGCTTTGTCTACCGGTCAGCAAATAACCACGTACGCTGGCAATTACAATCCAAGCTATATCATCATTAAAATCGTTATACTCCCAATTGCTACCCTGCCGTCTGAGGAAATCGGCATGCAGTTTATCGAACATGTTCTTGTACTGAATGTCTCCCGTCACCTCGTAGGCATCGAGAACCACTTCGAACATCTCGGCATCTCCCCAAAAGCCTCCGTCGCCCAAACGTCCTTGGGTGCTGTTGTAGTAGCTTTTCGTCCAGCCTTCCATCATGGCATCCCGGGTGGCCTCCGTCAGATAATTCGGTTGTGCTTCTACCGCTTCAAGTTTCCACATCTGCCGTTCGGCGGATGTTCCGCTTCTCTTGGTGCTCAACCGTGCGCTCACTCCGTCAGTGGTCAGGTCGGCCACTTCCAGATAAAGTCCGGACTGAGTGATGTAATATAAATCAGTCTTGTTTTCAACCGGCACAATCTCCCACGTTGCAGCCGATGCCCCGGAAGCCGACTGGCAAATCTGCGATCCGGAAGCTACATTTCCCCGACAGGCAAGATACCGGCCGCTATAGGCATTCGTCCACCGATAGCCGTTTCCTTCTCCGGATGCAAGTACCCAACGCTGGGCGTTCACATTCGTTTCCGTCCAACCGACTACATCTGCATTATCGGCCAGAGAGGCATCTTTCACAGATAAGACTTTTTCTCCCAAGGAAAGCTTATATGTTTGCCCGGAAATCAAATCCGTGGCAAACATATATCCTGTAATCAGAAGAAAAGACGCTGATAATAGAATCTTCTTCATACTATTAAATTATTTTTCATTTGACAATGAATAGGGATAATCGGCTTTGTTGATGCCACGCTTCGTGTTGGGTTTATCGCCCATACGGAACCGGATATCGGCACCCTTGAGCAGCGCATCATGATCCAGGAAGTTCTTGGTATAATTCTTGCCGTTATATTTGACTTCCTGTATGAAACGGTTCTTATCGCTATTCTCAGGAGCGGAAATCTGAACTTTCTTTCCATTCTCCAAGTGAATAACCGCTTTTTTGAATAAAGGCGCACCCATGACATACTGATTGGTACCCGGACAAACCGAATAGAATCCTAAAGCAGAGAAAACATACCATGCCGATGTCTGGCCGTTGTCTTCATCACCGCAATATCCGTCAGGAGCCGGCGTATACAGACGGGTCATCACCTCTCTCACCCAATATTGGGCTTTCCACGGTTCTCCGGCATAGTTATAGAGATAAATCATGTGCTGGATAGGCTGGTTGCCATGTGCGTATTGGCCCATGTCGATCACCTGCATTTCGCGCATCTCGTGTACAAGGCTTCCGCGTGTATCTGAATTGGCGCCGAATGTAGGCGGCATGATGAATACAGAATCAAGCATGTTCACAAAAGTCTTCTCACCACCCATCAGGTCGATCAGTCCTTGAACATCGTGGAATACCGACCATGAGTAGTGCCAGCTATTGCCTTCCGTAAAGGCATCCCACCATTTTACCGGTTCGAAGTTGGGCTGGAAGTTTCCATTAGCCTCACGACCGCTCATCAGTTTGAAAGGCGCATTAAACAGGTTCTTGTAATTCAAGCTGCGTTTCTTGTATACTTCCAGTTCCTCTGCCGGACGGTTCAACTTCTTACCCATCTGATAGATACACCAGTCGTCATACGCATACTCCAATGTACGGGCAGCGCTCTGATTGACATGGTAAGGAACATAACCCAATTCATTGTACTCCTTATAAGCCAGACGGCCTGAAGATTTTACCGACGGATGTGAATGGTTGGCTCCGTACAGCAAACCTTCGTACATCTTCTCCGGATCTTTCTTGATGACATTTTTCATATAGGCATCGGTTACTACGGATGCAGAGTTGTTGCCGACCATGCAATCCCGGTGTCCGGGGCTCGCCCATTCGGGGAAGAATCCGCTTTCGAGATAAGAATTCAGGAAACCTTCCTGCATCTGTGCACCTACAGAAGGATAAACCAGATTGATGAACGGAAGCAAGCAACGGAATGTATCCCAGAAACCGGTATCCGTATACATGTATCCGGGCAGGATTTTTCCGTTATGCGGACTGTAGTGTACTACATTTCCTTTCGCATCGATTTCATGCAACATGCGAGGGAACAATACCGAACGGTACAGGCATGAATAGAATGTACGTAAACGATCTTCATCATCAGATTCTACTTCTACCTTACTCAATACCTCGTTCCAGCGTTTCGCACCCTTTGCCTGCAACTGCTCGAATGAAAGGTTGCCCAACTCTTGCAGATTTAATTCGGCCTGGTCAAAACTGATGAACGAGGAAGCTATACGTGCCTTTACCGTTTCTCCATTTTTCGTGGCAAATCCGATAATTGCTCCGACATGGTTCTCTTTGGCTTCCAATTCATTCTTACGAATCTCATTGCCTCCCACTACAGCCTTATAAGAAAAAGGCTTATCAAAAACAATAACGAAATAATTTTTAAAGTTATCAGGCACACCGCCGCTGTTTCTGGTTGTGTATCCGATGATCTTATTCTCTTCCGGTATCACCTTTACATACGATCCGTGGTCGAACGCATCGACTACCACGAATGAGTTCTCGTTCTCAGGGAAAGTAAACCGGAACATCGCAGCCCGTTCTGTCGGGACGATTTCAGTCACGATGTCATAATCGGACAAATAAGCACGGTAGTAATAAGGTTTGGAAATCTCTGACTTATGATTGAACCAGCTTGCCCTTGCATCCTGGTCGAAAACAGGCTTTCCGGTAATCGGCATCAGGGAAAATTGTCCATAATCATTAATCCACGGGCTCGGCTGGTGTGTCTGCTTAAATCCGCGGATTTTATCGGATGAATACGTATAAGTCCATCCTTCTCCCATTCTTCCGGTTTGAGGAGTCCAAAAATTCATACCCCAAGGCATGGCAATAGCCGGATAGGTATTACCGTTTGACAATTCAAATTTGGAATCAGAACCCACCAAAGGGTTGACATAGTCTACCGGTTGTTTTTTCAGAGCAGCCGACACTGAATAAAAAATACCCAAAAACAATATAGTTGCAATATACCTTTTCTTCATTTCCTAATTTAAAATATTATTTAAAACGTGGAGAGTATGTCGTAAAGCCAATCCGTTCTTTTATAGCCGAATGGCACTGCATTGAGTTTATAACATACTCTCCCGTCTTAAAAACTAAACAATCAATATTTCAGATGAAAAATCCAACACTTTATTCTATTGTGAAATCACTCGATTACTGTACTTCCCAACCTGTATTCTGTACAATCTGAGCGTTTCTGTTAATCTCAGTCTGCGGTATCGGGAACAGGCTCATACGTTTGGAGTAAATACGTGTTTCCCAAACTTTACGTTTGTAGAAAAGCAACGGATTTACCGCATCGTCTGAAGCCATGTCGACAGCAACATCAAAACCTACCATGTCACCGCCTTCACCGCCATTGTGCCATGCCGGATAAACCCAGCCGTCACCTTGTGCCATATCGGCTACACCCCAACGGCGTACATCGAAATAGTGCTGGTTTTCAAAGGCCAGCTCAAGAAGGCGTTCACGATAAACAACCTTTCTTACCAGATCCTGATCCAGCGTTCCCAGATCGATTCGTGTCAATCCGCGTTTATCCGTAGCACTCATATCCTCGGCCAACAGACCTTTGTATTCCGGAATACCGGCTCTCGCACGGATCTTGTTGACATAGTTAATAGCCGTACCCAGATCACCTACCTCGCAACATGCCTCGGCATAGTTCAAATAGATCTCAGAAAGACGGATGTAAACGTAGTAATTGACTCCGGAAACATTGGTTCTTTTCTTACGTACCAATACACCTGATCTCGGGTAGTCGTGTCCGTTCTTTGCCTGACCGGAGTTTCCGTTCAGAGAGAAGTCGGTGTAATAAGTCTGCTTGTCATCCAAATCCCATCTACGGTTCTGGAAAGTAAATGCAGCATAGAAACGGGGTTCACGGTTGTAGAACTGTTTCATGATCTTATGCTTGGAATCCGGTCTGAAATAAACGACCTTGGAGATCGGATTCGCATGAGCAGTCTGGCTGGTCATTTTGGCGGCAGCACCTGCTGCTGTCAAATCGTCATCTGTATAAGTAAAGTAATCAGGGTCTTTGCTGATATCGAGTCCGTTTTCAGTGAAGAACAGGTCTACCATCTGCAAAGGTGCAGACAAGGCACCACCACCGGATTGAGCGTTGGTGATACCGCTGTGCTTCGGAGTCATCGTATAATAGATGTTCCAATCACATCCGGTTCTGAAGAAAATCATTTCCGTATTCTCCGTACGACCTAATGAAGCCTGAGTAACAGAGGTATATGGACATGAAGTTGCCAGGTCTGATGCAGCTCCCTTCTTATCCAGATACAACAGCTGGAAGCCCGGGTTGTTTCTCATGAAATCTTCGGCAGCTTTTTTAGCTTTTTCCCACTTTTCTACACTGTAAGCCTGCGGGAAGAGATGCTTGCCATCCTTATTGGTCAAATCTTTGTAGTAAGGATCGCCGTTGAACAACGGACTGGCAGCATACAGCAAAAGTTCAGAGCGGATTGCTTCTACCGCTTCTTTGGTGATATTACCGGCAAATTGCGGATTCATGGCACCGTCGTCTCCAAAGTGAGATTTCAGTTTGCCTTCGGCCAGAATTGCATCGAATTCACCTACCATATAGTCTACACACTCGTCTACCGAGCTACGTTCGCGCATCATTGCGCCTACCTCACCTTCCACATCGAATACTTCATCGCCTACGATGACAAACGGTCCGTAGATTTTGAACAGGTTGTAGTAATAGATGCTACGCAAAGCACGTGCCTCTGCCTTAGACCATACGCGTTCGTATTCCTCCATAGCCGTGCAGCGGTCGATGTTTGCCATGTAAATATTGGCTTTCTGAATACCTCTGTAATAGGCTTTCCACATATTTTCCACATAACCGGTGGAAGGATACAAAGTACCTAAGTTGATAAGATTGGAGTTACACTGGTCCCATGGCAACTTTGCCTCCAGACAGGCAGGAGTCCAGATACCTCTTGTCTCGTCACTACCGCCCGTATAGTTCTGGCTGGTTTCATCCGGCAAGTAAGAGTAGGTGTTGGAGAGCCACTGCAGTGCCAATCCCCGATTTGAAAAGACTGCGTCCAAAGAAATCACATTGGAAGGGACACTGTCAAAATAGCTTTCACAAGATGTGCATACCATCATTGACAGCGCAGCCATAAATATACTTTTTACAATTTTCTTCATAATCTAAATAAAAAAATAATTAAAATTCACTTTTCTCTTAAAGGTTTATAGCTACACCTATCGTATACGAAGAAACATTAGGGTAAGAAATACCATTATTGGTGTTCAACTCAGGATCCCACAGTTTGAACTTACTGAAGGTAAGAACGTTGGATCCCATCACATAGAATCGGCCACCACTTATGAAACTCTTCTTTGTCCACGCTTTGGGGAAATAATAAGAAACGGTAAATTGTTTTAAGCGCAAGAAGCTTACGTCTTTCTGCCACCAGGTACTTGTCTGGAAGTTGTTGATGTTTGACGGGTCGGCAGAAGACCATGCCAATCGCGGATAGAACACATTGTCATTGGTAGGATCATCCTTGCTCCAACGGTCTGTGATGTTGGCATACAATGTACCACCACCGGTTGAGCTGGTAAACGGACGGATACCTGAACCTTCCAGTACACGGTCGGCACCGGCAGTTCCCTGGAACAGGATTCCGACACCGATATTCTTGTAACGGAAGTCACCGCCGAATCCATAATAATACTTAGGAACATCACCGCGACCGATCTTACACATATCGTATTCATCGATGTGACCGTCACCATTCAAGTCCTTGTACTTAATGTCACCCGGCTTAACCAACTGACCCGGATAAGTTTCACCGAACTGAGTGATGTTTCTTTCTTTAATCTCTTCTTCACTTGAGTACAGACCTTCAGCGATATATCCGAATCTTGCCAGTACGTTGGTACCTCTTCTTTCCAACCAAGGATAAGCCGGAGTAGGTTCTGCGTTTTCGATAATCTCATCCTGGTTCATAGTGAAGTTTCCACGGAGAGAAACCATCCAGTCTTTACCGAATTGATGATTGTATTCGAATGAAGCTTCAAGACCTTTGTTTTCTACGACACCCACATTACCGGAAGCGCTTACGGCAAAACCGGCATAGAGCGGCAAGTTGTTACGTGATACAAAGATCTTGTCACGATGTTCTTTAAACAAATCGAATACAAATGCCAGATCGTTGTTCAAGAAGTTGATTTCAACACCTAAGTCCTGTTTACGGATCGTACACCAACGTGCCTGATAACCATATTTATTAATACCGATACCGCCTTGTGACCAAGAGTTGCTATATCCGTTCTTACCGGTGATCTCTGTTTCGAAACCAAAACGAGTGCTGCCCAAGCTGTCGCTACCTACCATACCGTGTGAATAACGGAATTTCAAGAAAGAAATATACGGAGCGATCGGTGCCCAGAATTTTTCATTTGAAGGAACCCAACCTACTGCCAATGCGGGGAAAACACCAAAACGATGTCCCGGAGAGAAGTTCTCAGAACCGGTATAACCCACGTTACCTTCGATGAAGTAACGGTCGTTGTATGAATAAGCAAGACGGGAAGAAAGGCTCATCTGCTTGTAAGGCAATGAACTGATCAGGTTGCCGCCATTGGCATCGCGGTAGTCGCGCATGTTAAACAGTAACAGTCCGCTTACGTTGTGTACACCGCCAAATATTCTCTTATAATTCAAAGCAGCTTCTGCGTAGAATGTACGATACACCTGCTTGTCGCTTTCAAAATTAACCGTTGAGTTACCTTTATACTCTTCCTGCAGAATCAGGTTGCCTGCTTCATCAAACAGGTTGCCGTCGTCTACCCAAACGTCACCGTTCTTTCTTCCGGCGGGTTTCCAGGTACTGTCGTCTACTTTATATCTCAACTGCTGATTGGCGCGAACGTCAAATGCAATCAAGGCGTGAGCTGTGAAGCCCTTACTCCATTTCCAGAAATCAAGTTCCTGTGTTACTTTCAGGTTAGAGTTGATCTGTGTCTTATATTCTGTCTGATAACCTCTACGGGTCAATGTCACATAGGGGCTGTCGAATTCACGTTGATACTGGCTGAAGCCCGGATTGCTTCCGTCGGGGTATTCTACCGGATAAATTACCGGGTTGATCATCATCGCTTTTGAGAAAATGTCATTCAGGCTGACAGCCGGATAGTTACCGCTTGAGAACCAACCGTTCACACCCACATCCATGGTTGTTTTCTTGGTAGCTTTCAGATTGACATTCGTCAGGAAGTTATAGCGGTTGTAAGAGATTTCTGTGCTGTACGGTTGTTTAGAATCTGTTTTTGTCAAACCGGATTCATCGTAATAAGAGAGTGAAATATAATAAGAAGCGTTCGGAGCTCCACCACGAACATTCAAGTTTGCACGGCGGTTACGTCCGTAGTCCTTATAAAGTTCCTTCATCCAGTCTACATTCGGATAAAGATATTTATTAACGGTACGGTCATTGCTTGTATTGGGAATCAGACCGTTTGCCATTTTTGTATTTTCAATATACTGCTCTGAATAATAAGGAGCACCGTATGTATTGTTATAGGCTTCGTTTACAGCGTCCATGTATCCATAACCATCTACCAGGTCAGGAATACGTGTCAAACGAGTGAAACCTTCATAATAGTCGACAGAGAATTTAGGTTCGCTTACCACACCCGGTTTGGTTGTAATAAGGATAACACCATTACCACCACGTACACCATAAACGGCTGTAGAAGCTGCATCCTTCAATACAGTAACCGATTCGATGTCTTCCGGATCCAACTGTTTGAAATCACGTTCAATACCATCCACCAGAATCAGCGGTCCTTGGTTTGTGTTAGTCATAGAGGAGATACCACGAATCCAGATATCGGAGTCGTCCTGTCCCGGAACACCTGTACGTTGTACGGCAACCAAACCGGAAATACGACCGGCCAAAATAGAACTCATGTTGGCAACCGGTGCTTTGATATGCTCCATCTTCAAAGTAGACTGAGCACCTACCACTGACACCTTACGCATGGTACCGTAACCGACAACCTGCACCTCGTCCAGTGTTGTCACATCATCTTGCAGAACAATATCGAGCACTGTTCCGTTTACTTTCTTTTCCTGTGTTTGATAGCCGATATAGCTGACTACCAGTATCGGATCTTTTGTTGTTAGTGTTAGATTATATGTACCATTCACATCTGTTATAGTCCCATTGGAGGTACCCTTTTCCTGAATAGTTACGCCAATCATTAGTTCGCCTGTCGTATCCGTCACACGCCCGGTTACTTTTACAGGATTTGCCGCCTGCACCATCAGTGAGACAGTTAGTAAGAAAAGGCACATAATTCCTCTTCCTAATGCAATAAATCCATTTGAATTCATAAGTTTTTTACTAAATCTATTTAAAGTTTATTTTTTCTAAATGAGATCAATCTATCTAATTCTTGAAAACTGAGAAGTACTAACAATCTATATCTATACAAAAGGGGAACATTATGTTTTTCAATGTTAGTCAACAAGGTTTTTTTGGACAAAATGAGAGTATAGGCGGCAGTTTTTTTCTGCCGCCCAACTTCTCACATTATAGAAATTATCAATTAATTATTTAACAACAACTTTTACAGTCGTAGTCGTTTTGCCTTCTACAATACGAACAATATAGAATCCGTTACCAACGATCGGAAGTTCTACCTTCTCATCTGAAGTGGCAACATTAGAAACCAACTGTCCGTTCACATTATAAACAGCTACCTTAGCAGCATCTTTTATACCTGAAACAGAGATTACATTTTCAGAAGCAGACACAACGTATGTGTTCTCTTTCTCATTGGCAATCTGTTCGATACCGACAGGAGCAACGTATGCAACGTTCTTCAAAGTAGGATAACTTACACCTTCTTCAATTGTCCAGATGTTGTCGAAATCGAATTTAGCAAGTTCATAAGTTTCCTGTTTAACGAAATCACCGTCATCAGAATATTTATCTTGCGGACTTTCTGTCACACCACCTTCTTTAGTCTGATAACCCTGTGTTTCCCAATCGTCTTGAGATATTTTATCATCTTTCAAGAATACTTTATCACCAACATCGTCACGTATGTTTCCTGTAAACATGATCGTACCACGCGGATTTTCTTGGTTTGTTCCGTTACCACCAATGAATGCACCTGCAGCATCAACACCGATCACAGTACCGAATGATACACAGTTTTCAATCGTTACAGTACAATCAACATCGACCAGACCAACAAATCCACCGAACCAACCGCGGCTGTCACCGACTGTAGTAGCACCTACTTTACCTGAGAAGTAGCAGTTTCTCATGGTTACATTACCAGCAGCAACACCAAAGAAACCACCGGCCTGGCTATATGCCACTACTTCCGCATTCATAAATGAGTTGGTAATAGTAACGTTACTGCAATTACCACCGACAAATCCAGCAACGTGGTCACGTCCTACAACCTTACCGGTCAGGTAACACTGGTCGAATGTCGTTTCTTTAGCAGAACCGGCAAATCCACCTAAGTTAGAGCTCTTATTACCACCAGCTTTAGAGCCGCTGAAAGAGAAGTTGGAAATACCTAACTTCATGATCTTAGCACCATTGGTAGCGTTGAAGAATCCTCTGTTGTTCTCATCGTTGGTGATAACCACCGGATTCTTAATGGTGTGTCCGTTACCATCAAAAGTACCCGTGAAAGGTGTATCCAAAGAACCGATACCATAGAACTCAACACCGGTCATATCGATATCGTTCATCAAGCGGAAGCTTGCAAACAATTTGTTGTTGACATCCAACAGATCAGCAACCGTGCTGATAGGATATACATAAGATTGTCCGAGCATCTTCACATCAAAAGAAGTAGTTTCGAACGGTTTCAGACCGGCGATTGCAGTCTCCGGAGTGATAGAGATAGTTGCCATCACTTCACCTTCAACATTCTTCTCGCCACTGAAATCTACGAGAGTACCATCAATAAAAATGTATTCTCCACCTTTGGTGATTTCAAAAGTCAGTTTCTGACCGCAAGTAGATTTAACTCTCGCCAAATCCAAGCTTTCAGAAGCGGTTCCGTCAGCCTTCTGGATCAAGAATGCCGGTTGAGGAATACCATAAAGAAGCGGAGTCAGAACTTTAGACTGCTGGCATTTCAAAATCGGATACATATTACCTTCGCCGCCTTCAACGAAAGTCCATACATTATCAAAATCCCAATCCAATGTCTCTTTGTACCAATCAGAAGAAAGCACTTCGTCATCTTCCAGTACAGCACCGTTATTGCTTGCATCATCATAACCATCGTAAGGAGCAGAAGATGCCAGGTCAGCGCCTTTGTAAGAGCCGTAGTAATCAACATAGTTCTGACTCAATGTAGCACTTGTACGATCGTTCTGACCGATGCAATAAGTACCCTCGGCACAATAAATACCACTGGCAAGACAAACATTGTTTGTTACAAGTACAGTACCATCAGCATCAACCAATGAGAAGATACCACCGGCACGTCCCTGCATAGCCTGAACATTTCCTGAGAAATAACATTTTTCTACAGTACCGTAGTTCACAACTCCGACAATACCACCGGCCTGATACTCTCTTGAATAAACCTTAGCCATAGAGTAGCAGTTGCTTACAGTAGTACCGGTAGTTACTTTCTGTCCGGTTCCTTCTTCTTCATATTCTCTTCTCTCTACCTTACCTACAATTGAACCGATGTGGTCACGACCTGCGATATAAGAAGACTGGTCTACAAAACATTCTGTGATAGTACATCCGTTTGCATAACCAACGATGGCACCCACATCCTCATTAGCTCTAAGGTAAGCGCCGGCAATACCTACTCTCTTAATAGTAGCTCCTGTAGCCTCACCAAACAGACCTACACGACCCTGATCTTCATTTATATAATTCAGGTTGTGGATGGTATATCCCTGACCGTCCAATGAACCGGTAAATACATCCATCAATTCCCAATCTTTTGTCAAATAGATATCGGCACCCAATTTGAAATCACCAGCCAGGTCATATTTGATGCATCTCAAGTCTTCCTCGTTCATGATAGTGTAAGCAACACCTTTCACTTCCAATTCGTATGTTTTGGTAGCACCTTTTACATAACCATCGCCTTTGTCTTCAAAAGTCAGAGTTGTTTTACCGTCTTGCAAGAAAGAAACCAATCCGTTTTCGTCGATTTTAGCGACCTCGGGTTTAGAACTGCTATAAGTAACTGTTCTACCGGAAGCTGCAATGGCTGCTGCGTTGAAAGTCTTACCGGGCAAGCATCTTTCCGGGAAAGAAGGAATATAAATGTAGTTTTCCAACGGAACTTGAACGTTAGACAGTGAAGGATATGCATTGTTTGCAATTGTCCAAACACCGGCATCAAAGCTAACGTCGCTCAACCAGAATTCTGCAGTCTTCAATTCATCTGCATCAAGGTATCCACCGTCATAAGAGTCATTTGCGTTGTTGGAACGTGAGATTTCCACATTGTTCTCATACAACTTCAAAGTGCTCAATGAATAGCAATCGCTGATTGTACTAACTGCGTTGCTGCCATCTCCGGGGTTGTCTGCACCCAAAATAGCATTAGCGCCACCGGCATCTCCACTACCTGCCTTTATATAAGGAGATAATGTAACACAGTTTGTAATAGTCAGACTATAGCCGTCATTAAGAGCCACAATACCTCCCGAACGTCCTTGAGAACATACTGCAACACCGCTGAAATAACATCTGTCGACTACTGCATTGATACTTGCACCAATAATACCACCTGCCTGATAGCTGGAGCTGATTACTGCTGCATTAGAATAACAGTTAGAAACCTGCGTCATAATATCAGAGGATTCACCAACTCTTTTGGTTCCACCAATAATACCACCGGTGTGGTCCCAACCATAAACAAGTCCGGATGTGTAACATTCACTTACCTTAGCGCCGTATGAATTACCAATAACGCCACCAACATCCTGACGACCAATGATTTCTACGCCTACCAGACGTAAGTTCTTTACCGTTACCTTTGAAGAAGAAGCATCTTCTATTTTAGCAGCACCGATAAAACCAACTGAATTCTGTTCCGGCCGATTGACTTTCAATCCAGAGATCGTAAATCCCTTACCGTCAATTGTTCCCGTAAACGGAGCATCATTGGTACCGATAGGTTCCCATTCTCCGGACAAGGTAATATTGTTCTCAAGAACATAATCACCGTTCAGATCCTCGGCAATCGCCTTCAGACCTTTCTCGTCCGTAATCTTAATTTGGCCCCAAACGCCAATCGAAGAAAAACAAGCCAGAGCAAACATCGCTGTCTTTGCACATAGTAACTTTGTTTTCATAATAATTAAATTTTAAAATAACGATTAATATTTTATTGCAAAGATACCGAAGTGCTAACAAATAAGCAATAAGCGAAAAAACTATTAACGGGTATGTGTACATTCATGACCCTTTTTAGTACAATTACGTCCCTCAGCTGTTCCTACCTGGTTTATTCAATCATTTGCCAAAATTTCCGCCACAGCAAAAAGTCCGGCAATTTTTGAAAAAATTAAAAGAAAGAAAGCTGTTTTTGTAGTAAAAACAGCACTAATATATGAAAACCGTATATGCAGACAGGGGACAAAAAGGGAACAAAGGGACATAAAAGACACGAAGATCTGCCTGCAATACCCGATAGACAATAGGAGGAGCAAACCGGTATGACTGAAGTGACCAAGATGAGAAATGAACAAAAAAGAGAGTGTTCTTGTAAACCGACAAGGAAGGAGGAAAAGATGTAGCATCTTTTAAAAAAAGATGTAACGTCTTTCAAAAAAACATATAGCATCTTTTAAAAAAACATATAACATCTTTTTAAAAAAGATGTAGCAGGTTTAAATAAAAGATATAGTATCTTTCCATGCTTCGGCTATTTCACAAAAAAGCAACCACCCCATCCATAATCTTATTGAAACTCTACATGAAAAGCATTTTTCCCCTATAAAATCCACTTCCCGAGCTAACTTGCAGCAAAACGCGAACAAGTTTAAAATAGAATAAGGATAAGTATAAAAGGCTATTCAAAACATATTGAAATCAAAACCATCAAACACAAGAACAAACGGACGCAAAATCGAGTAAAACTACAACTTATTGAAAATTTCTAATTGAAAATGCAGCGATTTTTCAGAAGCAACCTGACCACTTTGCCTTGATAAATGAAATCTACACGGCTTAAAATACCGCAATGGAAAGTCAGATCATGCCCGAAAGCTATTCTTCATTTTCTGTTTTCGCTCCTTTATATTGTTTTGGGGAGAGCTGGTATTTCTTAAAGAATTCGTTATAGAAGTAAGATTTGTTCGTAATTCCTACTTTATAGATAATCTCTTTTACGGACAAATTGGTTGTCATAAGTAGCTTCGCCGCATAAGAGAGTTTATAATCTTTAACCAACTCCGTCGGAGAGATCTCAATGATTTTTTTCATCTGCCGGTATAAATTCCGGGTAGAAGTCTTCATCTCATTTGCAATCAATTCCGGTCCGAGTTCCGAGTTGGAAATATTCTTCTTTATAATCTCTAATACATCTTCGATAAACTTCTTGTCCTTCTGATGCAGAAGTTTTCCATGTATATACTCAAAAGAGCTATCTACCGAATCATAGTAATTTTTCATTTCCACCTTATTGGTCAGGAAACGGCATACTACAGAAACCAATACATCGGATGAGAAAGGTTTGGTTATATAAGCGTCAACTCCCAGCTCATAGCCTTTTACCTGATCCAGATTATCTGTTTTGGCAGAAAGCGCGATAATCGGAAGACGTTTACAGTATTTATCTTCACGCAACATCCGGATAAAAGAGAATCCGTCAATTTCCGGCATCATTATATCTGTAATGACCAAAGACGGGGTCTGTTTCTTCAGAAGCTCCAAGGCCTCTTTCACACTGAAGGCTTTCAAGGGTTGACAATAGGGAGACAATAAATCGGCCACCAATTCTACAATATCCTTATTATCATCCACTATTAAAACATGGGGAACCGAAACTTCCACCACACTGTTAACATCTATTTTGGACACCTTTTCTGCATTGTTCTCTCCGGGCACATCCGCAGTGGGTTTCTCTACAGATTCCACATCCGATTTCACAACCGGTTTTCCATCCGGCTCTGCGGAGGGTTCTGCGGCGAATTCCGCAACCGGCTGTTCATCAGTATCCAATACCTCGTCTAAAGACAACTTAGGCAGAGTAACGACAAACTCCGTATACTCGTTTACCACACTGTTTGCCGTGATCTCCCCTTTCAGCATCTTCACAATGCTGTAGCAGATATACAGTCCCAGCCCGTTTCTGGCAGTCATCTGATTATTGGCATTTACATCGGTCTCCTCCAAGATGCAATCCCGGTTGAAGACAGAAGACAACTTACCGGGCTCTATTCCTTTTCCGGAGTTGCGCACCACGATTTTCAGCGCATTGTCCTCGGCAGTGACCGTCAATTTAACGAATCCGCCAACCGGAGTGTATTTCAGCGCATTAGACAGCAGATTGGAAATAATTTTTCTAAATCCCTTACTATCTGTATTCCAATATAGATTGTCGGGTATGGAAGTTATCAATTCAACTTTGTTCTGGCCCGCCAAGACTGAGAAAGATGTCAGCAGCTTATCGAAAATCTCAGATAAGCAGACATTCTTCAATACACTAAGACGGACATCGGCCTCTTCGATCTTCCGCACATCCAATATCTCCTGTATCAACTCATTCAGGCTAAGCACGTTGTTGTGCAGAACACTGAGATATTTCTGTGTATTCTGGTTCACTTCTCCTTTTTGTATCTGATCTACCGCACCGTTTATCAACGTCAAAGGAGTATACAGTTCATGAGTCACATTGGCAAAGAAGTTCAACTTCGACTCATACATCTTTTCCTTTTGCTCCTCTTTGAGTCTCCGTGCCAACGCCTGCTGCTTTTGTGCAAATTTTCTCCGCACATAGAAAGCAGCCAATACAAGAGAGGCAGCAAACAAAAGACTGTAAATCAAGAAAGCCACCGTAGAGAGATACCAAGGCGGCAATACGGTAATCCGAAGCGTATACACCTTGTCATCGGCAGAAACGACATCATTCCTATATTTAACTTTCAAGGTATAATCACCCGGAAGAAGATTGGTGAAACGGATTTTATTTTCCTTCTTTAAAGAGATCCACTGATCATTATAATTATCAAGCAAATAGAAATAGTCGTAGTTATCACCGTTTATATAATCCAAAACGGCAAATGTCAGTTGGAATGTGTTCTGATTGGATTTCAACTTCAACACCTTATGCGTATTTTCATTATACTCATACAATGTCTTTTTACTGCCGGAACAATCCAACTCTGTAAACAACAAATCCGGTTCGTAGGTATTGATGGTCTGTTCCATCTCCGGCTCGATCCATACAAGTCCGTTTACACCGCCGAAAAACAACCGACCGGTGATCGGACATTTCCAATAAGCATCATCCGAAAACTCAGAGACACCGATGTGCATCGACTTCACATTAAAGAATGCCCCGTTCCGAGGATTGTATTTCACCAGTCCTTTGCTGGTACTGAGCCAGATAATTCCAAAATTATCTTCCAGGATGCCATGAATCATATCGTTCAGGATACCGTCCTCACGAGTGAATTGCTTTATTTTATCCTTCGCTTTCCCATCATCTCCCGAAACCTGTATCAATCCGGAGCTGGTACCCACGTATAGCGTAGAATCTTCATCGATGTACAAACTGATAACGTCTCCAATAGCCACATTCGTCAAAACGGAAGTGCTCGTGGAATCGTTGATATTAAAACGGCTCACTCCATATCCGCCCCGGCTTCCCAGGAACAAGACAGAACCTCCATTGTAGATCATCGAATAGAACTCATCGTTGATCCAGACATTGTCTCTCAGAAAAGGATAGCACTCCTTTCTCTTAATTTCATAAGGGTGTTTGGTTTTATCAATGACAACCTTATAAAGTCCTCTGGAAGAGAGCCATAGCGTAGAGTCGTTTACCTCACAGAAACTATGGACATTGGCAATAGCCGGAAGCTGGCCGGCACGTTCCTTCACCGGATACACCTTATTTTCTTTATAAGAATAATAAGAGAGATTGCCGTCAGTACCGATCCACAAATCATCCTTATTGAAACGGCTTCTCACAAAAGAGTACACCGGATTTTCGTGCATGCCGATGAAATGCTGTATGTTCTCAGCCGGAATTTTACTGTTCTTAAACGAAGCATAGTCTTTAATCCGGATAATGCCGTCTCCTTTAGTACCCACCCAAAGCGTATTCTCTTCATCCGTATAGAAAGCACGAACCGGACGTTTGGCAACAAACGGCAAGTTACTCAACAATATATTGCCGAAATTATTCTTCTCGCTACAATACAACTCTACTCCCAGACCATCGGTGCCGACCCACACCGCCTCTTGGAAGCGGTCTTTCAGCAATCCGAAAATACCTACCGTCATGTTTATCAATTCCGGCTTCTTGTCGTGAGTAGATGCATCAAACTTCAGCAGTCCACTATGCATAAAGGCAAGGTAGACCTCATTCTGAAACAGACGAAGGGAAGAGACCAATCCATACTGAGCAACCATATCGGAAATGTTGCGCAGCAGAATTTTCATCTGCTTAAAGCTGTCATAAACAAACAGATTGTGGTATTTATCAATGAAGTAGACCTGCTCGTCTTCATAAAAAACCTGCATTATCTCTTCGTTGTGGAAACTCACCTCCGATACCGACAAGGCATAAGGGGCCTCTTTTCTTGCAGGCATGTCGGACAATGTGAGGTATTGCAGACGGGCATCTTTCAGTATCAGGCAGATTCTGCCCGCTTTATCAGCAAACATAGACCGAATCTCGCTCAGTTGAATCCCCTCGGCGGGTATCTCCCACATTTTCTTTATCGATGAATCATAAAATAAGAGGTAATTATCTTTATTGATCATCCAACTGTTCCCATTCTTATCAACCGCAATCAAGTCGACTCGCTTATATTGCATATAGGTTTCAACAGACTGCCGTTCCTTCAAAGAGAACTTATTAAGCCCCCGCTGAGTGGATATCCACAAATACCCATCCTCAGCAGCTTGTATGTTGTGGATGGTATTTCCGGATAGAGAGTTCGGATTGTTGATTTCATAACGGAATGTGGTTACTTTCTTGCCATCATACAAGTTTAATCCGTCATAGGTGCCGAACCACATGAAGCCATACAGATCCTGATGAATACACAAAATAGCATTGTTGGAAAGCTGACTGTTAAGGCTCACCAAATCGAGCAATGAAAAAGATGCAAATGCTTGTTTTACAACAAAAAGATTCAATAATAGAATAGTAATCAATACCTTTTTCATAACCTTACACGATAACTCCAATTCGCTGTTCTTATTCATCATGATCCGTATGGCAATAATTCATCTAATTTTATTCTGCTGCAAATTTACTGATAATCATTTTCTTTGTATCAGTAGAGATTGCTTTTCCATCTTTCATAGCCGAAATTGTATAGAGACAAATTCCTTCGCTAACCTCATGGCTATCCCAGATGAATTCTTGCAATCCCGCCTTGGAAACCGGATAAACACGCTTATCGATCGCTTTTCCAACACAATCATATACATTCAGCACCAGTTCGGATACTCCTTCCGGCACCACACACTGAATGGTAGTCTGTCTGGAGAAAGGATTCGGATAATTGCCTTCGATATGAAAATCAGTACTCAAAGAGGCCGTATTCTCAATGCCTACCCCACCGACTTCACTTCCGTACACGGCAAACTCAAGGATACGGGTCGTAGTACCATTCTGCTCACCCTTATCTATCTGCAAACGAACACGATCGGTTTCAAAAGGAGTGACCGAGCGGTGAACTTTGTTTATCGTATTTCCTTCCACTTTATCTACATCGATCCAGTTGCCGTCTTCGTATCTTTGCAAACGGAATGCCGAAGTGATGTAGTTTGTACTTTCGGATCCTGCATTCATCACAAACCAATGACAGATCTTCACCGTCTTGGCGAAAGAAAGCTCCAGCCAGGGAGTGGAGTTGTTGGTAACACACCATTTTGTGCTCAAGTTATCATCCACCGCTTTGGCAGGTCCCTCGTTACTACCGTTCTGATGAGAAGCCTGAACTGTTTGCGGAATCAGCTTTTCACCACATCCGCCATCCGGAGACAGATCAGTATATGTAGGCAAAGAAGTCACCTCGGATGCCGGAGTAACGTCATCATTCTCATTATCAGAAAGAGTCACTGCAAAAATGTACAGATTCCGATTCGTGTCTATCAACAGTTCTGTCGCATCACCGTCTACCGGGATGGCATACATGTACATGTGCATGAATCCGTAAAGGTCGTTTTTACCGGCAGTGGTATGGCGATGAGTAGCAGTGAAAGCTACATTTTCCTTACAGAAACTTCCGCCGAGGTTGTACTCGGTCTCCCAAGACCCGATTGTTGCACCCCAATACGGTACAAAATAGGAATAGCTCTTTCCTCCGACGGTGAAATTGGCGGTTGTTCCTGCTTTATTATTACTTGCGGCCAACACATACACTTTCTTCGCATTTTGCATTGTCGGCAAGGCAATGGAGTTTTTAGTACTCCGGCACAAATAAGCATTTCTCTGCTTAGCTGCACGGTTACCTATCTTAAACTCAATACCTCCTGCAACCAGTTTGTCTGAGAGCAGCTCTGCCGGATAAGCATAATCGACTCCGGTCGACATGTCATTTCTACCACTGTCATAGCTCATCACATCCTGATTGTAGTTCATATCCACAACACAGGAGGAAGGAGGAGTCACACCGGATTCTTGCGCTGCCAATTTTAAAGCGAAAGTCTTCGGTTGGAATTTTCCGATGCTGAAAGTCAGCTTGTTATTGGAGAAGGAAGCTGCTCCGACCTCCTCTTCGATACCGTTGACCTCACGCGCCGACAAGATCGTACCCAGGAATGTCAGTTCCACATTGTCCTGAGCATCTCCTGTCAACTCGTATACACGCACGATAATCTCATCCGAATCTTCTGCTTTCTTCAGTGCCTTTATGGCAACTTTCTCGGTATTCAATGAAACAAATCCGAAACTCTTTCCCAAAGAACCGGCAGATTTAGGTGCCTGAAAAGCCCACAGAGGTTGGTTCAAACGGGAAGCCTCCCATTGTGTACGTTCATCCCATTTGCCTTCATGGCAATAGAAAGAATAGGTAAACTTATTCAATCCCAGATCCTGATCCTTCTGATATGAATAGTTTCCTCCTACAGAAGGAGTATGAATCAGGGTCAGACGCAAAGTATTGTTGTTGGGTTTGTCCCATCCGTATTTACAATCATTCAAGATAGAGACACCGTATTCTCCGTCCTCAGTGGTTAAATCGGCCCATTGATGTCCGGCCACCTCATACAGGTCCGAGTTGCTGTTTCCACGTTCGATAGCTCCGATAGACAAGTCGTAGGTTGCTTTGGAATTGGTGCATTGCATAGGGAAAGCCACCTTCAGCAGTTTTCCTCTACTCTGCCAGTTCACTTCATTGACAAAATCAACCCGATCATTCACTTCGCTATCCGTCAGACGTATATACTGTACAAATTCAGATTCGCCTTTCGTCCGGAAGACTTTCAGGCTGACTCTTAACGGACCGTTCTCCTCTATCGTAACCTTCACATTTTCATTCACATAGGAAGGCGCATTTTTCAGAGTAGAATAACTTATTTCCCAAGAAGGGAAAGTTTCCGAACGGTCATCCAGCAAAAGCATCTGTATCGGCGTTCTCAACAGAAGCTTATCCAGCTTTTTATCTTTAATCTGCCGCACGTCTCCTGTTCTCGTATTAAGCGTGACAAGGTAACGGTCGTTTTCAAGAGTACTCTCAGTAACCGCCAATGAAGAAGACAACTCAGAGGTTTCGTTCAAGCGTACCTCGTATGTGGCATATCCCAATGAAGCTACCGTAGCTTTAAATATAAACGAAAGTTTGCCCGTAGAAGCATCATACCCTGTTATCTGCGACAAGACTTCTTTGCCTTCTCCGTTGAGTACGCGTATTCCCGAAGGTTCGGAAGCAGCTGAAACAGAAGCTTCAACGATATCGGTCCGTTGCAAAGAAAGAGGATTATAAACCACCAAAGGAATACCCTCTACCTGCGTATCCATCTGACGGACCATTGCTCCGACAGAACCGGTAAGCGTGTTTGCCAAAGTCTGATTCACCAACACTTCGTCATTATAAGAAATAGTATAAGCACCCGGAATAGAAGTACCGGTCAGGTCATCATGGAAATGATGCCACAACAGACGTATCCAGGACTCGGTCAGCGTTTCCGACGGATAATCGGCGCCTCCCATCCATGTAGCAGCCACCGCAGCTTTCTCTGCCGCATCAGCCAGCAGTTCGTTTCTACGGTTCCAATATTTCATGATGGCTTGAGAGGTGTAGCATCCGACACCATGCGTTCTCATGGGCAATTCATTGTCCCAAACCGCATATTTCTCATTTTTATTCTCGTCCAAATATTGAAAGATAGCATCCGGAGTCCATAAACCGACTTTTACCGGTCCGTCTGAGTTGATACTCTGCTGCAACCAATAAGGAGTGCGTTCGCCTTCTTCACTTTCCGTGTCTTTCAATCCGCCTCCTCTATCACCCATCGGGCCGACATATCTGAATACCGATGCCAAGCCATACTTCTGATAGTTCTCGTCAGTAAGCCGGTTCATCTCTTCGTCCTTAGACATATCCTTATTATATTGCTTATGCGCATCATAAGCCTCGCCTTTGAAGATGGCATACACTTCAGAACCATCTACACCTCTCCAGATTCCGAACGGCGGCAATGAATTATAATCATAAGCCGATCCCCAGGAAAGTTTCTGTGTATGGAATCCCGTCACACCGCAATGTTTTCCCAAAGTAGGCAGAGAATACGGGAAGCCGAAACAGTCGGGAAGCATGATATCCGTTCCTCCTTTGTGTCCGAACTCCTTTTTATAGTAAGACTGTCCGTACAGGAAATTTCGGATGATAGACTCTGCAGAAGGTACCATCACATCACTTGCATTGATGCTTCCTCCGCTGACATGCCAACGCCCATCAGCGATGTACTTTTTCACTTTTTCATATTGATCCGGATAATACTCCTTCATCCACATATAGTGGATGGCTGCTTCGAAGTTAAAGCGGAAGTCCGGATATTTCTCAAGTAAAGCAACATTCTGAGTCATTGTGTTCAGAATGTATTCTTCAATAGTGGTCCGAGCGGTCCAGTTCCATTGAGTGTCCAGATGAGACGTCGAAATAAAAATACATTTCTTCTCATCGGCCTGCCCCATGGCGGCTGTACTCATGCAGAAGGCCAACAACGCCATTGATAGATTTTTTTTAATCATAATATCCTCGTAATTTTGTTTTCGTGATACTTTGTCGTAAAAATAACACATACGACAATAATATACAACTAAATGAGTGAATCGAATACTCCTTTGGTTTTTCATGTTCCTCATTAGAATAGGTATCATTACCTGTAACCACTTATTTTAGTTATTTTTGTAGTATTATTAATCATATTTATATTCACATGAAAATACAATTTTATTCCCTTGTTTTAACACTGGTATCCTTGCTTATTCCACATGCGGGAACAGCAAATACCGAGCTGCCGAAGACCTTGGAAGCGGCCGACGCACAACTCAAAGGAAGTGGTCCGAGAGTAACGGAACATGCGAACGGAAAAATAGTAGAAAACATTACATTCGGTTCTTCACTCGAATATACGGATGTTGAGATCGAAGAGTCCGGAACCTACAAATTCGACATCAAATACCTGACCGGAGACACCAACCGTCCGATGTCGATAACTGTAAATAATTACGATCCTGTCACAGTTCAATTTCCACACACGACCGCTTCGTGGGGAAATCCGGCTGACGCCAATACCGCAACCGCTTACCTGCACTTTGATGCCGGTAAGAACAGCATCAAAATCACTCCGCTGAAAAGCTACGGGCCGAATGTGGTACGGTTCATCATCAGTAAATCTGACAAATACATCGATGAGAATGTCTATTCTTACGATTTCACGGATGACGCTGTAATCAGTTCGTCGGATGAGAACGAAACGCTCAAGAATCTGACGGATAACAATTACAATACCATTTATAAGGTGGCACAGAAAACATCGGTAACAGTCACCGTCGATTGCAAGCAACCCGTCTTATTGACCGGATACCTGTTGTCTGCAGGAAAGACAAGCACGGAAGATGTCAGCAAATGGAAAATAGAATATTCGACGGACAATCAGAAGTGGCAGACTGTCGTACCTTCTTCTTCTAAAAAACACGAATATTCCACCACCTTCCAAATAGAGCGCAACACCGCCAACGCTTCTGCAGAAATCGCACGCTACTATCGTCTGACTGCAACCGGACAGACCAGCGTCAGCATTGCAGAGCTGCAACTTTTCGGAATTCCCTTTACGAATTCCGGAGAAGCATTCATGGCAGACATGATGGCTGATGCTCCCGCCGAAGACCACACCAGCGCAATGCCGGAAGGTGAAAGCGGATACAGTTTCCTCAACCTGTTCGACCGTAAATTATCGACCAAGTATTATGGAAAATCAGCGGAAACGTTCTTTGTCATTGCCGAGCCTGCGCAAGCCAAGGCTTTACAGTACTATACATTAACCTCCTGCGAAGATGCCATAGACAGAGACCTGAAATCATGGAAGATAGAGGGTTACAACGGCTATACATGGGAAACGGTCGATGAAAGAAATGATTTTCTGTTCCCCTGCCGGTTGGCTACAATGAAATTTCAGGTAAACGGCACAAAAGGATACCAGGCTTTCCGCTTGAGAATGCAAGAGACAAGCGGCAGTTCTAACTTCCAGCTGCTGCAATGGCAACTGTTCGGTGAAAACACCGCTATCAGCACAAAGACTCAGGCACAATGGAGAAAAAAGAGATCGGCCATAACAACCCCCTGGTATGACACGATTGATCCGGAAAATGTATTGGGAGAATATCCGCGTCCGCAGATGGTACGTGACAACTGGCTTAATCTGAACGGTGTTTGGGATTTCAAAGAGAGTGTCGGCATGGGAAGATACCGTTCGGGGCAGCTCTTCGACAAGAAGATTCTGGTTCCGTTCCCTATCGAATCAGCCTTGTCCGGCCTGATGATGACCGACCATCAGGAACGTCCTTACAAAGCCTATCTGTACAACCGGACGTTCACCGTTCCTTCGGAGATGAAAGGTAAAAACATTATTCTTCACTTCGGTGCAGTAGACTGGAAATGTGAAGTTTACGTAAACGGGAAGCAAGTAGGCGCCCACACGGGAGGATATGATCCGTTCAGCTTCGACATCACCTCGGCTCTGAAAGAAGAAGGCGAACAAGAATTGCAAGTCCAGTTCATGGACCCCACTGATGCCGGAGGACAGCCCGTCGGAAAACAAAAAATCCAGAACGGCGGTATCTTCTATACCCCTTCATCGGGAATCTGGCAGACAGTATGGATGGAAGGAGTAAACAACAGCTATATCAAGGAGTTAAGCATTATCCCCGATGTAGACAACAGCCTGGTCAAGATAAAAGTAAGCGGCACCAACGCACTCTCCTGCCAAGCCGTCATACGCATTTACGACAAAGGCTCTTTAGTTGCGGAAAAGACCGGTAAGGTATTCCAGACCATTGAATTGCCGATTGCACAACCCAAGTTATGGAGCCCCGATTCTCCATTCCTCTACGATATGGAAATCGAACTGCTTTCCAACGAACAAACCGTCGATAAAGTGAAAAGCTACTTCGGTATGCGGAAAATATCAATAGGCAGCGAGAACGGAAAAGCCTGCTTCATGCTCAACAACAAACCGATTTTCCAATTCGGTCCTCTGGATCAGGGTTTCTGGCCCGACGGGTTATATACCGCTCCAAGCGATGAAGCATTGATTTTCGACGTTGAACAGACCAAGGCTTTAGGCTTTAACATGTCTCGTAAGCATATCAAAGTAGAACCGGCACGCTGGTATTACCACTGCGACCGACTGGGATTGCTGGTATGGCAAGACATGGTAAACGCCGGTTCGGATCAGAACTTATTGGGCGACGACGAATGGGTGAAAAAGAACTTCCTGACCGAATGTAACCACATTGTCAGCAGCCTGAAAAACCATCCGAGTATCGTCACCTGGATCGCCTTTAATGAAGGATTCGGACAGTATGCAGAAAACAATACGCATACCCGCAACGCCTACAACCGCATTAAATCGCTGGACGACACCCGTATCATCAGTTCTGCCAGCGGTTGGGTTATTTTCGACAACATAGGACAGGTAGCCGATATGCACAGTTACCCCCGTCCCGGTATGCTCCCCAATCCTACAGCCAACCGGGTATCCGTATGTGGTGAGTATGGCGGAATTACCTATGTCGTAAAAGACCATGTATGGAAAAACAGTGATATGGTATATGTATCGGTAAATAGCGGTGAAGAGCTGAAAAACCTGTTCAACAGCTATACAGACCTGCTGAGACCGCTGCAAGCCGACGGACTGGGAGCTGCCGTATACACACAGCTCACCGATTTGGAGGGCGAAGTCAACGGTCTGATCACCTACGACCGGAAAGTAGTCAAAGTAAACGACCAGCAGAAAGAAGAGATCAGGAAAGTGATTTCGAACACCATCAATTCTTCTGCCATCGAACTGGTTCCTACCGCATTGAGAGCCAAGAAAACGGAATGGAAATACACCAACAACACACCGGCTGCGGGTTGGAATACCGCTGCCTTCAATGATGCTTCATGGAGCACCGGTATCAGCGGTTTCGGAGACGGCAGTGCACCCAACACGACTTACGACAACAAATCTACGGTAAATACAGCATGGAAAAGCAACTATATTTACTTGAGAAAGAAGTTCAACGTTGCAGAAGGTAATGAAAAACTCCGCGACAACCTGCGTCTGACGCTTTATCACGATGACGATTGCGAAGTATATATCAACGGTGTGCTGGCATTCAGTGCTACCGGATATACCAGCAATTATACGACAGTAGATGTCAGCAAAGAGGCCAAAGCGGCTTTAAAAGCCGGAGAGAACCTGATTGCCATCAAGTGTACTCAATACTCCGGTGGCCAGTACATCGATGCCGGACTGATTCTGGAATATGCAGTCAATAAAGATGACGGTACGGGGTTTATCGTACCGTTTGCAGAAGCAAACGGACTTTATCTCTCACCCAACCCGACCAAAGGTTACTGCTCGATAGAAGGGGTTGGTTCGGAACTGATAAGTGACGTAAAAGTCTTCGGTTTATCCGGTAAAATAGAAAAAGCATTCACCGGAAACATATTCGACATAAGCGATATGAACAATGGCGTTTATCTGATACAAGCCTATACAAAAGCCGGAGATTCATATTCATTGAAACTGATCAAAGAGTAACACACCTTATAAGAGCCTGTTTAAATTCCGTTCAGCCTTATCCTGACCCGATAAGCTGATATACAAGAATTTAAACAGGCTCTTAAAGTATCACATTAAATATAAGAACATGAAAACAACAAAAAAAGTAACCGTATCTGCCATTCTGACCGCCGCTCTTTGTTGGAATATAAATGCCAAGCCTGTATTACCGGCAGTATTTTCCGACAATATGGTATTGCAACAGCAAACCCAAGTTCCGATATGGGGACAAGCAAGTAAGGGGAAAAAGGTAAAACTCACCGCTTCATGGGACGGAAAAACCTATCTCGCCCCTACCGACTCCGAAGGGAACTGGAAAATCGAGATTCAGACACCTGCCGCCGGCGGGCCCTACAACATCAGCATTTCAGACGGCAAAGAAATCAAGCTGTCCAATGTCATGATTGGAGAAGTATGGATATGTTCCGGACAGTCCAATATGGAGATGCCCATAAAAGGATGGGGAAAAGTCATGAATTTCCAACAAGAGATAGATCAGGCCAATCACCCCGATATCCGTTTATATCAGGTGAAGAAGACCGTCAGCCCCGTTCCTCTTACAGGGGGAGAGAGTACGATGGGAGGATGGCAGAACTGCTCTCCGAAAACCGTGGAAGAGTTCTCGGCCGTAGCGTACTTCTTTGCCCGCGAATTAAACCAGAAGCTGAACGTGCCCGTAGGTGTGATCGATGTGACGTGGGGAGGAACTCCGGCAGAGAGCTGGACAAGCGGTAAAACGCTGGAAATCATGCGGGAGTTTCACGAGCCGTTAGCGCTCACCCAGAAAGCAGAGGAGAATATGTCGGAAGCGATGGCCATATACAACCGGATGATGGACGAATGGGAGACACAAGTCAGACAAAAAGATCCGGGATACAGCAACGGACAGCCGTTATGGGCAGAAGCCGATTACGATGCTCCCTCATGGGGCACCATACAGTTTCCAGGATACATAGAAGAACAGGTCGACCCCGGTTTTGAAGGATTCATCTGGCTACGGCGCGAAATAGAGCTGACGGATGAATGGCTAAAGCGCGACCTGAAAGTAGAATTAAATCAAATCGATGATGATGACATAACCTACTTCAACGGACATGAGATAGGGCGGACCTACGGCATCGGCACCGTGCGCCATTACACCATTCCGCGCAATCTGTTGAAAAAGGGGAAAAACGTATTAACCATCCGCTTAGGAGACACCGGAGGACAGAGCGGTATTCCGGGAGATGCCTCCATGCTTTATGTGACAAACGGTAAAAAGCGAATATCTCTGGCAGGGGAATGGAAACAGAAAATCAGTATTTTCAATAAGAACGAAGTACCGCAACAACCGCTGTCTTTCCAGACATGCCAGTACTACCCGACAGTTCTATACAACGGAATGCTGCATCCGCTTATCCCGTTCGGAATAAAGGGAGCCATCTGGTATCAAGGAGAAGCCAATGCAGACCGGGCCTACCAATACCGCGACCTGTTTCCTTTGATGATTCGCGACTGGCGTGCTAAATGGAACAAGAATTTCCCATTCTATTTCGTACAGTTGGCCAACTTCATGCAACGTTCCGAGCAACCGGAAGAATCGGCCTGGGCCGAACTGCGTGAAGCTCAAACGCAAACCTTAAACCTGGAGAATACGGGAATGGCCGTTACCATCGACATAGGTGATGCCAATGACATCCATCCCAAAAACAAACAGGAGGTAGGACGCCGTCTCTCCCTAATCGCCCTCAACCAGACGTATGGAAAAGGAAACAGTTATTCCGGTCCTATCTACAGTCGCATGCAGCTGAGAAACAATGAGATAGAGATATCCTTCGAGCACACAGACGGTTCACTGGTTGCTCAGGGCGGCGAACTGAAAGGGTTTACGATTGCCGGAACAGACCATATATTCTATCCCGCCAAAGCCAGAATAGCCGGTGACAAGGTCATTGTCTATTCCGAGAAAGTATCTTTCCCGATAGCCGTACGCTATGGTTGGGCCAACAATCCGGAATGTAATCTATACAACAAAGCCGGACTGCCGGCATCTCCCTTCCGTACAGATGACTGGCCGGGAGTAACCCAATCTCGCAGATGACAAGATCAAAAGGCTTTTAGAGCCTGCTCCGGGTTTCCTCTCAAAAGCATTCATCCTGCCTTGAGCCTTGCAATGGGCAGTCAACAGGCGATCGCAATCGTAACCGGTTTTCCTCTCAAAAGTATTCATCCTGCTTTGAGAGGAAAATGACAAATACAGAAGCTGAAAGCCCCTAAAGACTGAGTGGAACCCCTAAAAAACGAGGGTGTATCAAAATGTCCATTTGATACACCCCTCCATTTTTTACGACCTTCTTATACCGCCTATACCACGATCTTCACGGCACAGGAATCATTCTCATTTTTCGATTGATAACGAAGGATATACACTCCTTTGGACAAGCTCTTATCCAAAGTCCACTCGTTGCATTTTTCGATAAAGTGCTGATAAATCAACCGCCCTTCGGGCGTATACACAGCAATATCGCCACAAAGAGGCTTTCCCGGATTGCGCAGTACAATGCCGGACTTATCCCGATAAGCTACGAAAGAGGATTCCCCATCGTTTCCGATTGCATTCACACCGACAGATTTTGATTTTGACAGCGTATATGCATAAAACAGCCCTCCTGCCTTCGAATTATTCACTCCCTGAAGGGAAATTTCAATTTCACTCTTGCCTGCAGTCAAATTCTCCGGTATCTCATAAAGCACATCGAACATCTCATCCGGCCGGTTCAGATACAGTTCCTGAAAGGCCAGCAATGTATTCTCGGCCAGCACGTTGAACTGCCTTTTTTCGCCCTCTCCTCCCCAATAGGAAAGTAAAAGAGACACCGGAGCATCCTCAGCACATTTCATCTTGAAGGACAACTCACCATTTCCTGTTGAATCGACCCACGGATGCCCTCTGTGCACCCCGGAAGAGCCGTCACTCTTAAATCCGTGTCTATTCAAATAAGAAGTTTTAGGGAGCAGATAATCCAAGACAGTAAACTCCTGTTCAGAGACCTCCTTTTTCAGCATCATCCGTGCGAAGAAAATACCTCCCGCCTTGTTGTTCTGATAAGCGCGCAACTTGACAGTCACCTTGTCTTTTCCTTGCAGCAAATGGAAAGGAATCGCATAACGTCTGTCAAAATATTCATTCGGCTTGCTCGCCGTCAGTTCCTCCACAGCAATCACTTCATTGTTTACCAAAATATCAAACTTACGGTTTCCTCCATCGCTTCCCCAATAAGTCAGAAGCAGTTCGGCCGGCAACTTCGAGTTGACTTTCATCGTGAAAGAGAAATATCCGCCGTCAGAATCACACCATTTTTTGCCTAAAGCGCCGTCTCCCCGAGCTACATTCGTACCCCTGAAATCATGGTCCACTTCATCCTGCTGCTCATTGGGACGGAATACGTCGAGTGTCAGTCTTTCCAGTTCCCTTTCCGCTTCCGCTTCTTTCTCATACTCCTCTTTTATGCTCTCCCATTCGTCGGGCTGGTAACAATCGAAATAAACCGCATAATATCCCTTATACTTTTTATAGAAAGGAATCATGTCTATTGAAGCCGGGAAACCGGCAGTCGCTTTAAAAGTGCCCTCTTTCTCGTCAATCGGCTTCATCCATGTATCTATGCCTTGATTCTTCTCTTCCAGGAAGACGATTTTCTTATCCTGCGGATTCCTTTCACCGGCCAGGACAATCGGACCGTTCAAGAATGCCGCCTTATGATCGTCTCCGATAAGTTTCTCTTTACGAAGGCTTTTCACCATCTCGACTTCCAACTTATCCCCTTCTTTCCAAACCCGTTTCACAGTGACATAAGATCCCGGCTTTTCCGATATTTGCTGCTGCTGCTCACCATTGATCATTATCCGATAACCCGCCGTAGCCCACTCCGGATAGCGGATATGCAAGGCAACCTCTTTCGGTTCAGAGCAATGAATAAGTAATTGCGTCCGGTCGGAATCGGGGAAACCGGTCTGTTGAACCACCTTCATGCCCATTCTCTTCCAATCCAGCTCCGATGCAATAAACAGGTTGACATACAGATCATTCTCATTCTCAGAGTAAATGCCCTCTGCGTACTTCACATGATTTTCAAAGCCAGTGCCGACACAACACCAGAAGCTATGTTCGGGAGTTGAAAAACTCTTATAAGAGTCATAGCCCAAGGGTTGGTAATAGACCACCATTCCGGTTTCAGGGTTCTGTGAAGCCAGGATATGATTATACAAAGCCCGTTCGTAAAAATCCATATATTCCGCTTCCGGGTTCCAGGCAAACAGGTGGCGGGTCAGTTTCAGCATGTTGTATGTATTACACGTTTCGGTAGTCTTGTCGGAGAGCGATAGTTTCCCCAACTCTTCAAAATGCTCATGGTCACTGTTGCCGCCAATGCAGTAAGAACGATTGTCATGCACCGTTTTCCAGAAGAATGTAGGTATGGTATGGTTTTTATCTTCCGCTCCCACCTCGTAGGCACGGGCAGCGCCCACAATCTTGGGTATCTGGGTATTGGCATGCAATCCTGCCAATTGGTCTTTCCTCTGCGACAACGGATCCAAGACCTGCTTATGGTAAAATTTCTCGGCCAAAGCCAGATGTTCGGGCTTTCCGGAAATGGCATACACGTTGTATAGCGCATCGTTCATTCCTCCCGTTTCGCAATAAATCATCCGTTGCCATTGAGCATCGGTCAGGGACTTGAATTTCTCGCAGGCCCAATCGGTCAGCGCGAGTACAATCTCTTTCGCCACCTCATTGCCCGTATACAAGTAAGTGTCAATGAGTCCGGCCCACAATTTATGAAGATTGTACCAAGGCACCCAAATGCCGTTCAGCCACCCGGTATTGGCATCTATCTTGCCCTGCACCACATCATTCCACAACTGTTCTCCACCGGGTATCGCATCCACATAACCGGTACCCCTTGCCAACTGGCATTTTCTCAGTTCGTCAATGCTATACTTCACTTTTTCAAGCACTTCCGTATCGCCGGTTGCTGCATAAAGCATGGACATGGCCGAAAGATAATGTCCGAAACAAAAGCCGCTTTGAGTCGAGTTTTCCCAGCCGTCATACAAATCCCCTTTCACGGGCAACCCGGCATTTTCATGAAACCGGTGCAAGAAACGATCGGGTTGGAGAGACAACAGCCACTTTCTATCAGCCTCCATGGCCGATTTAAAAGGACCATCCAATAGACGCACCTGCGTGAGTGATACAGGGTACGCTTTTATTTCTATCTGCGGACGGACAGCCATCCGCGTTTCATTCATCAACGGGACATAGCTCTGAGCTTGCAACCCCGTCAGAGAGAGTCCGAATGCCAGACTCATAATAATTCTTTTATTCATAGTATGAAAGGTATTGTGACCGATTCGACCAACAATCATCAGCCATTGACCCAACCGGTCACTTGTTAAACTACTTTATTTCAATTCATTATCACAAAATGCGTACATCTTTCTGCAAACGGATATCGCAGGAAGAGAATCCTGCCATGATATGATAATTACCCTTATCCTGCAAGAAGCCCTTGGCTGCGATGCTGTAATAAGTGAAAGCATCCTTAGAGAGAGTCATCTTCACTTCAGCCGATTCTCCTGCTTTCAGGAAGACCTTTTTGAATTGCTTCAGCTCTTTTGCGGGACGCTCTACGATACCTCCCTCTTTTCCTACATACAACTGTACCACCTGTGCACCATCACGTTTTCCGGTATTGGTCAGCTTGCATGTCACCTCCACAGAGCCGTCGGCTGCCGGTTGGAAAACCGTCAGGTCGGAAAGACGGAAATCGGTATAAGACAAGCCGTAACCGAAAGGATACTGCACCTCGCGCTTCAATTTATCATAACCGCGGTAACCGATAAAGATACCTTCCGTGTAAGCCACATGCTTGTCGCCATCCGGATCATAATAGCTGTCGTAAGCCGGGTTGTCTTCCCAACGTTTCTCGAAAGTCATCGGCAATTTTCCGGAAGGATTCACATTTCCGAAAAGGATGTCGGCAACAGCCGTACCGCTCTCCTGACCGGCATACCATCCCCACAGCAAGCCTTTCAATCCCGGCTCCCATGATTGCATCTCCACATTTCCTCCTGCATTCACCACGCCTACTACCGGTTTCTTACATTTCAGTGCACGGGCAATCATTTTAGCATCGGCATCGGGCAGTGCGAAAGTACGGTCGGCACCTTCCCCTTCCGTATCCGAAGTATGTCCGAAACAGGCAATTACCATGTCTGCACGGTTCAGCCGCTCTACAAAAGCATCCTGTTTCTTATCTTTATACTCCCAGATCAAAGCAGCGGCAGCTCCGCCACCTTCCTGAAAATACTCAAAACGTATGTCATACTCCTTGCCGGCTTCCAGTCTCTTTTTCACGGAAGAGTTACGGAAACTGCCGATCTTCCACTCGTCGGCCACCAGCTCGTTGTCAATAAACAGACGGTAACCGTCGTCACCACCTACCGAGAATTCATATTCTCCCGTAGCATCAGGGCGTATCACACCCGACCATCTTACGGAATAGTTCTCTTTACCGAGTCCTTCTATCCCTGTACCTTTCGTCCAGGAGTAGTTGATTTTGTTTTCCGTACGTTCGAGAACCGGTTTTCCGGACAGATTCTTATTATTAAAATAAGCGGCCTGCAAACCTTTCTCACCGGAACGTGTATACATAATCTCGGGTAAGAAATCGAGCTCATCCACATAAGCCACATTCACCTGATGTTTGGCAGCTTCTTTTTGAATACCGTCGAACATGCTTACATAATGGAACGGATTTACAGAACCGCTACCACCACCGTGTACATATCCGTGAGCGTTTTTACCGACCACAACAATGTTTTTCACCTTTTTCGTGTTAATAGGAAGGGTATTCTGCGTATTTTTCAACAGAACGACACCCTCTCTTGCCACATTCAATGCCACTTCTACAGACTTCGGGTCGTCCAGCGGGATATTCTTATCCGCTTTCAGTCCGTTCTGAAAATCAAATGCGATCATCACGCGCAAGATATGACGCACCATTTCATCGATCATCCCGATGGTGATGTCACCCGTTTTCAGATAATAAGCAAGCTCTTCCGGTTTTCTCGTTCCGCCCGGCATCTCCAGATCGAGTCCTCCCTTTACTGCCGGAATGCAATGGTGGGCAGATCCCCAGTCGGACATAACCAGACCGTTGAATCCCCATTCGTTTCTCAAGACATCTTTCAGCAACCAAGGAGACTCAGTTGTATAAACACCGTTAATCAAGTTATAGCTGGACATCACAGACGCAACTCCTGCTTCTTGAACAGCAGACTTGAATGCCGGGAAGTAGATTTCGTGCAATGCTCTTTCATCGATGTCATTGCTTATTTCATGCCTGTCATAGTCGGAATTATTGGCAGAGAAGTGTTTGACAACAGCCATGATTCCCTGATCCTGTACCCCTTTTATATATCCCGTAGAGGTACGTGCCGCCAGGAAAGGGTCTTCGCCCATATATTCGAAATTACGGCCGCACATGGGGGCGCGGTATATATTTACAGCCGGACCCAAAAGTACGTTGATGCCTCTGGCTTTGCAATCACGTCCCAAAGACTTGCCATATTCATAAGCGAGGTCTTCATTCCAGGTAGCAGCCAGCAATACTGTAGCCGGATAAGCTGTAGACTCGCCATGCGTGCCCAGTCCTTGCGGACCGTCGGACATCTTCATGCGGGGGATTCCCAGACGGTCGATGTTTCTTGTATACATCCAATCGACTCCGCCGATAAAAGACAGCTTCTCTTCCACTGCCATTTTCTTCAAAATTTCATCCGCCTTTCTATCGGCATCAGAAGTGTACCACTTCTGCGCCATACCGTAAAAAGGGGTCAAAGCAAATAAAAAAAAGACTGCAATTTTACGCAATTTCATACTGTTTCGTGTTATTCTGTTTCTGATTGATTTATATCCTTCGTTATCAAAACAAGCAACCGGGAGTTTTCACACTCCCAGTTGCCTGCAAACTGTTTATTATATACTGTTCCGGTTTATTGTATGCCGTACAGAACGGTTGCACACGATTCTGTTTACTGTAACCGTCCCGAACAGTTGCATACGGTTCCTGTTTATTGTATACTGTTCAGCAAATCTGTTTTTCCTTCATTCACCAGTTTCAGGATCAGCTCACCGAACAAAGTGTTCTGCCAAGCGAACCATGCACGGGTAAAGTTAGCAGGATCATCTTTATGGAAAGATTCATGCATGAATCCGGTGCCGGCATCCGTATTCATCAGCATTTTGACGCAAGCCTTTATCTCCTCGTCATTCTGGCTGGTAAATGCCTTCATCATAATACTCATCGGCCATACCATATCATATCCGATGTGCGGACCGCCGATTCCCTCGCCGGCTTTACCTTTGAAGAAATAAGGATTGTCCTCACTCCATACAAAACGGCGTGTGTTCTGATAAATCGGATCATTTATATCCACATCACCCAAGTAAGGCATTGCCAGCAAGCTGGGCACATTGGCATCATCCATCAAGAAATGATTGCCGAAACCATCTACTTCAAAGGCATAGATCGTGCCGTATTTAGGATGATTGTAAGTAGCGTACTTCTTCAAAGCCGTTTCCACTTCCTGTGCCAGATCGGTGCACTGCTGTGCCAGATTGGCATCATGATTCACAGCCGTCAGTATCTCGGCAGCTTTCCGCAATGAAGACACGGCAAAGAAGTTGGAAGGAACCAGGAATTGCAAAGTAGTAGCATCATCCGAAGGACGGAAGCAGGAGACGATCAATCCCACCGGATTGACAGGAGCGCCCAAACCGTTGTTGTTCAGTGTATCGAGAGCACGCTCCGTGCGGCGTTGGAATTTATAATAGTCTACTTTCCCCTTACGTTGCTGTTCCTTGAATGTTTTCAGAACATTCGTGATAGCCTGTATCCATTCACTGTCAAATACACTGGCATCACCGGTTTCTTTCCAGTATTGATAAGCCAGACGTAGAGGATAGCAAAGAGAATCGATTTCCCACTTACGTTCATGAAGTTCCGGTTTCATGTCTGTCAGGTCCGACATCCAGTCGCCTCCCGTAGCGCCATCATTGAATGCATTGGCATAGGGATCGATATTGATGCATTTAAACTGGCGGCGGATAACCCCTTCGAGCATCTTCTTCAGTTCGGGATCTTTATTAGCCAACTGTACATAAGGCCATACCTGCGCACCGGAGTCACGCAACCACATGGCGTGAATATCTCCCGTATATACAAAGGTGTCCGGCTTGCCGTCGGTTGTCCGATAGTGTACGGTTGTCTCAAGCGTGTTCGGGAAACAGTTTTCGAACATCCAAGCCAGTTTCTGGTTGGTCAACAGTTTCTTTACGCGCAGAATCTCAGCCTCAACAGCTTTCGAAGTAAACAATCTCTTCTTTACAGGCGGACGGTTGGATTTATATGCCGCAGCCAAGCTGGCATGATTCACAACGGCCGTATTATCATTTGCTACGACAAAATCGGCTGCTTTTGCAGAATTCCCCATCACCAATGCGGCTGCAATCGCCCACAAACTAATGTTTCTGTTTTTCATGTTTCTTATTATTATAGTTTACAAATCTTTTATCTGAGCCAGACGGGCATACATCTCGACCATGGCAGCCTGTGTCAGCAGCCACTTCTTTCCATCTTTGTCTACGCCTCTCATATCGACATTGAACAGTCCGTTTTCATCCCGGGCGTTCTCCCAAGCATACGCCAAACTCCGGTTGAAAGCCTCCAGATACTTCTTGTCATGATCCAGACTGTAAAGCTCGATAAATCCACGAAGCATAACGGCGGTAAACCAGATATCCCCTCTCTTAATCAGTTTAAACGTGTTGCCATCCGCCGGAGTAAAATCAACAAAGAAATAGTTATAGCACTCTTTCGCTATATTCTGTGCATCCGTCAGATAGGCCGGCACACCGGTCAGCTGATAGAGCAATGCAGCAGCCTGCATCATCTGTCCGCTGTTGTAAGCAAACTTAACTTTTCCTATTTTACCGTCCAGACGGATGTTGTCAAAATAGAGGTAGTCTGTAGAATCCTGCAGATGTGCCTTTGTCCATTCATACAGTTCCTTGCCGCGAGACAGGTAGAGGGTGTCTTCCGTTGCCTTGAATAATTTCAGAGCCAGAACAGCTCCGGGGGCATTGGAACAAGTATGTTTACTCTCTTTCTTCTGTTCGCACCAATAGATGCCGCCACCGAGCTGATCATCCATTCCGCTTTCAATAAAGTTCCAGATCAACCGGGCTTTATCAAGATATTTGTTTTCCTTGGTCATCCGGTAAAGATCGGTAAAATCAATGCCTAACCATACATTGTCATCATAAAAGCGGTCGGACAACGGCGCCGTCCGGATATAAGACGAATAAGCAAAAGGCTCTCTGCGGGTATCAAAATACTCCTCCAGTCCCGGCAACACTCTATTATCCAGCAACTCTTTATACTCCGATTGTCCGGTAGCCTCCAGTAAAGCATTCACGGCAGAAAAAGTTCCCGAATACGGCCAAAGGTATGAATATTGATTCGGTATGTTTGCCTGCTCTTCAGAAGCAAGATAAGTAACCGTACTCTGCGGATCGAAAGGATAATTCTCCCGCAACAAGTTCACACCCGGCTGCGAATAGTTCTGATAAAGGGAGTCCAATGTTTCCTGGGCTCTCAACAGGTTAGGATTCGCTACCATCTGCTCTTTCTGAGCACAACCGACAAAAGCGAATGCACATAACGAGTACAATAAAAAACGTTCTAAATTCATGTCTGTTCTATACTAAATTATATAATTATTCAAGTAAAAATCATATCTTATACATACACGCTAAAAAAGCATAGGTAAGCAGCAAACGACATCTCTCGAAGAGCCCCGCACCCCTATTTATCGTCCTTTATTTCAAACAGGCTGCTGTCTTTTATGCCCTGCCTGTCACCCAATGAAAGGGCATAAGTAGGCACTCCGTTGCCAGCAAGAGTAAATTTTAAAATCAGATTTCCATCGGGAGAATTTAAATCATGCGCGAAAAGTTGTTGGAAAGCCACCAACACAAAGAGACTTAAACAAGCGAGATTCTTCATAACTATTATTTAAATGATGCTGCAATGTACCGGCCTCTACCTTTCACGACATACCGGCGGCTATACATTGCCACTAATTCAAAATTCCATTAACAAAGTTATCCTGTACAATCTTTACCTTAAAAACAATAGATAATATCCTAAAAAATTCTCCTTTTGTTCAGATGCCACAAAATTAGGCATTCTGTCCGGCAATCAATATACAATTTTATGACATTAGTGTACATTTTGGCCCAAAAGACAGCTTTAGAAACATATATGTCACAAAATCGTATACTTTTAGAGTCCTCTTTTTGGAGTGATTTCCTTTTTTGCCTAACTTTGTACTCAGCAATCATACTCTTTTTATTTATTGAAATCCATCGTTTCCATTATGAGAGTTTCCGGTTCATACCATCTTCTTTTGTCTATTCTTTTCCTGTTCTATAGCCTCGCCGGGAAAGCAGATCCATACAACGTGCGGCAGTTTTCCAGCCAGAACGGTTTATCCAACAGCGCCATTCTTTCGATCT
Organism: uncultured Bacteroides sp.; assembly: GCA_958477465.1. Classification (GTDB taxonomy): domain Bacteria; phylum Bacteroidota; class Bacteroidia; order Bacteroidales; family Bacteroidaceae; genus Bacteroides. Next base: position 100,507 of record CAUEFX010000007.1, read on the forward strand.
GCCAAGACAACAACGGATTTCTGTGGCTGGGTTCTTGCGACGGGCTCAACATATTCGACGGAACCACGCCCCGTCTGTATAAACCCACCGACACCCGGGTCAACTTCTCCGGAAATATCATAGGCAATATAATAGAAGCGGAAGAGAATGTGCTGTGGATACAGACCAACTACGGTCTCGACCGTTTCGACATCCGCCGGCAAACCGTCCAAAGCTTCACCGAGTTTAAAGACAACAATAAAATGGCCAAAAGCCGGGACAATGACATCTACCTCCTGAAAGACGACGGGTACATCTACCGTTTCGGGCAAGGTGACAAAAGTTTCCGCCGGTTGGATACGGAGAAATTTATCTTCGACAACATCCTGCGACTGGTCGTGGATGAATCGGACGTGCTTTGGATATTCACTTCCGACGGTAATAACCGGAGCTACCAGTTGAAAAAGGAGGGTGAGAATGTCACACTTTCCGCCAAAGACTATTTCCAGCATCCGGAAAGGCTGATAGGCGTATCCTTCGAAAACAATCTGCTCTACTTCATCGACCGCACGCACGCCTTCTATGAATACGACTTGAGCAGCAAAAAGAAATATTACATAACGGACGTTGAAGCGGAGATACAGAAACGGGGCGAGATTTCATCGGTCATCAAAAAGCGGAACGACTATTACATCGGCTTCAAAAGCAGCGGCCTTATCCGGTTGAAGTACCAGCCCGACCAAAAGATAAAATACATCACCCAAAACACCGACATCGCATGCGGCATATTCTGCCTGGTAAAAGACAAATTTCAAGACATCATCTGGGTAGGGACGGACGGACAAGGAGTATATATGTATTTCACGAATGCCTTCTCCATCCAGAACACCTTGCTGAACACGCCCGCTTACCAGATAAACAACCCGGTGCGCACACTCTTTCTGGACAGCGAACAGACCTTGTGGATAGGGACCAAAGGAAACGGTATCCTCCGGATGCTACACTACACTCCGGAAAACGGGAAAACGGCAGCTACCGAAAAACTGCTCACGAGCAACAGTGCACTGACAGACAACTCCGTCTACTGCTTCACGCCCAGCCGCTGGAAAAGGCTTTGGATCGGAACCGAAAGCGGTGTCGATTATTACTCCTATCAGGAGAGAAAGCTGAAACAGTTTCCGATCACCGCCGGCGGAAAAGCGGTCAAATACGTCCACTCCATCTGCGAGCAGAATGACAGCACCCTCTGGATTTCCACCGTTGGAGAAGGCATCGTCAAAGTCTCACTGAATACATCATCGGGCATCCCCACCATAAAAAGCGCAGAGAGAACCGTGCTGGACGGGGGAAAACGCGCATCCAACTACTTCTTCATCTCCTTTCAGGAGAACGACTCCGTCTTATGGTTCGGCAACCGGGGATACGGAGCCTACCGCATGAATACGGAAACCGAAGAGATGAAGCCGTATCTGTTTAATGAAGCCGTCAAGAGCCAGACCGTAAACGACATATTCGCCATCCTCAAGAATGAAGCCGGTTACTGGTTCGGGACCAGCTTCGGACTGACACGCATGTATGACGGGAATTACCATATATATAATGAGACGGACGGCTTTCCCAACAATACGATTCACGGCATCCTCGAAGACAGGCAACACCATCTGTGGCTCAGCACCAATCAGGGGCTGGTCCGATTCAACACCCGCACCAATACGGTACAGACCTATCACCGGCAAAACGATCTGAGCGTGACGGAGTTCAGTGACGGCGCCTATTTCAAGGACGAACGCAGCGGAACCCTTTTCTTCGGCGGTACCAACGGGTTCGTCAGTATCCATGAGAACGATTTCACAGAGGCGGAATACATGCCCGTTCTGCAGTTCAACCGTCTGTACATATTCGGTAAAGAGTACAATATCAACGAGTTTCTGCACGAAGACAAACAGAAGCACAAGGTGCTGGAGCTGGATTACAGCCAGAACTTCTTCGGACTCTCCTTTATCGTCATCGACTATCTGAACGGGAACAACTATACCTATTATTACAAGATCGAAGGACTGAGCAACAACTGGATAGAGAACGGCGCCTCTGCAACGACCATGTTCTCGAATCTTTCGCCGGGGCAATATACGCTGCAGGTGAAATACCGGAGCAACCTGACCGGCAGGGAAAGCATCCCGCAATCTTTGAGCATTCGCATCACCCCGCCCTGGTACATGACCCCCCTGGCGTACGGGTGCTACTCCATACTCTTTCTCGGATTCATCGCATGGTGCGTGCACCTGTCCATAAAGCGCTACCGTCGGAAAAGAGACGTCCTGATAGAGGAAATAAACCGCCGGCAACGGAACGAGCTGTATGAATCCAAGCTCCGTTTCTTCACCAACGTGACCCACGAGTTCTGTACCCCGCTCACCTTGATTTACGGACCCTGCCAGAGAATACTCACGCACCCCTCCACCGACAGTTATATCCGTAAATATGCCTCTATCATTCTGCAGAACGCCCAAAAGCTGAACGCCCTGATTCTGGAGCTTATCGAGTTCCGGCGGCTGGAGACGGGCAACAAAACCCTCGAAATTCAGAAGCTGCCCGTCTCTGCACAGACCCAGGACACAGCCGATTCTTTCAACGAGCTGGCCGAAAGCAGGAAGATAGACTATCAGCAGAAAATAGAGAAGGAGGTGTACTGGAACTCAGATGCCAGCTGTTTCAGCAAGATTGTCACCAACTTGCTATCCAACGCCTTCAAATACACCCCGGAAAACGGCACAATCTGCATCGAACTGTATGTGGAGAATGAACAGTTGCACATCCGCATATCGAATACGGGAAAGGGAATCGAGAAGGAAAACCTCACAAAAATATTCGACCGCTACAAGATACTGGACAATTTTGAGGTACAGAACAAGAACGGCATATCACCACGCAACGGTCTGGGACTGGCCATCTGCCACAGCATGGTGACCCTGCTGAACGGACAGATCCGGGTGACAAGCACTCCCAACCGGCTTACCACCTTCGAGGTGACCCTGCCCGTTCTCTCCATCACCGCCACCGGTGCCGAACGGTCGATGCCCGTGGAAATGGATACAGCGATACAAGAGGAGAATAAAAACCTGGAACTGGAAAATCCGACAGCGGCATACGACACCTCCCGGCAGACCATCATCGTCATCGACGACGATCCGTCCATGCTGTGGTTTGTCAGTGATATTTTTGCAAACAGATACAACGTGCTCTCTTTCAGCGATACGGAAAAGGCGATGGAACAGTTAAAGCTGAAACCGGTCGATTTAATCATCTCGGACGTCATGATGCCGGGCACGGACGGAATCTCCTTTGCCAGACAACTGAAATCGGACAAACTTCTCTCCCACACCCCGCTGATCCTCCTATCCGCCCTCAACAGCATCGACGACCAGATGAAAGGAATCGACTCCGGTGCCGAGGCATACGTCACCAAGCCATTCAACGCCGATTATCTGATAAAGTTAGCGGAACGCCTCATCCAACGGGAGAAGGACTTGAAGGAGTACTACAACTCCGTATTCAGCACGTTCAAATTGGATGACGGACAGTTCGTGCATAAAGAGGACAAGGAGTTCTTCGAGAAGATGATGAAAATCATCGATCAGAACATTACCAATCCGGAACTGTCTGTAGAGCTGCTGAGCGGCTCTATGGGATACAGCACCCGGCACTTCTACCGGAAGCTCAAAGAGATAACCGAGCAGACTCCCGCCGACATCATCAAGGAATACCGGCTGGCCGTGGCCGAACAGCTGCTGCTGACCACCAACCTGACCGTAGAGGAAATCATGGACAAATCCGGATTTACGAACCGGGGAACCTTCTACAAGATATTCTCACAGAAATACAACATGCCGCCACGGCAGTACAGAGAACGTCAGAAGAAAGATTTCAAAGAGGTGTGTGCGCCAGCACCTCCAACAACGGATGGAGAAGATTGAGAAACAGGAGGATGCCCCAACCGGATCGCCTGCAAAACAGATACACGTTTCGCAAGAAATTTCTTGTTAACAAAACCGCCCCTGCTACAGTAGTCTGTGACAGGGGCGGTTTTTATGTGTCAGGCGTTTCAGGTATTTCACGCCTCTTTACGGGTTACGATCCACTTTATTTATACTCTTGCCAGCTCTTGATCTGGATATCTTCCATCTTCATCTCGCAGAACGCCTCGATGAACGCACTTGCCAGACGGGCATTGGTAATCAAAGGAATATTATGGTCGATGGCTCCGCGACGGATGCGATAACCGTTCGTCAGCTCACGTTTGCTGTGGTTCTTGGGTATGTTCACAATCAAATCGAACTTATGATCGGCAATCATCTTCATCACGTTGTTTTCCGCTCCCGGTTTTTCATCCGGCCAGTACACCGGAGTCGTTTCTACCCCGTGCGCATTGAGGAATGCAGCAGTACCGGCAGTTGCGTAAATCTTATATCCTTTCGCATACAGCGTACGGCTTGCATCCAGCAAGTCTACTTTCGACTTCATGGCACCGGACGAGAACATCACTCCCTTCTCCTTGGAAGGTATCTTGAAACCGGTAGCAATCATGGCGCTCATCAATGCTTCCGAGAAGTCATCACCGATACAGCCCACCTCACCGGTAGAAGACATATCCACACCCAAAACCGGGTCGGCTTTGTGCAAACGTGAGAATGAGAACTGAGAAGCCTTCACACCGATCCAGTCGATATCGAAAGCCGACTTGTCCGGACGGTTATAAGGAGCGTCCAGCATGATGCGGGTAGCCGTTTCAATAAAATTACGTTTCAGCACCTTGGAGACAAACGGGAAGCTACGCGATGCGCGCAGGTTACACTCGATAACCTTCACCTCGTTGTTGCGAGCCAGGAACTGGATATTGAACGGACCGGAGATATTGAGTTCTTTCGCAATCTGACGGCTGATCTTCTTGATGCGGCGGGCCGTAGCGAAATAAATCTTCTGTGCCGGGAACACCAGTGTGGCGTCACCGGAGTGCACACCGGCAAATTCCACATGCTCGGAGATGGCGTACTCAACCACTTCACCGTTTTGGGCAACCGCATCGAATTCTATCTCCTTCGTATTTTCAAGGAACTGAGAAACCACCACCGGATACTCTTTGGATACTTCGGCAGCCATCTTCAGGAAATTTTCCAACTCTTCATCATCATAGCAGACGTTCATTGCTGCTCCGGAAAGCACATACGAGGGGCGCACCAATACCGGATAGCCCACCTTGCCGACGAAGCCTTTTACCTCTTCCAGGCTGGTAAGCTCCATCCATGCCGGCTGGTCGATGCCCAGTTGGTCGAGCATAGCAGAGAACTTGTTGCGGTTTTCGGCACGATCGATGGAGACCGGAGAAGTGCCAAGCACAGGCACCGACTGGCGATAAAGTTTCATGGCCAGATTGTTGGGGATCTGTCCGCCGACGGAAACAATCACTCCGCGCGGCTGCTCCAGATCGATGACATCGAGCACACGCTCGAAAGAGAGCTCATCGAAGTACAGACGGTCGCACATATCATAGTCGGTAGACACCGTTTCGGGGTTGTAGTTGATCATGATCGACTTATATCCCAACTTACGGGCAGTCTGCACGGCATTGACCGAGCACCAGTCGAACTCTACCGAGCTACCGATACGGTATGCGCCCGACCCGAGAACGACCACCGATTTTTCATTCTTGTAATAGTTGACATCGTATCCCTCTACGGCATAAGTCATATAAAGATAGTTTGTCAGTTCCGGATGTTCGGAGGCAACCGTGTTGATGCGCTTTACAGCCGGCAGGATGCCCAACGCCTTACGATGTGCACGTACCATCAGGTTTTCTTTCTCCATATTGCCGGTAGGATTCAGCACGAAGCGTGCAATCTGGAAGTCGGAGAAGCCGAGTACCTTCGCTTCACGCATCACGTCTGCCGGAATATCCTCCACCTTATTGTAAGTGGAAAGTTTCGCTTTGTAATCAACGATGTTTTTCAACTTGCCGAGGAACCACGAGTCGATCCGGGTCAGTTCATAAATCCGGTCGATCGTATATCCTTTTTCCAACGCCTGTGCGATGGCGAATATACGCAAGTCGGTGGGGTTGGCCAGTTCTTTGTCAAGATCGTCAAAGGTAACGTCATCGTTCCCCACAAATCCGTGCATGCCCTGACCGATCATGCGGAGCCCCTTTTGGATAATCTCTTCAAAAGAGCGGCCGATGGACATGATTTCGCCTACGGACTTCATGCTCGAACCGATTTCGCGGGATACACCGGCAAACTTGGTGAGGTCCCAACGGGGTATTTTACAGATGTAATAATCGAGTTGCGGTGCCACATAAGCAGAGTTCGGAGTGCCCATCTCACCGATCTGGTCGAGGGTATATCCCAAAGCCACCTTAGCGGCAACAAACGCCAACGGGTATCCGGTAGCCTTGGAAGCCAAAGCCGATGAACGGCTCAAACGGGCATTTACCTCGATGACACGATAGTCATCCGTCACGGAATTGAAGGCATACTGAATGTTGCACTCACCTACGATGCCGAGGTGGCGGATACATTTCGTAGAAAGTTCCTGCAGCATTTTCAGCTCTTCGTCATCCAGCGAGCAAGTAGGAGCTACTACAATAGATTCGCCCGTATGGATGCCCAACGGGTCGAAGTTCTCCATGCTTGCCACCGTAAAGCAGTGGTCGTTCGCATCGCGGATTACCTCGAACTCGATCTCTTTCCAGCCTTTCAACGACTCTTCCACCAGAATCTGCTTGGAGAAGGCAAACGAGCTTTCGGCCAGTTTCAGGAATTCTTCCTCATTGGCGCAAATACCGCTGCCCAGACCTCCCAAGGCATAGGCCGAACGCACCATCACCGGATAACCGATGCGGCGTGCAGCGGCTATGGCGTCTGTCATGTTCTCCACCGCCTGGCTGACGGGAGTTTTCATCTTTATCTCATCCAGTTTTTTCACGAACAGGTCGCGGTCTTCGGTGTACATGATGGCCTCAACAGAAGTACCCAATACTTTTACTCCGTACTTATCGAGAATGCCTTGCGTATAAAGTTCCGCACCGCAGTTCAACGCCGTCTGACCGCCAAATGCCAACAAAATGCCATCCGGACGTTCTTTCTTTATAATTTCTTCTACAAAGTAGGTAGTCACGGGAAGGAAATATACCTTATCGGCAATTCCCTCAGAAGTCTGAATAGTTGCAATATTCGGATTTACCAATACGGAGCTGATGCCCTCTTCCCGTAAGGCTTTCAGTGCCTGCGAACCGGAGTAATCAAACTCTCCGGCCTGTCCGATTTTGAGCGCTCCCGAACCCAGAACCAAGACTTTTTTCATTTCCTTTTCCATCTCTTTTGTTGTTATGTTGTTGTTTCTTATGAATACCGCACAAAAAAAATGCGTTACCCTGATGAGAGGAATAACGCATTACCAAAGAACTAAATATCGTTTTTGGAGAAAAGAGAAGAAGTATGCAGATTCCGAATGGAAGACATCCGAATGAAGATAATACTTGCTTCTGATTTCCTGCTGATTCATTGCTATTTTTAAAATTTATGCAAAGTAACGACTTATTTCGATAAATACAAAAGATTTGGAAAAGAATATTTCTGCAAAAGCTGGGAGCCGGGGCGGTTTAAATCTTACCCGGTATTATTATATGGAAAACAAGCCTGTTTTTATGTCGTTTCACTATCATGAGACGAGCATCTCTCAATTGTGTAACGAGCGTCTCTCAATCGTGAAATGTACGTCTCATAACCGTGAGACGCAAATTTTGCTTAGGCGTTTTCAATAAGGGTGGAGCAGGGGTGTAATAAGGGCGGAGCAGAGGTTGTGGTTTCCAATATCTGACCATTGATATTTCTTTCCGTAACAAGGTTCATCTATATCACAGCCAGATCCGTTCCGTTTCTCTTTATCCGCAATGAAGTGACATAACAGCTTTTAATTACGGATATTCACTGAACAGTTACCACAATTTATTGATTTTAAAAAGCATAATTTTCCCTGCTTCTATACTTTTTTTGCCGAAAAATGTATATTTGCAATACACAACCTCTAAATAGAATTGGTTGGAAAAGAACAAAATCAATAAAATGAATATGAAAACAAAAATTATAAGGATTTGTGCAAATGTAATATTAGCCATTATTGTTTTTTATAGTGGGTATTATTGGTCTAAAATTGAAGACATGTCTACTTCATTAAATCCTAAGTATAAATATTCTGAAATATATTTTTCTTCATTAAATATGAGATTATATTTTATTGTCGAAACATGGGGCTTATTAGGGCAACATTCTGCTATAGTGATAACTACAAATAATCCTCAAGAGAAAGGTTGGAAGTACAATTCTGACATGGATTATAAATTTACAACCGAAGAGTTATTTTATAAACCGCAAGGAGACTCATTGGTCATTTATTCTGATTTGGTGATTGATCCTCCTAAAAAATTTAATAGTGATATTGTACTTGTACTAAAAAAGCTATCACATGATGAGCAGAGTAAAATGATATATTGGAATCGTGAAAGAAGTGGATTTTCAAGGGTAGGTATATGAACTATCTTCCATAAATTTAGAGAATCACTTAAAACAACACAAGTTGCCAGTCCTTGACAAAATCCACATCAATGGCAGGCTTCTTTTCATCATCAACGAATTTCTCATGTTGTTGCATTGCATACCTATATATATGCGGCTGAACACAAAATAGAAATCACTTGAGCTAAAACCAATTGAATATGATAATGTATTAAACTTTGCATTATGAAAAAAATTATTATAGCAACTCTTATAATGGCATTGTTTTTTTGTATGTTGTTATCACACAAAGAATACCGAAATTACAAGATAACGAACATTACACTTTCTGAGATTGTTATCAAAGATTCTCTTTTGAATTTGAGAAAGGGAAATAGATATTTCCTATTAGAATTCATGGTAGACTATTGCAATAGTTCTTTAACTTTTATGGGAGGAGGTATAGAACCTGGTTTGAATGGTACAATTGAGTCAATTAAATCTATAAAAATAATAGATTCCAATGGCAATGATATATCCTCGTTGTTTCATAATCTTACAATTGAGGACAATGATTTATGGCTCGACGATTACTTAGTTTTTTCTAAAAGTTATAATATTGATTCTTTGGCAAATAGCATAAATCATCGAGACAGGAATGAAGTTGGACTAAGAATTACTATTCCACGGCTATTCGTAATTGATTCAACATCTGTAATCCCTGACTCTGTTATTCTAAGTTTTGGAACACATTCTATTATTAGCAATGTCAATCATAAAAGCAAACCCTTAGTTTTAAGTACAAGTCAAATAAAAGATTTAAGTATATTCATATAAAAACAGTCAAAACGATGGTAAGAACATATACAAAAAATAGGAGATGTTTTCTCTGTAAAAATAGATGAGAAGACCAAGAAATATTTTCAATTAATAGCTTATGATCTGGCACAGCTAAACAGTGATGTTATTAGAGTGTTTAAAGAACACTATCCGAGAAATTCGAATCCTGACTTATCAAAAATAGTGAGCGGTGAAATAGAGTTCTATATACATAGTACAGCAAAAGCAGGTCTAAAGATGAATTTTTGGAATAAAATTGGCAATAGCAAGGATATTGGAGAAATCAATCATATATTATTCCGAATCACAGAGGATTATGGGGAAACCCCTTGCGAAGAGCTTATAACTGTCTCTACAAAATGGTGGGTGTGGCGAATTAATGAAGAACAAAAATATGTAGGGAAATTGAAAAAGAAATATCAAAAGTCATATATTGGAATGGTAATAAATCCATTCGCTCTTTTAGAAATGATAAAATCCGGTGATAGATATCCCATAAATTATCTCTCGTTTTGAAAAAGGGATAATTATGGATATATATTTTTTTAGGATACCGTCAATCCAAGAAGACTTTTAGTATATATTTGCATATTCAGTTTTTACAAAAAAGAGTAATGAAAATTAGTGTATTGGGTGTATTGTTTCTTGTACTTGTTCTACTGTATCTTAGATACGATAACACGGGGTATCATTATGGGTTAGCGTGTAGTTTCTGCAATAAAAATATGCCGTATGGACTAACACCCAAAATCAATTCTGATTATCCACAGAGTTTTGTTTTACTTGATGAAGATGCATAATTCGGAGCATCCCCACCCAGTATTTCCTCCTCAATTAGCATCTTTTGA
>CAUEFX010000008.1 GCA_958477465.1 uncultured Bacteroides sp.
ATAAATAAGCAAGAATATAAACATACAAAGTAAATATTATAATGCGTCAGCCCTGAAACTCTTACTTGTTTTTGTCGTTTCATAACTGTGAGACGCTCATCTCACAGTCATGAAACACTCGTCGCTCAGTCGTGAGACGATCGTCTCACAATTGAGCGACGCTCTAAACTTCTACAGCATTTCTATCTCCCGTAAGCACTTTCCATCAAGCCACAGCCTCCTTCAGCAGATTTCGTCATCGATGTATCTCTTATATGAAATACTATTCGTATCTTTACACCTAAAGAAAGGCTCCAAACAAGAAAGAAGAATACGGAAAACAGATACGAACCAATGAACCTAAAAGAAGCTATAACCTTTCGCCTTCACAACCAGCAACTTTTGAGGCCTCAATTTGAGAAGGCAGAAGAAGTGGTAGAATGGATGGGAATGATGCAGGCACAAGACTACAATCAATTCCGGTGGGCCATCGGAATGAGAATGAAGAACCCGCAGTTGGAGGCTGTCAAAGAGAGCTTTTCTGCGGGTAGAATTGTGCGTCTTCATTTGTTGCGCTGTACCGTACAAACAGTTACTGCCCAAGACTATCCCTGGATGCTGGCGCTATGCCGCGAAAGAAATCTCAGTATCATCAAGTCGTGGTCAAGCTACAATAAAACCAACTTTTCCGAACAATACTACCAAGAGGGAACAGAAGCCCTCAAAGAAATACTTGCCGACGGCCATTCCCTCACGAAGAAATGTATCGGAGAAGAGATGGCTAAGCTCGGGTTTCCAAGCGATATTGCTCATCTCAACCAGATTCTCCTACGGGGAGAAATAGAGGGATTGCTAATCTCCGGTGAGATGCAAGGAAATAGCGCCACGTGGGCTTTGACCGAAAGAAGATTCAAGACATTAGAGAAGTATCAAGACAAGACAAAGCAGCAACTTTCAAGTCGTGAAGCTTTGGCTATCCTGGCCCGTAACTACTTCCGCAGCCATTCACCTGCCAGTTTTGAGGATTTCTGTTGGTGGACAGGCTTATCCATCACCCAAAACCGAACGGCAATACAACAGATAGCCTCAGAACTTGAAGAAGTAAAAATAAAAAAGTATCCCAAGGAAGCGCAGGCTCTGTTCATTTACAAACTTCGCCTTATAGAAGATTCTTTGGCAGGAGGAAGTGTGGCAGCCTCAACCACAGAAGAGAATCCGGTCATTCTACTTCCACCATACGATGAATACCTTATCGGCTATAAGAGCCGTTGGATTTCGTTGGACAAAGTCCATGAGCCTAAAGCCCATAACCGTTTCGGCATCTTCCATCCCGTCATTCTCTATCAGGGAAAGGTGGTGGGCAATTGGAAGGCATCCGTTGCACAAAAAGCCAAATGCATCGAAACAGACCTATTCTCTCAAAAACGAGAGATCGGCATAAGACGATTACAAAAGGCAAAAGACGCGCTACAACAGTTCTATAAATAAAGCAAATTTGCCCGATTATCGGATAAGGTAAGTGCTCCTATTTCATTTTGAAGTGGAATAATTGATATATGCACACGATAATAGAAACACTTTTCACGACATAAATTCAAAAAACTCTTTTATATTTGCTCCGCTATTTAAAACCTAACCTGTACCATGTAAATATGTCATCAAACAGAATCCATTGCCCGAAGAAAACACTCTCCGACCGGAACAGAGCTGATTAAACGGCACTTTTCGTCTTAAAAACAAAAAATACTATCGTAAAAACAAATATTGCACATCTGCCTGTTCACATCCATATACTTTTGTAGCAATGAATTAACACTCTACGCGAGTGTGGATAAGAAAACAATCTAATTAATAAACTAAAAGTAAACATGCAAAGAATGTCTAACCAAGTGAAAAACATGCGCGCCCTGCTGCTTATGTTATTTGCAGCCTTATCGCTCAGCGTTTCAGCGCAGACGGTTTCAATAACCGGTAATGTGAAAGACGCGACAGGAGAACCGATTATCGGTGCATCTGTCGTAGAGAAAGGTAACGCCACAAACGGTACGATTACCGACCTTGATGGTAATTTCACTCTAAAAACTTCTGCCAAAGCGACTCTTGTCATATCGTACATCGGTATGAAAACACAAGACGTTGCCTTAAACGGACAAACAAAAATCGCTGTAACCTTACGCGATGACACCCAGGCATTGGATGAAGTTGTTGTTATCGGTTATGGTACAGTTGCAAAAAAAGACTTGACCGGCTCGGTAGCTTCTGTCAGCGCCAAAGAATTAGAGTCTATCCCGGTGACGAACGTATCAGAAGCACTAACCGGAAAACTTGCCGGTGTATCCATCACGACCACAGAAGGTTCTCCCGATGCGGAAATTAAAATCCGTGTACGTGGCGGCGGCTCTCTATCGCAAGACAACTCACCTCTTTATATCGTAGACGGATTTCCGGTAAGCAGTATCAGTGATATTGCCTCTTCGGATATCCAATCCATCGATGTATTAAAGGATGCATCTTCAACCGCTATCTACGGTGCCAAAGGAGCCAACGGAGTAATAATCGTTACTACAAAATCCGGACGCGAAGGAAAACCGGAAGTCTCTTTCGGCGCTTCATACGGTATACGTAAAAGAGTGGGTGCGGTAGGCGTACTGAGTCCTTATGAATTCGCAATGTGGCAACAGGAAGTAGACCAAAGCGGTTCATACTATGGCAGTTTCAATGACTTGGAAATATACAAATCGAAGACAGGCACCGACTATCAAGACGAACTGTTCGGACGTACCGGAAACCAGCAGCAATATAATCTAAGCGTAAGCGGTGGTACCAAAGACACCAAATACTCGGTAAGCATGGCCCGCAATGATGAAAAGAGCATCATGATCGGTTCCGGCTACACAAGAAACAATATCTCTGCCAAACTACAAACCAAATTAAACAAATGGTTGACTTTCGACTTTAGCGACCGCTTCTCTTATACCACAATCGATGGTCTGAGTGGAGGTGCAGACACGCAAGAATCAAGTAAAGCCTATTCTATCGTAGCACGTTCTACCATTTATCGCCCCATCAAACGTCTGACTGACGAATTAGTGGATGAAGATTCCGGAAATGTTGATTATACTCCCACAGAACGTACCAATGGTACCTATAAACAACAAACCCGTTTACAAAATAATTTCAATGCCGGTTTTACTTGGGAACCGGTAAAGGGATTAAAATTCCGCTCTGAATATGGCTACGGATGGGATTATCGGAATACGGACCAGATATGGGATGCCAAAGCATCTGTCAATTCCAAATTCGGTTATTCCGGACATCCGCAAGCATATTTGACCAAACAAACGAGCCAGAACTGGCGTATAGCTAATACCGCAACTTATGATACCAAAAATCTTCTGGCAAAGAATGACCGTTTCAACCTTATGATAGGTCAGGAAGTTACCAGTGACGGTTCTAAATACACCTATCTGACAACAGTTAACTTTGAAGACAGTAACACGTTCGACCAGATACTTTCCAATATGGGTAACGGTACGGCACTGCCTACCAAGACATATACCAATATAAAGGATAATACAACTTCTATCTTCGGACGTCTGAACTATACATTATTCGACCGTTACCTATTCACTGTAACGATGCGTGCCGATGGTTCGAGTATGTTCACCAAAGGAAACCGATGGGGCATCTTCCCTTCTGCCGCTTTTGCATGGCGTCTAAGCGATGAAGCCTTTATGGAAAACACCAAAGAGTGGCTTTCAAACCTGAAACTCCGTCTCTCTTACGGTACGTCAGGTAACAATCGTATCGACCCCAAATATATGAACCTCACATACGCATTGGCCGGTACAAACGACAAAAGTATCTACTTCGATGAGACAACAGCCACTGTACTCCAACACGGTGAAATGCTGGCTAATCCAAACTTAAAATGGGAGACTACCGTCACACGTAATGCAGGTATCGATTTCGGTTTCTGGAACAATCGTGTATCAGGAAGTGTAGACGTCTATTGGAACACGACCAAAGACTTGTTAATGAGAAAATCAATACCGGAATCAACCGGCTATAAATACCAATATCAAAACATCGGACAAACATCCAATAGAGGTATAGAATTCCAAACAGACATTGTCTTGGCCGACCAGAAGAACTGGGGACTTAACTTCAACTTCAACATCTCTTACAACCGTGATAAAATCGATAAGTATCCCGGAGGTTCTACTTGGGAAAGCAGTAAGTGGGCCGGTACCGGTCTGATGAGCAGCGAAGACTTTCTTATTGAAGAAGGCGGACGTTTAGGAGAGGTTTACGGATATATCTACGATGGATTCTACACTACCGATGATTTAAAATGGAACGGTACATCCTGGGAACTGCGCAATAATGAGGAGTTCTCTTACGCTCCCATCAGCGGAACATTGGAACCGGGAGCCATGAAGCTAAAAGATGTGGATGGCGACGGAGCCATAACAGATAAGGACAAAGTACGCTTGGGCAACACGATACATCCTGTCAGCGGAGGTTTCGGCTTTAATGGTACTTTCTTGAAGAATTTCGATTTTTCTATATTCTTCAACTATCAGATAGGTGGAAAGTTGGTCAATGCAACCAAGACATACTCAAGTATGTTCTATAATTCCGGCAAGCATTACAATTTGAATGACAACTTCACTTTAGCAAACCGCTATTCGCGTATCGACCCGACCACCGGCGAGAACATGCTGAGCTCAAGCTATGCAAATAAATATATCAGCGCCAACGGAGAAGAAGCATATTATAACAGAATAAATGAAGTAAACGCAGGCAAAAGTATCTTTAATCCCGCAACTATCACAACACGCCCATTAACAAGCTGGGATGTTGAAAATGCTTCATTCCTACGTCTACAAAATGTATCCATCGGTTACACACTGCCGAAAAATTTATCAAAGAAGATTTACATGAATAACATCCGCTTCTATGCTACGGCCTACAACATCTTATGTATAACCAAATACTCTGGTGTAGATCCGGAAGTAGACTGTTGCACGAGTACGCCAATGACACCCGGCATCGATTATGCAGCATATCCCAAAAGTTTCTCTGTTGTAGGAGGTATTAACGTAACATTTTAAAAACAAGTACTTGACATGAAAAATATATTTAAGACATTTATCATAGCAGGAATCGGACTGACCAGTTTGGCATCTTGTTCTGATTTTCTTGAGCAAAGTTCTCCTTCCGAGATGTTTCCGGAGAATGTATATGCTTCAGAGCGAATGACTTCGCAAGCATTAAACAAAGTGTATTCCGGATTAACCTTAGATAAGACATACGGTTGTCGTGTACCTCTAAATTTCTCAACCAATTCAGACATCGAATTAGTAGACGCCATCAAAAAAGATGATGTTGAAGCGACAGGAAGAGATCGCGGAAACAGTAGCTACAACACTTCACCGGAATGGAATGAGTTCAACGAGAACTGGACCCGCATGTACGAAATGATCGAAAACGCCAATCTTGTTATCGAAGGAATCCGTTCATCGGATATCCGTGAAAACAAAGCAATGAGATTTTATCTGGGCGAAGCACTCTGCCTGCGTGCCATGATCTTCTTTGATCTGATCCGTAACTATGGAGATGTACCGATGAAAATGGAATCAACCAATACAGACGGCTCCAATTTTTATGTAGGAAAAACAGACCGGGATGTCATCATGGATGCCTTGCTGACAGACCTTGAAGAAGCTGTCGGCTTACTGCCGTGGGCTGGCGAAGAAGGGTATAGCACCGAACGTTGCACCAAAGGTTTTGCTTACGGCCTTGCTGCCCGTATCGCGCTGTTCGAAGGCGGATACTCTATTCGTGAAAGCAGAAAAGCCGGTTATGTAGATTTGAGTGAAAAGCGTGAAGGACAGATGGGATACAGCGACGGAACCTATCCGACAATGCGTCCCGGAGACGAAAAACGTAAAGAACTTTACGAACATGCCTTGACCTGCCTGGATGCAATCATCGCTCAAGGAGTGCACAAATTGAATCCGAGTTACGAAGATGAATGGGCCCGCATCAACCAACTTACATTGGACGGTGTGTATTATGAGAACCTGTTTGAAATAGCACACGGACTAAATTATTCCGGTGAAATGGGCTATACTGCCGGCGTACGTATGAACAGCGTCAGCTCTCAATTCGGATTCAGCAATTCATCCGGTAAAATGAAACTGACTGCGCCGTTCTTTTACTCATTCGATCCGGAAGATTCACGCCGTGATATCACCTGTGCCCCATACGAACTTCGCGGAAACACTTCTACGCAAACCATGCAAAATTCTCCGTGGGGTATCTACGTAGGAAAATGGGATGTACGAAAGATGAGTTCAAGCTGGCTTGCTGTAAACAAAAACGCAACAACCAAAACCGGATATGGAATCAACTGGGTAGTAATGCGTTATTCCGATGTATTGTTAATGTATGCCGAAGTTGTGAACGAATTATATGGTCCGAATGGAGCCGGCACTTGTGGTAAAACAGCTGCAGACGCACTCATAGAAGTTCGTAACCGTGCCTTCTCTGAAGCCAATCGCACAGAAAAGTCATTAAACTACGTACGTGCACACGCTACAGACAAGAACACTTTCTTTAAGGCCATCGTAGACGAGCGCGCATGGGAATTGGCAGCGGAAGCCGTACGTAAGTACGATTTAATCCGCTGGGGATTGTTGATCGATAAAACTGTAGAGACGCTCGACTCATACCGCAATGCCATCAATAACGGTACCTACCCCTCAAAACTCTACTATAAAGAAGATGCTTCCGCTCCGGAATGGTACAAAATAGACTACTCTTCCATCTGTTGGTATGAAGAGCCGGAAAACACCACCGATATGAAGTCAGTCTCTTTCTGGGGAAATGTAAAAAGTGACGGAGTTGTAGACACGGACAATGCCAATTATGATGCTCTCCAATGGATCAGCAGTGGATTAATAAGCTATGATAAAGTCACCGGTTTGCAAGGAACCAGTCCTAACGGAGTCGTCAACCGCCATATATTCCCTATCGGCAGATCGACTATAAACAATTCTAACGGAACATTACAAAATTCTTACGGATACTAAATCTGATTAAAACAAACTATTATGAAATTAAATAAATATATATATATGCTTATGACCGGAGCAATCGTTCTGGGTAATAGCGCATGTGTAGATGTAAACGACTGGGATGTAGACAGCAGTTACGATCGTTTATTCAGCCCTAACGGTATTAAGGTCTCTGCAGATGCCACCACTGCAGAAGTATCTTGGGATTTATCTCCAAATACGAATTACTATATCATTGAAGTAAACTCTACCGACTCTCTATATGGTCAGACTGAAGAGCCGCGTGTCAATTCCATTGTTTATGGAAGTGATAAAAGCATCACTACCTCTCCTGTCACCATTGAAGAGTTAAACAGTAACACCAAATACTTCATCCGTGTGAGAGCGTGCTCCGAGACTCAGGGAAATTCTCATTGGAACTACATGACCAATTTCTCTTTCAAGACGAAATCGGAAAACATTCTGAATGCGGTAGATAACAGCCAGAAAGGAGAAGATTATATCACGCTCACCTGGTCTCCCGGCTTAGTAGTTACGCACATCGAATATGCAGAGATTATCGGAACTGACGAGAACAACAGTTCCATCTTGGATGAAGTAAAAACAATAGAACTGACGGCAGAGCAAATTGCTGCCGGTGAAGTAACAGTGGAGAATTTAAAGGCATCTACCAGTTATCAGTTTACGATTTACAACAACAGCACTGTTCGTGGAACACGCACTGTAACAACGACCCTGAAAGCACCAGATGGAAATCTGAAAGTTCAGATCCCGGCCGGCAGCACACTGACACAAGCGATGTTAGACTCATGGGCTCAAGAAGGAAGTGTCACTGTTATATTTGATGCAGCAACCGAATTTACACTGCAAGGAGTAGATCCCACAACCGGTGATGCCGCAGGCTTGACGGTTCCCGATAATCTGTCTATCACATTCTTCGGCAATAACGGCGCAAGCAAATCCGTACTTAACATGGCCAAAGAGGTTATCATGGGCGGTAAACACAGTTACATACGTTTTGAAAATGTAATCATCAAAGATGCCGGTGCACTGTATTTATTCAACCAAGGAAATGACGCGACAGTTGCCGAGTTATCATTTAAGGATAGTGAATTTATTGATTTCTCACGGAACATTGTTCGCTTGAAAGACCAGAAATCCGTTACAATCAATCTGTTATCATTTGAAAACTGTATAATAACAAATCAAGGTACCGGTGGCTATCCGTGTATCGGTATGGATGCCAAAGAATATACTGTTACTAAAATGGTATTTACAAATACGGTATTCAATACATTAAGCCACAACGTTATTGCATTAAACAACAGTAGCCGCGGATGTGCAGCAGTCAACAATATAGATTTCAACAATTGTACATTCTACAATACTGTCGGCAGCACCAGATACCTTGTAGATGCTGGTAGTACAAGTCAAGGCCCTACCGTTACATTCAACAACAGTATCTTGGCTAAAAGTTTTGGCGCCACATTCTCAAACGGAACATGGAGTTCGACCTCGAGAGGTATCCGCTCGAAAACTGTAGTTGTAAACAACAGTTATATGACGATAGATGGTATCTTCGGTTCAAATGCCATAAAGGGTTGTATAGACTACTCAGGTACTGCTGACGATTTGTTCACTGCTCCTGCCAATGGTGACTTCACCATCAAAGACAACAGTTTCCCGGAAGGTGTCGGTGCATCGGTTGAATAATAAGGAACTCTACAAAAAATCACCTCTGCTACAAGTATTTGTAACAGAGGTGATTTAAATTTTTCGTGCAATTTGGAACACCTTATTGGCCAATTAAAAGAGTTTGACACACCCTCTTCTTTTATAGAAATAACACCAGTTACTACACCCCTAATAAGAAATTAGCTTCATTCTTATTCCATCAAAAAACATTTCATGCAATTACTATTTTACAATAAATATTACATCTGCTAAACTCGTGTAATACCGACCTTTAAAAGAAAAATGAATTTCTTTCAAAAAGCCATCGTTGAAGTTATCAAGATAATCTGTCACCTTAGGTTCTATCAACGAAAATGCTCGCTTCATTTTCCAAGATTGATTCATATCCTTTGAATCAACAAGAATAACGAACAATCTGTTTTCTGCCCCAAAACGCATTTCACCCTGATTAGCATACAGCCAGGTCATAAGCTCTACTACATTGGATTGTGCATCGACAATAATCTCTTTTCTTTTTTCTCTCAATTCGTCAAGAATATCATTCCTGCCAATTTCCAATAATTTTTCCGTTAAAGTATAAAGTTGTTGGGAATCAGACTGCATACAATCTACCTTAACCCCGGCTTCTTTCGCTTTTTGCTTTAACCATGTAAGTTCTCTTTTACCAAGTTTTGCTTTTAGTTTTTCATCCATATATTGATTAGGGAAAAATGTAACCTTCAAATCAATAGGATTGTCATTCAAAAAGAAATCAACGCTTTTTATCTCACCTACCGCTGAAATAACCTTATGATGTCGCTTAAAAAGTGATTCAATTAGATAAGATGTCCAATTGTTGTACCAGCTTGTTTGAACATAATTCCACGCATTTTCAGCAATTTCATTTTGCTTACTTTGCAAATCATTATAATTACTGATAACTTTAACATATCTACTTACAAGATGCTTGTCCAATGAATTATTTTGATCTCCTCCCCAAGCATAAGTATGGACTTTATATAAATCATTTCTTAATGCATTCTCATCTATACCCATTGTATTATACCATTCATGATTCCTTTCATTCAGAAAAGTATCAAGTAACTGCATGGCATTGGGCATAGTCTCCAACTTTTCAAACAATTCTTTATTTTGCTCTGCTATTTTTGAGGAAGACAAAATTAGATCATTACTTTTAAGAAATTGTTGAATTTGTTTTCCTCTACATACTGCCCGAACCTTAAGCCATATCAGACCATTCTTATCTGCATTGAATGCAAAAAGATTTTGGTTTCTAAACTCTTTATCCCATTTTTCAAAATTTGTCATAATACAATTTATTTCATTGTACAAACTAAAAGGATTTCACTACTACCCGCAACGCTACCTTTACCACCTCGGCCTGAATTGTATGTTTTTCGTTCAACATTAACATTACGATATGGCTTTATTAAACCAATCATAGTTTCAATATCAGGAAAACTCCGATCATTGTAACTTACTAACCAAGTAGGAATATGATTGGCCTTTTCAAACATTAATTGCAGATTTGATATAGCTTCGCTAATTTTATCAAAACCGCTATATTTTTTAGGTTCGTATCGTTTAGTTCCATTTACAAACTGCTTGTCTTTCCAATATTCGACATATGTTTCCAATAAATGGTAAAAAGACTGATAATCTGCATGACTATTACAATACGGAGGGTCAAAATACACCAAATCCACATTTTCCAATGTAGGCAATAAATCAAGAATATTCTTATTATAGCTAATATTTTCTTTTAAGTTATTGAATACAGCAGCATTATATTCTGGCAACAAATCCAAAAAGATATCCTTTAATGGACGAATTAAACTGCGATTACGTTTGATACGAGTTGGGTCAGATGCATAAACCAAAGCTTGAGTATGGGCAAAATGTCCCATTGTTACCTTTCTTGTCATGCTTCTACACATTATAGACAGAGCCAAAGCCTGTTTGTACGGATTACTTAGTTTATGCACATTACTACGGAAACTATCAACAAATGAAGACTCCTCAAGACAAAAAAACAAGCCTGTATATAGTTCCGTCATCAAATTATATGTTGATGGATCGCTATTTTCTGAAAATAAAAGTTCAATATCAGATGGATCCAGTTTATTGCTTGAATTTTCGATTAGAGCCTTTCCTATTAGATTGTTGAAGTTTAGGAAATCGTTTGTTATGACCTGCTTTCCTAATTGTTTGAACATATAGGCAATGGATTGAGAACCAGAAAAAGCATCCAAAACAACGTTTGTATTCTTTGGAATAAACTGTGCGATCCATCCTCTATGAATATATTTTGCACCTAAATATTGTGGTTCTGGGAATTTATAATCTAAATATTTTGTCTCCTCAAATAACATGGTAATTTCTTAAATTACAAAGATACTGATTTTTTATGAGCTGATTGTCATTACTCAAGTTTATTTTGCTCAAATCTCTCGATTTTAGAGGCGAAGTTTCGATTACCTATGACTACTTATAGCTTCACACCACCCCTCTCCCCAAAAGGGGGCAAAACCCAAATGCCCCTTAGAAGAGTTACAGATTGTAACTGAAAAACATAAAAGAGCCGTATCGCACTCTATTCCGAGTAAAGATACGGCTCTCTTTTATTAAAATAATTCCTTAAGACCGTCTGCGGTATACCGGCAAGGATACTGCCAAGTCTGTTCTTACAGCCATTTCCTCACCCTCTCTTCCGTCTCGTCCCACAGTAGCCGTTTCTGCACATGATTCACATATTTATCCGAAAGAGCTTTCGGGTGATTACTCAGATTAAACGTTCCCGTTCTCCCCTCCGCTTCTTTGTCGAGCAATAATCCGATGGCAGTAGAGGCGCCCTGTCTGGGGGTGCGGATAAAAGGCCGGAAGAAAATATCCGTCAATGGGTCAAACCATTGGTGCATCGTGATGATATCTGTGGAAACCACCCCCGGATCGGCGGCATTGACAGTAATTCCGCGTTCTTTCACCCTTTCGGCAAGTTCTAACGTAAAGAGAAGCAAAGCCAGCTTGGTGTTGCTGTAAATCGGTATCCGCCAGAAATTTCCCTTGCGGCCTCTAAGGAAGAAATCGGGGAACTGCAGTTTTCCAATGGCATACGTGCAAGATACCATATTTACAATACGCGTTCCACGGTCCATCAGAGGAAGCAGCTTCCGGGTCAGCAAATACGGCCCTACATAATTGACACTTACCGTCCGTTCCATCCCGTCTACGGTGATATGCAGTCCGGTCTCCAATGTTCCGGCATTATTCATCAACAGAGCAATTTTATGAGCGCGCTCCAAAACCAAACCGGCAAAAGCCGCTACGGATTCCATAGATGCCAGATCGATCGGCAATATCTCCAGATCTGTGTTTCCGGTCTCTCGAACCAGACGCTGCCTCACCGGTTCCGCTTTCTCCGGATTGTAACAAGCCATTATTACATGATACCCTGCCATGGCTACGGCACGGGTTATCTCTGTCCCCATCCCTCCATCGGCACCGGTTATGATTGCCAAATTCCGTTCCATCATTTATTTTCCAACTTTTCTATTTCTTTCTGTAAACAGGGAGGAAGCTTTTCCTGAAGATGATGATGACAGGCCATCTCAAGGGTGTACATCCGCCCAATGCAATAATTACTATGCCCGCAATTGCACCGGGCATTCTCTTCGGCACGCATCCGATTTACAAATCCCGGCTCATTAAGCAGTGCGCGCGCCATCTGTACGGCTTCAAAACCATGACCCAGCACCTCGTCAATCTTTGCGCGCGACACAAGGCCACCTACATAAATGAGCGGCATGTCGGGAAGCGCCGTACGGAACTTCAATGCATCTTCCAGGAAATAAGCCTCTTTAAAGGGCACGGTAGGAATCATCATCCGTCCGGCCATCTTCACGCCTAACTTCAGCCACCAGCAATCCATATAATGGGTCAATGTCTTTATCGGCATCGCTCCGCGCATCACGTACATAGGCGCCTTGCTGACAAAACCGCCACTCAATACCAGCGCATGCGCTCCGAGTTGCTTCAACCGGCGAGCTACTTCAATGGTTTCGTCTATCTCCATTCCTCCACGGAAACCATCGCGCATGTTCATCTTCACGATAACCGCCATGTCATTACCGGCTGCTTTCATCACCTCTGCCATCACTTCATCCATGAACCGCATCCGGTTTTCAAGAGAACCGCCATACTCGTCTTTCCGGTGATTCGTGTAAGGCGAAAGGAACTGGCTGATAAGATAACCGTGACCGGCATGTACCTCGACCGCATCAAAGCCCGATTCACGCGCCAGATTTACAGCACGGCCATATGCACGTGCCATTTCCGGAATTTCGTCCTTTCTCATTCCCCGCACACGCGTAGGCGAGTAAATATTAAATCCTGAAGATGCTGATATAGGCGTTTCTCCGCAAATACTTTTATGAGACATGTTGCCACAATGCCCTATCTGAATGCCGGCAGCCGCCCCTTCCCGGTGAATGGCATCCGTCACTTCCCGCAATCCGGGGACAATCTCCGGACGAAGCCAAAGTTGACGGGGAAACGAAAGACCGCTTCTCGTGACAGAAGCATAAGCCACCGTTGTCATGCCGATGCCGCCTGCTGCCACCGAACGGTGATAATCAAGCAACATTTGGGAAGGTGCATTCCCGGGACACATACTTTCGAAGGCAGCCGAACGGATAGTACGGTTTCGCAAAGTCAACGGACCGATACGGACAGGAGTAAAAAGTTTAGAGACATTTCCCGATTTTCTTTCCTCGGAAAGGGAATTTACTGTTACATCTGTATTCATAAGTATCCGTATTAAAAAAAAAGAATCAACTAATAGATGAATGGAAAGATACGTTTCCGGCTACCTACCGCCTCACCGAACTCTTCGTGATAACGGTGCCAGATGGCATTGGCACGAGGTACGAGATTGGCAAAAGTCCACCACAGGAACACTGTCCCCGAAAGAGACCAGGTAAGTACGGCCCAACCTGCCCACTCCACTATCTCACCGAAATAATTGGCTGAAGTGACATAACGGTACAAGCCGCCGGTGGGAAGATAATGACGGGTATCCCCCGGTTTACGAAGATGCCGGATAATATAATCGGAATGCCAATTAATCCCCATCCCCACAAAAAACAGAACCGTACCCAGAATAAACTGCGGTGTGACAAACCACTGAGACGTATACTCATCCGCAGGAGAGAGGTAAAAGATCCACTCACCCTGCATAAAACCATTCAGTACATTGAAAAGGACTCCCATCAGAAGGATGGCAACCGGCATCCGCCCTTTGCCTTGCAGCAAACAAGGAAAAACAAACGAACGCTGGAAATAATGGAATTGAAAAAGAAGGAAGAAAGCAAGTGGCACGGGACAAAAGCGGCGGTCGGAAGACCACCACATCCATAGCATCACCAGAAAGACCGGTGCTTCCATCAGCATCCATGCAATCTTATTATTGACAGACAGCCCCCACGCAGCGCTACGAAACATTCCATAACCGGCTTTCACAAAATAAAGCGCAATAAAGACAAGCGCTGCCACAAAGGTCATTGTCCAAAGAAAATATCCAAAGGTTTCTGTATCCATAGTCATGTGTTTTTACGACAAGCAAAGATACAGAAAAGCCTGATTATTTACAAAAAAAATTCCTTTGGAAGTGGATTACCCCAAAAACGGGGATGGCCGATAGCGGGTAGAATCTCCAGAAAATCAACGCTTACTCAAAGGGATGTACTCCCCTACCTCCAGTACATTTTTATAGGCCGGACGGATAATGCGTTTCCCGTCGAAGTTTAACTCCTCATTGCGGTGCGCACACCAACCCACGATGCGTGCCATCGCAAACAACGGAGTATAAATTTCCTGTGGCAGACCGATCATCTCATACACAAAGCCGGAGTAGAAGTCAACATTGCTCGACACGGTTTTGCCATTGTTCTTTATCTTGCCGAACATGGCGATTGCCCGTTCTTCCAATAACTCAAGGAAAGCAAATTCGCGTTCACGCTTTTTCTCTTTCGCCAGATCACGGGCCAGCTCTTTCAGCAGCAGGGCACGAGGATCGGAAATGGTATATACAGC
Organism: uncultured Bacteroides sp.; assembly: GCA_958477465.1. Classification (GTDB taxonomy): domain Bacteria; phylum Bacteroidota; class Bacteroidia; order Bacteroidales; family Bacteroidaceae; genus Bacteroides. The sequence goes on from CAUEFX010000008.1 coordinate 14,850, forward strand.
ATGGCCGATGCCGTAAATCAATCCGGTTTTATTGTACGCCTCCTTATTAAGCATGCGGGTAAAGTAGGTATCTATTTCATCCACATTGGTCCAATCTTCGATATTCTTCTGAAGATGGTGAAACATATCGACTACCTGAATATTGGCTCCTCCATGAAGCGGCCCTTTCAGCGAACCGATACCGGCGGCAATAGACGAATAGGTATCCGTACCGGTGGAAGAGGTTACCCGAACGGTGAACGTAGAGTTATTACCACCACCGTGTTCCGCCTGAAGCATCAGCAAGAGGTCGAGCGTACGGGCATCCAACTGGGTGTAATCTCTTTTCAGCATATAAAGAAAGTTCTCGGCTATGGAAAGTTTCTCCTGCGGATGGCGGATATGGAGCGAACGGCCGAAAGTGGCATGGCGCAACATGTTATAAGCATAGGCAATGATCGTAGGAAACTTCGAGATAAGGTCGATGCTCTGCCGCATCAGGTTATCACGCGAGGTATCGTCCGGATTGGCGTCGAAACGATACATCTCGAGCACGCTGCGAGCCAGAATATTCATGATGTTGTTTCCCTCGAGTTCGATGATATTCATCTTTGTCTTCTGCTCCAACGGCATGTTATCATTCACCAATTCACGGAAGGAAGCCAATTCCTCCTTATCGGGCAGGCGGCCGGAAAGCAGCAGATAAGCCACTTCTTCAAAACCATACCGTCTCTCTTTCATGGCGGCATGGGCCAGATCTTCAAGGTCATACTGGCGATAATACAATTTTCCGGGAATCGGCTTCAAACCGCCTCCGGGAATGCGTTCATAACCTACCACATTGCCGACTTTCGTAAGGCCTACCAGCACTCCCGTACCATCCTCATTACGTAATCCGCGTTTTACATCATATTTCGGGAAAAGCTCATTATCAATCCGGGTACAATCTTTCATATTCTCAGAGAGCTTATAGACCAAATATTCTTTCTTCATAACGGTATGTATTTATTGTTATTTATTCAACTCTTCTTTATCCTCTCCACAATCTCTCCGGTGAAGGCAGAGGTAGACAGAGATTTGCCTCCGGGCATGAAACGGGCCAGGTCTGCCGTAGCCCGGGCATCGGTAAAACTATGTTCAAGTGCTATGGTCACACGGTCGGCGGCCTCTTGCCAACCCAGATATTCGAGCATCATGACAGCGGAGAGTATCAGCGAACAGGGATTCACGATGTCCTTTCCAGTAATGTCGGGAGCAGTGCCGTGGGTAGCTTCAAAAATAGCATGGCCACTGACATAATTGATATTAGCCCCCGGAGCGATGCCGATACCGCCTACCATGGCTGCCAGCTGATCGGAAATATAGTCACCGTTCAGATTCAAGGTTGCCACCACCGAATACTCTTCGGGCATCAACAGTGTGTTTTGCAAAAAGGCATCGGCTATGCAGTCCTTCATCGCCAACCGGCCTTCTGCCAACGCATCACCAAACTCACGCTGTGCCAATTCGTATCCCCACTTCTTGAAACCTCCTTCGGTGAATTTCATTATATTTCCCTTGTGTACCAACGTGACGGAGGATAAATGATGGTCGAGCGCATATTGGCAGGCAGCCCGTACCAGGCGTCCCGTTCCCTCTTTAGAGACCGGCTTCACCCCAAAGGAGGAGGTTTCGGGAAAACGGACTTTCGTCACTCCCATTTCGTCATGCAGAAAACGGTAGAATTTCTCGGCTTCCGGAGTACCTGCCTCCCATTCGATACCGGCGTATATATCTTCGGTATTCTCACGGAAGATGACCATATCGACTGCTTCCGGAGCCAGCAAGGGAGAATGTACCCCCACGAACCAACGCACCGGACGCAGACATACATATAAATCGAGTGTCTGCCGCAATGCCACGTTCAACGAACGGATTCCTCCACCCACGGGAGTAGTCAGCGGGCCTTTGATGCCGACAAGGTATTCTTTAAAAGTCTCCATCGTCTCGTCGGGAAGCCACGAACCGACAGAGCGATACGCGCGTTCGCCGGCAAGCACCTCAAGCCACTCTATCCTACGGCGACTGCCATAAGAACGGTCGACAGCCGCATTTACGATGGCCTGCATAGCGGGAGTTATCTCTTCACCCACACCGTCACCGGTTATAAAAGGAACGGTCGGAATCTCCGGCACCAACAAGGTACCGTCAGGTTGTTTGGTAATTTTGCTCATAATCGATAAGGCGGCAATTTGCCAATATGTTCATAGTTGGCTATACACCTGTTTTTTTTATTATTCTATTTATCAGTGTCCGTCATTCTCCCATTATCCATACGAGCCGATCAGTGCACGGACAGATTATTATTGAGGGCAGATCCTGCACGGAACCAGGCTATCTGCTGCTCATTATAAGTATGGTGCACGGCAAAGCTCTCTTTGGTTCCGTCCTCGTGATGCACCACCACCTCCAGGTCGCGCCCCGGAGCAAAATGCTGCAAGCCGGTCACAGAAAGCAAATCATGTTCCCGTATGCGGTTATAGTCGTCCTTATCCTTAAAAGTAACAGCCAGCATGCCCTGCTTCTTCAGATTGGTTTCATGGATACGGGCAAAGCTCTTGGCAAGAATCACTCTTACATTCAGGAAACGGGGTTCCATCGCTGCATGCTCGCGACTGGAACCTTCGCCATAATTCTCTTCGGCAACCACCATCGAGGCAATTCCTTTCGCCTTATACATCTTAGCCGTGCCGGAAACAGGCCCGTAAGTATTTGTCAGGCGGTTCCACACACAATTGGTCTCACCGTTAAAGGCATTGACCGCTCCCATCAGCATGTTATCGGAAATATTCTCCAGATGCCCGCGAAAACGCAACCACGGGCCTGCCATCGAAATATGGTCAGTCGTACACTTCCCTTGTGTCTTGATCAGCAGAGGCATATTCAGCAGGTCGTTTCCATCCCATGCCGGAAAGGGAGTCAGCAGTTGCAACCGCTTCGACTGCGGGTCGACTCTGATTTCAACATCTGTTCCGGCAGGAGCCAGATAACCGTTGGCAGCCGAAGTAAAGCCATGCAGGGGTAACTCGTCTCCCACCGGCTCGCTGAGTTTCACTTTCTCCCCCTCATACGTAAGCAAACGGTCTTTTAAGGGATTGAAACAAAGATCACCGGCAATGGTGAGCGCCATTACTATCTCGGGAGAAGCCACAAAGGCAAAGGTGTTCGGATTGCCATCCGCCCGCTTGGCAAAGTTGCGGTTGAAAGAGGTCACAATCGAGTTTTTACGGGTAGGGTCGTCCGTATGGCGCTTCCACTGCCCGATGCAAGGACCACAGGCATTCGCCATGATCGTTGCCCCTATTTGTCGGAAAAGAGTAATCATCCCATCCCGTTCGGCAGTAGCCCTGATCTGTTCGCTGCCGGGATTAATGATAAGCGGTGCGGCAACAGCCACGTCTTTCTCCAAAGCCTCACGGGCAATAGAAGCAGCACGGCTGAGGTCCTGATAAGACGAATTGGTGCACGACCCGATAAGTCCTACTTCCATTTTACGGGGGTAGCCGTTCAGCAGTACCTTCTCTGCAAATTCGGAAATGGGAGTCGCCGCATCGGGAGTGAACGGGCCGTTGATGTAAGGCTCCAATTCCGAAAGGTTTATTTCGATAATACGGTCGTAATATTTCTCCGGCAGCACCATCACTTCATCATCGGCACGAAGGTCGGCGGCTACGGACTCCGCCAGCGAGGCTATCTCTTCACGGCCGGTAGCACGCAGGTAGGCAGCCATCCGCTCATCATAGGGAAACAGTGAAGTGGTAGCCCCTACTTCGGCGCCCATATTGCAAATCGTGGCCTTTCCGGTTGCCGAAATAGATTCCGTTCCGGAACCGAAATATTCGATAATGGCATTGGTGCCGCCTTTCACCGTCAGGATGCCGGCCAATTTAAGAATAACATCTTTGGGAGTTGTCCAGCCATTGAGTGCTCCGGTCAGCCGGACGCCAATCAGCCTGGGCATCTTCAGTTCCCACTCCATGCCCGTCATTACATCCACGGCATCAGCACCTCCCACTCCGATAGCGACCATTCCCAAGCCACCGGCATTCGGTGTATGAGAGTCCGTCCCTACCATCATTCCTCCGGGAAAGGCATAATTCTCCAATACGACCTGATGGATAATTCCAGCGCCCGGTTTCCAAAAGCCGATTCCGTAGCGGGAAGAGACATCGCGCAGGAAGTCGTATACCTCCTCGTTCGTCCTGGTAGCGGTGGCAATGTCCTCGCTTGCTCCCTTGTAAGCCTGTATCAGGTGGTCGCAATGCACCGTAGAGGGAACGGCTACACACTCTTTTCCGGCATTCATAAACTGTAGCAGAGCCATCTGTGCAGTAGCATCCTGCATCGCTACCCGATCCGGACGAAAGTTCACATAATCCTCTCCCCGTTTATAATCCCTCAGACGGGTCTCCTCGAAAAGATGGGTATACAAAATTTTCTCTGCCAACGAAAGCGGACGTTTCAGCACACTTCTTACCTGTTCCATCTTCCCTTTATAGGCTGAATAGAAGCGTCTTATCATATCTACATCATACACCATACGCTTTTATATTTTAAAACTGTATATATATTATTAACGAACGGGTACGCAATAATGTTTAACGAACAATGTTTAATATTCAAACATTAACCCCAGATGAATAGTAATAAAACAAATCCCGGCTCTCCTCTCCTTGCCCTCCAGCAGCAACAACTTCTGCTGCGCATGGAATATGAATACGAGAAAGAGGAGTTCCAGCGTCAGACGGAAACAATGGGAGTGGCCCGAAAAGTGAAACGCGGGCTCTGCTGGTATCCGGTACAAACAGGACGGAATTATTATAACTCATTGAACCAGCTCGTCATAGAAATCATCCGGACAGAAGACAAGGATATCGAACATGCCTTTGAGTTTGGGCGTCCGGTCTGCTTTTTCCAGCAGGATTACAACGGTAAAATCAAATATATGAACTTCATCGCTACCGTAAGTTTTGTCGATGAAGAACGGATGGTGGTGGTTTTGCCCGGTACGAGTGCCCTGCTCGATGTGCAAAATACCGATTATTTGGGAGTGCAGCTCTATTTTGACGAGACTTCCTACCGTGCTATGTTCCATGCGCTTGATGAGGTAATCCGTGCCAAAGGCAACCGGCTTGCCGAACTGCGCGACACATTGCTCGGTCCCCTTCCTGTCCGTCGGAGAGAGCTTTATCCGGTCCGTTTTCCCTGGTTGAACCCGACACAGGAAGAGGCGGTCAACAAAGTGCTTTGCGCCAAGGATGTGGCGATAGTGCACGGTCCTCCGGGAACCGGAAAGACCACCACGCTCGTGGAAGCCATTTATGAAACCCTGCACCGTGAAAATCAGGTTCTGGTCTGTGCACAGAGTAATACAGCCGTCGATTGGATTGCCGAAAAGCTGGTTGACCGGGGTGTCCCCGTGCTTCGCATCGGAAACCCGACACGGGTGAATGACAAGATGCTTTCATTTACGTATGAGCGCCGCTTTGAAAGCCATCCGGCCTATACGGAGTTGTGGAGTGTGCGCAAATCCATCCGCGAGATAAGCGGCCATATCCGCAAGGGGAGTTATAGCGAAAGGGAAAGCATGCGCAATCGCATCAGCCGCCTGCGCGACCGCGCCACGGAATTGGAAATACAGATCAATGAAGATCTGTTCTCTTCTGCACGAGTCATCGCCTCCACACTTGTCAGTAGCAATCACCGCATTCTCGAAGGGCGCCGTTTCAGTACTCTTTTCATCGACGAAGCAGCACAGGCACTGGAAGCAGCCTGCTGGATTGCCATCCACAAAGCCGACCGTGTTGTCTTTGCCGGCGATCACTGCCAACTGCCTCCGACCATCAAATGCATCGAGGCCGCCCGTGGAGGATTGGCCCAGACTTTAATGGAGAAAGTCGTGACGAACAAGCCGGCCTCCGTCTCTCTCCTCAAAGTACAATATCGTATGAACGAAGCCATTATGCGCTTTCCTTCCGAATGGTTTTACAACAACCGGTTAGAATCGGCCCCGGAAGTACGCCATCGCGGCATCCTCGATTTCGACAGCCCAATGGTATGGATAGACACCTCGGAATTGGAATTCCATGAGGAATTTGTAGGCGAGAGCTTCGGACGGATCAATAAACCGGAAGCCAATCTGCTACTACAGGAATTAGAGAATTATATTTCAAAAATCGGTAAGAACCGGATATTGGATGAGCGGATCGATTTCGGTCTCATATCTCCCTATAAAGCACAGGTACAATATCTCCGAAGTAAAATAAAGAGTAGCAGTTCTTTGCGGCCTCTTCGTGAACTGATCACGATAAATACCGTAGACGGATTTCAAGGACAAGAGAGGGATGTGATTTTTATCAGTCTTGTACGCGCCAACGAAAATGGTGAGATCGGCTTTCTAAACGACCTGCGAAGGATGAATGTAGCCATTACCCGGGCACGCATGAAATTGGTTATATTAGGAGATGCCAAGACGCTGACCCGGCATACTTTTTACCGGAAGCTAATGGAGAAAATAGCCAGTGGCCAGTAATTTGCGGTAACCCCGCATACTACTGACCACTGATTTCTGATATAGACTATTACGATTATTTCTTATACCAATCCTGATTGGTCGTACCACCTGATTTGGCCCAAGTCAAAAAATGAGGATAAGATTTATCCACTGATACGCCCTCTTCTGTCGTGAACTTTTCTGCATCTACCAGATTAATGGCAAACGGATAATCATTGGAAGAGACATAATAAACACCTTTTTCCACTTCAGAAAGATCGGCACTGGTGTGGAACAGGCTCATGTTGGCTTTCTCTGTAGGCACATGATTTACCAAATGCACTTCCGTACGGTCTTTGCCCATGTTTTTATGAGTAAATATGAACGGATTGTATGGTGCCACACCCAATACATTATGATCAACCGGATTCTCAAAAACGTTCTTTACTTTATAAACGGCAGTGCGGGTATTATCGGCAGTCGCCTCATTAGCATCGTTAAACAGAACCACCGTAGCCAGAGCAATGTCCGGATCCAGTCCTTGTCCGCTCCATGATGAAGCTCCTTCGGTAATCTCACATTTCACATTCGAACGTTCCGTATTTATCTGATAAGCAAAACCGTTTTTGTACAAAGCACCTGCCCAAAGAGCTGTAAAGGTATCCGTTGCTTCAATAACTTCATTTTTCGTGTTAAAGCTCAATACCGAGTTGTATTTCACGATCATATCATTCATATCGTAATCACCCTTTTCCGGCCAGTTGTCTTCAAAAGCAACAATACCTTTATAAGTCATACTATATGCCATCGATCTGTCATCGCTCGGTCCGATCGGTTCTACGCTCGGCACATCAGGCGCAATCGCTTCTATCGGGTTAGACCACACATTAAACTGTACATCGTTATAGTCATTATCCGTCCAATCCTCAAACGAAAGCACAACGAAATCATTGATTCTAAATGCAGCTGTATGGGTACGTTTGTCAGAATTCAAAGAAGTGGTAGAATAGAACGTTCTATAACCGTTTCCTACAATACCCGATCTGAAAGCATTGTTACAAATAAACCATCCGATCTTTACTCCGCTGGGGAATTCGGTACCCTGGTCAATGCCGTTTTCATCTATATAATGCAATTTTACGCATTCACCGCCTTTGATTCCGACACCGGTTTTCGTGTTAGGAAACACGACATATTTCTTCGCATTTCTGATTACATCATCCGAACTTCCCTCTTTATAGCAATAGTATCCGAATGCGCTTGATGCAGCACTCGTACCACCGATAAAACGCACTTTTACTTCGGATTTTCTATTCTGAGGATCATTCAATGCAAAATCAGCAGACTGACGGTACTTCACCGGACAATATCCGCCTTCGGGTATTGTCTTATTTATGGTTGTCAAAATGGTTGATGACAGCTTCAAAGTACCTTCACTATCCAAATAGTTAGGACGTCCCTGTACATTCCAAGAACCTAATGTATAAAGGCCGTCCGGCACTTTTTCATATTCTCCATCGGCACGTGTCTGCGCCTCAGCATCAGCCATGGTGTTCCAGTTTACATCAGCATCAATCGACGAACCGTTGAATGTAGTCTTGTACAGCATAGGTACGCCAATGTAGGAAGTATAGATATAAACATCCTTACCATGAGCAGCAGGAATTGTTTCCTGAGAATTATAAGTTCCTCTCTCATCAGTCATACGCGTGATAACCGGCTGTATGTCGGAACGCTTCACAATCTGTCCGTCAGCATCAGTCATCAATGGATTTTCGGTATAAACCTCAAACAGCACCTGATAGCCTTCGGAACTTTCAGGAATCTCGTAATTTACATTCAATTGCACAGATTCCGTAGTGGCAAAATCAAAAGAATTAGGAGTTGTAACATCATCTCCCGGAGTAGACAAATCCGTATCTGTATTGATACACCCCGTAAAGGCAGAAATTATCAAGAGGCAACTTATTGCCCTTGAGAATTTCAGAATGGCATTCTTTTTTCTCATAGACAGTTGTTTGTTTTGAATATTTTCCGCAAAATTAGTCAAACTTGCATTATTTATCCAAACATATTATACTTTTTTTTAAATTCCACAAATGGCATAATCGAGAACAACATTCATAACGAGCTGTTATACAATAAAATAAGAGAGGAAAAACTTTTAAGTTTCCCCTCTCTTATTTTATTGTATATTCTATTCAGATTAGTTGTTTTCCGGACGAAGTTTACGAACGGTTACAGCAGTCTGCCACATTTCGCTCTCGCGCAACTGACGAAGTTCCTCATTCAGTTTTTCACGATAATCCGGCTGAGAGTTGCTATCAATAGAGATTTGTGCTTCCTTACCGCTCTTTACACTCTCATACAATTGCTGCATCACCGGTTTGATAGCATCGTGGAACGGGCCCATCCAGTCGAGTGCACCACGCTGAGCAGTAGTAGAGCAGTTAGCGTACATCCAGTCCATACCATTCTTTGCAAACAACGGCATCAGTGACTGAGTCAACTCTTCTACCGTTTCATTGAATGCTTCAGAAGGAGTATGACCGTTTTCACGCAATGTCTCATATTGTGCCAGCAACAAGCCTTGGATAGCTCCCATCAACGAACCGCGTTCTCCGGTCAAGTCGGAATAAACCTCGCGTTTGAATGTTGTTTCGAACAGATAGCCCGAACCTACGCCGATCCCCAAAGCAATCACACGTTCATAAGCACGGCCGGTAGCATCTTGGAAAATAGCATAAGATGAGTTCAGTCCACGACCTTCGAGGAACATGGTACGCAATGAAGTACCCGATCCCTTCGGAGCAACAAGAATAACATCCACATCGGCAGGAGGAATGATACCGGTACGTTCCTTATAAGTAATACCGAAGCCATGAGAGAAATAAAGTGCTTTGCCCGGAGTAAGATTCTTCTTCACGGTAGGCCATACTTCAATCTGAGCAGCATCCGAAAGCAGATATTCAATAATGGTACCACGCTGGCATGCTTCGTCTATTTCAAACAAAGTTTCGCCCGGCACCCAACCGTCTGCAACCGCTTTCTCCCAAGTCTTGCCACCTTTACGTTGTCCGACAATCACGTTGAAACCATTGTCACGCAGGTTCAGTGACTGACCGGGGCCCTGTACACCATAACCGATTACGGCAATTGTTTCGTTTTTCAATACTTCACGAGCTTTTTCCAACGGAAATTCTTCGCGGGTTACTACATTTTCCATAACACCGCCAAAATTCATTTGTGCCATTTTTGTTCTAATTTTTAATTGGTGGCATAACCACCTGTTTATTATACAATCTAATTTATCTTATTCAAACAATACCTTCGAGCGACAAACCACCTCTTCGCCGTTCTTTTTCACCTCTATGTGATATTCATTCTCCGACACTTCTTCCCGGAAGAAAGACAATCGGTCACCATAGTAGCTCTCGGCCACATAAGCCATCTCGAACCGGCGAATATGTTTTGTCTTATAAAGTTCTATAGGAAACAAATCCAAAATATGCTCAATATAGCGGATACTGTTTACATGTCCGTTTATATCGATATCGCTGTATTTGGCAGTGATCGTCTCCATCGGTTCCTTTACAGTCACCTTAATACGCGACGGCTTTTCAATCGGGCAAGGCTCGTCACATACATAATCAACAATGCTTCCTCCATGCAATGTCAGCAAATCAGCCGGCTTGCGGGTATTCAAATTGATCATTGCCCATACGGAGCGGGCATACCCTATCTTTTTCCCATCCTTATCTATCACCGCAAAGTTACGGTCCGTAAAAAGACGGTACACATTCTCCACCCACGTCTGAATGCTGAATTCCTCATACTGGTAAGGCATCTCGTCCAGCTCGATGGCCAGGCGCGAAAGTACCCAGGTATAATTATCCTCATTCAAGGTTGCAATTCCAAAGCCACGGTCACTGGCATGAAAGCCGGCGCAATTCAACAGATGATTGCCCAATACCCCCATCGTCAGACGGCCGTTAAAATCCACATGAAACGGTTCCGCAACAAATCTGTAAGTTCCTATTTTATTATTTTCACTCATTTTCCTGCTGTTGCTTGCTTTGATTATAACGCGTCTCCCGGTCGGCAAGAAATTCATTCACCCGTTCAAAGCAACTGGTGGTAATGGCCACGCGCCCCGAACGGACAAATTGTAAAACACAATTCAGTTGGCGCAGTTCGTTGTAAAGCGCTGTAATTTCCTCGCTCCTCCCGTTCTTCTCCACAATAGCAAACACCGGGTTTACCTCGACAATGCGCGCGTTATACTTGCGTATGATCCGAGAAGCCTCCGGATTGGCCTGAAATTCAGGACTGGACACCTTGTATAAAGCAATCTCGTGAAAGTAAATCTCGTCATCCGTAAAGTAATGTGCCTGCAGCACATCGATCTTCTTCTCAATCTGCTTCACTACCTTTTCAATCGTATCCTTATCCGTCCATGCCGTAATCGTGTATTTGTGCACTCCCTTGATAGAAGATGCCGACACGTTCAGGCTCTCTATATTAATCTGCCTGCGAGTAAATACAGCCGTTATCTGATTCAGCAACCCTGCTATATTCTCCGAGTGCACAATCAATGTATATAATGTCTTGTCATCCATAACTTTCAACTTTTAACTTTCAACTTCCTCAGCATTCCAGCAACATCTGATTCACCGAACCACCCGGAGGGGTCATCGGCAATACATTTCCCTCTTCAATCACACAAGCCTCCAGCAGATAAGGCCCCTCTGTCTTAACCATCTCTTCAACGGCTGCCGAGAGTTCTTCACGGGACTTCACACGCCTGGACGGAATATCATAAGCAGAAGCAATCTTCATATAATCCGGATTCATCATCGGAGTGAAAGAATACTTGCGGTTAAAGAACATCGCCTGCCACTGCCGTACATTTCCCAAGAAGTTGTTGTTCAGCACAATGATTTTTACGGGAGCTTTCTGTTCCATGATAGTACCCAATTCCTGGATATTCATCTGCAACCCGCCATCACCCATAAAGACACAGACAGTGCGGTCGGGGCGTCCGAAAGTTGCACCGATAGCGGCAGGCAACCCGAATCCCATCGTTCCCAAGCCGCCGGAAGTGATGATACTGCGTTCCTTACTGTATTTAAAATAGCGGGCGGATATCATCTGGTTCTGACCGACGTCCGTCACCAGAATGGCCTCGTTATGGGTAGCCTCACTCACCGCACGCACCACTTCACCCATCGTGAGTGTATCGGACATCGGGTGCAGCTCCGGACGAATTACCTTTTCCTCTTCCACCCGTTCATAATCCGTGAAGCTCTCCAGCCATTCGGTATGTGTTTGGGGTTGCAGCAATTCTGTCACAGCAGCCAACGTTTCTTTACAATCACCCAGCACAGCTACATCCACATGTACATTCTTATTCACCTCCGCCGGGTCGATATCGAAATGAATGACCTTTGCCTGCTTGGCATAGGTAGCCAGATTTCCCGTTACCCGATCATCAAAACGCATGCCCACTGCAATAAGCACATCACATTTATTCGTATTGACATTCGGTCCCAAGTTCCCATGCATCCCCAACATGCCCTTATTCAAAGGATGGTCCGTAGGCAATGCCGACAATCCCAACAGAGTACATCCGGCCGGCATTCCCGCCTTTTCGATGAAATGGCGCAACTCTTGTTGGGCATTTCCCAGTTCTACTCCCTGGCCTACCAGCACCAACGGACGTTCCGCATTATTTATCAGTTCGGCAGCAGTTCTCACTGCCTCCGGATCCGTATCGGGAACAGGGACATAACTACGGATATAATCTAATTTCGTCGGAACATATACGGCTTTCTCCACTTGTGCATTCTTGGCAAAATCGAGCACTACCGGACCGGGACGTCCGCTCTTTGCAATATAAAATGCACGGGCAACCGCCCAAGGCACATCTTCTGCACGCCGGATCTGATAGCTCCACTTCGTAATAGGCTGAGTAATGCCTACCAGATCGACTTCCTGAAAAGCATCCGTTCCCAAAAATGCAGTACCCACCTGCCCGGCTATCACTACAACAGGAGTACTGTCGATCATAGCATCGGCAATGCCCGTTATCGTATTGGTAGCTCCGGGGCCGCTGGTCACGAGGCACACTCCCACTTCACCCGATGAACGTGCAAATCCTTGTGCCGCATGAGCCGCGCCCTGTTCGTGCCGCACCAATATATGGTTCAACGTATTCCGATGATCATACAGAGCATCGAATACCGGCATGATAGAGCCTCCCGGATAGCCGAAAATGGTCTTTACTCCCTGATATTCAAGAGAACGCATCAATGCTTCTGCGCCCGAAATTAAATCTTTCATAATCCATCAATCATAATTCATAATTCTAAATCAATCTCACCGCTCCTTTATCAGCAGAACTTACCATGCTGGCATAAGCTTTCAGACTCTTCGGAACAAAGCGTTCGCGAGTTACCGGAGTCATCGGACGTGCTGCCAGTTCTTCATCGGTCAGCTTCACATTGATGGTACGCTCAGGGATATTTATTTCAATCCAGTCTCCGTCTTGTATTTTACCGATATTTCCACCGGCAGCAGCCTCCGGAGAGATATGTCCGATACTCAATCCGGATGTTCCGCCGCTAAAACGACCATCGGTAATCAGCGCACACTCTTTGCCCAAATGTCTTGACTTAATATAAGAGGTGGGATATAGCATTTCCTGCATCCCCGGTCCTCCCTTAGGTCCCTCGTTTGTAATGACAACGACATCACCGCTGACCACCTTTCCGCCCAGAATACCTTCGCAGGCAGCCTCCTGAGAATCGAAGACTTTGGCCGGACCGGTAAATTTCCAGATACTCTCATCTACTCCGGCGGTTTTCACAACGCAACCGTCCTGAGCAATATTCCCTTTCAGGACAGCCAATCCGCCGTCTTTGCTATAAGCATGTTCCAGATCACGGATACACCCTTCGGCACGGTCCGTATCGAATTCCTTATAATAAGCATTCTGAGAACCCAGTACAAGATTGAACTTTCCGGCTGCCGCACTCGCGTATTTCTTCAATGCTTCCTCACAAACATTCGGACTGGTAATGCAGTATTTGTCGATAGCCTCGGCCAATGTCATGCCATCCACCCGACGGACAGTCGTATCTACGAGTCCTCCTTTTGCCAACTCGTTCATAATGGCCATGATACCGCCTGCACGGTTTACATCCTGGATGTGATATTTCTGCGTATTAGGAGCAACTTTACACAGGCACGGACTTTTACGGGACAACATATCGATATCATCCATCTTAAAGTCAACTTCCGCCTCATGGGCAATCGCCAGCAGATGGAGAACCGTATTGGTAGACCCTCCCATAGCGATGTCGAGCGTCATTGCATTCAAGAAAGCCTCACGGGTAGCAATGCTCCGCGGCAATACACTCTCGTCTCCTTCCTCGTAATATTTGAAAGCATTCTTTACAATCAGTCGGGCGGCCTCCTTGAAAAGTTCGGTACGGTTCTCATGAGTAGCTACAATCGTTCCGTTGCCGGGAAGCGCCAAACCGATGGCTTCATTCAGGCAGTTCATCGAGTTTGCCGTAAACATGCCCGAGCAGCAGCCGCAGGTAGGGCAAGCGTTTCTTTCTATATCAGCCACCTCACTATCACTCACGCTGCTATCGGCGGATTTGATCATAGCATCGATTAAATCAAGATGCTGACCATTCCATTCGCCGGCCTCCATCGGTCCTCCCGATACAAATACAGTAGGAATATTCAACCGCATGGCAGCCATCAGCATTCCCGGAGTTATTTTATCACAATTACTGATACACACCATCGCATCTGCCTTATGGGCATTGACCATATACTCTACGCTATCTGCTATAATATCACGGGAAGGGAGCGAATAAAGCATACCGTCATGTCCCATGGCAATACCGTCATCGATGGCAATCGTATTGAATTCAGCAGCAAAACACCCTGCTTTTTCAATCTCCTCCTTTACCAATTGTCCTATTTTGTGTAAATGCACATGTCCGGGCACAAACTGTGTAAATGAATTCACGACAGCAATAATGGGCTTCCCCATTTGCTCTCTTTTCATGCCGTTGGCTGCCCATAAAGCGCGGGCACCTGCCATACGACGGCCTTGTGTACTGAATGAACTGCGTAATTGCTTTTTCATCTCCTGATTTCTTTTTAATTAAAGAGCCTTCCCCACGGTAGTGAGAAAGGCTCTAATTATTTCATTTTATGATACGAACACATACACCACCTTTCTCACGCTCTTGATGTGACCACCACGACGCGAATAATATGCAAGACTGCCAGGTTAATGGATGTATGAGTATTCATATCTTATTTTCTTCATTAAATTGTGCTGCAAAGGTAAGGGCTTTTTTATTATATCCAAACAAATTGAAGAAAAAAATCATCTAAAATTGAATAATCGTAAGAAAAGCGGGGATTTATATCTAATTTTATCACTTTATGTTTCTAAAAGCAAACATTTTCCAAGTGAAAAAGGATTGTGATAAAAGCGCTTAATAATCTGAAATTTACATAGCGTATTCCGGCTGCCTAACAAATTATTCGTATCTTTGCAACTCCGCGGATATCCGCTATTACTAACTATATAAAAGAATAAATGGAAACAGCAGAAAACAAGTACATCACCGTAGCGTACAAGCTGTACACTACAGAAGATGGAGAAAAGGATTTAGTAGAAGAAGCCAAAGCAGAGCATCCATTCCAGTTCATTTCCGGTCTGGGTACTACACTCGAAGCTTTTGAAGGTCAGATAGCCCCACTTAACAAAGGAGATAAATTCGAATTCACCATTTCATCCGAGGATGCTTATGGCGAATACAACGAAGAGCACGTGCTGGATTTGCCTAAACACATTTTCGAAATCGACGGTAAGTTCGACAGTGAACGCATCATTGCAGGCAATATAGTGCCTTTAATGGATTCCGAGGGCCGTCACATGAACGGAACCGTAGTAGAAGTGAAAACCGATGTAGTAGTGGTCGACATGAATCACCCGTTGGCAGGTGCCGATCTGACATTTGTCGGTGAAGTAATCGAAAGCCGCCCGGCTACCAATGAAGAAATTCAGGAGATTATAAACATGATGAGCGGCGGTTGCAGCTGCGGTTGTGGTGACTGCGGCGGAGATTGCGGTGATCATGAATGTGGTGATCACGAATGCGACGGTGGCTGCGGAGGACACTAACAGTCGAAAACTTATTCAGCGGAAGCTGAATACTGAATAATGAAAGTTGAAAGTTAGCTGCGCTATATGCTGCAGAGTAACTTTCAACTTTCTGTTTAATAAGCCTTCAACAATGTTTGTGAGTCATGATATCCAATACCACCTTGTCCGTCTCATTCATACTTTGTGAGCCGATACGGGTCAAATTACGGATACTTTGATCTACATCCTCGTCGATAATGCCCTCCACAGATGTCACACATCTGTTTTCCATGGCCATTACGGCAGAAAGGACAGCAGTAGAAACACCGGTCGTTACTTTTAATGAGCAACTGGGTTTTGCTCCGTCACAAATCATTCCCGTCAAATTGGCAATCATATTCTGCACGGCACAAGCTACTTGCTTATATTCCCCTCCCATCAGCCTCGTAATGCCGCAACTTGAACCGGTAGCAGCAACCACGCAACCACAAAGAGCAGACAAACGTCCCAAACTCTGTTTAATATAAATCACCGTGAGATGGCTCAACATCAAAGCACGGATAAGTTCCTCTTCCGATTTGCCATTCTCCTCAGCAAATATCAAAACAGGCAAGGTTGCCGATATTCCCTGGTTACCGCTCCCCGAATTACTCATGACCGGAATCATAGCCCCCGCCATACGGGCATCACAAGCCGCCGAAGTATAAGAAAGGATATGGGAAAAGACACTGTCGCCCATTATCTGATGCTCATACCGCCCGCGAAGCATCTTTCCCAAAGCATGTCCGTAATCTCCCTGAAAAGAACTCTCGGCTGCCGCTTTGTTCAACCGGGCTGTCTCAAGAATAAAACGAATCTCCTCCAACGGCGCCGTTAAAGCAAAGTCATATACTTTCTTCAGGTTCAGTTCCAGACTCTTCTCGTCTTGTTCTTCAATCCCGGTATGTTGCTTGTTAAGCAATACTTCTTCACCACGCGCTATATATACAAAGGTGGTATGTCCACCGACAATAATTGCCGTGGCCGTTTTCCCTTCCGCTTCACAGACCACTTCAATATAAAGTTTTTCCGTGATACCTTCTTTCAATGAGATGCAGATGCGTTTTTCATTTATATATTGCTTTCCCTGCTCTACAGCCTCCGGCGTACTATCTTTCAATACCTCAAGCTGGTACTCCGACTTTCCGACAATAGCCCCCAATGCCACAGCAATAGGCAGACCGATCATCCCCGTTCCGGGAATGCCTACCCCCATTGCATTTTTCAAAATGTTGGCGCTCAAAAGTACTTTTATATTCTCCGGTTTCGTTCCCAGTGTTTCCACAGCTTTTGCCACACACAGCGCTACTGCAATAGGTTCTGTACAGCCAATAGCAGGAATCACTTCACGTTTCACCAGATCGATAATCTGTTTTCTTTCCGATTCAATCATGACTTTGTTGTATTAATGCTACAAATGTAATGAATATACTCTTTATATGCATCAAAATCCATAGCACATTTCATACAAAGAATCTCTATATACCCATTGGCGGAATTAAGTATGTACTAAATTAATTCCGCCAACGTCTTTTTTAAAGAATGATAGCTCTCTATTATTTTCTGCTGTAATTTATCAAATACCTTTTTTTTCAATATCATTCAAATCCTTTACATTCATCGTTATATCGTATATATCAAAAAAAGTATCACAAAATTCTGTTTCATTTATCCTTTTTGCCAAATACAGATCTATTAATTGGTATAATTTTGAGATATCGTCATTCTTCAGCATAGCATAATATTAAAATGTAAAATATTCTATCCTTTCATACGTTTTTAATCTTTACACCATTCCAATATGAAATCATAGCTGTCCATACCAGAAGCAAAATCATGAAATAGACAACTATGTCCTTTGGCTTTAAGTTCATTTACGGTTTGTATAACCTCCCTCTTTCTGCCATTATGTAATAAGGTGATAAAATATAAAAGCCTGTCTGCATCATAATTATAGTTTTTGTCGGGAATGAATGTATCTGCATTAGGATGGTTATGCAGAAAAGAATCAATATCTTGTAAAGCTGCACGAAATATGTTCTGCCATTTCTCACATAGTGCATCCTCATTAGTGCAATCAGTCTGTTCATCTACCAAAGTATATTCTTTAAGATTTACTGCATGAATACTGAAAGCGCCTGTTCCACGTAAACTTATAGGGTATTTCTTATTTTCAGGTAATTTGAAAATATCCCACCACAAGTCATCGGCATACATAGGCTTTACCTTAAGGTTTACTCTTGCGGAACTTAAATGTTATAAGTAGAAGAAATAGCCTTCTTTTACAATCCAGTTTATGTAGCTACTTTGACGGAAGCCAAAAGTACGAGAGACCCTTCTTCTTATGTCATCACTCAGTTTTCGTAAATCTTTACTTTTCATATTGTTGTAGTTTTAGGTTGCAATATTTGGATGTTGTTGTAATATCTGTTGACTATTTTAAGTCGTAATGACCAAAATAGCTTCTTCTGTATAGGAATCTAAATCATTGGTTAACCATTCCTCAGAATCTCTTTTGCAATAAAATGAAACAGTAAAATCTGTATCGGCATAACTTACAACGATATTGAATTTGTTGGATATGTTATCTAACAATTTAGCTATTGCAAATGCAAATCTCAAACTCATTCTTAGAGTTTCAGCAACATCTTCATTAGCTTCAATATATACCTTGTTGTTAGAGAATTCATTCCCTGTACTATCCGGATAGAATAGTTCGAAATGTTTGTTACTTTTATAAGTATAACAATTTACATCTTTTCGTTTTTCAATTCCTCTTTCGATATATTTGTTTAGCCTTAAAAGAAGGGGCGTAGTTTGCAATAATAGGTTATCTACACCGTATTTGTCAAGTATAGATTTCATGTTCTCATTCATAGAAATGAGATACTTTGCTTGTTCTATTGTATTGCTGTACATTTGGTTAAAGTGTTTATTGGGGATACAAGCGAGTTCCTTTCTCTTTCCTATAGTCTTTTGGAGATAACCTATTTTTTTCTCCAAATTCCTTTTTGTAGTCTTCTACCTTCCATTCCCATGCTTCTTGCATTACATACTTCTTATCGTATAATATCCAGATTAATTTATCCCATTCGTAGTTTGAGGCTTTCGGAACCATCGTTACAAAACTTCCTTTTTTTCCGCTTGGTCGATTGGCTTTTACCTGATATTTTATATTTTTATAAATGAAATCAGTTCCTTTGGTAACAGCAGTTTTATCTTTCATGTAGTCGGAGTATTCTTTCTCAGACATACCAACTAACATTGCTGCATCATACTCAGAGATGGAACTTGTGATAGATGGAGCCACCCCAAAACATACTTGCCATTGCAAAGCTATATCTACAAGTTTATCTCTTAGCATATTTTTTCCTTCCATAGTTATATATATCTTTCTTTACCATTATTCCAAACCACTTAACTCTACAAATATAATGTTTTATAGTGATAATCTGTCACAAGAAATTAAGATAGAATAGACCGCTAACCCTATTACAAAAAGCCTTTAAATGAAAGCCGTGGCAGGAATTAGCCTTTTTTATCCTGCCAGAAAACATTAATCTCACAATTATTGTAACTTTGTAAAAAACTGAATATGAAATATATACTTAAAACTTTTGTCTTGTCAGTTGTCATATTTAGTGGCAGTTTTCTATTTGCGCAGACGAATAAATCGTTTACATCAGATAAAGACACACTATATATAGCTTATGAAGAAGACACATTAGTAACAGGTACAATCCAAGGTGGTCTCGTTACTAAACATACAGCCAAAGATTCAGTAACTACCAAACAAGATGAAGCTAATGTTACAGCTGACTCTACCTTGCATTATCGGCTAATCTTACAATATCAAGACAGCATGCGTCACAATTTCAAAAGTACATTCAAGAAAGATGCCTTTAAATTTGAACATGATTATTATCGAGATAAATTGAGGCAACCTTGGATTGGCGATATTCTAAAAAATATTTTTTCAAAATAATCATGAATACATATTAAGGTTTGGTATAAAATTACGCTAAAATCTGCCGAACAGCTTTAAATAAGCTATTTGTAAGCCTTTCACCTCAAGAGAGACAACGATTGGGCAATGGTTCTAATTTCTGCAATATGCATACGTTTGCTGTCAAACAACTCTTCCTCACCGCAAATATAAGAACTCATAGAACAAATCCATGTCTATTTATTAGGGCAACATAATGTTTCACTAATAAATGAATAGAAATGGAAATAGAGAAATTTGAAGAGTTCCTAAGCCAAGGTAATATGGCTAAGAACACAATCTCGGCATACCTGTATGCCGTGAAAGAGTTTGACTCTCGATACAAGGAGTTAAACAAGAGAAACTTGCTGGTTTACAAGACCTACTTGATTGAGACTTACAAGCCAAAAACAGTAAATCTCCGTATTCAGGCAATGAACAAATACCTTGTATTTGTAGGCAAAACAAAGCTACGCTTGAAGTCTGTCAAGGTGCAGCAACGTTCTTACTTGGAAAATGTCATCAGCAATGCCGACTACATATTCTTGAAGAACAAGTTGAAGAAGGAACACAATTTGGAATGGTACTTTGTTGTTCGCTTCTTGGCAGCAACTGGTGCCAGAGTGAGCGAACTTGTACAAATCAAGATTGAGCATGTGCAAGTGGGCTATTATGACATCTATACCAAAGGTGGAAAAATACGCCGTATTTATATTCCTAAGACATTGCGTACTGAAGCTGTAAAGTGGTTGTAGACAGTTAACCGCACAAGTGGCTATCTTTTTATCAATCGCTTTAGCGAGCGCATTACCACAAGAGGCATATCACAGCAATTGAAGAACTATGCCGTGAAATATGGTTTGAATGAAAAAGTGGTTTACCCTCACTCGTTTCGCCATCGCTATGCCAAGAATTTCTTGGAGAAGTTCAACGACATAGCATTACTTGCTGACCTCATGGGGCATGAAAGCATTGAAACAACACGCATCTATCTACGAAGAAGTAGCTTGGAGCAACAAGAAATCATAGATAAAGTTATCACTTGGTAAAGTGACAATGTAAATTTATCGGGATAGGAGTGGAAAGAGGCACTTGACTCTTTCCACTCTACCCATGTAAAACATTTTATCATATAATATGCATATATCACTATACGACAACAAGTCAATAAAACTATGCGACAGTACGTCAGGTGGTTCGCCCAATAGCTGGAGGTGCAAAGCCTCCAAGGAACGGCTCTTTATTTCATTTAGACATTAGATGGAACAAAATAAATCCGAAAAGAAACTTCCACGGAAGCCCTTCCTCACTAACCAAAAGACACAAGAAACGCAAATAGACTGACATAATTCTCACTTATTATAATTTTTACTAACAGACACTTCACTCCAAAAGCAGTAAATAGAGAAAAAAGTGCATAAAAGGATGAATAATATGCACTTTTTCCTGCATATTTTCATGTAAAAGAGGATGAATATGCACTTTTCAACGAAAAATTCACTCACGTTTCTCCGGGAGAAAAGTTCAGTTCCTCGTAGAGGAACGACTCGTTCCTCTACGAGAAACTATAAGAATGTCTACGGGAAAAATATATTTTTCTTGTAGAGACTGCTTTTCAGGCTAACAACCGACAGAAGTCGAGCTATTAAAAAATAGAATAAAGAGTAGTATATCCCTATTTTCAAGACAAGTTGAAAGCAAAAACACAAAACAACAGCACTGATAACAGACAATCATTCACATTGATGACTTTTCGATATAGTCAATATGAAAATGCAGAAGATTTTTAGCCTCAACACAATCTCTTGCTTTAATAAAAGGATTCTGAAGCAACTTAAATATCATATTGACATTTTGTCAAAATGCCCTTATCTCCCGGACAAAGTCTGACCTTTGAGTAAATCTTAGAAATCAGTAATAACACCTTTCACTCCATTAAAAAGTATTTTTTATAAGAACCTGCTTAAAGGGTCTGTTTAGGATTAGAACATAAAATAAGAGGAATAGACCTACCGTATCGGCTTTCAAAAATATTTTCTTCAAGAAACAACACAAAAGAACATAAAAAGACAAGGTAAGATTTGGCACGTGGATTTTTAAGCTTAACTTTACACCTTAATTTTCAATGCATTTCTCATTAATACATAATCAATAATTAAAATAGAATGGAATTTAAAAACCTGGTAATAGGTATATGCATTTGTTTAAGTTTTTATTCATGCATTCAGGATGAAGCTGCGAATACAGAAGCCGACATCGAATCTTGTACAGTCCCTGATCCTTCAGTATTAAAGATGCCTCCGATCATTAACAACAATACAGTTATTATCATGGCACAATCCACCATCGACATTACCCGATTCGCACCCCAGTTCGAACTAACAGACGGCGCTACTATCGAACCGGAAAGCAAGACAGTAAGAGACTTCTCAACCCCGCAAACATACGTTGTGACATCAGAGGACAGGCAATGGAAGAAAGTATATACTGTTTATGTGGATATTTCCGACATTAAATTAAACTTCAGTTTCGAACATTGGGAAACGACAGAGCCGGTTGGCACAATCGGCAAAAAATGGCATGAATTCTACGAAATTTCAGAGCAAGGGCAAAAACAGTTAATCTGGGCAACAGCCAACAACGGCTATTCCTTAACAGGATACGTTACCCCCGAAAAAGAGAGGCTAAGTAACCCTCTTATATACCCGACGGTATCCTATGAAATAGGTTACAAAGGAAAAGGAGTGAAATTAGAGACCAAGGATACCGGCTTCTGGGGCGCCAGCCTTGGCATGCCGTTAGCAGCCGGAAATTTATTCATAGGTTCTTTCGATGCGAAATCAGCCGGTAACGGTCGCGAAGAGGCATTAAAATCAACCCGTTTCGGACTACCCATAGCTTACAGTCCCAACAAAAAGCCCAAAGCATTGAGTGCATGGTACAAATATACGCCCGGAGAAGTCTTCAAAGACGAAGACCGGAACCCTGTCATCGGGAAGCAAGATATTTTTGATCTATACGCCATCCTTTATGAGCCCATAGACGGTAGAATATTAGACGGCTCCATCCGATTTAACGATCCCTGCATTATAGCCATTGCACGTATTGACAATGCCCAGCCCGCTTCGGAGTACACACACGTATCCATACCTTTTGAATATCGCCAGACAGTCGATCCGTCCAAACTGATAACCGGAAAATACTATACCACAGTCGTATTCTCTTCCAGTGCCGAAGGAGGCTATTTCAGAGGAGCCATCGGAAGTACCCTCATTATCGATGAGGCTAAAATCGAATTAGAGGATATAGAAAATGTAGAAAAACATCTTAATTGATACCCCAATGAAAAAGAGACTAACCCTTATAATTATGTGTTGCTTCATTGCATCCAATGTGATCGAAGCCCAGGAAGAGCGTAACAAAAACATCTTAAAATCGCTGACGATAGGATTGGAGTACCGGTTAAAAGCCGGATTCAATATAGGAGGCACTTCCCCACTCCCCCTTCCTGCGGAAATCAGAAAGATAAACAGTTTCAATCCCACCACCGCTTTTTCCATAGAAGGCGATGTAGTGAAAACATTCAATACCCGATGGGGAATCAGTACGGGAATCCGATTGGAGAGCAAAGGTATGAAGACCGATGCTACCGTAAAGAACTATCACATGAGAATGATCGCCAATGATGGCGGTGAAATGGAAGGACAATGGACCGGAGGCGTAACAACTACCGTCAAACAATCGCTGTTGACAATTCCTGTCTTAGCAATATACAAGGTCAGCAGACGATGGGAACTTGAATTAGGGCCCTGGTTCTCTTACGTCACGTCAGGAGAGTTTTTCGGAGATGCTTATGACGGTTATTTAAGAGACGGAGACCCCACCGGAGAAAAAGTAAAAGTAAAAGCCGCCACCTACAATTTCAGCGATGATTTAAGGCGCTTTCAGTGCGGCATGCAATTAGGAGCACAATGGAGAGCTTTCTCGCACCTGAATGTAGCCGCCAACCTTACCTGGGGAGCAGTCCCTATTTTCAAAAAAGATTTTGAAACCATAACCTTTAACATGTATCCCATTTATGCGAACATTGGTTTCGGTTATGTGTTCTAAATACTCCAATAAACAATTAAAAAAAACATTTATGAAGAAAAAATTACTTTCAACAGTTGCCGCATTTATAGCTATTGCGATGTCTTTACCTGCTCATGCACAGATAAGCCAAGAAGCAGCAGGAATCTATAAGGGGCTGTTAACAATCACGGTTGACGAAACAAGCATGTCACCGGTTCAGGAGAATGTATATCTGACAGCATCAGATGATACCCACGCTACACTGGAAATCAGAAACTTCTCTTTTAGCGGTATATCCTTGGGAGACATTACGGTTCCGGAAGTTGAACTGCAAAAAGAGGGAAGCACAATCAATCTTTTGCCCAAAACGGTTGACTTGAACCTGACAATAGTAGGTAAGGTGAAGGTTTCTCTGGCACAATCAACTATTAAGGACAAGGTATTGGAATTGTCTCTCAATGTAATTCCCTATGATGCAGATATGGATATTCATGTCGGTTTTGAAGGGACCAATATCTCTACCGGCATTACCGATACTCCGGCAGGAAACAAGTATCCCGTTTATTATGATGCTACCACAGATGCCCTTATCATAAAAGGGGCAGAAAGCCAGAGATATGAGATATTCAATCTCACCGGTGTACAAACGATGTCGGGAACCATCATGACAGACAATATCAACGTATCCCATTTATCCAGAGGCATCTATCTGATTAAGATCGGGAATAGAGCCGTGAAGTTCGTTAAAAAATAAGTCATTATACAAGAAGAGGTGTGATCCATTTCACTGAACCACACCTCTCCGACTTCAACAATTTAATATATCAGAACACGACTTACTTTGTCAATACACGCGTCACATACGCACCTATCCTTACAAGATAAACAGTATTCGAAAACAGATTATCCACCATTACCGTGCTGCCATCGGCTGTATACTGTCCCACTTTTACTCCTTGCACCGAATATATCTCAATGCAATCTCCCGGCTGTGCACCTTCAATGGCGATTCCTCTGTTTATACTCTTCAGACGTACTGTACTTGCAACATTCTGCTCAAATCCTACATCCCATTTGAATACGAGAGTATAAGTATGGAAATTGGCTTCATTGTCTTCAATATCATTACCTTTCACCGTAACCTCCATCACTCCGGCATCAAGTTGCACATCAACGGTAGCTCCCTTGCCGTCAGTAACAGCCATAACATCGTCTATTGCAGGCGCATAGCTATCAATTTCATAATTATATGTGTCTTTATCAAAACCCTCCAAAGAGACACCGTCAATAGCAAGCGATTCGAGCCTGGAGTTATAGATAAATCTCACATCATCGATTTGGAGCACATCACCCGCAGAGCCACCCGGTGTCGGATTGGTTGTAAAAGAGCCAAGCATATACATTTTCTCGGATTGTACCTCCGTGTACGCCAGGGGGATGCTGAAATAAGTCCATTCCACACAAGGAGTGATCTCAAGTGTACTACCGGCTATACGGTATTCACTTACATTTGCCTCTGATTCATGAGGGTCTTTATAATCTATATCGCCATGAAGAATAAAATTTCCTTGTGCAGAATACTCCTTATCTTCGCCACGCGAGAATTTGGCCCAACAAGACACGCTATCGGGCAAACCGACAAACGGACAATTGTTAGTATCGGCATTTCTATCCGTAAAATTATAATTGGAGGTATGGGTAGGAGTTGCAGACCCCATGTTGATACGTCCACTGGTCAAATTTCCATTCGCTTTTTGCCCTATATTTTTAGATATAAGTTGTATACCGGCTCCCGTCCGTCCGTCTATCTTGGTAGTATTCCCTTTTGCCAAAGGTTTCCCCCAAGCTGCCAATCCCGATGCACTTGCCGAGACAAACGAATACCACCCGTCTCCCGGTTCGTTCACATCATTCCAAACCTCAAAATCCGAATTCGGAATCTGATAGTTCTGCGCAAAGGCAGATCCACCCAACCACCATACACAAATACATGCCGTAATTGCTCTTTTCATACTTTTGTTTTTTTAGTTAATTATCGGCTGCTCCCCTCAAAAAGAGAGAGAAAACACGCCCAAACTCCCTTGCTGACAAAGCCACCAATTCTATCGGTATCCGTGACAAGAGAGGGGATAAAACCCGGTTGCAAAATACGGCGTTTTCAAATATCCTCACAAGGTCTATTCTTGCAAATTCATGTCCTTTTACTTAATTCTTTCGCCTAATTTTCTATATATTACATAAATAAATGAAATATCCTGTTGTTTTTTTGTTCTATAACTTAAATATCCGATCCCATTCATAATTTATACCTATCTTTGAGCAATGCGCATTAAACATTCAAACATCTAAGCATTTATGGAAAAGATATTACCCAAAATCGACATAACCGAAGACTTTGTAATCGGAAGCAACACTGATATAGACCAAAGCATATTGGGGCTCTATACACAGTATCCCTGCCGGCTTAAAGCAGAAATCTTCGTATTATGTATGAAGGGAAGCCTGAATGCCAACATCAATTTATCCAACTATACAATCAAAGAGAACGACTTCATAACACTTTCTCCCGGAAGCATCATACAGATAAACGGGATAGAAGGGGATTTAAAGCTCTACTTCATGGTGTTTTCTTCCAAGTTCATCGACAGCATAAGCAAGACGAATTCAATTATCGACCTGATCTATATTACCAAAAACCATCCCGTGCTTTCCCTACCCGAAGAATTTGCCGGCATCTACGAAGAGTTCTTCACACTCATGATGAAAGTGTATTACAAGAATCATTCGCCATACAATCCGGAAATCCTGAAATACATACTCCTCTCCATCCTTTACCGCTTGAGCGATATGTATCACGAGCGTCCCATACGGACCGAAACGGTGCTGAACAGGAGTGAAGAGATCTGCAAGACATTCAGCCATCTGGTTATCCAACACTATACAGAGGAAAGAAACATCCTGTATTATGCACAACAGATGAGCATAACGCCCACCCACCTGAGCAACACGGT
Organism: uncultured Bacteroides sp.; assembly: GCA_958477465.1. Lineage (GTDB taxonomy): Bacteria > Bacteroidota > Bacteroidia > Bacteroidales > Bacteroidaceae > Bacteroides. Next base: position 41,645 of record CAUEFX010000008.1, read on the forward strand.
AAAGCATGTTACAGGCAAAACGGTGATGGATATTATTTCGGAAGTTGTCATCGTAGATGCCAAGGCGCAATTGAAATCGACCAACATACCGATATACGAAATAGCAGAATCCCTGAATTTCCCGAACGTGTCTTTCTTCGGAAAATATTTCAAGCGTCTCACCGGCATGAGCCCCCAACAATACCGGAACAGCGATAAATAATGGTGCTGGTAGTGCTTTGATGTCGGATAAATGGTTATATTTGCAATATACAATTTCTTAAACCATACAACATCATGTTTAATTCATTTGGAAATATATTCAGGCTGACCAGCTTTGGAGAGTCACATGGGAAAGGTATCGGTGGAGTCATAGACGGTTTTCCGGCAGGTATCAGCATCGACGAAGAGTTCGTACAGAAGGAGCTCGACCGCCGTCGCCCCGGACAATCGGCCATCACTACCTCACGTAAAGAAGCGGACAAAGTGGAATTCCTGTCGGGTATCTTTGAAGGAAAATCCACAGGATGCCCTATCGGCTTTATCGTATGGAACGAAAACCAGCATTCCAACGATTACAACAATCTGGAAAACGTATACCGCCCGTCGCATGCAGACTATACTTATAAGGTGAAGTATGGCATTCGGGATCACCGCGGCGGCGGACGTTCATCGGCACGCGAGACGATTTCACGCGTTGTAGCCGGGGCATTGGCCAAATTGGCATTGAACCAGTTAGGTATTCACATCACGGCCTATACATCGCAAGTAGGCCCCATCAAACTGGAAGGGAACTATACGGACTACGATCTGGACCTGATAGAGACCAATCCGGTACGCTGCCCGGATCCGGAGAAAGCCCAAGAGATGCAGGATCTTATCTACCGGATAAAAGGAGAAGGCGATACCATCGGCGGAGTGCTGACGTGCGTCATCAAGGGATGCCCCATCGGACTGGGACAACCGGTATTCGGCAAGTTGCATGCAGCATTGGGGAATGCCATGCTGAGCATCAATGCAGCCAAGGCATTTGAATATGGAGACGGCTTCAAGGGCCTGAAACAAAAAGGCTCGGAACAGAATGATGTATTCTACAACCATAACGGGCGCATCGAGACGCGTACCAATCACTCGGGAGGTATTCAGGGCGGCATCAGCAACGGACAGGATATTTTCTTCCGTGTCGCATTCAAACCGGTAGCCACTGTGCTTATGGAACAGGAAACCGTAAACATCGACGGCATCGATACCACTCTGAAAGCACGCGGACGTCATGACCCCTGTGTCTTGCCACGTGCCGTACCCATCGTGGAGGCAATGGCCGCCATGACCATACTCGATTATTACTTATTGGACAAAATGACACAACTGTGAAATTAACAATTAATCACCAATTAGTAATTAATCACCGATCACTAATCCATTAACCACTACCCATTCCCATGACTTATATTAAAGATTATATCGCAGCAAACGAACCGAAGATGATGGATGATTTGTTCAGCCTCATCCGTATCCCAAGTATCAGTGCACTACCGGAGCACCACGATGACATGCTGGCATGTGCACAGCGCTGGACACAATTATTACTGGAGGCGGGAGCTGACGAAGCTATCGTAATGCCCTCGAAAGGAAACCCGATTGTGTTCGGACAGAAGATTGTAGACCCGAATGCCAAAACAGTGCTCGTGTATGCCCACTATGATGTGATGCCGGCCGAGCCGCTGGAATTGTGGAAGAGCAAGCCGTTTGAACCGGAAATACGCGACGGGCATATCTGGGCGCGTGGCGCGGATGATGACAAGGGACAGGCATTCATTCAAGTGAAGGCTTTCGAATATCTGGTCAGGAACGACTTATTAAGGAACAATGTGAAATTCATTTTCGAAGGAGAGGAAGAGATCGGCTCGCCCAGTCTCGAAGCCTTCTGCAAAGAGCACAAGGAACTGCTGAAAGCGGACATCATATTGGTATCGGATACCAGTATGCTGGGCGCCGACCTGCCCTCATTAACCACCGGTTTACGGGGGCTGGCTTACTGGGAGATAGAGGTGACCGGACCCAACCGTGATCTTCATTCCGGACATTTCGGTGGTGCGGTAGCCAATCCGGTCAACGTACTTTGCAGCATGATAAGCAAAGTGACAGATGCCGACGGGCGCATCACCGTACCGGGTTTCTATGATGATGTGGAGGAGGTTCCTCAAGCGGAACGCGAGATGATAGCACACATCCCGTTCAATGAGGAGAAGTATAAGGCTGCTATCGGAGTGAAAGAACTGTTCGGTGAAAAAGGATACAGCACCCTCGAACGCAACAGTTGCCGCCCGTCATTCGATGTCTGCGGTATATGGGGAGGATATACGGGTGAAGGCTCCAAGACGGTTCTCCCTTCGAAGGCATTTGCCAAAGTATCCTGCCGGTTGGTTCCCCACCAGGATCATCACAAAATATCAGAACTGTTTGCCGATTACATCCGCTCCATCGCTCCGGAAACGGTGCAGGTCAAAGTGACCCCGATGCATGGCGGACAGGGCTATGTATGTCCTATTTCCCTCCCGGCTTATCAGGCGGCCGAAAAAGGATTCGAAATAGCATTCGGCAAAAAACCGTTGGCAGTACGTCGCGGAGGAAGCATCCCTATCATCTCTACCTTTGAACAGGTGCTGGGCATCAAAACCGTATTGATGGGATTCGGACTGGAATCTGATGCCATCCATTCTCCCAATGAGAATTTCTCACTGGATATCTTCCGGAAAGGAATTGAAGCGGTGGTGGAATTCCATAAGGAGTATGGGAAAAAGGAATAAAAAAGGGTGCATCAAAATACACAAAACTTAGAAATCGAGGATGTATCAAAATGCACAAAACTTAGAAACCACCTCTGCTACAAATATTTGTGGCAGGGGTGGTTCTTTCTATTACGGTAATCTGAACAGGAAGTCAAACCCTTTGCTTTCTTTAAAGTCCTTGTTTGCTTCACCGGCATAAATTTCTCCATTAGTCAGGGTCAGTTTCCTCACGCCGGCTTTCGGGCTAAAGTCTACTTTCTTCAAATCTACCCAGAAAAGATTAGGAGTCAATGTCGATTCAAAGTAATAGACCCGGTCCTTTTGGTTGGATACAGAACGCCAGCGGGTAGACGAGATATGCGGTTTGTCCGGAGTAGAGATGCCGAATGGCACAGACACGTTCCGCATGATGCTCAGTACACTGGGGACTGCTATTTTCGGATCACCTGTCTGCGGTATGGCCTGTACATAAAACGAAGCACGCACAAAACGGTCACTCGAACGGTTGGTGCCCGGCAACATCTGCAGACCGCCCACTTCTTTCCAATAATCATTCACAGCCAGCTGGAGGTCATAGCGCGGTGAATTAGTCAACACTTGATACTGCCTGCCTTCATGAATCATCAGATTCCCGTCGATATACTCTAAGACAGCCGTATTGCCCGTTTCATCGGTTATTGCCATGTGTAGCGTGGAAGCCGCCCCATTGGGCAGATGAGGCGCATCGATGCGGAAGGTTTCTTTCTTCAACTCTTCCACCGCCTCACTCACTGTAGCAAAATTATCAAGCACATATTGCGTCCAGATTCCGATTCCCATCACCGGACGCGTATCGTTCGGGCGCGTATAGACAGACTCCGGCAAAAAGAGCATGCTTGCCACGAGCCCCTTCTCATTCATCCCGTCACAAATACCGATATCATAGGCGGAAGCAACGATGCTCCCGTATTTGGAGGTCCAGTTCACCACCTCGCCTTTATCATAACTCACCCGTTTTACGCCACGCGGGAACAAATAAAGATTGGACATGATGTCTTCTTTCCAATCCATTGTACGCCCGGTTATCACCATATCATCCAGACCGAGATACACCGCACGTGTACATGCCTCTGAGTTCTGTGCAGACATTAAGAATGCAGCAGCAAGCGCCATCAAGGCCGCCGTTCCTTTTTTTGATTTTTTCATTGCTCTCCTTATTAAAAGTTACCGTTAACCTGCATCCGACATCACTTTCATCCCGCATGATTCCTCCTCTTTCCGGAGAAAGAAGAGGTGTCCGGAGATTATTCTTATATCAAATGAACGTTATCTTCAACAAGAACAAATGAAATGAAGAACAAGTTTTCGAAAAGATAGTTTTATTTATATAATCCATAAGTAGTACGCTGTACCTGGAACTCGGTGCGGCGGTTAATGGCATTGCAGATCTCCTGCTGTTCCGGAGTAAGTGTCTTGATGAACTCTTCCGTCAGCACATCCCCCTCTTTCAGGAAAGGAGCTTTCTTCAGCACTGACTTGTTTGCGACTTTCGGTTTACTCTCTCCGTATCCCTTGGCGGTAAGACGCTCTTCGGAGATCCCCCCCTTTATCAAATAGCGGACAACTGATTCCGCACGCCTCTGCGAAAGACGCTCGTTGTAAGCATCATTTCCTTTATAGTCGCAATGGGCAGCAAGCTCGATGGTTATATTCGGGTTATCGTTCAGCAGAGCGATCAGCTCATCAAGCGCAGTAGTCGATTCCGGAGTAAGGTCTGCCCGGTCGAACTCGTAGAAAATATTCTCTATGAGCACCGGACGGGTAATGGATGCCAATGGGAATTCCACTTCATAGTTACGGTCTACCTGGGCCGTATCCGTTACGAGCTCCTGCTTTCCGTTCAGGTAACCACGGCAGGAGGCCAACATCACATAATGCTGTCCGGGGGTGAGACGTTGCACAAACGACCCGTCTTTCTTTACATCTATTTTCAGATAAGTACCGTCGTCACCCACAATGGTCACCAGAGCTTCCGGTAAGGCATCACCCTCCTTATCATACACCCAGCCGGTAAGGGTATGGTTCACTTCCGGCAACTCAAAGCTGTAAAGATGATCCCATCCGCGGGCATCCCCCCGGTTGGAGGAGAAAAAGCCGCGTTGCCGCCCCGGCTCGTAGGTCATGCCGAAATCATCTCCGGCTGAGTTAATGGGCGAACGCATATTCTCCACCTTCCACCGTCCGGACACAGAGTCGAGCACGGCACAGAAGATATCGAGCCCTCCCATACCGGGATGCCCGTTCGAAGAGAAGTACAACTCCCCTTTCGGGCCGAACGTAGGAAACATCTCGTCGCCGGCCGTATTGATATCGGGTCCCAGATTGTCCACATATCCGAAACCGTCTTTCAGCACATTGATGCGCCACAGATCGAGCCCGCCGAATCCACCGGGCATATCAGATACAAAATAAAGGAAATCTCCCGCCGGAGACATGGCCGGATGAGCCACCGAAGAGAGCGAGTCATTCAGGATGGCGCATTTGGTAGGCGCTCCCCAACTGGCACCGGTACGTGTGGAGGCATATATCTCGGCATACACCGGCGCTTCGGGTGATGTCCGGCACCGGGTGAAATACATCGTCTTGCCATCTGCGGAGAAAGCACAGGCACCATCTTCAAACTCGCTGTTCACTTCCGATTCCAGCGGTTCGGGCTTTTGCCAGTTCTTCTTCTCATCCCGTTTGGATGAGAATATATCGGCACTCTTCATGCCGGTGATGCCATTCAGGTCATTGCCTTTCGCTTCATTCCGGGTGGAAGTAAAATAGATAATATCGGCATCATCTCCGGCATACATCGGGGAATAATCGCTGCGGCGGGAGAAAAAAATAGGTTCCCGCTTCACGATGTGGCGCGTGGGGTGTTCTTTCCATTCCTGCGCCAAAGTGCAGGATTGCAGGCCATTCAATGCCAATGTATCGTTCGGGCGGTACTGGAGATAGGTCTCGTAGGCAGCAACAGCCGGTTTATATTCACCGTTCTTCCGCAAACTCTCTGCCAGATAGAAATGAGCGGCCGAATCCGGATAGTTATAACGGATGGCATTCATGTAAGCTCCTTTGGCACGCACGTTATAATTGATGAGGCGATAACAGCCGGCCATCTTGTAAGCGATCTCTCCACGCTGTTTGCGCTGCTTCGGGGGAGTGGCCGCATAGGCTTTGCGGTAATATTTGGCCGCATCAAAGTATTCGCCGCGGGCATAACTTTGCTCGGCTCTCTTCAAACTGCGTCCTGCACCACAGGAGGCCAGTAGGAAAAGTAGAAGTATATAGATGAGTTTGCGGCACATAATCTGAGTATATAAACAGAAAAAAAAGAGGTTTATTGTAAGAAGCTGTTTTGATTTTTTATAGGATTTCTCATTTTACTCGTTCCGAACTTGTTCCAAGGTGATTTCGAGCTTGCTCCAAAGCTATTTCGAACTTGCCCCAAGGTGACTTTGGGCTTATTCCAAGGCGATTCCGGACTTCTGCCGGGCTTATCTGATACCAAGACTTTCGGTAAATCGTGCCTTTCTTTTACACATTTCACAATTGAGAGACGAGCGTCTCACGATCATGAGACGAGCGTCACACAGTCGTGAAAAGCACGTCTCACAACTGTGAAACAGACCAAACTCTTAAAGGTTTTTCCGGGACGAATGCTTTTTAATCGTCCGCCCGGTTAAAAACCCGGCAGAGTTGTGTGTAGTTTAACGTTTTAGATTGATTACTCTCTTTAATCTAACTTGCCAATACGGTTGCTTATAAGCTGAGTTGACAGAGTTTATATTCAGTTATCATTGAGCAGACCTCTTATTCGAAAGGCTTCCTGAAAGTGCACCCGTTTCTCCATTCGGAACAGCCATAAGCCGTCTTACCTTTGATAATGGTACCCTTACCGCATACCGGACACGGCCGACCCACCAAAAGATCCGTCTCACCGGCAGCCGGTGCTGCAACCATTCCGGCGCTTGTTGCCTTTTCCGTACTCTTCACTTCCGTCTTTTCCGCACCTTGTCCTGCTGCCGTTTCCGTACTTTGCCCTGCCTTCCCCGTGCTCTTTTCTTCCGCCTTCTTCTCCTTTGGAGCAGCCGGCTTACGGGTACGTTTTTTAGGTTCTTTCTTCGCTTTCCCCTCTTCTGCCTGTACCACAGCTTCTTGAATGGTGATACGTCGGTTGGTATTATCGGACAATACGCTTGTCACAATCTCCGTCACCATCTGCTTCAGCTCCTCCAGAAACTGCCGGGCGTCATAGGTTTTCTTTTCAATCTCACGGAGTTTCTTCTCCCAGATACCGGTCAATTCGGCAGACTTCAGGAGTTCCTCATGAATAAGCTGTATCAGCTCCACCCCCGTAGGAGTGGCTATCAGGTTCTTTTTCTCCTTACGGATATAGTTTCGCTTGAACAGGGTTTCGATAATGGCAGCGCGTGTTGACGGACGGCCGATGCCGTTTTCTTTCAAAGCATCGCGCAACTCATCGTTATCCACCAGTTTTCCGGCCGTCTCCATGGCACGCAGCAAGGTGGCTTCCGTATAAGGCTTCGGCGGCTGTGTCCATTTCTCATTCAAGTCCGGCACATGCGGTCCGCTCTCCCCTTTCACAAAGACCGGCAGCACCCGCTCTTCATCTCCCTCTTTCTCCTCCACCTGCTCTTTGGCAAAAACAACCCGCCAGCCCGGCTCGAGAATCTGTTTGCCGGTCACCTTAAACTCGATTTTATCCACCTCGCCCAATACTGTGGTCGTAGACACCTTACAGTCGGGATAAAACACCGCAATAAAACGGCGGGCGATCAAATCGAACACACGGCGCTCCATATCCGTCAGATTCTGCGGATATACTCCGGTAGGGATGATAGCGTGGTGATCGGTCACTTTCGAACTGTCGAATACTTTTTTGGATTTCGGGAGCTTGGCCCCCTCCAGCGGCGCGGTCAAAGCCGCGTAGTCTCTCAGCCCTTTCAGAATGGCCGGACACTTCGGATAAATATCATCACTCAGGAAAGTAGTATCTACACGCGGATAGGTGGTCACTTTCTTTTCATAAAGAGACTGGATCAGCTTCAGGGTCTCATCGGCGGAATAGGCAAACTTCTTATTGCATTCCACCTGCAGTGAAGTAAGGTCGAACAGGCGAGGAGCATACTCCACCCCTTTTTTGGCAGAGACATCCGTCACTACAAAATCCGATTGTCTCACCGTTTCCAGAAACTTCAGCCCCTCCTCTTTGGAAGTGAATTTCCCTTTCGTTGCCGAGAACGTAGTTTCACGATAAACCGTTTTCAATTCCCAGTAAGGTTCCGGCTTGAAGTTCTCGATTTCCAGTTGCCGGTTCACAATCAGCGCCAGCGTAGGAGTCTGCACACGGCCGATGGAAAGCACCTGCTTGTTCTGCCCGTATTTAATGGTATACAGCCGGGTGGCGTTCATTCCCAACAGCCAATCTCCCATTGCCCGGGAGAGCCCGGCTTCGTACAACGACTGGAAGTCCGACTGGTCTTTCAACTTCGCAAACCCTTCTTTTATAGCCTCTTCCGTCAGCGAAGAGATCCAAAGACGCTTCACCGGACAGCGCGCTCCCGCCTTTTGCATCACCCAACGCTGGATCAGTTCTCCTTCCTGACCGGCATCACCGCAGTTGATAATCTCATCTGCCTGCTGCATCAACCCTTCGATGATATGGAATTGCTTCTCGTAAGTAGGGTTCTCTATCAGTTTTATGCCAAAACGCGGCGGAATCATAGGAAGACTCCCCAAGCTCCATGATTTCCATCCGGGAGTATACTCATGCGGCTCCTTCAAGGTGCAAAGATGACCGAACGTCCAGGTCACCTGGTATCCGTTTCCTTCGATATACCCTTCTTTTCGGGTTCGGGCTCCTAAAATATCTGCAATATCACGTGCCACAGAGGGCTTTTCGGCAATACAAACTATCATTCTTTTGTTTTTAAAATCATGCGAAAAATCATGCAAAGTTAGCAAAAACAGGGAAAGTTACGAGAGGTATAGACATAAAAAAAGGAGCAACGCCTTGCTCCAACCTTTGTTAACCTTAAATCTAATACTATGAAAAACACGTTGCAAACGTACGGCTTTTAGTGATATCTGCAAATAATCCAAGCAAAAAAGTATGTTTTACAACACTATTTAAGAATTAAAGCGGAGTATTTCACAATATATGCCTCCTATTTTAACATCTGAAGGGGTACTCCACTTACCTACATAGGCACTCAATGACAGCACCTCTCCCCTTTTTATTTTTATTCATGTTTTAGTAACCCTTGACCTTTAACTGTATTATAAATATTAATTCTATGAAATACTACCAACAACCATTTCGTAGACCTCTGCCAACACTCTGATATTCTGTTTTATGAATTTAATATTACTATTATGAATTTAAAGAAAATGTTTGCCTTAGTGGCGCTTACCGCGTTACTGCCAACCGCTCTGGTCCATAGCCAGACAGCAAATTCTGCCACCGGTTCTCCATGGGCCGCAGCAGAAGACAATGCCCCCGGTTCCTCTATCGAGTTTAACGGTACCGATCAGTATATGCTGATTCCTCACCATGCCGATTTCAATGTGACGACCACCGAATCGTTCACTGTCTCATTTTGGGTGAAACGAAACATATTGGAAGCAGACGCCCGTTTCGTCGTGAAGCGTGTAAAAAACAATGCCGCCATCAAGTCGGGGTACGAATTATGGGGAAATGGCACCAGTACTGAATTCTTTGCAGTCAACAGCCCCAACAACACAGGAAACCACAATAATTCCGTATCCGTATATTCAACGATACCGGGCTATGCCAATGAGTGGCACCACGTTGCTTTCGTCATCGACCGCACAGCAGGTATCATGTACGAATACCACAATGGTACAGCAGTGGCCAGTAGTGGCAACAAGTCCATTGCCCCTTGGGAATGTAGCAATACCTATGACGTTCTTGTCGGCGCCGGATTCTCGGAAGAGAATACGCCCAACTATTTTCTCAACGGTTCCATTGCAGGCCTGCACTTCTATAAGCGCGCACTTTCGGCAGCAGAAATCACAGCAGATGCCACTGCCGAAGTAGGTCCCGAAACGGACGGTCTGGTAGCAGCCTATGATTTTCAAGACATTACAGGATTGAAAGTAACAGATATCAGTGGAAACGGACATACCGGCACATTGGTAGGCTTTACAACCGAACTTCCGGAAATCACCTCTGCAGCCCTTACGCAGAACACCAAGTTCACCGGATGCGGGAATCCATACGACCAGATTCTTAAAGCGACCGTAACCATGGGAGGAATAGGCATTACACAGGCACTGCACTCCGTGAAAATGAATTTGAACGGGACTACCGACTTAGCAGATATCGCAAAAATAAAAATCTATAAAACATCTGCAAACAAATTCGATGAACGCACAGCCAAAGATGCTGTTTTGTTGGGAGAATTCGCTCCGGCAGAAGGTGATATGACGTGCGAATTTGAAGGGGCTACCATCCAATCCGGTACCACCTATCTGTGGATATGCGCCGAGGTATCGGAAACAGCCAAAGAAGGTTCGAAAATAGATGCAGAACTGCATGAAATAACCACTGAAGGCCAAACTTTCAAAATCGAGACCCCCGCTCCAACCGGAAGCCGTGAAATATTGCTGAAACGCCGTCTGCTGTTTGCTCCGGGAGATTATGGCTCGAAGAACTGGCGTATACCGGCATTGCTGCAACTCTCGGACGGCACGTTATTAGCCATTACCGATAAACGGAAATACAACGAAACAGACCTTCCGGAAGACATCGACATCGTGTCGCGTTTCAGCACCGACGGCGGTTTCACCTGGAGTGAGCCTGTAACCATTGCTGAAGGAAAAGGACGTAAAAAAGGGTATGGCGATGCAGTCATCGTAGAGGCTGCCAACGGTGATGTAGTGTGCGGATACGTTGGTGGAAACGGGCTTTGGGCCTCTTCCGAAGCAGACCCTCAATGGTCGTATATCACGGTCAGCCATGATAAAGGACGTACTTGGGAAGAGCCTAAAGATATTACGGACTTGTTGTGGGGAAGCAATTGTGATGATGCAGTACGCAAATCATTTACCCATTCGTTCTTCGGCTCCGGAAACGGATTATGCCTGACTCGCGGTGAACATGCCGGCCGCATCCTGTTTGTGGCAGCCATGGGGGCCGGAAGCCAGCTGCATAACTACACCGTCTATTCGGACGACAACGGCGTTACCTGGAAAGTTTCGGAACGTGCATTCAGCAATGGAGATGAAGCCAAAGTGGTAGAACTGAATGACGGCCGTGTATTAATGAGCAGTCGCCAAAGCGGTTACCGCGGTTACAATATCTCTACAGATGGCGGAGAGACTTGGGCATCCCAATCAACCTGGAGCGAAATCAACACCAATGCCTGCAACGGTGACATCATCCGCTATACAGCGACAGACAAGGGTTACAACAAAGACCGCCTGTTGCACTCCATTCCCAATGACCCTTCCCGACGGAATGTAAGCATATTCATCAGCTACGATGAAGGAGAGACATGGCCCACCGTAAAATCCATCTGCCCGTACAACTCTGTATATTCGTCTCTCACCATCCTGCCCGACGGTACAATCGGAGCATACGTAGAAGAAAATCCGGACGGTGCCTGCTCGCTCTATTTCATGAACTTCTCTCTGAAATGGTTAACCGACGGCAAAGACGTATATACTCCTCCCGGTGAAATACTGGAACAGGTGGAGACTCCCGTCTTTACCCCGACCGGTGCCCGCCTGGAAGAGGGGGAGACAGTTGAAGTAACCATTGCATGCGCTACTCCGGATGCAACAATCCACTATACGCTGGATGGGACAACCCCCACCGAAGAATCTGAAGTGTACACCGACGCTATCTTAGTTTCGTCATCAGTCACCATCAAGGCAATTGCCGTTAAGGAAAACATGGTCAACAGCAAAATGGCAACAGCCGATTTTATCTATCCGGCTTATTGTACTCCCAACTTAAAAACCATTCACGCCCGTTACCTGACCTCTGTATCTGTGACCGGCGGCATTGATCCGTTTACCAGCAGCCAAATACAGACAGCAGCAGTGCCCCGTAATGTGTATATTGACAAAACCGATGAAGTGATTAGAGCCAAAGCCGGCGCCACGCTAAATGCAAGTACGATATGGCGCTTTGAATGGATGCATGCATATGTGTATATAGACTATAATAAAGATAAGGAGTTCGACATGACCCTCAATGCTGATGGTGACAATGAAGGAGAATTGGTTTCATATACATTCTATACGGAAGACGGAAGTGATTCCGGCACAAACAGTTTAGGAGAACAGAAGATAAGTAAGGTTGGGGCCGACGGTCCTCTCCCACGCTTCATTCTGCCGAAGAATCTTCCGGAAGGCGACTACCGTATCCGCTTCAAAATAGACTGGAATGATATCAATCCCTGTGGTAGAACCGAACAAGGGAATACGATTGCCGGTAATGGCGGTGCCATCGTCGACTTCACCCTGAAAATCGAAACGGGTGATGTTGCCGTTAAAGAGATGAAAGATGCTCCGGAAACTACATTCACCGGTATGACCGGAGGTATTGCCGTTGAGGGGAAAGAGTGTGCAGCTGAGGTATTCGATGGACAAGGACGTCTGATACTAAAGGAAACAGTTAGAAACGGAACACTTGTTCCGCTTCCCGCCGGTTTCTACATCGTACGTAATGGAAAAGACAATACGAAAGTAATGGTTAAGTAGGGCTGAGTCCGGCATACCAGTTATTCCGAGGACCACCCTTGTTACAGACATCTGTGACAAGGGTGGTTTCGTTAACAATCATATTCTGCCGTTCTCCCGGCGCTCACTTTTATCCTCTAATCCGGATAATACTCATCAGGGACAGCATCGGCCGGTACATAAGGTTCCATCCAAAAGGAAGAGCGCCGTTTGAATTTCAAATCAGTTGCCGGATACCAGTTTCTCCATGAAGCAGGATCGGTATCCGCTATAGGAGACATTTCACTCTCTCCCCGGCCATTGACAGCGGTAACGGTATATTCGTATACGACCACCTGGCTCCTGTCCGCTTCGGCATTGTCCAAACTACCGGGTAAACGATATGCAGGGACCACTCCCTGAAGCCGGCTGTCGATAAAAGAAGTCGCTTTTCCTTCATAGACCTTCCGGAAATTCTTATCACCCGATTTTCGTCTGTACACCCGATAGGCTTCAGTTCCCAAAACCTGTCCCCAAGAGAGAGCGACCCGATTGGAATCGAGTCTGAGCTTCAATCCCTCCGGATAATGAGCCGGATGCCTGCTTACATAAACCGGATATTCACCGGCTGTGTCTGCCTTCTTCTTACCGTTGACCGCCACAGCGCGTACATGGTATTTTCCATCTGCCAACTCAGGAAGCATATACTTGTCTCTGGTGGTTGTACCTGATAATTCCCAGTGCTTGCCGCCGTCTTTTGAAAGTTCTATACGGACTTTCGTTCCGGACCGGAAGTTGGACAGATAAACCAGGTTACCATTCTTCGCATAAACAACGTCCGTGACTCTCACCGGCATCGGCATCGGTTCTCCGGCTGTATATTCGAGATGATGTTCTCCCTCCGGCAGCTTCACTCCAGACTGGTCGCCTTTATAAGGTATCCCGTCTATATAAAGTTTTCCACCGGTCAGTCCTTTCAAAGTCAGAACTGCCCTACCGTCCGATTTAAACTTTCCTCTACAGTCGCCGTTAACCAGCCGTGTCAGTGCAACAGCAGTTTCCGTTTCTCCCGTCAGAACGATCTCCAAACCGTCTGCAGAAATGCTGCTGCCTTTAAACAATGCCAATTGCAAATCACCGTTCTTCATCCGGCGGACCACTCCTGCTTCACCTCTGAAAGCGATGGAATCCGAATGCCACACAACCAAATCACCGTTTCTGAAAACGATATCCCGGCTTTTATCCGTCACGATATGTACCACCCCCTTAGGACTCCGCTTTTTGTCCGGAACAAATTCATAGACATCGTTCCCGCCTAATAATGCCGGCATCGAAAGTTGGCCTTCCGTGACGTTCACCGATGTTTTTTTATGGGTAACCAAAGTCAGCAAAGAACCGACACCGTCCCGGTAAAAACCTTTAGAATTACCGGTTTCTGCCTTCGTCCAATATTCCGGACGTACCTTATCCATAAATACGATCTTCGGAAACCCGTCTTCTTTCCGGGTAAACCACGAGAAGCGGTTAAAAGCCCTCCAGTTGGTTCCGGTCCGGTCGTAAACAAGGAAATAATCGGTGCCCACCAACAAAATGCTGCGGGAGACATACTCCGGCCATGCGAAGGAGTTTTCTCCTTCCACAGAACGCACCTCGGCCATTTGAGCAATGCCCAGGTCGTATAACGGAGCAACCAACTCGTTCATGCCGATATTGCAGAAAGTACCGTTTTTCATTACGCCGAAATTAGTTACACCGTCCGTATTGTTCTGCGTATGGTCTCCCACCGCTTCGTTTTCATGTCCGGCATATACCTTGTCCTGTGCATAAAAATAGATACCTCCTGCATTGCCTTGCCCTTGGTGCCCCCAGCGGTAATTAGGCCCTTTATCCACCTGATTCAGATGGATAGAGAGCTCCTCGTCGGAATCCACTCCGGCACGAAGCACGATTCCATGCCCGGTATACTTGCAGCTCTTCAAATGAGGATTGGTCCCCGTATCTGTTGTTTGATGCATGTCTTTATGTACATCCACCCATCTCGTATCATTGGATTTTTCTTCCACATCCTCTCCCATCGTTCCAAGCCATCTCAAGTTTTCGGCAACCAACGGATCGTAATTCTGCAACCAGTTTCCCAGTTCATAAACCGGTGCATAACGGGGTACCAATCGGCCACCTCCATGTGCTCCATGAGGCGGATAACACCTTCCGGACGTTACCATATCCACCATCCAACGGGCTCTTGCCGCCATGTAAGAGTCGGCAAACCGGTTCTTACCGTCAGCCAGTTCCAATGCGATATTCGAATGTACGGTAGGCCGCAGATACGCCCAATTGTAAACGCCCAGACTTTCTACCCAACGCCCGCCTTGGGAACCGTATGTTCCGACCGCCGGACGAGTGTAAAACAAGCCATAGATTTCAAGTGTCTTTTCAAAAAAATCAGCCCACTCTCTTGCCATCGGGTGTTCCGGAAAAAGGAAAGCGGTCTGCCCGGTCACTGCCCACCCGTCGGCAGCCATATTGGCGGTGCCGGCCAATGAAGTACGGATGGCATTCATCGGTTCGAGCATGTTGACATATCCTGCCAGCAAGAAAAGGGCTTCCACGTTTTTACGCTGTTCGCCAGACAGTTCTTTATAGCAAGTCAGATAATCCTGTACCCATTGGGAATAAACAGGACGGTGTGAGATGGAGTGAATGCCCGGAAAGCTGTTCATTCCGGTCATGTAATATGCCATCGGAGAAGTGACCATCTGCTTGTAAAACTTATCGGCAGTGGTTTCTTTTGGCCTTTTTACAAAAGGGTTTTCAGGGCGTTTCAATTCCTTGGGGTATTCCAACACCCAGTCTTTCACCCGGTCCAGATTCAACAGGGCATATTGCCGGTGGAGCATCATCGTATACCGGAGCACCATCTCTGCCGAACGGTCTTTCCCTCCACCGGCTGCAATCTCATCGATGCAACCATTAAATGCCTCCACTTCGGGACGGGTATCGGCAATCCGAGTCAATGCAATGGCAGTAGATCGCGTTCCGGTCTGTAACGGGTACTTAAAATAAAGTATTCCGTCGGCATATCTGAAGTAAACGGACAGATCCGGAGTCGGTTGCCAGATGCCGTATCGGCCATCATCCCAACGGTTGTGGTCATACACAAACACGCCCAGTTCATTGGCATTGCTTCCACTTTCCCAAAAGGTCATCACCGGCACCTGCTCTCTAGTCGAGTTTCCGCCAAAAGGCAACAGGCGGTATACCATCTCTTTATCGACCTGCTCTATCCATCCCGAACCGGTCCAGTGCGGATCTTCCTGACAGTAGCTGGTATAAAGCGGCTGCTCGATAGGTACTCCATCGGCAACAGCGACATCTTTCTGCCGGTCCCAGTTGGCATACTTATGCGTCGGGCGGAAGTGCGTCCATTCCATGTCTACCCAAACTTCGTCCTGCTTTTCCAGACCTTTCATCTCCTCATCGAAGATTACAAACGGATATCCTTGCACAACCTTGACAGACGTTCTGTATTCTGCTCCCCCTTCCAGAAGATAAACGATACGGTACTCTGCAAACAATTCCCCGCTCTCTACTTCCGAAGTCTCTATCGACAATATTTTCTTATGGGCGGAATATAATTTATTGTTGCCCGTTGAAGCGGTTCCGTTGGATACGGAAATAACCGGAGCGGGAGCTATATTTCCGTTGATTACAGCAGAGACCGGCACAGTTACATTAAAACCGGCATTACCAAGAATCCGGCAACCGGCTTCCTTGGTGATATGAACCGGCGATTCGACTCTTGCTTTCCGGCTACCCGCACGCAGGTTATACTTAAAGCCTCCTCCGCTGGGCATGGAAGTAAAGAAGTGAATACGTGCAGAACAGAGCCTACCCCTGTCATACTTCTTATCCGAAAGTTGAAAGGCTACGGGTTCTCCCGTCCGGACATCCATCAACTCCAGCTGCTCTTCGACATTGGTATTGAGAGAGAACAAAACCGGATAACTGACCAGTGTTCTCGGCCAATTATAGATAGACAAGGAAAGCGGATTTTCTTTTTCGAACGTCACGACCGGATGGTCGGCAGAGATACAATATGGTTGTGCATGGACATCAAATGCCCAGCACAACCATACAACAAAGCCAATAACAATATACCTCATTCCTCTCAAATTTTATCAGCTATCAGCGCATAAGCGCACCACAGAGCAGGTGCTTGTCCGTGCAGATCGCCGGTCAGCGGTTTACGGTTCCGGTAATGTTCACTCGTATTTCCCAGCATCGTGCCTTCGCATACTGCCTCTACATCTCCCACCTGATTCACAAAAGAGGTCAGCGCTATCCAAGCATTCCGGGCTACCGGTCCGTATTCTTTTTTATCGAGCCAACCCTTTTTCACGCCTACTATCATAGCGTAAGCAAACATGCCCGTACCGGAAGTTTCTTCCCACATAGAAGCATCGTCCACTACCTGTTTCCACATTCCTTTCTCGTCCTGCATCTCTTTCAACCGTGTCATCATTTTAAGATATCCATCCATAATGGCTTCTCTGTCGGGATTGTCTTTCGGAAGGACACGAAGTAATTCGGCCATCCCCACAGCCATCCATCCGTTCCCACGTCCCCAGCAAAAACGGGCCGTCGGTGCATGGTAAAACAGCCCGGAAGGTTGTTGGATAGAATCCAGATAGAGCACCATTTCACGTGCGACACGATCTATATACTTCCGCTCTTTAGTCACTCTGTAGGCCTGCGCCTGTACGGCGGTAATCATAAACATATCATCCAGCCAAAAACGTGTCTGCCAGGAATACCCTTTGTCCGCCCACTCTTTTTGTTGGGGCAAACAGATATCCGCATCCACAAAGTCGCCATACATACTACTTTTGCATGTATCCTGATGATCGAGGGTCCAATCAGCCGGCAATTGCCATTGTGAATCGGCATACATTAACCCCATTTTCCTATAACGCTCATCACCGGTCTGCAGATAAAGTTCCAGTGGCAAAGCACCGAACACATTGTTATCCACATGATTCGGTTTCGGCTGAAGATAAGCCTCGGTAGTAAACAAGGGCTCGAAACGTTCGGCCAGCCGTCGTGTCAATTCTGTTTTTCCACATTCTTTTGCAAACCATAATCCGCCCAACCAGGTACAGACATCCGGATAAGTGATTTGGGTACGCGGTTCGTTAATGCGTAAAGGACTACCATATTGCGAATGTCCCTGAGACAAAAAGCGATACGTTATCTTGGTTCCTACTTCAACCGGATCGGAACCTTCCGGGAAGTTATCAAAATAACTCACCTCTTGCCTCGAACACGATGTCAACCCCAAGATTACCAATGCAAAGAAAATAATATTCTTCTTCATAACTAAACTATATAATCAAATCTTTAAAAATTTCAGCATACATACATTTCTGCCATTATCGACACGGAGGAAGTAAAAACCTCTATATAATCCCGTTGCAGAAAGAGTTACTTTCTGTCCGTATTCATGCTGAATGTTCCAATGTCTCACCACTTGCCCGGAAGAATTCACAATAGCTACCCGCTCCGGCCGTTCCCCTTTCGAAAAAGAGAGCTGGAAGTCATCCTTTACCGGATTCGGGAAAAGGCTATAACTTGCTTCTTCCTTGATACGTTCTATACCGACCGCAGCATCGTTCCACCGGATCGTCTTCTCCAATGCTCCGTTTTTATATATGAAAAGTTCGTCAGCATTGTTTTTCTGCTGCACATAAGGACTGCTGAACAAATACTCGTCGGAAAGCACCAACGGGACACCGTTTACTTTATAGTTGCCTTGATAGGCTTCTGTAGGAGGAAAGAACTGCAACTGCAGAACATCTCCACTCAAAGAAGTATATTTCACCGCCGGCTTGTCACTGCTGTAGTCCTGCTTTTCTATTTTCGTTTTTGCAAGTATTGCGTTCCTGAACAGTTCCAGTTCTTCACTACGGGTATCCGCTTTGTATTCCGGTTCTATCTCTGAGGTCTCCAATACCCAGGCTCCTTTCCGGCAAGAAGTGTCTTCCAATGTCAGTACATCGTGATTCTCCACAACAAAATCGGTATTCTCCCAAGTAGCGGGCTCCAATGTCTTAAATGCGAAAAGCATTGTTCCCGTATGGCAAAATATCCAACCGTCGGCCTCAATGCGCTCCTTGATTCCCTTTTTGGTGAAAGGGACATAAATCCGGTAACGCTTTCCCTGAATATAAGAAGTGGGGACATTATATACTCCGATAGCTGCTTTCTCATACTGCATTACCCTGTGGTAAGGATTCTCTCCATATCCCTCAATGTTCGCATTCGTATTGTCCGTAGGGCGGGCCGGATTGTCCTGGCAAACCGAAAAGACACTTTCTGCCACGTCACTTTGCCAAGCCAGGTAAGTGCGCTTGGTCTCTTTGTAGGCATAACAAGAAGTTGCCTTTGACAGGTTATAAGGTATTTCCGTTTGTGTTGCCAATCCGTAATTAACACTCTGGTAGGTATATTTGAACCGTTTCCAGTTCAATACATCTTTGTTGGAGGCATTCACCCCAATGTCATTGATATAGCTCGTATACACATACGGATATTCCTTCGAACCGTATGTCTGCAATATGGCGGGATCGGGAGCTACATTCCGTTTATAAGCCAACCAGAAATTCATGCTTGCCGTATTATTGGTTACTGTCAGCCCCGGGATAAAAAGGTATTTATTGTCCCGGTTGCCGAAGTACAGCCAAGCAAGCGCCGTTATGTTCGAATTGGAAGCACGGGCCCCCGTGTACAATTGATTCCAACCTTTGCAACGAGGCGGATTGGCTACGTACAGTCCCTGATTCCAAGCCGAAAGCAGTCCGGCAATCATCTGTTGATACACGACATTCGCCTTTTGACGGATCTCGTCATCCTGACAAAACTCGGCCAACATGCGTACATACATCATATTGGTTGAAAGATAGATGAATGCATCTGCCTCACTGCAGTTATTATGAAAAAACTTGTTCAGCCAATTCAAGATACGGGGGCGGTTATAATCCCTGATCTGTTGCGCTGTACGCCCGTATCGGTCTGTAAAGTCACTCCACTGTTCGGTAGCCATAAAACCGACCGTATAACGCATCATATCCAAATTCAGAGTAATGCCTTTAGAATTATAGTCGCCCAATTGAAGAAACGTCTTTATTTTTGCTTTCAAAGACTCCGGCATATTATCCTTGGTCAATAAATAGCCGTGTAACGTAGCATGAGCATAAAACTCGACTCCGGAGCCCGTAGAGTTATAATACAAATCAGGATCCGCTATGTATTTATCATATATGGCTTCCAGATTGTTGATAGCCCGCGACTTGTCGTAATTCAAATACAAACGTGCAAAATAATAAGGACCTGTATACTTGGGATCGCCTCCGGAAGGAGATGTACCCTTCGCCATGTACTGAATCATGGCGTCACATCTCTTTTCATAGGTAGCCCCCGAGATCATAGACTGTGCTTTACCTTCAGCACTTACCATAAACAGCAAAGCACACAGCCAAACAGAAATATTTTTCATTAGTTCACTTATAAAATTACCGGAAAAGGAGAGTGTGTCAAGACCCTGTCCATGTCATCCCGACACCCTCTCTTTACATTTTAACTAAAACAGGATTTTACCCGATTGTGTCACTTCACCGTCAGAAACCGACAAGAAATAAACTCCATGCTCGATGAGGGAAATAGTCTCGCCATTGCCCAACTGTGCCGATTTGACCAGCATACCCGAAACATTGTAAACATTCACCTTTGCTGTTTCTTCTATTCCATACACGGCAATACCGTTGCCATTGGCAACCAAAGTAAAACGGCTCTGTTCTTTTTGGGCAGGAGTAATACTGGTGGCACCGCTGCCAAGCTCGTAAGCTCCCAAATCATATTTATCGCCGACCGGACGCGCATTGCCACAAATATCCGTAGTGGAGAATGTGTAATCGGAAACAGTGTTTACACCTTTGTCTACCAGATCCGATGTTGTCTGAAGTCCCCAATTCGCTTTGGCAATAGCCTCTAATGTTCCTTCAAGAAACTCATATCCGATGCCGGCCTCTTCTGTCGGACGGATAAAACGGGGAGCGAGTCCTTCTGTCACTTCCTCTGTGAAATCATTGCTTTCAATTAACTGGTAAGAAACCGGATTTTCATTCAGATTCTTATTTTCCATCCAGATACCTGCTCCTTGTATTCCGCAATAAGCAAATGTCTCTGCAAATCCGGCCTGGTTCAGATTGATATTGTTCGCATTGCCCTGTTCATTCACATTGCCCCAAAATACGGTGTTGTAAATAGTAGATTTTCCATTGGCAAAGAGACCGCCACCTGCTTTAGCACCCATGTTTCTGGTTACCGTAACATTGATCAACTTTCCACCGCCGGTATGGATATAAACACCACCTCCACGAAAATCAGCGGAGTTATTATAGATCACACAGTTTTCCGCTACCGCATTCTTATTCAGAAACATACCGCCTCCCAATGCGTTTTTGTTGGAAATCACATGATTATTCCGTATAACCGAATTACTGATTATACTTTTGTCTCCCTGTATGTTTACTCCACCTCCATAAGTAGACCCGTCGGCGTCCTCGTTCTGATTCTCGCAATTCTCAATCAAACAACTCTTGATAGAGCCGGCACCATCCACAAACACTCCGGTTCCATTCACCGCACTGTTTTTGCTGGCTGCCGTTTTTATATTACGAACGATACAGTTGCTCAAGACCGCACTGTTCTTCAAATAAACCCCTGCTCCATGATCATTTACATTCGTATTATCACAGATCGTAATACCGTCTGCCAAATCTCCTTCGGCATTCATGGTAAGTATACGGTAACTGGGATCTGTATCCGTATTTCCCTGAAATCTGGTTTCATTCTCAAATTCCCACGGCTCTACAATACCGTTTCCATCCAGGTCTTTCAATATACGCTGCTCTAAAGACGTCTCGTTCCCATTGAAACCACCGTAAATATGCACTCCCGCACGGCCTTCATTCAAGTTGATAGAACCTGTCACCTGATAGACACCTTTGGCAACCCATACTCTATCCTGAGTAGCAATGTTGCCCAATATGCCGTTAAACTTTCCATCTGTAACTTCAACAACTACATTATCGGCATCCTGGACAATATGACTCCAGGCCTCTGTATCGCTGCTCAATTTTACATAGACGTTCTTTGCCTCCAACTGATTGCTACAAGCCATTGCAATAATCAAAGACGCTACTAAATGTTTTTTCATAATCACTGTTTTTTTATTGATAATACATTAATAACCTTCATTTTGCCACATAACACTCACATCATTATAAGCTGCCATCTCAGAAAAAGGAATCGGCAGAAGCAGCTGATAATCCTGAACCGTATACTGTCCGGAACCTTCATCGCGATGCTTAAAGTGCTCGTTCATGGTAGTGACCGCAATCCCCCAACGGATCAAATCACACCAACGCAGTCCTTCAAAAGCAAATTCCACTCTCCTCTCCCGGATTATGGCATCACGGAACGTATCCTTATCATACAGTTCGACGGGTGTCAACGCATCCAATCCGGCACGCACACGTACTTCATTCAGAATTCTGAACGGCTCACTGTTGGCATCGGCTACATATCCCAGTTCATTCAAAGCTTCGGCATACATCATCTTCACATCCGTATAACGCAGGATAGGAAGATTGTTGGCCCAGTCGGTTTTCTCTTTCGGTGTATAAGTATCCCATTTGCAATATTTGTAAACCAACTTAGACTGTGTATCATACGTACCGTTAATCTTCACATTGGTAACGACAGAAAGAGCTTTACGCTTATCGACCTTAGGAGACGTTTCATAAGCATCCCATAGATTTTCCGACGCTCTCATATTTCCGCTATAACCGGTAAAAGGAGCCACATAAGCCGTATTGGGCAATGTCAGCTTTTCCGGAATAAAACCTGTAATAAATGAAGTTCCTTCCCCAATCTGTCCGCCGATAAACTGAACTTCCCAGACACGCTCTTTCCCGTTATCCTTGGAATCGATGAAACAATCTTCATATTTCGCTTCCATTTTATAACGCACGGGCTCCTGGTCTACTACCATTTTCAGATAAGTCCGCGCCTCTTCAAAATTCCTTTGAAACATATACAAACGCCCCAACATTCCGGCAGCGGCATACCGGGTGGCGCGCCCTATGTCGTCAGCCCCCCACTCTTCCGGCAGTAATCTGATAGCCTCTTTGTAGTCGGATATGGCCTGCCCCAAAGTAGCCTCCTGAGTAGAACGCGGAATCTTGCGAATCTCTGCCAAAGAGGTCGTAGTGGTAATCAAAGGCACTCCTCCCCACTGCCAGCCCAAGCTCCAATAAGCATAAGCGCGTAAAATATAGGCTTCCCCTTTAATATATTCGCGTCTTTCTTCATTCGTAAATTCCGCTTGATCGATCTTATCCAGAATCAGATTGCAACGGTCGATCATCGACCAGTAAGTTTTCCATGCAGTAGTCCAGATACTCTCGTTAGGAGAATCCACAAACCGTCCCACGCTATTTGCATTTCGCGAATCATCGCTGCGATGATTGATATACATAAACCAACAGGAGTTGGTATTATACAAAAGCTGTTGTTTCCCGTAGACAGCCGAAATAGCCTGTTCGAAATCCGATTCTTTTTTATAACCTTCTTCCACTGTATAGTTTGATTGCGGGGTTATATCCAGAAAGGCATTACAACCTCCCAATACAAACGACAACGATAACAATACTATAAATGTTATTTGTTTCATCTTTCACTGTTTTTATAGAGTTAGAATACAAGATTTACACCCAAGGTATATTTCCTACTCATCGGATAAGTGCTATAATCCACCCCGGCTCTTGTTGTAGAATTACCATAACTGTTTGTTTCGGGAGATACCCCCGGATAATTGTCAAAAGTGGCTACATTATCCAACGAAACATATACTTTAGCCCTCTTCAAAAAAGATTTCTTCAATAAATCGGCAGGCAATGTGTATGACAGGGTAATATTTTTGATTCTTAAATAAGTGGTATCATAAATTCGCAAATCGGAATTATTCTCATACGTTGCGTTGCGGTTATAAATGTTCGGCGTTGTACCGTCCCATGACATATCTACCCCCAAGAAATACGGAGTAGGATCGCCGCGATCTCCATACACAGCCTGATAATCGGGTTTCCAGCAACGTACCCAATGAGAGAACTGATTGACACCGGGAGAACCGTAATCCAACGAACGCTGTCCCAAGAACATAACATCGCCGCCGATCTGCCCTTGAATCAAGACACTCAACTCGAAATTCTTGTAAGAGAAGCGGTTGGTTATACCATAAATCACATCAGGTATATTATTTCCGTAAGGTACCAAATCGTCTTCCGTAATCACTCCATCGCCTACCCATTTTCCATCAACCAGTTTAGTAGGCTGATCAACCAGTTTCACATTACCGATTCGCTGGCCTTTATACACAGGTACCAAGGGTTTGTTCTCATCCGGAGTCCCGTCTTCTTTCTTGGCAAAATCATCTGCCGTCAGAATACCGTCCGTACGATAACAATAGAATTGAGACACCGGTCCACCGACGCGGGTGATAAATTTACCATCCCACATTGAATCCGTAAAGCTGTCGATTCCTCCCATATCCAATACTTTATTCTTATTTCCGGAGAGATTTAAAGAAGTGGACCATTTAAAAGCTCCTGTCAGGTTATGGCTTGTTATGTCCAATTCCCATCCTTTATTCTGGATAGACCCCAAATTGGTGCGGATTCTATCGTATCCGCTGGTCATGACAATCGGCAGATTGAAAAGCAGATTATCGGTTTTATTGATATAATAATCAAAATTAAATTGCAGACGATTGTTGAAAGCAGAGAAATCCAATCCGAAGTCAAGACTGGCCGTACTTTCCCACTTCAAGTCTTCATTTCTCAGGTTTTTAGGAGCCATACCTGCTTGCAGTGCATTTCCGAATGCCGAATTATCAGTGGTCAATACCGACAAATAATCATAATACCCGATACGGTCGTTACCAGATTTACCCCAGGAAGCCCTCAATTTCAATAAGGAAATCCATTTGACCGAGTTCAAGAACGACTCTTCATTCAACTTCCATCCGGCAGAGAAAGAAGGGAACCACCCCCAACGGTTGTTTTTTCCAAAACGCGAAGACCCATCATTGCGTACTGTCGCATTCAACAAATATTTCTCCTTGTAGTTATAACTGACGCGTCCGAAGAAAGAAGCGGTACGCACTTGATACCTTTCCGTAGAAGCTTTCTTGGCCAAAGTAGCAACATTCAATGTTGATATATTCTCTAAAGGCCATCCGGTAGCTTCAGCATCGATGCGATACTTATCGGTTGCATCAGCACTCTGTCCAAGCATGATGTTCAACGCATGTCTATTACCCAGTAATGCATCGTAAGTCAAAGTATTCTGAACAGACCAACTGTTATTGCTTTGAGAATTACTCTTTCCAAGAGTCACGTTATTGTTGTTGTAAGTCACGTTGCCCGGAACATAGTATTCGTATACCCTGCCATCATAGCTGTAATTATACTGCGACTTGAATACAAGACCTTTCATAAAATCGATTTCGACCCAGGCAGATACCGCTGCTTTATTCTGTACCGTTTGATCCAGCGTCTCTTTCAAACGTTCCAGCGGATTAGGATATACGGTAATACCTAAATTGGGATACCCCCAATCACGTGTGGCCTCATCCAATTTAACAATAGGAGCCTGCATCAAAGCATGCTGGATGACGGTTTCCTTTCCCTGAGCTTCTTTGTTGTCCTGCTTGCTACGGGATGCAGAGATATTCGCTCCAGCCTTTAGATGCTCGGAAATATTCAATGTCCCGTTCAACCGGAAGTTAATACGATTATAATAGGTCTCTTTTATCACACCTTTCTGGTCATAATAACCACCGGAGAAATAAATAGTCCCCATCTTGTGTTTTCCGGATGCCGACATTTGATAACTCTGTACGGGAGCAACCCGGGTTATAGCCTTCTGCCAGTCTGTCGTTACCAGATCCGGATCTAACCAGGAATCCGGAATTTTGTTTGCATCGGCACGTGCACTCATCGGATCGCTCATAGAACCGCCACTACGCAGGTGGTCGTTATTCCTTTTCCAAATATTGAAAGCAAGCCACTCTTTGGCATCCATCATACTTACATATTTCTCCGGATCCTGCAAGCCGTAAAATCCGTCAAATGTAACAGAGGGTTTATCACTTCCCCGCTTGGTCTCGATCAGAATAACGCCATTTGCACCGCGGGCACCATAAATAGAAGTAGCCGAAGCATCTTTGAGTACCTGAATAGAGGCTACATCTGCCGGATTTATATCACTCATGCTTTCGTACGGTACACCATCTATAACGTACAACGGATCACTGCTTCCATTAATCGTATTTACACCACGAATACGAATCTGGAGCTCTTCTCCGGGAGTACCGCTCGTGCTTTGAGCACGGACACCGGCCAGATTACCGGCTAATGCCTCTCCCAGTGTAGCTACAGGACGTTCTTTTACCGCTTCATCGGTCATTTTGGATACCGATGAGGTTAAGTTCTGCTTTTTTACACTACCATAACCGATAACGATTACTTCGTCTAAAGCCTTACTGTCTTCGCTTAATACCACTTTGATACTATTCTTTCCGGAAATCTTAACGGTTCTTGTCAGATATCCGATATAAGAAACAACCAGCGAGCCATTGTCCGGAGCATTTACAGTAAAATGACCGTCCAAATCCGTAATAGCCCCCATGGACGTTTCTTTTACCAGGACATTTGCACCTATTATGGGTTCACCGGAAGAATCAGTTACTACACCGGTAACCTTTATCTGTGCAAAAGCCACATGACAGACCAATAATAGGGCAGTCATCCAAATGAATCTGAAATTTGTCAACAAAATGTGTTTTTGCATACTTGAAGTTTAATTTTGATAAATGATTTGTTTAACTATAATACATCGACTAAAAACATTGATATTCCATCAGGGAAAAATAAGACTTTTCTCCCATAGCACTAAGGTTAACTTTCTACTCTCTCCATACACAGTCTGTTTTTAAGATCACATAATTTGCTGCAAATATATCGGCTGCGAACTGATAATACCAGGAAAATAGTATCAATCCTCTGTAGAATCGTTTCACACCGTAAAATAACAGGCAAAACGGTAAAATAATATCATAACCGGTATTTTCGTATAAAGGCTTCAGCACACCATGAAAAAGCAAAAGGGACATAAAACTCCGTGAAGAGACGTCAGACACCCCGTATTCATCTGAGGAATAAAGCAGGCTATGTGACGACTGAAAGCGAGAAAGCTGACCGGAAACAAACTCAAAAGAAGCTGAATATACTTTTGAACAAAAGTAAAACAGACTCTTAAACAACCCCTAAAAGGATTTTTTTTTCTGGTACTCTTTGGGAGTAATCTGATATACGGATTTAAAAACTCTCGAGAAATAAGACGGATCGGAAAATCCGGTCTGGTAAGCAATCTCCGATATGGTATATTGGTTTTCACGAAGCATCTCGGCAGCCATCTTCATCCGTATATTTACAATCAGCTTATTGGGTGAGATACCGGAAACAGCTTTTATCTTCCGAAAGAACTGTACCCTGCCATAACCCATCTCTTCATAGAGATCACTTACCTGCAATTCCGAGTCGGAAGCTTTCTCTTTGATCAACTCTATCAATCTATCCATAAAAGGATCTACCGCTGCAATCTCCGGCATGGCAACCTCAATAGCTGACATTTTCTCCGTAAACAGTTTTCGGAGCTGTTCCCTATTTCTGATTATACTCTGAATTTTGGCTTTCAAAACAGCAGTACTGAAAGGTTTCAAGATATAATCGTCAGCAAGTACCCTGTACCCTTCCCGTATATGCTCGTCCAGCACTTTGGCTGTGAGCATGACAAACGGGATGTGAGCCAACTTTGAATCCGATTTTACATGTTCACAGAATTCAAGTCCATTCATCTCCGGCATCATTATATCACTGACAATGATATCCGGAACTCTCTCCAAGGCCAAATTCAAAGCATTTTTTCCATCTGCAGCCTCAATCACTTTATACGAAGCCGACAAGTGCAAAACCAAATACTTCCGCAAGTCTTCATCATCTTCCGCAATCAATACCAAAGGCGCCTCATTCGTATCATTCGGATTCATTTCATCGTCACAAGGTTCGCCGATAGGCTTCAAACTTTCTTTCTCGATTGTAGAGGTCTTATCCACAGAATTTTCTTCCACATACACCACATCGTCCGACGCATATTGTTCTTTTCCTAAATGTAACCCGATGAAAAAAGTAGCTCCTTGCCCTACGATACTTTCTGCCCATATTCTACCATGGTGCAGACTCACCACATATTTAGTAAGGTTAAGCCCGATTCCACTGCCAAACAAGTTGGACATGCTTCCTTGTTTCACTTGAAAAAACGGGTCAAATATTTTATCTATATTCTCCGGTGATATTCCTTCTCCATAATCTTGAACCGACAGTAACAGTTCATTTCCGCAAACCGAAGACACGACCTTGATCACGCTCCCGTCTTTGGAATGTTTTATTGCATTGGACAAAAGATTAAAAAGCGCTTTCTCCATCAAGTCGGCATCTATCCACCAATCATTTCCATAATAATCATTCGTATAACGAATTACGATTCCTCTCTTTTGCAATAATTCGGAAAAGCTATCTATGCGTTCCGTCATAAAAGAGACCATATTCACATTAGACAAATTCAGTTGCATGACTCCATGTTCCATCTTCCTGAAGTCCATTAACTGATTCACCAAAAGAAGCAACCGATTGGAATTTTTCAGTATCTGTTTCACGGAATAAACAAACTTCCCGGGCAATGCCTCATCGTGCAGAATGTCTTCCGCCGGTCCTTTTATCAATGTTAAAGGCGTACGCAGTTCGTGAGAAAAGCTAGTGAACAACTCTATCTTCATCTTATAATCACGCTCGATATTCTCCTTCTTGATTTCCTCTATCTTCAACCGGTATTTAGCCGTCTTCTTCATGTAAGAGTATCGCAGAATAAGATAAATCATAAAGAGAACCAAAAGGATATACAGTATTTTGGCCCATACTGTCAACCAGATTGGAGGATTTACAATCAACGGCATACTTGTCACTACATCTCCCCATATTCCATCGCTGCCACAGGCTTTCAACTGGAAGGTGTACATTCCGGCAGGCAAGTTAGAGTAAATGGCCTCGTTCCGGCTGACATAATTCCACTCTTTTTCGGCCCCTTTCAAGCAATAAGCATACTTCACCCCCTCCGGAAAGAGATAATCCATAGCCGAAAATTTAATCTGTACGGAAGAGTTCCCGTGGTTGAGTTCAATGCCTTTAAAATCTCCGGCATTATCAAACGAAAGATGATTTCCCCCCATTACTGAATTAAGAGTTTCGACCTGGGAAATCCGTGGTTGCAAGGTCATGCCGGAGATACTATACAACTCATCCAGCAACAGTTCTACAACCCCATTTCTACCTCCTACAAAAATATTTCCATTGGATGCCTTCAGAAATGAATGTCCCGTAAGTTCTTGAATAGGGAAACCGTTTTTATAGGTATAATTCAATACCTGTCTGTCTTTAGCTATACGAGATATCCCCATCAACGTAGCTATCCACATCGTACCGGTTTCCTTATCCTGTATAATATCATAAATCGTATTATGCGCAATCCTGTCTTGCGTAAAATAATGAAGCACTTTATCGCTCTTCAAATCATACATATACAATCCTGAATCATAGGTACCCACCCATATATTTCCCTCATCATCCTCATAAAGCACGCTTATGTTCTTGTTTTCAAGTTCCTTTCCTCCCCAAGGCTCACCTTTAAAATATTTGAGTTCATCCGCCGGGTTACGCATAAACCGCCAGATGCCACGGGTACGCGTGCCTACCAGCACATCTCCCCCCTTGACAGGAAGGATGTCTTGGGTAAACATGAAACGGGTAGTGCCGTCATAATTTGTCGACAAATCAATAGAGCTTCTCCGTCTGACCGGATCATACATTGACAATTCGTCCTGCGCTATCCACAGTTTCCCATCCATATCTCTGGTTACAGCCCGTATCTGAGAAGAGGGCGGTAATCCGATATCATAACGTGACACTTTCTGTGTGTCTAAGTTCAAGACGAAGGTTCCCTGATTCAACAGATAAAACAAAATGAGATTCTCCGCCAACTGATAGACATTATAAATCTCCGAATTCGAATCAAATTCCAATTGATTGTCCAGATTGACAGGATGCCACCTGCCGGACACAAGATCGATAACAAAAATTCCGGTATTACATCCCACCCATATCTGCTTCTTATATTCAACCAATTTCCCCACTACGCGAAGTGGCTCGTTCCGGTTTGCCGAACTCAACAAATAAGACCGGAACTTCGTGTGTTTAGAATTGAAAAGCATGGCTCCTTCATTAAAAGTACCGACCCACAAAGATTCCTGCCTGTCTTTAAACAGACACATTTGCCTGTTCACTTTTGCAAGCTCAGCAGGAAACAAGCCGGACACCGGATAGACTGAAAAAGTTTGGCTGACATCCAAAGCATACAGCCCGTTATCTGTTGCCAGCAATAAAGTAGAGTCATTATATTCCAGCAAATCATGAACTTGCGCCTGCTTAAATCCCCATTTCATATCACCGGTATCTACCCGTTTCAGAGTATGTTCTTCGGGATCTGCAATAAAGAGATTCCCCAAATCGGCCGCACACCATATTCTTTGTCTGGAATCGCGCATTATCTTAGAGAGAACGGGACGCTTTTCTTTGTCCTTATAAGGAATAATAGTCTTTGTGCGTGTATCAAATTCCATCAAGCCTTGTTGCACTACATCGAGCAGTAAGGCATGCTCTCCGATGGCAGCCATCGCATTGATGTATTTTCCTCTGAAAGATTCAATGCACGTACTTGCGTTGTCTTTCAGAAAATATAAACCGGATTTTGTCGCTACCCAGACGGTAAAATCATTTTCCATCCAAATGTTAATCACAACTCCCCTGGGAAGTTCTCCCTGATAAGATAACGACAGATCTTTAAATTTACCGGTATACGGATTGAACAGCATCACACCGTTAAATGTACCGATCCACATATTGCCGTAACGGTCGGGAGTAATATTTATCACATCGTTGGACTGACCGACAAATTCCTCATTATGATTGAAATAAGCCTTTGATTCATATCCGTCAAACCGGTTGAGTCCATTCTTCGTCCCGACCCAAATGAAACCGAGTGAATCTTGATAAATGGCTTTCACCGAATTGTTTGAAAGCCCGTTCAGTACGGTCAATGTCCTAAAAGAATAATCATTGCCCAAAGCACTTATCGACAAAAAGCTCCTCCACAGACAAAAGAAAAGAATCCAAAGCTTTTTATTGATAATCATGTTTTTCATATTTCCCTCCACAGAATTATTATAAACGCACGCAAATATAAAAATTAAATTCATACGATGCGAACGCCACAAAGATAAACCCTAATTAAGAACAAACATAGTAAAATCATATCCAGAATTTGTAAATTCGTACGGTAAGACTGTATTTAAAACCCTATCAAACAGATACAATACAATTTTACCAAAATAATAGCCAAAATTCATATCGTTAAAAAAGAAATCAATGCACCTTTGTAACCATAATTATATCCATACAAAAAATGAGAGTAAATATGAAAACACTATTCGTTTTGGGAATCGCGTTCGTGATTTGTGAAAGTTGTACGGAAAACAATATCAGCAAAATCACATTAAACAATCCAGTAAATGCTGATCGGAAAGATGAAACCTGTACGATCAAACGGGCGGATTTATGCCCGGAAAATGAAACATTCGTTCCTGTGCTAAAAAAACAGAACGGGGAATATATCCCCTCTCAATTAGATGATCTGGACGGAGACGGGCAATGGGACGAGCTGGCTTTTGTATATGATATCAATAAGAAAGAAAAACTCGAACTGAAAATAGAATGGATAGCTCCAACAGACTATCCGGATTTTCCGAAACGCACTAATGTACATTATGGTAAAATGAAACGCCCGGGCATGATAGAAGAGCTGAAAACAGACATGCACGGTAAAGAGAATCTGGCACGTGGAGGAGATCAAGATCACCCATACCCGTATCAGACGGACGGTCCGTCATGGGAAAATGATAAAATGGGATTCCGACACTACTTTGACGGACGAAACTGTAGAGATGTATTTGGCAAAAGAATCCCGGACCTCGTACTCGATACCGTAGGTATACGTTCTGATGGTACTCCCGGTGACACATACCATGTACTTCGGGCTTGGGGAAGAGACATTATGAGCGCAGCAAACTCTTTCGGGCTCGGAGGCATAGCCGTACAACTGCCAGACACTCTGCTACGCATGGGAGTCAATATAGAGGAAACCACAGACATTATAGATTCAACGCGCTATACACTTGTTTGTAAGGGTCCGGTACGTTCGATTTTCAAATTAGATTTTTACGGATGGCAGGTGGGTGATTCCAAAGTCGATGTACACGAAACGATGACCATCTGGGCCGGGAAATACGGTTATGAAAATGAAATAACGACTTCCCCCCTACCCGAAAACGCTGTGTTAGTAACCGGAATCGTCGGGAATTTTAACGATATGCCGCAACGGTTGGAGACTTACGAGCAAAAAGCTGTGTCTATGAGTACACATGACAAGCAGACTTATAATAAAGAATGGTACATGGGGATGAGTCTTATCATGCCGATGGACAATTATTCTGAGGTATTTAATACCCCCGACAAAGGTTCTGATATTCTAAAAACATGGTGTGTAAAAATGAAGCCCGACAGAGAAGGAAAATACCGGTTCAATGCCTACGCTGCATGGGAATTAGCTGATGAACATTTTAAGGAGAGGGATTATTATATGAATATGATCGATGAATACGCCCGAAATATCGTAAATCCCATTATTGTAGAAATATCAAAATAATCTTCTGGTAATCAGATTGTTTTCAGAGCCAAAGAGAAAAAATCTCTTATTTACAGAACCACCCCTGCTACAGGCTATCTGTGGCAGGGGTGATTTCTATGTTCCAAGTGTCTTAACACTCCTTATTTATACTCACTATTTACTTTATTCCTCATCCATCAAAATTTCCAAAATCTGGCAAGCCGCCTTGGCAACTGGAGTACCCGGACCAAAGATAGCAGCCACTCCTGCCTTATAGAGGAAATCGTAATCCTGAGCCGGAATAACACCGCCGGCAATCACTACAATATCCTCGCGTCCCAGTTTCTTCAACTCTTCAATGATCTGTGGAATCAACGTTTTGTGTCCGGCAGCCAATGACGAAACACCGACTGCATGCACATCATTCTCAACGGCTTCACGGGCTGCTTCGGCCGGAGTCTGGAACAACGGTCCCATATCCACATCGAAACCACAGTCTGCATAACCGGTTGCTACCACCTTGGCACCACGGTCGTGTCCGTCCTGCCCCATTTTTGCAATCATAATACGAGGTTGACGCCCCTCTTTCTTTGCAAACTTCTCAGTGAGTTCACAAGCACGCTTGAAATCACTATCGTTTTTACTTTCTGATGAATACACGCCTGATATAGTTCTGATTACTGCTTTATAACGTCCTACTACTTTCTCGCAAGCATAAGAGATCTCTCCCAATGTGGCACGTACGCGGGCGGCTTCTACTGCCAGCTCGAGCAAGTTGCCCTCTTTGGTTTCCACACATTTGGTAATAGCGGCAAGCGCTTTATCAACCTCTGCCTGGTTCCGGCCTTCTTTCAGCCGTTTCAGATTCTCAATCTGCTCGGTACGAACGGCCGTATTGTCGATTTCCAGAATATCGATCGGTGCTTCTTTCTCCAGACGGTACTTGTTTACACCCACAATTGTCTGCGAACCGGAGTCGATACGGGCCTGCGTACGGGCAGCCGCTTCTTCGATACGCATCTTAGGAATACCGGTTTCGATGGCCTTTGCCATACCACCCAGTTTCTCAATCTCCTGAATATGCTCCCAAGCACTGTGGGCCAGCTCGTTCGTCAGCGTCTCCACATAATAAGAACCTCCCCAAGGGTCAACGTTCTTGCAAACATACGTCTCTTCCTGAATATAAATCTGGGTATTACGGGCAATACGCGCTGAAAAGTCTGTCGGCAAAGCGATGGCCTCGTCAAGCGCATTCGTATGCAAGGACTGAGTATGCCCCAATGCGGCAGCCATTGCTTCGATACAAGTACGTCCTACGTTATTAAACGGGTCCTGTTCCGTCAGCGACCAGCCGGATGTCTGAGAGTGAGTACGCAAAGCCAATGACTTCGGATTTTTCGGATTGAACAGTTTCACGATCTTGGCCCATAGCATACGGGCAGCACGCATTTTGGCTATTTCCATAAAGTGATTGGTACCGATGGCCCAGAAGAAAGAAAGACGCGGAGCAAAAGCATCGATGTCGATTCCGGCAGCTACCCCCGCACGAAGATATTCCAGACCGTCGGCCAAAGTATAGGCCAACTCGATATCCGCTGTGGCACCGGCTTCCTGCATGTGATAACCGGATATGGAAATAGAGTTGAACTTCGGCATCTTCTGCGAAGTATACTCAAAAATATCAGAGATAATCTTCATGGAGAATGCAGGCGGATAAATATACGTATTACGCACCATGAACTCCTTCAGAATGTCATTCTGAATAGTTCCTGCCATCTCTTCCAGTTTGGCACCCTGTTCGAGTCCCGCATTGATATAGAAAGCAAGCACCGGCAGTACAGCACCGTTCATGGTCATGGATACTGACATCTTGTTCAAAGGGATGCCATCGAACAGCACTTTCATATTCTCAAGTGAACAGATGGACACACCGGCTTTGCCGACATCACCCACTACCCGTTCGTGATCGGGGTCATAGCCACGGTGAGTAGCCAAGTCGAATGCCACAGACAAACCTTTCTGTCCGGAAGCTAAGTTGCGACGGTAGAAAGCGTTCGATTCCTCGGCAGTAGAGAATCCGGCATACTG
Source organism: uncultured Bacteroides sp. (assembly GCA_958477465.1). Classification (GTDB taxonomy): domain Bacteria; phylum Bacteroidota; class Bacteroidia; order Bacteroidales; family Bacteroidaceae; genus Bacteroides. The sequence goes on from CAUEFX010000008.1 coordinate 76,255, forward strand.
GCGGATGGTCCAGGGACGCAGCGTATACATCACCGAATATGGACCGCGCAAATAAGGAGGAATACCGGCCGCATAGTCCAGATGTTCCATTCCTTCCAGATCTTCTTTTGTATAAACAGGCTTCACGCAGATATGTTCCGGAGTCTTCCAGTTGGCTTCGATTCCGTTTGCCTTTTGCCATTCAGCACCATTGGCGGGCTGAAATGCTGCGTATATATCTAAATTTTTGAAATCTTTTCTCATGTTGTTTTTTACGATTTGGCGATTTACGATTCAGGATTGAAATCACTTTAGCAATTTGGCATTAAACTCCTTCAAAGTATCAAGCACATTGACACGTACGTGGATGAAATTCTCGATACCGGCTGCTTTCAATTCGTCCATGCAGGCAGGAGCACCGGCAACTATAAACATTGCACGGCCATTCACCGCCTTAAATGCAGGAACAGCATATTCGGCATATTCATCGTCGCTGGAACAAAGCACTACGATGTCGGCCTTGGCAGCCATGGCTGCCTCCACACCCTCTTCGACGGTCTTGAAGCCCAAATTATCGACTACTTCATATCCGGCACAAGCCAGGAAGTTGCATGAATACTGCGCACGTGCCTGACGCATAGCCAGATTGCCGATAGTCAACATGAACGCCTTCGGGCGTTTGCCGGACGCTTCAGTCTCCAGACGCAATGCTTCGAATTCGCTGGCGGCACGGTCAAAGTTTAAGGTAACGACCTCTTTCTCACATGTATGGTGTCCGCCGCAACAGCCGTTTGCCTCTACCGGCCTTTTATCGCCCGCTTTCTCATTAAAATTCGGATATTGGTTGGTTCCCAACAGTATTTCACGGCGCTGGGCTACCGCTTTGTGACGGTTTTTGTTACTTTCGTTTACAGCAGCCTGCACGGTACCGGCCTTCAGGGCTGCATAGAAACCGCCCTCTTCTTCAACGGCCAGGAAAAGCTCCCACGCTTGTTTGGCGATGGATACCGTCAGATTCTCAATATAATATGAACCGGCAGCCGGGTCCACCACTTTGTCAAAATGTGATTCTTCTTTCAACAATAACTGCTGATTACGTGCCAGACGTTCAGAGAACTCATCCGGTGTTTCATAAGCTTTGTCAAACGGCACTACGGTCATCGAATCGACTCCTCCCAAAGCGGCACTCATGGCCTCGGTCTGTGTACGCAATAAATTAACATGGGCATCAAACAGGGTCAGATTAAACGTGGACGTTTCCGCATGGATTCTCATCTTCGCGGCACAACGGCATTCTCCGTTCGGACCTTTGTTTTCACAGTCGCGCAAGCATTCGGGCTGGTAAGATGCTACGATATTTGCCCACAGCATACGGGCAGCACGAAATTTGGCAATTTCAAGGAAGTAGTTGGAACTGATACCGAAATTAAATTTTATCTTCTTCGCTACCAGGGCGGCAGGCAATCCGGCTTCAGTCAGCTGATTCATGTATTCATTTCCCCAGGCAAGCGCATAGCCCAGTTCCTGAGAGATATAAGCACCGGCATTGTTCAATGAAAGCGCATTTACATTCAACACCCGGTAGAGAGGCAGCGGCTGAACCGCTTCGAGCAACGCTTTTGCCGTCTGAACCATGTCTCCCTTTTCCTTTCCACGGGAGAGCATCTTATCAAAATAATCAAAATTGATAGAGCCTTGCAGTTTCTTTACATCATAATCCTTCTTTTGGAAATAAGCCACCAGAAGATTTGCCAGTTCCACCACATGGCCTTGACAGGTAGAGAAATTGAGTTCTATACACTCCGCACAGATATCATTCAGTAAAGTTTCGATATACCCTGCATTGAGTTCTTTTGCTTTCACATGGAAAGAGAGAGAGTCGATTCCCTTGTTCAGTATATCCAACGCTTTGGCATTCGCCTCTTTCGGAGACTCCACTTCAATTTCCTGACGGACGAACCATTCGTTATTGTTCTTTTTGGTTCCTCTCAGATAAGGAAATTCTCCGGGAAGCGCATCGGTTGTTTTCAGTCCTTCAAGGTCCTCCATCCGATAGAAAGGTTTCACCTTGAATCCTTCGTTCGTCTTCCAAACGAGTTTCTTCTCAAAATCAGCGCCTTTGAGGTCGGCTGTCACTTTCTCCATCCACTGTTCTGTAGATACCGGAGGAAAATCCGAGAAGAGTTTTTCTTTACTGTCTGCCATAGTTTATTACAATTTAAAACAAGATTAGTATTATCTTTATCTTAAGAATCTTTCCAAGTGTTGTTTTCAGATAGACAAAGATATTAAAATAGTTCTAATGAGGTACTCTTTTTAGAGAAAATTCGCAAAGGGAAGTAGCAGGATGTCATCAATCATTCAAAAAAAAGAAAAGAGAGAAAATATTTGATTACCTCCGCTGTTATGACTAATTTTGCCGCAATTTTAATAAAAAAACTACTATGGATTGGATACAAAATTTATTGTGGGATTCCAGTTCTGTGGCACACATCGTCTTTCTTTACGCTTTTGTGATAGCCGCTGGAGTACTCTTGGGTAAGATTAAAATCTTCGGAGTGTCATTGGGAGTCACCTTTGTTCTGTTTACCGGTATCCTGATGGGACATTTCGGATTTACCGGCGACACACACATTCTGCATTTCATCCGTGAGTTCGGATTGATCTTGTTCGTGTTCTGCATCGGCCTTCAGGTGGGGCCCAGTTTCTTCTCTTCGTTCAAGAAAGGAGGTATGACTCTTAATCTGCTCGCCGTAGGAATTGTAGTATTGAACATCGCCGTAGCACTGAGCATCTATTTTATTGCCAACGGACGTGTTGATCTGCCGATGATGGTAGGTATCCTGTATGGTGCCGTTACCAATACACCGGGACTCGGTGCCGCTCAGGAAGCACTGACACAACTCAGCTACAATGGCCCACAAATTGCATTGGGATACGCATGCGCCTATCCGTTAGGTGTAGTCGGCATTATCGGTTCTATCATTGCCATCCGTTACATTTTCCGTGTCAATCTGGCCAAAGAGGAAGAAGAACTCCAAGACCAGGATGCAGAACATCTGAAGCACAAACCGCATTTGATGAGTCTCGAAGTACGCAATGAATCGATCAGCGGTAAAACGCTGGTTCAAGTGAAAGATTTTCTCGGACGCTCTTTTGTCTGTTCGCGTATCCGCCACGAAGGCCATGTCAACATCCCCAGCCATGATACTCTCTTTCATATAGGCGACCAGGTATTCATCGTCTGTTCGGAAGAAGATGCGGAAGCCATTACCGCTTTTATAGGAAAAGAAGTACAAGTGGACTGGGAGAAACAGGATATGCCGATGGTATCACGCCGTATCTTGATCACCAAATCGGAAATTAACGGAAAGAAGTTGGGAGATATGCACTTCCGCGGTATGTACGGTGTTAATGTCACCCGTGTCAACCGTTCGGGAATGGACCTGTTTGCCGACCCGCACCTGACCCTGCAAGTGGGCGACCGGGTGATGGTAGTAGGACAGCAGGATGCGGTAGAACGTGTTGCCAACGTGCTGGGTAATTCTCTGAAGCGTCTCGACCATCCGAATATCATTACAATCTTTGTCGGTATATTTTTAGGAATCCTTTTGGGTAGTTTGCCCATTGCGTTCCCCGGCATGCCTACTCCGGTCAAGCTGGGTCTGGCAGGCGGTCCGCTGGTGGTAGCCATCCTGATAGGACGTTTCGGATATAAGCTCCACTTGGTCACTTATACAACGATGAGTGCCAATCTGATGTTGCGTGAAATAGGAATCGTACTGTTTCTTGCGAGTGTCGGTATCGAGGCGGGAGCAAACTTCGTACACACGGTGGTCGAAGGAGACGGTTTGCTGTACGTAGGTTATGGCTTCCTCATCACAGTTATCCCATTATTGATTATCGGTGCAATTGCACGCCTATATTATAAGGTGAACTATTTTACCCTGATGGGACTCATTGCCGGTAGTAATACCGATCCCCCTGCATTGGCTTACTCTACTCAGGCTTCAAACAATGACGCACCGGCCGTAGGATACTCAACGGTATATCCGCTGACAATGTTCTTGCGTATTCTGGCAGGGCAAATGATATTGCTTCTAATGATGTAGCCTGCCACGCCTACATTCATTCCTTATAAAATAAGAGCGTACACTTTGAAACGATTCAAGATGTACGCTCTTCTTATTTATTATAGTTTTCTATTTTACTTCCGCTTACAGTTTGGCCAATATTGCCTTTGACTCTTCTTCGTATCCCGGCTTGTTGAGCAAAGCAAACATATTCTTTTTGTATGCTTCCACGCCCGGTTGGTTGAACGGATTGACACCCAGCAGATAACCGCTGATGCCACAGGCTTTTTCAAAGAAATAAAGCAGACCGCCAATGTAATATTCGCTCAGTTCGGGAAGAACAATACGCATATTAGGTACGCCACCATCCACATGGGCCAGTTGAGTTCCCAATTCTGCCATCTTGTTGACTTCGTCCACACGTTTGCCTGCCAAGAAGTTTAATCCATCCAAGTTGGCTTCATCCGAAGGTACTTCCAATTTATGATTTACCTTTTCTACAGAGATTACGGTTTCAAAAATCGTACGTTCGCCTTCTTGAATCCACTGTCCCATAGAATGCAGGTCGGTAGAGAAATCCACAGCAGCCGGGAATATACCTTTGTTGTCTTTTCCTTCGGATTCTCCATATAGCTGCTTCCACCATTCACTTACATAATGCAGTTTCGGGTTGAAGTTCACCAGAATCTCGATTTTCTTGCCCGTTTTGTACAGTTCGTTGCGTGTGGCAGCATAAATGGCTGCGGGGTTTTCAGCAAAAGGTACATCTGCACCGCAAGCTTTTTCCATATCGGCTGCACCGGCAACCAGTTTTTCAATATCGAATCCGGCCACTGCGATGGGCAATAAGCCTACCGGAGTAAGTACGGAGAAACGGCCTCCCACATTGTCGGGGATAATAAATGATTTGTATCCTTCTTTGTCGGCAGTAACACGTGCTGCACCTTTCCGGGCATCAGTTACAGCAACGATCACTTTCTTGGCCATATCCTTGCCGCGTTGATTTTCACACTGTTTCTTCAACAGACGGAATGCAAGGGCAGTCTCGGTAGTAGTTCCGGATTTGGAAATATTGATAACACCGAACTTCTTATCTTTCAGATACTCGGTGAGCTCATACAGATAATCTTCGCCAATATTATGTCCGGCATAAATGATAACCGGTGCTGTCTTTTTATCTTGCAGCCAAACGAAACTGTTTGATAAAGCTTCAATCACTGCACGTGCACCCAGATAACTTCCACCGATACCGGCCACGATAACTACTTCACAGTTATCACGAAGAACTTGCGCAGTGGCCTTAAGGTCGGCCAGATGCTCCGGAGTGATAGAAGAAGGCAAATGCAGCCATCCCAGAAAATCGTTCCCTTTGCCGGTACCATTTTCCAACGCTTCCTGCGCTGCTTTCACTTGAGCTTCGTAAGCGAAAACCGTTTCTTTTGAGATGAATCCCAACGTTTTTTCAATGTTCAAACTAATCATAATATATAAGTTTTTAATTCATCTGAATGAATCAGTGAGTAATTTTATTTCGATCATCGGCGATATGCGTTCATACAGGATGTTGTAAACGGCATCGAGTATCGGCATATTAACATGGTAATGCTTGTTGATCTCTTTGATGCATTTTGTACCATAATATCCTTCCGCGATCATTTCCATCTCTATTTGTGCGCTTTTTACCGAATATCCTTTACCGATCATGGTACCGAATGTACGATTCCTACTGAAGTTGGAATATCCGGTTACCAACAGGTCTCCCAAATAAACAGACTCATCTACGTTTCTGTTCAAGGGATGTACGGTATCCAGAAAACGTCTCATCTCCTGTATTGCGTTGGAGATGAGTACAGCCTGAAAGTTATCGCCATATTTCAAGCCGCTGCAAATGCCGGCGGCAATGGCATATACGTTTTTCAAGACAGAACTGTATTCAATGCCTACTACATCATCGCTGACGGAAGTCTTTATAAAGCTGCTTCCCAATCTGCGGGCGAAAAGGCGGGCTTTGTCCTTGTCGGGACAAGCGATGGTGAGGTATGACAGGCGTTCCAAGGCTACTTCTTCTGCGTGACAAGGACCTGCCAACACGGCAATGTTCTCGGGAGGTACGCCATATTCTTTGGTGAAATATTCTGATACAATAAGATTGTCATCGGGTACAATTCCCTTGATGGCGGTAATAATGAATTTGTCTCGTATGCGTGTCTTTAGCTTTTTAAGATGAGCCTTCAAGTAAGGAGAAGGGGTGACGAAGACGAGCATATCCGACTCCTTTACGATGTCATTGATATTCGAGCTGAAGTTGATACGCTTTATGTCGAATTTTACACCTGTGAGGTAAGCCGGGTTGTGTCCTAAACGTTTGAAGTCGGCTATACGATCGTCACGACGCATATACCAATTGATGGACTCCTCTTGTGCAAGGAACATTTTGGCAATGGCTGTGGCCCAACTTCCGCCGCCCATTATCGCTATCTTACCGGGTAGTTTCATATATATGAAATTAAAGATTAAAAATTAAAAATTAAAGGGGAGAAAGCGAGAACCGCTTCTCCCAACCCTTTAATTTTTAATTTCTCTTTTTTAATTGATTTTCTGCATCCATTCGGTTACATCATTTACAGAGGGGTTGGTAAGTTCCAACTTATACTTCTTGTTGAGTCCGCAAATCTCTTGATGTAACTTCTGCGGATTTACACCTTTCATGTCTTCTACCAGGTTATAGCCGGCTTTCTGAATTACCGGTACCCAGTCTTCCGGAATACCCAATTCTGTGTATTTGGCAACGGCATCCTTCTTGACAACCTTCTCCGGACGCATCTGCGGGAAGAACAGTACTTCCTGGATCGTTGTTTCTCCGGTCATCAACATTGTCAGACGGTCCATACCGATACCCATACCCGATGTCGGCGGCATACCGTATTCCAATGCACGTATAAAGTCCTTGTCGATAATCATGGCTTCATCGTCCCCTTTTTCGCTCAGGCGCATTTGCTCTTCAAAACGTTCCAATTGGTCGATGGGGTCGTTCAACTCAGAATAAGCGTTACACAACTCTTTTCCGTTCACCATCAACTCAAATCGTTCGGTCAGTTCCGGATTATCACGATGGCGCTTGGTCAGCGGTGACATCTCAATCGGATAATCGGTTATGAATGTCGGCTGTATGTAATTGCCTTCACAGAATTCACCGAAGATTTCATCGATCAACTTGCCTTTACCCATGGTGTCGTCAATCTCCATATTCAGTTTCCGGCAGATTTCACGTATATCGCTTTCGCTTTTTCCGCTCAGGTCATATCCGGTAAACTCTTTGATGGAATCGAGCATGGTGACGCGTTTGAAGGGAGCTTTGAAGCTGATCGTATTGTCACCTACTTTAACTTCGGTGGTGCCGTTCACGTCCATACAGATTTTCTCAATCATGTTTTCTGTAAACGTCATCATCCAATTGTAGTCTTTGTAGGCAACGTATATTTCCATACAGGTGAATTCGGGATTGTGTGTACGGTCCATACCTTCGTTGCGGAAGTTCTTTCCGATTTCGTATACACCTTCAAAACCTCCTACGATCAGACGTTTCAGGTATAACTCGCTGGCGATACGCATATACAATGGTATATCGAGCGCATTGTGATGCGTAATGAACGGACGTGCGGCCGCACCACCGGGGATAGCCTGTAAAATCGGTGTCTCCACTTCGATGTATCCTTTCTCATTGAAGTACTCGCGCATGGAGTTGTATACTTTGGTACGCTTGATGAATATATCTTTAACACGTTCGTTCACGGCCAAATCGACATAACGCTGACGGTAACGCAATTCGGGATCTTCAAAAGAGTCGTATGCCACACCGTCTTTGTATTTTACAATCGGCAATGGCTTGATAGACTTCGACAATACGGTGAGTTTCTTGGCGTGAATACTGATTTCACCCATCTGTGTACGGAATACAAAACCTTCGATACCGATGAAATCACCTAAGTCGAGCAGGCGTTTGAATACAGTATTGTACATTTCCTTGTCTTCTCCCGGACAGATATCGTCACGGGTAATATACACTTGGATACGCCCTTTGGAATCTTGCAATTCGATGAAAGATGCCTTGCCCATCACGCGGCGACTCATCATACGCCCTGCTATGGATACCATACGGGGTTCGTCTTCATCTTTGAATTCCTGTTTTATATCTGTAGAGAAAGCATTGGTTACATACTCTGCTGCGGGATAAGGTTCAATACCCATCGCGCGAAGCTCATTCAGACTGTTACGTCGGATGATTTCCTGTTCACTTAGTTCTAATAGGTTCATTTCGTTACGTATTAACTCTATATTTGGTGGCAAAAATACGAAACATTTTTAATATTACGGCATGAATAGCTCTCTAATTTGCCTAAAGGGTAGATTGTAGCAAAGGAATGACCGGTAATAAAGAAGGAATTTAAAGTGACTTTTCATTTGCCGGGTTCTTGGAAAAACACTAATTTTGCATCCTCAAAACAAAAAGGAGGAGTATGACTACAGGACAGAAGCGCCCCACGGCGTTGGGGACAGAAAAAATTGGAAAACTTTTGATACAATATGCGGTACCGGCTATTATTGCTATGACAGCATCTTCTCTTTATAATATGGTGGACAGCATTTTCATCGGGCATGGTGTGGGCCGCATGGCAATCTCCGGTCTGGCACTGACCTTTCCATTGATGAATCTTGCCGCTGCATTCGGTTCGCTGGTGGGAGTAGGAGCCGCCACCTTAGTATCCGTAAAACTCGGTCAGAAGGATTACGACACGGCCCAACGAGTTCTTGGCAATGTTTTGGTACTGAATATTATTATCGGTCTGGCGTTTACTGTTCTTACACTTCTGTTCCTCGATCCTATTCTCTATTTTTTTGGTGGAAGCGAAGCCACTATCGGCTATGCCCGCGACTACATGGAAGTGATTTTGCTGGGGAATGTCGTTACTCATCTCTATCTGGGACTGAATGCAGTGCTTCGTTCTGCCGGCCATCCTCAAAGAGCGATGTATGCAACGATTGCTACGGTGGTGATTAATACGATACTCGACCCATTGTTTATTTTCGTCTTCGATTGGGGAATCCGCGGAGCGGCTATTGCCACCATTGTAGCACAGATTATCGCATTGATGTGGCAATTCAAGTTATTCAGTAACAAAGAAGAACTGCTACATTTCCATCGGGGAATTTTTCGCTTGAGACGTAAGATCGTATTCGGTTCGCTGGCTATCGGCATGTCTCCTTTCTTAATGAACCTCGCCTCCTGTTTCATCGTGATTCTGATTAACCAAGGGTTGCAACGCTACGGAGGAGATCTTGCTATCGGTGCTTTCGGCATTGTCAACCGGCTTGTGTTTGTTTTTGTGATGATTGTACTGGGATTGAATCAGGGCATGCAGCCCATTGCCGGTTACAACTTTGGTGCCCGTCAGTATTCCCGCGTCACCCGAGTGCTGAAGCTGACTATTATCGGAGCTACCATTGTTACTACTACCGGATTTCTATTGGGGATATTTATCCCCGAACTGATTGTATCCATATTTACGTCGGATGCTGAGTTGATACATCTTTCGGCTGAAGGGTATCGCATCGTAGTGATGTTTTTCCCCATTGTCGGGTTTCAGATGGTGGCATCCAACTTCTTTCAGAGCATCGGCATGGCCGGCAAAGCCATATTCCTATCACTCACCCGACAGATGCTGTTCCTTGTCCCTTGCCTGCTCATCTTGCCTCATTTCTATGGGCAGACGGGAGTATGGGTCAGTATGCCGGCCTCCGATCTGGCAGCAAGTATCGTTTCCGGCCTTATGCTTTGGTGGCAGTTTCATCAGTTTCATAAAAACGCCAACGGGTAATGCCGCCGGTTTGCTTTTCTCAGAAATAATCCGTATGTTTGTTTCGACTGATAAACATCCACAAAATGTCTCATCATTAACCATAATATATTATGAAAGGTAATTATGTTATTAATGTCGGTCGCCAGTTGGGAAGCGGCGGGAAGGAAATAGGCGAGAAGTTGGCTGCCCGTCTGGGAATCGACTTTTATGATAAAGAGCTGATAAATCTTGCGTCGGAAGAGAGCGGGTTGTGCAAGGAGTTTTTCGAAAAAGCCGACGAAAAAGCATCTCAAGGTATTATCGGTGGTTTGTTTGGCATGCGTTTCCCTTTTATCAGTGACGGAGCTGTGCCTTGCACGAATTGCTTGAGCAATGATGCCCTTTTCAAAATCCAGAGTGATGTTATCCGTAACTTGGCCGCAACAAAATCCTGCCTGTTCGTAGGACGCTGTGCCGATTACATACTGCGGGATCATCCGCGTTGCGTAAACATCTTCATATCCGCATCAAAGGAAGATCGCATCAGACGTCTTCGGAACATACATGGAATCAGTGAAGAAGATGCGGAAGAAATGATGGAAAAAGCGGATAAGAGACGTTCGGAATACTATAATTACTACAGCTACAAAACCTGGGGAGCAGCCGCTACTTACCATCTCTGCATCGACTCTTCCGCATTGGGCATCGACGCTACAGTGAGGTTTATAGAAGAGTTTGTAGCGAAAAAGCTGGAATTATAAATAGCTGAGAAAAGCCTCAAACACCTGAAAGATAAAATCGCCCCTATTACGGATTCATCTGTAGCAGGGGCGATTTTGCTGGCAAGAGAGCTAGCTTTGGCACCCTCTTATTGTTTTTATTACAGAGCAAGCCTGTCTCACTCTTTATCTTCTGTTTTCAATTCAATTCTTTCTTGCGCACTTTCACAGTCTGCTTTCGAAGAGAGATAGAAAGAGAGTCTGGCATCGGCATCAGCCACGGTCTGCACACGCATCTTCACTTTCAACACGGCATTCCGTACTCCATCTTCAAACTTGATAATCCCCTCCTCGGGCCTTGTGAAATTCTTATCAGAGGACACTCCATCCGGCAAATCGAAATCCTTTATACCCAATTGCTGCCGGTCTTCTTTTACGATGAATGTATTCAAATCCTCTCCATTTCCATCCAGCATCAGCGAGACAACCACCTCGTCGCCCACTTTCAATGAAGGTATGGAAGCCATATCCTCACTATAATCCTTTATATCACCTTCAATAAAGATACCCGTAATTTCAATTACAGGACTCTCTGCCGAGCCGGAACATGCAGCCAAAAGCAGTAGTAACAACGGTGCAAGAAGTTGCTTTTTCATGTATTACAAATCTCTTGTTTACACTACAAAAATACACATTATATCCGGATTAGCAAAAAAATCGTAACTTTGTGCAAAAATTCAGAGTCAGAATGACTCTTCCCAAAGTTTTTCATAAAGAATTCAAACCAATTCTTAATATAATAAAGAAATGTATCAAAAAGAAATACACTTAAAAGCCGTTCTATTCGACATGGATGGCGTATTATTCAACTCCATGCCTTATCATGCAGAAGCATGGCACAAAGTAATGCAAGCTCACGGTCTAAACCTCAGCCGCGAAGAAGCCTATTTGCACGAAGGGCGTACTGGAGCCGGCACTATCAACATTGTAAGCCAACGCCAATTAGGGCGGGAAGCAACGCCCGAAGAAATAGAGAACATCTATCATGAGAAAAGCGAAGAATTCAATAAATTCCCCGAACCGGAACCGATGCCCGGTGCCTGGGAACTGCTGCAAAAAATAAAATCCTCCGGACTGACACCGATGGTGGTCACCGGCTCCGGACAACGCTCCCTGCTCGACCGTCTGGAGCATAGCTTCCCCGGCATGTTCCACCGCGAACTGATGGTGACTGCATTTGATGTAAAACACGGGAAACCCAATCCAGAGCCCTACCTGATGGCACTTGAAAAAGGAGGATTCAAAGCAAACGAGGCTGTAGTCATCGAGAACGCGCCGCTCGGAGTGCAAGCGGGTGTAGCCGCAGGAATTTTCACCATAGCTGTCAATACCGGACCATTAGACAATAAAGTATTGCAAGATGCCGGAGCAAATGCCCTCTACCCCTCTATGCAAGCACTCTGCGACGGATGGGAGACTTTTACAAGCAGCCTGCTATAACAAGAAAAAAGAGATTTTCAGCATGTAGGTTTCCGCCCCCAACAGATATTAAAATAAAGAAACGCTTATAATCCGAAGATTATAAGCGTTCATCTGTAGTAGCCCCGAAGGGAATCAAACCCTTATCTTAGGTACCGGAAACCTACATTCTATTCGTTGAACTACAGGGCCGGTTTTGCGACGACAAAAATAGATAAAAACTTCTTATCTTCCTAATCTTTCTACCATTTTTGTTAATACAATCTTTAATTTTCTATTCAGCGATATGTTATTTTGAAACCTACTTCAATGAAATCTTTATCATATTGACATTATTTCAGACGAAAACCAATACACATATTAATATTTTTCCTACCTTTGCCGACAATCAACATATAATAAACCTATGAGTTATCTTATAAAACCTCAGAATTATAAACCCCTTCTCGACCTAAAGCAGACAGAACTCGGTATCAAACAGATCAAAGAGTTCTTTCAGATGAATTTATCATCGGAGTTGCGTCTGCGTCGTGTCACAGCCCCTCTTTTTGTACTCAAAGGCATGGGTATCAATGACGACCTTAACGGTGTTGAACGTCCGGTATCCTTCCCTATCAAAGATCTTGGGGATGCACAGGCAGAAGTTGTACATTCGCTGGCCAAATGGAAAAGATTGACGCTTGCCGATTATCATATTGAACCGGGATATGGTATTTATACCGACATGAATGCCATCCGCTCGGATGAGGAACTGGGCAACCTGCACTCACTGTACGTGGACCAATGGGACTGGGAGCGTGTAATGACAGCGGAAGAGCGCAATGTGGAGTTTCTCAAAGAGATAGTAAACCGTATTTATGCCGCGATGATACGTACGGAATACATGGTGTATGAAATGTACCCGCAGATAAAACCCTGTCTGCCGCAAAAATTACACTTCATCCATGCAGAAGAACTTCGCCAGTTGTATCCGGCATTAGAGCCCAAATGCCGCGAACACGCTATCTGCCAGAAATATGGCGCCGTATTCATTATCGGTATCGGTTGCCGGCTTAGTGACGGCAAAAGACACGACGGGCGTGCTCCGGACTACGATGATTATACAACCAAAGGACTCAATGACTTACCCGGTCTGAACGGTGACCTTCTTTTATGGGACGATGTATTGCAACGCTCCATCGAGCTTTCGTCCATGGGCATCCGTGTCGACAAAGAAGCCTTGCTACGTCAGGTGAAAGAGGCGAAACAGGAACAGCGTCTGGAGCTCTATTTCCACAAACGCCTGCTGAACGGCACACTGCCCCTGTCTATCGGAGGAGGTATCGGACAGTCACGTCTCTGTATGTATTACTTACGCAAAGCTCATATCGGAGAGATTCAAGCAAGTATCTGGCCGGAGGAAATGAGAAAAGAATGCGAAGCACTCAACATACACCTTATATAATATACGATATACCATGAACGTACAAATAGAAGAAAGTTGGAAAGTTCATCTGCAACCGGAGTTTGACAAGGAGTACTTCCGCACACTGACGGAATTTGTCAGAAGCGAATATAGCCAATATACTGTCTATCCTCCCGGAAAACTGATATTCAACGCTTTCAATCTATGTCCTTTCGACAAAGTAAAAGTTGTCATTATCGGGCAAGATCCTTACCATGGACCGGGACAGGCACACGGTCTCTGTTTCTCGGTAAACGACGGAGTTCCATTCCCGCCGTCATTGGTCAATATCTTTAAAGAGATAAAAGACGACTTGGGAACAGAAATGCCGGCAAGCGGGAATCTGACCCGTTGGGCCGAACAAGGCGTATTATTACTCAATGCCACATTAACCGTACGCGCCCATCAGGCCGGCTCGCACCAACGCCGGGGATGGGAAGAGTTTACCGATGCAGCCATCCGTGCACTGGCAGAAGAACGGGAACATCTTGTATTTATCCTTTGGGGAAGCTATGCACAACGTAAGGGAGCATTCATAGACCGCAATAAGCATCTTGTGCTTAGCTCGGCACACCCCTCACCCCTGTCCGCCTACAACGGTTTTTTCGGAAACAAACATTTCAGCAAGACCAATGCCTATCTGAGAGAGCACGGAGAAAAAGAAATCATCTTCTAAGAAAAGGAAAACAAAAAAGGGCGAAAGCCCTTTTTTTAATACCATTGTATATTGCTCTGAGTCTGGCTTCTCTGTTCCCACTTCAAATCCTGCAGGATACTGGCATTGGCGCTAATCTTAAAATTATAATATTTCCAACGCCCGAAAGGCGAAAGACTGGCCGACATACCGAAACAATGTAAATCACGCGTGATAGTCATCGAAGTCTGAGTAACCTCTTTCGCTTGAAAATCATAACCGGTACTGAAAGACACTTGCCACTTATTCGAGAGCTTCACATTACCGGAAGCATTGAGGTTGTGCGTATAAGAGAAAGGATAACGCATCGAATGTACGTTAATGGGCTTACTTCTATCTTCACTGATATTAAATGAATAGTTCACGCTCAGCGACCACGGCATACTAAACACCTGATAGCCGTCCGCATCGGATTGTGCCTTTTCCACTGTTTTCGAATTCGTTCCGGAACTGTTGCCGGTATCTGTCGTATCTTCACTGTCCTCCCCTTCCTGATCCTTGTCCTTGTCTTTATCCTCTTTCGGACCGAACCACTTCTTCCAAGTCTCATTGTTAAAGGTATAGTTAAAGGAAGAACCCCATCCGGAGAAACGTCCGAAACGCCCATAAGACCATTCGGTGCGATCTCCCGTAATCACACTGCCATTCTTGTCGAATGTGTAGGCATAAGTAGCAAAGCGAGAATTCAGATTAAACGTATAATTCTTGGTCAATTTCAAGCGCAATCGCAAAGTAAGATCACTCCACGGTTGCTTTTTGGCTGCCATATTATAGGAAAGAGAAGCCCCCAGTTCATCAATCAGACTGATTTTTGTAAGAGAGTCTTTCCTGTTCCGATACTTCATTTCGATATTATTGGAAAGATCGAAAGTCACCGACCCCGTTTTTTCACGTGGTGCCGTGCCGAACGGCTGACTGGTATAAGGTGAAAAATAGTACACATTACCATCCTTGTCTTCATGCTCCTGCCAATATTTATTAAATGCAGGCGCCCCGTTTACACTTATCTGCGGAGTTACCACGTGACGAATCTGTATCTCTTTTTTCTTCATGAAAAGAGGTTTATACATACCATAAAGTTTCGTGCTCAACCCCAATGAGAAATTATAATTGGACACACGGTTAAAACCATAGATAGTATCCGTAGCCACCCACTGCCGCTTCTCCTCATCATAATAATTCTCTGTTTTATTCGTATACCAACGTTCAGTATAATTGAATGTCGGAGTCAGATTGAAATACTTAAAGAGAGTAAAGGTTGCACTTACCGGAATCTGATGCTGCATGGCATTTTTCCAGTCTTTTATCAGATTCGACTTGAACAGCAGATTGTCCTTAGTCTTAATGCTGTTTGTCAGACGGCCGGTATACTGAAACGAAATCTTTTCGTACCAACGCTCCGCCCCTACTGCTTTTTTTCTTTTAAAAGGGAAGCGGCGGGTCAGGTTGATATTAAGATCAGGCAGTGTTATTGCAACAGAAGAGTCTTTCATCGTCTGCGAAATGTTGGTTGTTCCCGAAAGGGTCAGACCGATCTCCGAAAAAGTACGCGAATAGCTGATACTGGACGTCTTGGTATTCTGTGTCAACAACTGCGAATTATACAAATTGCCAATATTGGTACGTTCATAACTACTCGTTGCAAAGTTCACATTAGCCGAGAATGTAGAATTTGGATTTGCCTTAGAATCTTGCCGATGATTCCATATTATTTTAAAATCCTTAGCGACCGAATAATCCGGCATATTCTTGTCTCCCGTTTTGGTCACCTGGTAGTCAGCCTTCAAAGACCCGGAGAACTTATAACGCTTATTGTAATTCGTTTCTATCCCCAATCTCCACGACCCCTTCGTGAAAATATCTCCGGTAGCCTTCAAATCCATCATGTCACTGATGGCAAAATAATACCCGCCATCCGACAAGCCAAATCCACGCGAGGAATCGTCCATATAGGTAGGCATAATAAAACCGGAAGAATAACTGCTGGAAAATGGGAAGAAGAAGAAGGGTACAGCCAATGGTAAAGGCACATCCTCTACTACCAGATAAGCCGGTCCTGTCACCACGTTCTTTTTCGGACGGACTTTCGCCTTTGTCAACTGCAGATAGAAGTGAGGATGATCATGGTGATCACAAGTCGTATACTTGCCATTCTGCATGAAAAGCTCGTCATCCGCCCCTTTCTTGGCATTATTACCGGTGACGTATCCTTCTCCCTGCTGACTGACAACATTATTGATATATCCCTTTTTACTTTTGAAGTTATACCGGATTGCTTCAGTATCATAAGAGGTATCGCCGTCTTTAAAAACGGGTTTTCCGGTTTCCACTCCCAACGAGTCTGTCACACCGCGGGCAAATACCGTACTGCTGTCCATATTCATGGTAATGATCTGCGCTCCCAGTTCTATACTTTGATAATTTACTTTTCCATCTCCATAAAGATGCGCATACCCGCCTTCCTCAAAAACGATCGAGTCATTAGCCGAATAAATAACCGGCGCATCCAAGGGTTGTTTTTTGGTAGGCTTAGTAACGGCCAACGAATCGGTTCTTACCGAATCAGTCCTCAAAGAGTCTGCATTCAGAGCCGTAGGAGGATTAAAATTCTCTCTTCCTCCTTCCACTCCCCTGCTTCGGCGACGCTGAGACAGCGCCTCATCAGGGAGCATCAGTAAGACAAACAGTAGTATAAATGATATTAATGTATTTGCTTTCAATGGCGCCATTAACTAATAGTTTACGCTTGAAGGGGCAAAAGTACACAATCTTCACCAATTATACATCTGAATCCCCCTTTTTAATTATTTTTTAGTGCTATAGAAAGAGTTCACACCAACGGTTAAAACGCATCAAACCCTCTTCGCCGTATTTCAACAGGCTCTTCCGTGCACCATCCACTGTTTTCTCTCTGTCAAGATGAGTTTTAGAGTAAAATTTATCGGCAAAACAGATTACCTGCTCTTCCAAGCTCACCGGCAGCATTTCACGATGCGGGACAGGTAGTTGCTGACGAATGATTTCTTCCAACGAAAGTCCGGCTCCGGTATGCCTCTCACAGACCAAAGCATGTTGCGGGAAACCTTCCTTACGCACCAGATCGGCCCCCAAATAGCCGTGACAAATATAAGGTTCCGTACCGAAACAATAGATGGGAGCGGCATCCGTCAGAAAAATTCCAATATCATGAAGCATGGCGGCTTCGGCCAGAAAAGTTTCATCCAGTTTCAGTTCCGGATGCCGGGCGGCAATCCATAAGGCTTTATCGGTTACCGAACGGCTATGTACTAACAGAATATGTTTCAATTCATTATCTTGCGGATAATATTTATCAATTAAGTCAAGCGGGTTCATAACTTCATCTATTATAACTTGTAATAATCAATTCAAATGGATATTTTTGTGCAATATTACAAAAAAATACCGAGATGCACCGAAAAGTAATCCTCATACTCACCTGCCTGCTGGCGGGATTTACCGCTGTTTTTGCACAAGGCACTCTCTGTACGGGAGCAGAACGTACAGAAGAATACCTGCCATTACTCAAGGGAAAACGGGTGGGAATGGTCATCAACCCCACTTCCGTCATAGGCGAAGAACAGACTTGTCTGCTCGATACGCTGTTGAATTTAAACATAAATGTAGTGAAAGTGTTCGCTCCGGAGCATGGTTTTCGAGGTGATGCCGATGCCGGAGAGACGGTAAAAGACGGAAAAGACAGCCGGACAGACACTCCTATCGTCTCCCTCTACGGAAGTAATAAAAAGCCGACGATACGCCAGTTACAGGACATCGACATTATCCTGTTCGACATACAGGACGTCGGAGCCCGGTTCTACACCTATATCAGTACCCTGTTTTATGTAATGGAAGCTTGTGCCGAAAATGGCAAGGAAGTGATTGTACTCGACCGGCCCAACCCATGCGATTATGTGGACGGCCCCATACTGCGCCCCCCTTTCCGCAGCTTTGTAGGTATGTTGCCTATCCCCGTTCTTCACGGTTGCACGGTCGGCGAACTGGCTCTGATGATCAACGGTGAGGGATGGATCAATAAAACCTCGGAAGCATGTCGGCTGACAGTAGTAGCCATGACGGGATGGGAACACGGACAACCCTATTCTCCGCCCATCAAGCCCTCTCCCAACCTACCCAACGACCAGGCAATACGCCTGTATGCTTCCCTCTGTCCTTTCGAAGCGACCCGCATCAGTGTAGGACGAGGAACCACATTCCCGTTTCAGGTGCTGGGAGCACCCGACAAGAAATACGGAGATTTTTGTTTCACCCCGCAAGCACTGCCCGGTTTTGATAAAAACCCGATGCACAAAAAACAGACTTGTTACGGAGAAGATTTGAGAAGAGTCAATAATGTGAACGGGTTTACGCTGCGCTATTTTCTTCAATTCTATTGGAAATCGGGAGAAGGAAACGGATTTTTCGACCGAGCCCGTTGGTTCGACCTGTTGATGGGAACGGATACGGTGCGGAAGGCAATTCTTGCCGGTAAAGACGAAGCAGCGATTCGTACCGGATGGCAAGAAGAATTACAGAAATACAAAGAAATGCGAAAGAAATACCTGCTATATTAGGTTAGATTCTTTACTCGGATTTACACCAGTATGAACGTTCCGCTCTACCCATGTAAACCCGAGTAAAGGAATCGGATTATTTATCTTCCGCCCACTCTTCAGTGCCTTTTTCTTTTAACTTCTGTGTAAAGGCTTTTGCTCTTTCCATGGTTGTCGCCTCGTCTTCCGGAGTAGCATACGCATGTTTATACCCTTTTATCTTATTCCACTCGCCACGAGTAAAATCGGGAAATGCCACAGGAGCACAATCATTATCCATCGAAAGTTCTCCCAACTCCGCCAGACAGCACCACTCTGCCAAGTCGTACACATCCATATCCAATGGCAAACCATTTTGCAGACAGTATATCAGACGGCTATCCATAATAAAATCCATACCGCCGTGTCCACCTACTTCTTTGGCCATTTCACCATATTTTTTCAATATAGGATGCTGGTATTTTTCTACCAAAGCATTCATTTCATCCTTAGGCAAAAAACTGTGCGAATTCAAATCATCCACTTTCGGTGTCATACCGGAAGCTGCCAGTTGCTTAGCATCCAGTGCATAGCCCTGTACGGGATATTTATTAGCGAATCCTTTGGTTCCCGTAAGCTGATACAGACGGTTGTAAGGTTGCGGAGTCATCACATTGTGTTGTATTTCAATCACCTTTCCGTTTTCCGTACGGATAAGCGTAGTCGTATGGTCACCATTACGGAAGTTATCGCAAGCGGCACCGGTTCTCTCTTCTACAAGCGCTTTACCTACTACCGATTTTGTATCCATAGCCACCAAGGTCTTCATACGGTCGCCCCTATGAATATCCAATGCTTGGGCTACAGGACCGAGACCGTGAGTGGCATATACATCACCACGGTGTTTCATGTTATAGTCCAGACGCCATCCCAATTTGTCAGTCTCGCCGTTTTTCCAATAATGATCCCAGAACGGCTCCAGGTTATGGATATAGGCACCCTGCGCACGAATAACCTCTCCGAACACTCCCTGTTGGGCCATATTCAACGTATTCATTTCGAACCAGTCATAACAGCAATTCTCCAGAATCATACAATGCTTACGTGTCTTTTCCGATAAATCGACCAATGCCCAGCACTCTTTCAAACTCACAGCCGAAGGTACTTCTATAGCCACATGTTTGCCGTTTTCCATCGCACAGGCAGCTACGGGGAAGTGATGCAACCAATCAGGAGCTACATAAACCAAGTCGATATCATCACGTTTGCACAACTCTTCATACCCTTTTTCACCGGAATAGACCGCAGCTTTAGGCATGGAGGCTTTCTTTAAATAGCGCTGGCACTTCTCTGCACGTTCCTGTTCGTAATCGCAAAGAGCCACAATCTCCACACCCGGTATATGGGTAAAACGTTCCACGGCACCTGGACCGCGCATGCCCAAACCGACAAAGCCTACACGGACAACATCCATCTTAGGAGCTGTCAAACCAATCACAGAGGTCTGGCCGGCGGGACGTTCGGGGCTTTCCACGACAATCGTTCCTTTATCCCAACTCCATTTAGTACCCTTATCCGACACTTGCACGGATGGCGATTGCACCGAGCATGCGGCAAAGGCGAAGCAAGAACTCAACAATAATAACTTTAATCCTTTCATAATATCAAATTTATAGTTTAAATATAATAAAAAATCGGGGTGCATGTATTATTTAACACGATAAAATTCGTGTAACAAACTGGTAACAAAGAAAATAAAAAAAAACGGCTAAATTCAACAAATGTCCATACATTTTCGATATTTTTTATTTCGAGACCGTTCTAATTCAGTCCTGCACTATTTTGAGTCTGCATTGTATTGCTTACATCTACATATAAGCTCACTCAAAAACGATGACCTAAGGAATGTAACCAATCATGTGCAATGACCTGCATTTCTTGTACTACCAATAGCATATACTGTAACATAAAAAAATATTCTCTTCTGATTTTACATTCCTTCTTTCATCGGGTCATATAGTCGTAACACCCATTAAAAAGAGCTCGACAATTAATGAAAGAACAAGCAATTAGAAGCCTCTGCATAAACTGTAAATTCAGCCGCAGAGTTCTATAAACAATAAAAAAAGAGAATTAGATATGAAAATGATCAAAAATATCAAGAAAGGCATGCTCTTTGCTATGGTAGTATTGATTAGTACTACAGCATTTGCTCAGCACAGACATTATTGTCACGTACATCACTATGGTTGCTATCATCCTATAGTCACTACCGTTGTGACACGTCCTGCGGTAACCACACGTATCAGCAACCGGTTGAGTAAACAAGACCGATTGAACATGGCTCTGGCTTACTTGAAGAATAATCCTTCGCTTACCATTTCTAAATACAGTAATATGACCGGACTTACAAAAGCAACAGCAGAAGCAGAACTCGACGTCTTTGCTGCCAACAAGAAAAATCCCATAAGAATGGTGGTAAGTGGCAAAAAAAAGTATTACGTTCTTGCATAAAGACAGCAAAGCAAAAAGGAACATTAGAAAAATATTGCAAACAATAACAAGATTACGTTTATATGACCATTGATGATAAAACAATCATCCAAGCTGTCAGGGAGAAAACCGAATCAGGCTTTAGGCTTTTGATGCAAAAATACAAGCAACCTATATATTGGTATATCCGCCGACTGGTTGTTTCGCATGACGATGCCCAAGATGCCACCCAGGAAGCCTTCATCAGGATATTTCGTTCTTTCAATCAGTTGAAAGATGAGAAATCTTTCCGAAGTTGGCTTTTCCGAATAGCGACCAATGAGGCACTTCGATTGATAGAATCTCACAAGCAAGACCAGATTTCTCTGGAAGCAGATGACAACGAAGCCTATCGTATCATGTCTGACAGCTATGTTGATTACAGTGATCTGGAAGCTGTAAAACTGCAAAAAGCCATACTCACATTGTCAACCAAGCAACAGGTTGCATTCAATCTTCGCTACTATGACGAATTGAGCTATGAAGAAATAGCAGAGGCGACAGGTTCAACTCCTTCCGCTGCAAAAATGAACTTCCACATTGCCAAAGAGAAGATTATCAAATACATGAATTCAAATGGAAACGATTATGAGCTATAAAAAGTTTGATTTAAATACAACCGGCAAGCGAATGCCCTATACCACTTCAGATGATTTCTTCGACAAACTGGAGGATAACATTTGGGAAGAGGTGAAAGATGATTATCTTACGAAGAATGCCAATGACAAGAATCTGCAAGTCACATCTTCAGCAGCTACCGTTCATCACAAGGCTGCCAAGTTACGCCTTGCCATAAAAAGTACCATTGCTGTGGCTGCATCTGTAGCCTTGGTATTCATCATTAATATGAAAACCTCCAAGCAAAGCACAGTCTCTATCAACGATGTCGACCAAGCCTTCAGCCAACTTAGTCCTGATGACCAGACATACCTGCTCAATGTTTACCAAGATGATGTCTTTATCAACGAATAAATCCCCATACGAAAAACAAAATCTTACATTCAAAAAATAAAAAGAGTTATGAAACGCATTATTAGAACTTTCCTTTTCGTAATCATGATGGCTGTTTCCTATGTAACCGCATTAGCGCAACAATCTGATTTACAACTCGCTAATCATCAACAGCGAATTTCCCGTGAACAACTTGCAGAAATCGAAGCCAAGCACATCGCTCAGGAGTTGGCATTCAGCGACACTGTTATGGAGAAGTTTATCACCACTTATTGCAATTACCAGAAGGAAATTTGGGCTTTAGGCCCTCGCCATCGTCCTGACAAAAAAGATATGTCGGAGCGGGAGAACGAAAATCGTATCAAGCAACGCTTTGCCACGAGCGAGAAAATCCTCAATATCCGCCAAAAATACTACAAAGAGTACTCCAAGTTTCTTACTCAAGCTCAAATCGAAAAGATGTATGAGCAAGAGCGTAAGATTATAAATCGACGCGCGAAACGAGAACAAAAACAATCTGACAAAAAGTAACATAACTTATGAGAAAAAGTTTTTTCCAACTCTTCGCCCTGCTGACTTTCCTCGGTTGGAGCGAAACTTCCGCACAAGAAATCGAATTCTCTAAAGAATCTTTTTCAGGTGCAGGCATGACCCTACCATACCGCAGGGCTACAATTCCAGGTTTTGGCGACAAGGCATCTCTTGTCATATATCTACATGGAGGTTCCAGTAAAGGAGACGATAACGAGACGCAGATGCAGGAACCGGGCATCAGTTCTATTGCCACCTGGTTGTCCGAGAACAACCGTAAAGCCATTATGCTTGTACCACAATGTCCTGCAGACAAGGCATGGCTTGGTACTACACAAGATGTTATAGTCGCTCTGCTTAAAACTTACATAGACCGAGGTATAGTGGATGCCGGTAAAGTCTATATTTTGGGTGGTTCAATGGGCGGAACCGGTACGTGGGGCATGCTTTCCAATCATCCTGAACTGTTTGCTGCAGCCATGCCTGTTGCCGGTAATCCGACGGGGTTAAATGCCGAAGCCGTCTCACAGACTCCTATTTACACTGTGATGGGCACAGCCGACAGAATAATGAAAATATCCAATGTCGAAGCATTTCTGAAAGAGATGGACGCATATAAGGCAGAATATGAATTCAATATCGAAGATGGGTGGACTCATGAGGATGTGTGCAAGAAAAGCTATACCAATGAGCGTCTTGCATGGCTCTTTAAACATACCAAAGAATCAGTTACCGGAATAACACCTGTTGCCAATGATGAAAACAAAATCATCAATGTCATTTGGTATTCCATCAATGGACAAAGATTAACATCCGAACCCAGTCAAAAAGGAATTTACATTAAAGACTGCCAGTATAGCAATGGCAAGTTTGTAGCCGAAAAATATTATAAGAACTGAGTTTTGCGGCTTGAATATAAACTGTTTTTGTGTTAAGAATCCCTTTCTTGCCCTCTAAGAAAGGGATTTCTTTTGGTATATAACGCACCCCAATGGAAATATTATCATAGACAAAAGAATATAAGCATTGGCTATCAATACCATAGCCCTGACTTTGTATAAATCTACCAAGTTTCATCTACATCACTATCCAAAGCATCACGTTTGGGAGTACCTATAATTTACAGCCTACTGCCACACAAACAAAAGTTACCGAAAACACAAATACGCTGACATAATTCTTTGATATTACAGATTCTACTAACACACACTTCAGCTTAAAAGCATCAAATAGAGAAAAAAAGTGAATAAATAAACCAATAATATACACCTTTTCCTGCATATTCCCATACAAAAGAGAATAAATATGCACTTTATTCCGACAAATTCACTCACATTTCTCCGGGAGAAAAGTTCAGTTCCTCGTAGAGGAACGACTCGTTCCTCTACGAGAAACTATAAGATTCTCTACGGGAAAGATATTTTTTTCCTGTAGCGTCCGCTTTTTACGCTAACAGTCGGCAGGATTCAGACTATCTTGAAATAGAATAAAGAATAACATATATGCATTTTCGAGACAAATAGTAAGTAAAACAAGAAAACAACAATCCCGATAACAGTCAATCGTACACATCGGCTACTTTTTAGAACACTCAATATGAAAATGCTGAAGATTTTCAGCAGTAACACCATCTCTGACCTTAATAAAAGGATTCTGGAGAAGCTAAAATATCATATTGACATTTTGCTAAAAAAGGCACTTCTATATTTCGGATGAAATCTGGGGGGGGGTACATATACTCCGTAATAGTGCCTATCTCTGTCAAAGTCAAATAATCATTCCATTTTTTGTCTGCAATACCCCCGAGAAACATTACTGCTCACTTCTCAGTTCTTTCTTCCGCTTTTTCCACAACTGCCACGAGTTGATTATATTCTGCCACAACACATAACTTCCTGGTCCCACGGAAGAAAGCGGATTAAGATAAGCATGTGCCATCCAAATAGCCAGGATCGTATTCTTCTGTCCCAATGCCTGCCCGCCACTAATACGGTCATTATACAAACTACCCAGTGTCTTCCCTAAAAAGAATTGCAGACAACAAACCACAAGTGCAGCAAACGCAATCATTATTTCTGTCAATCCGTCCGCCGGCTCATTTATCAGAGAAGACAGTGTTTTCGCAGTGACAATGGCCAAAGACACAGCCCAAAGATAAAAAGCCAGTTCATGGTAATTCAATAAAGTGCGGTGAACACGAGGAAGAAACTGCCGTAACAGCCACGCAGCCAAAAACGGACAAATCAATAAAGGAAAGACTTTACTCAATATCAATAGAAAAGAATCTAAAAAGCCGATCTCTGCATGTACCTCGATTAACGGAAATAAAACCGGAACAGCAACGGCCGCCCCTATATTACCAATCAGAGTATAAGTTGTCAAACTGGCAGCACTTCCACCCAATTTAGAAGTAATAACCGCAGCGGCAGTAGCCGTAGGACAGATAATGCAAACCATTGCTCCCTCAGCCACAATTTTGTTAAAACGAAAAAGAAGCAGATAAACAGCTATCGCTCCGAATATCTGTATCAAAAGCAACCATAAATGCAAAGGTTTCGGCTTTAAATCGCGGGGAGAAACTTTACAAAAAGTGAGCAGCAACATCGTAAAAATAAGTAGCGGGGTCAAAAAAGAAAGTCTGATAAACAAAGGATACCCTATCCCCCCAAACAACATGGCAATGGGCAATGTCCAATTCTTCAGAAACTTAAGCATTACTATATCATTTTTTTATTTTAAGATGCAAAGTAACAACGAATAACGGAAATAAACGACATGAAACATGGAAAAAAGCACAAAACTTAATGATGAATAGCAAGTTTTCAGCAAAAATCCACTACATTTGCACAGTCATTGCAATAACATGAGACTTCATAGACATTATTACATATTATATATATACGTCTGCCTTGGGCTGCTCTACTCTCCACTTTGTACCGGCAGTGCATGGGCTAAGGATTTTGTTGTCGTCATTGATCCCGGACATGGAGGGCATGACCCCGGAGCCGTCGGCAAAACCTCGAAGGAAAAGAATATAAATCTGAATGTGGCATTAAAGTTAGGTAACATGATCAAAAAAAACTGCGATGATGTAAAAGTTATCTATACCCGCAGCAAGGACGTGTTTATTCCATTAGACCGACGAGCTGAGATAGCCAATAATGCCAAAGCAGACCTGTTTATCTCCATACACACAAATGCCCTTGCCAACAACCGTGTTGCCAAAGGGGCCTCCACCTGGACATTGGGTCTTGCCAAATCAGATGCCAATCTTGCCGTAGCCCAACGTGAAAACTCAGTAATCCTTTACGAGAGTGATTACAAAACCCGGTATGCCGGTTTCAATCCGAACTCAGCCGAGTCGTACATCATTTTCGAATTCATGCAAGACAAGTATATGGAGCAAAGTGTACATCTGGCCTCTCTTGTACAGAAGCAATTCCGCCATACATGCAAACGGGTGGACCGTGGTGTACATCAAGCCGGATTCCTTGTATTGAAAGCAAGTGCCATGCCCAGTATTTTAGTGGAATTAGGATTTATATCCACTCCCGAAGAAGAGCGTTACCTGAACTCGGAAACAGGAACCAGTACGCTGGCAAAAGGAATTTATCACGCATTCCTTACTTACAAACGGGAACAGGAAATACGGCTGACCGGTGCCAGTCGTACCATCATCCCCGAAGAGGAAACTGAGCCCCCCGAAACTGTAATAGCCGCAGCGCCCCAGCAGGACAACGTCAAGGCCGTTCCGGAAACAAAAGTTCCCACTCAACGCCCCATTGCAGTAGAAAGCGCAACAAATAACGGAGAAATAATGTTTAAAATACAAATACTGACCTCTTCAAAACCATTAGCCAAAAATGACAAACGCTTAAAGGGGCTCACAGACATTGACTATTATAAAGAGGGAGGATTGTATAAATACACTTACGGTGCTTCATCGGATTATAATAAAGTATTACGATCCAAACGCGCCATCACCAACAAGTTTAAAGATGCTTTCATCATTGCTTTCCGCGATGGAGAAAAAACAGATATAAACGCTGCGATTGCAGAATTTAAAAAGAAACGAAATAAATAAAGAACTGAAATGAAATACATTACAAAAGAAGTAAGAATAGGTATTGCAGGAATTATAGCTTTGTGCATACTTGTTTACGGTATCAATTATCTGAAGGGAATAAACATGTTTAAACCTTCAAGCTATTTCTACGTAAAATTCAAGAATGTAAACGGATTAGCCAAATCGAGCCCTGTTTTTGCAGATGGAGTACGTGTAGGTATCGTGCGGGATATTTATTACGATTACAATCAAGCCGAAAGCGTAATTGTAGAAGTTGAGCTGGATACAGAACTCCGTATCCCCAAAGGAAGCTCTGCAGAACTGACGTCCGAACTGATGGGAGGGGTAAAAATGGATATCCTGTTGGCTAATAACCCACGCGAAAAATATGCCATAGGAGATACAATTCCCGGAAATTTGAATACCGGAATGATGGAAAGTGTGGCAGCTCTCATGCCGCAAATTGAGCGGATGCTCCCGAAACTCGACTCCATTATGACTTCACTAAATACAATACTGGGAGATCAAAGCATTCCCGCAACTTTACATTCCGTAGAGAAAATGGCTGCCAACCTTGAAGTTACCAGCGGACAACTGAAAGTATTGATGGGACAGGATATTCCACAGCTAACCGGCAAGTTGAACACATTGGGGGATAACTTTATAAGCATTAGCGACAACCTGAAAAAAATAGATTATGCCAACACTTTTAACGAGATAGAACAGACCTTGGCTAATGTAAAAATGATTACAGAAAAACTGAATAGCAAGAATAATACCGTAGGGTTACTCTTGAATGACCCGCAATTGTACAACAATCTAAATGCAACAACTGCCAATGCAGCAAGTTTACTTGAAGATTTGAAAGAGCATCCCAAACGCTATGTACACTTCTCTCTATTCGGTAAGAAAGATAAGTAGTATCCCGACGTTATATAGATTTCATCTAAATAACGTAACCTAAAAATAGAAAAGAGAAAAGTCTCGTAAAGTGCATATACAGACCAAAAGAAATAAAACAAAGAGGCATTTGCCTAAATAAAAACAAAGTATCAAAGCAAGATTAAATATCTAATAAACAAGATATTATAAAAAAGCAACAACCCCTCATAAGGGGTTGTTTTATTGGGTAATCATAAGTAACTGAAAGTAAAGGCATTATTCTTTCAATGAGAAATACAAGAAAAAACGGATTTGTTTTTCTCGAATAAGATTCCCAATTTTGCAATCGTAGAAGTTTTGCTTAATTAATAAATGTATTGTAGCCGCTATGAGTGAATCGAATCATGTCGGGCTGTGGAACCGCTGTCTTGAAATTATCAGAGACAATGTTCCCGATTCGACATATAATACTTGGTTTGTTCCCATTATACCATTAAAATATGAGGACAAAACGTTAATTGTACAAGTTCCCAGCCAATTCTTTTACGAGTTTCTGGAAGATAAATTTGTGGACTTGCTACGTAAGACGTTATATAAAGTCATTGGCGAGGGTACCAAGTTGATGTATAACGTAATGGTAGACCGGACTTCAATACCGAATAAAACGGTAAATCTTGAAGCCAGCAACCGCTCTATAGCCGTACCGCAAACAAGTATTATCCGCGGTAACGGCAATAAGGCACCTAATATATTACATGCTCCGGCTCCCCAGGACTTGGATCCTCACCTGAACCCGAACTACAATTTCGAAAACTTCATCGAAGGATACAGCAATAAACTTTCAAGAAGCGTCGCTGAAGCCGTTGCCCAAAATCCGGCCGGTACCGCTTTCAACCCCTTATTCCTGCACGGTGCATCCGGTGTCGGAAAAACACATCTCGCCAACGCCATCGGTACGAGAATCAAAGAGCTATATCCCGAAAAAAGAGTATTATACGTATCGGCCCACCTCTTTCAGGTGCAATATACAGACTCTGTACGCAACAATACAACCAATGATTTCATCAACTTCTACCAGACAATCGATGTACTGATTATTGATGATATTCAAGAATTTGCAGGTGTCACCAAGACCCAGAACACTTTCTTCCATATTTTCAATCACCTGCATCAAAACGGCAAACAATTAATTCTGACTTCAGACCGTGCCCCTGTTTTATTACAAGGGATGGAAGAACGCCTTTTAACCCGTTTCAAATGGGGAATGGTGGCTGAACTGGAAAAACCGACAGTAGAATTGCGCAAGAATATTCTACGTAATAAAATCCATCGCGACGGATTGCAATTTCCGCCGGAGGTAATAGACTATATTGCAGAAAATGTCAATGAAAGTGTCCGTGACTTGGAAGGTATCGTAATCGCTATCATGGCCCGTTCCACGATTTTCAACAAGGAGATCGATCTCGACTTGGCACAGCATATCGTTCGTGGCGTTGTACGCAACGAGACCAGAAGCATCGGTATCGATGACATCATCAATACCGTCTGCAAACATTTCGGTCTTGAATCAAATGCCATTCACACCAAATCAAGAAAAAGAGAGGTTGTACAGGCACGCCAAATAGCAATGTATCTGGCAAAGACATACACGGATTTCTCCACTTCAAAAATTGGAAAATTTATAGGAAATAAAGATCACGCAACCGTGCTTCATGCATGCAAAACCGTAAAAGGACAGTGCGAGGTCGATAAAGGTTTCCGCGCCGACCTGGAAACCATAGAATCTGCCCTGAAAAAGAAAAGCAACTGATAAAAAAAAGAGAGACCGACTTCCAAGCTGTCTCTCTTTTTTTTATCAGTTGCTAAATCACATAAACCCTTGCTGACGCAATACTTTCAATAAATTATCAGACATAAACTCGTTATCCTTCTTCGTATAACGAATATCCGTGAATACTTGCGCCAACGTTTCCTTCCGGTTTTCTTTTACAAACTGTTCATTTTCTGGCAATGACTCTTTATAAGCATACAGTTTGTCAATATCGGATTCGGAGTAATCATGATAATACTCTTCATGAACAGTTGCCTCTAAAGGCAAACGGTCTACCTGAGCAGGAATACCGTCCGGATAGCCTACCGTCACTGTAGTGATAGGGAAAACAAGTTCAGGAAGTTGCAAAGCATCAATAATCATTTGAGGATTGTAAGTGGTAGTCCCCAAATAACAAATCCCCAAACCGGCCTCCTCCGCCAATGTACAAAAAGTCTGCGCTACCAACAACGTATCCATTGCCGCATTCATAAATGACATCAGATTATTGTATCCGGGTACCGCCTTACGCTGTTCACACCATTTACTAAAGCGGCGAAAATCCGCACAAAATGTAAGTACAACAGGAGCTCCCTTAACCATCGGCTGATTAAAATGCGCCGGTGAAAGTTTTTCCTTCATTTCAGCATTACGCGTGATAATGACACTGTACAACTGCATCCCTCCCATAGTAGAAGCACGGAAAGAAGTTTCAAGCAAATCATTTAACAAATCCGCAGAAATATCTTTTTGCAAGTACTTTCTAATTGTTCTTCTGTTCTTAATGGTATCAATCATATCTTTTTTCTCGCAAAGATAACAAAAAAGAATATTCAATTCATCATTCTTGCAAATAGATTAATTTTCTTTTTAGAAAACTTCGCGCTATAAAACAAATCACCATCACACTGTTTTTCAATACATTAACAACGATAAATAGAAAACTTATAATCCACACACAAATTATTCTATTTTTATTTTGATATACCAAAAAACATTCATAGCTTTGCAGCTACGTTTGTTAATGATAAGTAAGCTTCTACACATTTACTTATTAAATAAAGAAATCTAAGACACATACCAACGTGGAAAAACGAATTTATTCTTATGAAGAAGCTTTTGAAGAATCTTTACGATATTTTCAAGGCGACGAACTTGCTGCCAGAGTTTGGGTAAACAAATACGCAGTCAAGGACTCTTTCGGAAATATTTACGAAAAGTCTCCGGAAGATATGCATTGGAGAATTGCAAACGAAGTGGCACGTATTGAAGCCAAGTATGCCAACAGCCTCAGTGCGGAAGAATTATTCAAGTTGCTCGATCATTTCAGATACATCGTTCCTCAAGGAAGCCCGATGACCGGCATCGGTAATGATTATCAGGTAGCTTCCCTATCCAACTGTTTCGTAATCGGTATAGAAGGAGCGGCCGACTCTTACGGAGCTATTATCAAGATTGACGAGGAACAGGTACAATTAATGAAAAGACGCGGTGGCGTGGGTCATGACCTCTCACATATCCGCCCCAAAGGCTCACCTGTCAAGAACTCCGCATTGACTTCTACAGGGTTAGTTCCGTTTATGGAACGCTATTCCAATTCCACACGGGAAGTTGCACAAGACGGACGTCGGGGAGCATTAATGTTAAGCGTATCTATCAAGCACCCGGACTCCGAAGCATTCATCGATGCCAAAATGACGGAAGGGAAAGTAACCGGAGCCAACGTTTCCGTGAAGTTAGACGATGATTTCATGCAAGCTGCCATAAACAACCAACCTTATGTGCAACAATATCCGATTGACTCCGACAATCCAACAACAACAAAGGAAATCGACGCATCCGTTCTATGGAAAAAGATTGTGCACAACGCATGGAAATCAGCAGAACCGGGGGTACTATTCTGGGACACAATCATTCGCGAATCCGTCCCCGACTGTTATGCAGATCTCGGCTATAGAACCGTTTCTACCAATCCGTGTGGAGAAATTCCCTTATGTCCCTACGACTCCTGCCGTCTGTTGGCCATCAACCTATACTCGTATGTAGTAAATCCGTTCAAACCGGATGCTTACTTTGATTTCGACCTTTTCAAAAAACATGTAGCACTGGCACAGCGCATCATGGATGATATTATCGACCTGGAGCTGGAGAAAATAGAACGGATCCTGCAAAAGATAAATGAAGACCCAGAAGATGAAGAGGTAAAACGTACCGAACGCATATTGTGGGAAAAGATATATAAGAAGAGCAGTCAAGGAAGACGAACAGGAGTAGGCATCACCGCTGAAGGTGACATGCTTGCTGCCCTGGGACTGCGATACGGAACAGAAGAAGCTACCGAGTTTTCCGAACAAGTCCACAAGACAGTGGCGCTTTGTGCCTACCGTTCCTCTGTAGAGATGGCAAAAGAGCGTGGTGCTTTCGAGATATACGATACGGAACGTGAAAAAGAGAACCCATTCATCAACCGCCTGCGCGAAGCAGATCCGGAACTTTATGAAGAGATGAAAAAATACGGCCGCCGCAATATAGCCTGTCTCACCATTGCCCCGACCGGAACAACCAGTCTGATGACACAAACCACCTCCGGTATCGAGCCTGTTTTCCTGCCGGTATACAAACGTCGCAGAAAAGTAAACCCGAATGACACGAATGTGCACGTAGACTTCGTGGATGAGACCGGAGACGCTTTCGAAGAGTACATCGTATTCCACCACAAATTTGTCACTTGGATGGAAGCCAACGGCTATGATCCGTCCAAACGGTACACACAGGAAGAAATCGATAAACTGGTTGCCCAATCCCCCTATCATAAAGCAACATCCAACGATGTTGACTGGCTGATGAAAGTAAAAATGCAAGGACGTATTCAAAAATGGGTGGATCATTCGATCAGTGTTACAATCAATCTGCCCAATGAGGTGGATGAAGACCTTGTGAACCGTTTATATGTAGAAGCATGGAAATCAGGATGTAAGGGTTGTACGGTCTATCGTGACGGTTCACGTTCGGGAGTATTGATCTCAACCAAATCGGACAAGAAAAAAGAGGAACTACCTCCTTGCAAACCGCCTACGATCGTAGAGACCCGCCCGACAGTGCTTGAAGCTGATGTCGTACGCTTCCAAAACAATAAAGAAAAATGGGTGGCCTTAGTCGGTTTGCTCGACGGACATCCTTACGAAATATTCACCGGTTTGCAGGATGACGATGAAGGTATATTCATTCCGAAAAGTGTAGCCAGCGGACGTATCATCAAAAACATAGATGAAAACGGAAACAAGCGTTACGACTTCCAGTTCGAGAACAAACGCGGATACAAAATGACCATCGAAGGACTGTCCGAGAAGTTCAATAAGGAGTATTGGAACTATGCAAAACTGATATCAGGAGTGCTTCGCTACAGGATGCCTATCGAACAGGTCATCAAATTGGTAGGTTCATTGCAGTTGGACAGCGAAAATATCAATACCTGGAAAAATGGCGTTGAGCGCGCATTGAAGAAATACATCCAGGACGGAACGGAAGCTAAAGGCAAGAAATGCCCGAATTGCGGAAACGAAACCCTCGTCTATCAGGAAGGATGCCTTATCTGTACGACGTGTGGGGCATCGCGTTGTGGTTAAACGGTTATTCTTTCTTTTGCCTTGATGCAAAAGAAAGAACCAAAGAAAAAATCAAGGCTGCATTTATGTAGCTACTGCACTCCGGCAAAAAGCTAAAAGGGCTCGAACTCGCTTCGCTCAGACAGTCGCCCTTTCTACGCTTTTTACCGGAGTTCCGTTTTACGCTACATAAATGAGGCCGGGGAGCCATTCGGATGGAGGGATGATAGATATAATGATGATGCTCCTGTGCGGTGGCTCCTATGCTTTATTCGATGAAACATTCGGTCGGAGAATGACAGATAATGATGATGCTCCTGTACAGTGGCTTCCACGCTTTATTCGATGAAACATTCGACCGGGAAATGATAGATAATAATGATATAAGTACGAAAATATAAAACAATAGTTCGTTAAAATTTGAGATAAAGGCTAAGCCGCTTTACGCGGCCAGC
>CAUEFX010000009.1 GCA_958477465.1 uncultured Bacteroides sp.
AAACTACTTTGTGAACTTTTATCTATGAAAGATTTTTAATGCGTCAGCCCTGAACGGCTCTTTCATTTAAACTCAGAACAAACTGATAACTACTGATTATGTCGACTTTACATCAACTGAGACAGATGGCATTTAGTCTATGTTGTGTCAATAGTGACGTTTGGCTGCTCCTAAATGCCTATCAGCCACAAACATTGAAATTTCAAAGCATTTTAAAATGAAAGAGCCGTGTATAAAAAAACTTTTTATATCCGACATGTGTGGAAATCTCGTGATTTTCATCTAAATTTGTTCATTGAACGATAAATTCTTTGAATCATGAAACGGACAGTCATTATCCCGGTTCTTCTTTCTTGCCTTTCGATCATCATCATTGGCTTGAACTCATGTGCAGGCAGCCAGAAAGAGCTCACCCCTTCTTCTGAATTTGCCCCGTACATCAATGCCTATACAGGCGGAGTTATCTCACAATCGTCTCCCATACGGATAGAACTGACTCAAGATCAACCCGTAGTAGACTTAAACCATGAGCTGAAAGAGAACCCGTTCCACTTCTCGCCTTCACTGAAAGGAAAAGCGTATTGGATAAGCAACAATACGATTGAATTTCTTCCGGAAGAGGGAGCACTTAAACAAGGAACCATGTACGAAGGCTCATTCCAACTGGGAGATTTTCTGACTGTAGACAAACGATTGAAAGAATTCAACTTTTCATTCCGCGTACAAGAGCAAAATTTCACATTGACAACGGAACCGTTGGACATAACCGCTGCTACCCCCGATTATGCATTGGTAAAAGGAGAAATCCGTTTCAGCGATAAAGTAGATAACGCACTGGTAGAAAAAATACTATCCGCCAACAGTAACGAGTCTTCTTCTTATAATATTTCCATAGAGGAGACCGAAAATCCGACACGATATACTTTCAGTATCAGCCGCATTCCGAGAATAGAAAGAGATTATGAACTGGTAATTAAGTTGGATGGAAAAGCAGCCGGCACTGATCGGGAAATGGTAGAATTGGTGACAATACCAGCCAAAAGCGTCTTTCATTTCATGTCTGCCCAACCCATCGAACAGCCTGAAAACGGAATGCAGATCACGTTCTCGGATCCGATATCGGACACCCAGGACTTGAAAGGACTGATTGAAATACCGGAACTCACTTCGTATACCTTTCAAGTAATAAACAACAAGGTGAATGTGTACTTTGAGCCGAATCGGGCCGACAAGCTGACATTAAGAATATACGAAGGAGTGAAAAACACGGAAGGGAAAAAGTTAGGTACTTCCCACGCTATCTCTTTCAGCCGGCCCAGCCTGAAACCGCAAGTGGAACTGCGTACGGAAGCAGCAATCCTACCCGACTCAAAAAATCTGATAGTACCTTTCCGGGCAGTCAGCCTGCATGCTGTAGACCTGAGTGTCATCCGCATCTACGAAAGCAATGTACTGATGTTTATGCAGAGCAATACTCTGGCATCTGCCAATGAGCTGAGACGTTCGGGCAGATTGGTTTACAAACAGACCTTACGCCTGGACAGAGACCCTTCGAAGGATATCCATAAATGGGAAGATTACTCGATCGACCTTTCCGGATTGATCAATCAGGAACCGGGTGCCATTTATCGTATCATACTTTCATTCAAACAGGCCTATTCCGCCTATCCGTGCGGAGAAGAGGATAAAGAACTTCAAATCTCCGAAGATTCGGAGAAGCTGATCAAAGTATCTTCGGAACAACTGTCGGAAGAGGACGAAGCGGAATGGGATACTCCACAAGCCTACTACTATTATAACGGTTCGGAAAAGATGGACTGGCAGAAATACCGTTGGGAAGAGCGGAATAATCCCTGCCATATCTCTTACTACATGGAATCGGAACGCACGGTATCCTGCAATGTGCTTGCCTCCAACTTAGGCATGATCGTAAAACGGAACTCTGTTAACAGATTATGGGTAGCAGTCAATAATATACTCGATACGGATCCGGTAGAGAAAGCCAAAGTAACAGTTTACAACTTCCAATTGCAGCCGATAGGTGAAGCGGAAACCGACAAAAACGGATTTGCCGTTATCGACCCGAAAGGAGTGCCTTTCATTGTAGTAGCGGAATCCGGAAAGCAAAAAGCATACGTAAGAGCAGCCGACGGCGAAGAACAATCCGTAAACCGCTTCGATGTCGGCGGCAAGGATATACAGAAAGGTCTGAAAGGCTTTGTGTATGGTGAAAGAGGGGTATGGCGCCCCGGAGATACCCTGCATATCTCGTTCATGCTCGAAGACCGCAACAAACGAATACCCGACAAGCATCCCGTTGCATTGGAAATTTACAATCCGAAAGGGCAATTCTACCAGAAACTCATTTCTACAAACGGGATGAACGGACTCTACACATTTGCCGTACCGACAAAAGCGGAAGACCCTACCGGCTTGTGGAATGCCTATGTAAAGGTGGGAGGGACCGCTTTCCATAAATCACTACGGATAGAAACTGTAAAGCCTAACCGGTTGAAAATAAATCTGCGACTGCCCGGAAATATGCTGAAAGCCACAGATGGAGAAGTACAGGCCGCCTTGTCATCGGCATGGCTGACAGGCGCCAAAGCATCCCGACTGAAGGCCAAAGTAGAGATGTCGTTATCCAAAGTCAACACGCAATTCAAGAATTACGGACAGTATATATTCAACAATCCGGCTACGGAATTTACCTCTTCACGGGCAGATGCATTCAGTGGAATGCTGGATGCGGAAGGAAACGCTTCGTTTGCGCTCAAGTTACCGGAATCGGGCAATGCCCCCGGAATGTTGCAAGCGAATATCACGGCCAGGGTATTCGAACCGGGTGGAGATGCAAGTATCTACACCATGAGTGTACCCTACTCTCCTTTCAGCTCGTATGTGGGCATCAATCTGAATCAGCCCCAAAACAAATATATAGAGACTGACAAAGATCATATTTTTGATGTTGTGACTGTAAATCCGGACGGGAAGCCGATAAACCGTTCGGGACTGGAATACAAAATTTACCGTATCGACTGGAGTTGGTGGTGGGAAAACTCCCGCGAGTCTTTCGAGACGTACGTCAACAGTAGTACCTATACGCCCGTAGCTACCGGAAAGATAAACACGGTGAATGGAAAAGGCTGTTTCAAATTCCGGATCAACTATCCGGATTGGGGACGTTATCTGGTATATGTGAAGGACACGGAAAGCGGACATGCCACCGGAGGTACGGTGTATGTAGACTGGCCGGAATGGCGTGGACGTTCGTCCAAAACCGATCCAAGCGGTATCAAGATGCTGACTTTCTCTATCGACAAAGATTCTTACGGAATCGGCGAGACAGTAACGGCCATTATCCCTGCATCGGCGGGAGGACGGGCACTTGCCACGCTGGAGAACGGTTCAACCGTATTGCAACGCGAATGGATAGATGTTTCCAATTGGGAAGATACGAAATATCAGTTCAAGGTAACACCGGAAATGGCACCGAACGTTTACCTGCACATCAGTCTGTTGCAACCTCATGCACAGACGATCAATGATTTACCGATCCGCATGTATGGAGTGATGCCGGTATTCGTAAGCAATAAAGAGACCGTGCTCGAGCCACAGATTCAGATGCCGGACGTGCTGCGTCCCGAAACGGAATTCAGCGTAACAGTCAGTGAAAAGAAGGGAAAAGCGATGACCTATACCTTAGCTATTGTAGACGACGGGGTACTGGATTTGACCAATTTCAAGACTCCCGATCCCTGGAATGACTTTTATGCCCGTGAAGCATTGGGCATACGGACATGGGATATGTACGATGATGTGCTGGGCGCATATACGGGCAGTTATAATTCGCTGTTCAGTACCGGAGGCGATGAGACCTTAAAACCGGCGGACACGAAAGCCAACCGTTTCAAACCGGTAGTGCGCTTCATCGGTCCGTTCAGTCTGGGCAAAGGAAAGAGCCGGACACACCGGATAACTCTTCCGATGTACATAGGTTCGGTACGCGCCATGGTGGTAGCCGGAGAAAACGGAGCTTACGGCCATGCGGAGAAGACGGTTCCGGTACGTACACCACTGATGATTCTCTCCACACTGCCACGCATACTCAGTACCCAAGAAGAGATATTGTTGCCGGTCAACGTTTTTGCCATGGAGAAAGAGGTGAAAAATGTAAAAGTATCCGTTTCCGCATCGGGCAGCGCACAAGTAAACGGTGAACATCAGCAATCCGTTACGTTCGCAGAACCTGGTGACCGGTTGGCTTATTTCAGACTAAAGACCGGCAGCAAACCGGGAAAAGCCACCGTACGGATGACGGCCGAAGGAGCAGGCAGGAAAGTTTCGGAAACCATCGAAATAGAAGTACGCAATCCGAATCCGGCCATCACCCTGCGCGAAAGCAAATGGATAGAAAGCGGACAAAGCTGTGAACTCTCTTACAGGCCTGTCAGCCATTCACCCGAAAACAGTGTAAAACTGGAGATATCGCGTATCCCGTCGGTAGATATCAGCCGCCGGTTCGATTTTCTGTATAATTATCAACATTCCTGCACAGAGCAGTTGACGTCGAAAGCCCTTCCACTGCTGTTCGTCGGCCAGTTCAAAGCAGTAGACGAAGCAGAAGCCGGCAAGATAAAAGCAAACGTACAGGAAGCTATCAGGCAACTTTACAGCCGGCAGTTGCCCAACGGAGGATTCGTATACTGGCCGGGCAATGCTTCTGCCAATGAATGGATCACCTCGTATGCCGGAATGTTCTTAGTGATGGCACAAGAAAAAGGATATGCCGTAAATGCCAATGCGCTGAACAGATGGAAACGGTTCCAACGTTCGGCTGCACAGAACTGGCGTACGCCTCAACAAGATGCCGGTTATTATTGGCAATCGGACCTGCAGCAGGCTTTCCGCTTATATACATTAGCGTTGGCAGGCGCACCGGAACACGGAGCCATGAACCGGATGAAAGAGATGCAGCAAGACCTTTCATTGCAGGCCAAATGGAGACTGGCCGCCGCTTATGCACTGAACGGAAAGACGCAAGCCGCCAATGAACTGGTATTTAATGCCAAGACAACGGTAGAACCTTATTCGCCCTCTGCCGGAAGCTACGTGTACGGTTCGTACGATCGCGACGAAGCCATGATATTGGAAACCTTATTGCTCATGGGACGCGAACGGGAAGCATTCACACAGGCACAGAAGGTTTCTAAGAATCTGTCCCGTGAAGATTGGTTCAGCACACAATCTACCGCATTCGCATTGATGGCAATGGGGCGGCTGGCAGAAAAATTATCGGGTACCCTCGACTTCGCCTGGACGATGTACGGCAAACAACAGCCGGCGGTAAAATCGGCCAAAGCCGTATTCGAGAAGGCATTGCCTATTGCCCCCGGTGGTGGCTCGGTTATTGTAAAAAACAAGGGTAAGGGAGCTTTGAACGTAGACCTGATAACCAGAATACAACTGCTGAACGATACCCTGCCCGCCTTGGCAAACAACCTGCGTATAGATGTGAAGTATACGGATATGAACGGAACAGCTATTGCCCCCGAAACACTGAAACAAGGCAGTGACTTCATGGCAACGGTCACTGTAGCCAATATCAGCGGTACCACCGACTATTCCGACATTGCCCTGACCCACCTCATACCATCGGGCTGGGAAATATACAATGAGCGCATGACAGCCGATCAAGAACAGGCCAACGGTGCAAACAGCAACAGCAGCTACTCCTATCGGGACATCCGCGATGACCGTGTGCTGACCTATTTCAACCTAAGACGAGGAGAGTATAAAACCTTCACCGTAAGACTGCAAGCCACCTATGCAGGTACATTCGTACTACCGGCTATCCAGTGCGAAGCTATGTATGATGCCGGAGCACAAGCAAGGACACGGGCCGGCAAAGTAACCGTCGAACGGTAAGCACTGCTGATGAACGCGGACAAGAAGACAAGGATGAACGCAGACAAGGAATAGAAATGAAAAGATGGAAAAAGAGAAAAAGCCGGATAATCGGAGGGGGCATTGCCCTTCTGATTGTCTGGTATATCTTTTGCCTTCCCCGGCAACTGTTTCAGGTGCCCTACTCTACCGTCGTAGCCGACCGTCATCATGAACTGCTCGGTGCCCGTATTGCTCCGGACGGACAATGGCGTTTTCCTCCACGCACCACCACACCGGAAAAGATAAAGGCCTGTCTCTTAGCCTTCGAAGACAATCATTTCTACTGGCATTGGGGAGTAGACCCGCTGGCAACCGGCAGAGCCATCTGTCAGAACCTGAAAGCCGGCCGCATTATCAGCGGAGGAAGCACGCTTACGATGCAGACGATCCGCCTTGCCCGGAACAAACCGCGTACGTTCGGTGAGAAATTCATCGAAATGATATGGGCCACCCGGTTGGAGTTCCGTTATTCCAAAGAAAAGATACTCTCCTTGTATGTTTCCCACGCCCCTTTCGGAGGGAATGTAGTGGGGCTGGATGCTGCAGCCTGGCGATACTTCGGGCATGCAGCAGAAGATTTGTCGTGGGCCGAAGCGGCCATGCTTGCCGTACTTCCCAATTCACCCGCCATGATACATCTTTCCAAAAGCCGCCGGTCTTTGCTCGACAAGCGCAACCGCCTGCTGACACGCCTTCACAAAAACGGTACGTTGAGCGACTCCGATTATGAGCTTGCCCTCAGCGAACCTTTGCCACAGGAGCCCAAACCTTTGCCACAAACAGCCCCGCATC
The DNA here is from genome assembly GCA_958477465.1 of uncultured Bacteroides sp. Lineage (GTDB taxonomy): Bacteria > Bacteroidota > Bacteroidia > Bacteroidales > Bacteroidaceae > Bacteroides. The sequence continues at coordinate 6,742 of CAUEFX010000009.1, forward strand.
TGACAGACTATTTCTATCGGACTCACAGCGGTACTTACTCGGTGAGTACCATCGACCGTGGAATACAATTGCAAGTGGAAGAACTGGTGGAACGCTGGAACAACGAATTCTCCCGCAGTGACATCCGCAACATGGCCATACTCGTTATCGACATAGAAAAGAACCAACCCATCGCCTACTGTGGCAATCTGCACTTCAACAAAGAGAAAAGCGGTAATCAAGTAGACATCATCCGTGCGCCGCGCAGTACGGGAAGCATTCTGAAGCCTTTTCTTTACTATGCCATGTTGCAGGAAGGCAGCATCCTTCCCCGCACGCTGTTACCGGATGTCCCTATAAATATCAACGGCTTTGCTCCACAGAATTTCAGCCGGCAGTTCGAAGGCGCCGTTCCGGCATCGGAAGCGATTGCACGCTCACTGAATATTCCGACCGTCAGCATGTTGCAACATTACGGCGTTCCCAAATTCTACAACCTGCTGAAACAGATGGGACTCACGACCCTGACCCGTCCGGCTTCCCATTATGGATTATCACTTATCTTAGGAGGTGCCGAAGGTACTTTATGGGATATTACAGTGGCTTACGCCGGAATGGCGCGGTGTTTGAAAGGATTGGATAAGACAGATTGCTCTTTATTGCTCCCCGACTCCACATCACCCTCCACATCCACCCGTCATCTGCCATCCGCAGGATCGCATTTCTCGTTCTCTCCGGGTGCCGTCTGGCAAACTTTCGATGCCATAAAAGAGGTAAACCGACCGGAAGAGATAGACTGGCGAACTATCCCGTCGATGCAGACCATTGCCTGGAAGACGGGAACGAGTTACGGTTTTCGTGATGCATGGGCCGTAGGAGTCACCCCCCGCTATGCTGTCGGCGTATGGGTGGGCAACGCTACCGGAGAGGGGAAACCGGGTTTGGTAGGAGCCCGTACGGCAGGTCCTGTCCTATTCGATGTATTCAATCTCCTTCCATCTTCCCAATGGTTCGACAGGCCATCCGGAGTATTTACCGATGCCGAAGTATGCCGGCTTTCCGGACATCTGAAAGGACGTTTCTGTGAAGAGACGGACACCATACCGATACTCCCTGCCGGGTTAAAGACTGAGGCTTGCCCGTATCATCATCTCATCAACCTGTCGGCAGATGGGACCTCCCGCATCTACGAAAGTTGCATCGGCATGGAGCCGATCATTCAAAAAAGCTGGTTTACTCTGCCACCCGTATGGGAGTGGTATTACAAACAACACCATCCGGAATACAAGCTACTCCCTCCCTTCAAGCCCGGATGCGGCGAAGATATGCTCCGCCCCATGCAGTTTGTCTACCCTACGATGAATGCCCGGGTATTTCTTCCCAAACAGCTGGATGGCAGCAAAGGACAACTGAACGTAGAACTGGTGCACAACAATCCGAAGGCAACCGTATACTGGCATCTCGACAATAATTATCTGAGCGAGACACAGGACTTCCACAAACTGTCTTTCCTCCCCTCCCCCGGGAAACACTCCCTGACAGCGGTAGACAACGAGGGGAATACGGTTTCGGTGACTTTCTTTGTAGAGTGAAACACCACCTGTCGGGCTTTAACGTTGTACTCTTCCTGAAGCATCACCGTTCATCAGTGCTTCCACTTCAGCAACAGTCGCCAGATTGAAATCTCCGTAGAATGTATTTTTCAGACAGGAAGCCGCTAAGGCAAAATCCAGCGCTTTCTGGTCATCGTGCGGATAAGTCAGCAACCCATAAATAAGCCCGCCGACAAAAGCATCTCCCGTACCCACGCGGTCTACTTCATGCTCGATGTCATAAATCCCCGTATGCTTTAATGTACCGTCCGAATAAAGTACGGCAGCCAAGAGATTATGATTGGCCGACAAAGAGTTCCGTAATTCAAGGAACATCTTTTTGCAACGGGGCACCAGCGTCTCCACCTGCCTGCCTACCTTCTCAAATCCCTGAAGATCGAGCCGATAATCCGTATTCACCGCTTTAAAACCGACAGGCGAAATGCCCAATATCTCTTTGTATTCCGGCTCTGCACCAAAAATCACGTCACTATACTGCACCAACGGGCGCATGACGTCAGCAGCCGTACGCCCATACTGCCACAAATTCTTACGGAAGTTCAAATCACACGAAATAGTCAAGCCCATGCGATCTGCCGTCTGCAATGCTTCCAGACAAGTATCAGCTCCGCTTTGAGACAAAGCAGCGGCCACTCCCGACCAATGAAACCAACCGGCATCAGCAAAAATAGCTTCCCAATCAATCATCCCGGGACGAAGTGTAGAAAAAGAAGAACCGGCACGGTCATACACCACTTTCGAATTGCGAAAGGAAGCTCCGTTTTCAAGGAAGTAAATTCCCATGCGGTCACCTCCATAGATTATTCCGTCCGTACGAAGTCCGTGAGAGCGCAAATTACCGACACAAGCACGGGCTATTTCATTGTCCGGCAGTCGGGTCACAAATTCTGTAGGAATGCAAAAATTGGCAAGAGATACGGCAACATTGGTTTCACTGCCACCAAAAGTGGCCACATAATCACGGGTTTGCGAAAAACGGAGATTTCCGGGAGTGGTAAGGCGGAGAAGCACTTCTCCGAAAGTAACAATCTTCTTCATAATGTCTCAACAGATTCATTAAACACTCAAAGGTACTATCAAAAATCTAAGGAGAGATAAACTTTTAATAATTTTTATTGCAAAAGACAGAATAATGCGGCAATGTGCTAATGTATCAATCTATTAATGCGTTAATGTGTGATACAAAATAGTGAAGTACAGATGAACAATATCCCCAATATCTTGTTTTTCCAATAAACGAACAATGTTATTAAACCTAAACAAAAACAAGTTATGAAAAAGTTAATTGCATTATTAGCATTAGTATTGGTAAGTGCATCTACCATGATGTATGCACAGGAATCAGAAAGAGCAGTGCGCCGTGCCGACCGCAAGGCAGAGAGAGATGCTGAAAGAGCAAGGCTGAAAGCAGAAGAGCAAGAGGCTGATGCAGTAGCCTACCAGCAGGCAGTACAGGCACTGAAGAACAAGCAGTTCGTGCTTGAAGCCAATCAGGTGATCTTTCGTAACGGACAGAGTGCATTCGTGTCATCCACCACAAACTTTGTAATGATGAACGGTCAGCGTGCTACCGTACAGGTTGCTTTCAACACTCCGTATCCCGGTCCTAACGGAATCGGTGGTGTAACAGTAGACGGTAATGCCTCGGATATGAAAATTACCACTGACAAGAAAGGAAACGTAAACTGCTCATTCAGTGTACAGGGTATCGGTATTTCGGCTCAGATATTTATCTCACTGACCAATGGAGGCAACAATGCTACCGTAACCGTAAACCCGAACTTCAACAGCAATACCCTCACATTGAGCGGTAATCTCGTGCCGTTGGCCCAATCGGATGTATTCAAAGGACGTTCCTGGTAATACGAACCAGATGGTCTGAAGATAAAACCAATCAGGAATTTCAAGAGTGTACACTTTTCACATGTAATGTAAGGGTGTACACTTTTTTTCTTTCAACGTATATGCACAAGCCCCGCAAAAGCAATAGTTTACAGAAATACTGATTATCAATACTTTATATTATTTTCATTCGTATTATATTTCAAAATTCATCAACGTGTGAAACGGTTTATGGAAATAATGTCTATCTTTGAATGGTCAATCAATAAAAAGTAACAATGAACAGTGTATTACGCAAACTCCCGATTGGGATACAGACTTTTGAGGACATCCGCAAAAACAATTATCTGTATGTAGACAAGACTGCTTTCGTGTGGAGAATAGCGAATACAGGAAAACCATACTTTTTGAGTCGCCCGCGTCGATTTGGGAAAAGCCTTTTGCTTTCTACTTTTGAAGCTTACTTTAAAGGTAAGAAAGAGTTGTTCGAAGGACTGGCCATCGAACAGATGGAAAAAGAATGGAAACAATTTCCGATACTGCATCTGGACTTGAATGCTAAGAAATACGAAACCCCGGAGGATTTGAATGCCATACTCAACCAGCATCTTGAAGAGTGGGAGAGCCTATATGGTAATGAGAAGAAAGACCGCAGTCCGGAAGAACGGTTCAGTTATGTTATCAGCCGGGCCAGCGAACAGGCAGGATGCGGTGTAGTAGTGCTGGTGGACGAATATGACAAACCCCTGTTGCAGGCATTGTGCAATATCCCTTTAATGGAAAAATACCGTCAGATACTGAAAGCATTCTATGGCGTTCTGAAAAGTTCCGACCGTTATCTTCGTTTCGTCTTCCTTACCGGTGTGACGAAATTTGCACAAGTCAGCGTCTTCAGCGACCTGAATCAACTGAATGACATCAGTATGAAACCCCAATATGCTACGGTCTGCGGTATCACCATGCAAGAATTGACCCATACTTTCGCACCGGAAATACAACAATTGGCGGAACGCAATGGTTTTGCACAGGAAGAAGCTCTTCAAAAGATGAAGGTATTGTATGACGGTTATCATTTCTGCGAATTTGCAGAAGGAGTCTTTAACCCCTTCAGCGTGCTCAATCTTTTCGACGGATACAAGTTCAGCAATTACTGGTTTCAGACAGGTACCCCTACTTTTCTTGTGGAGCTGCTCAAAAAAAGCGAATATGATTTACGTACCTTGATTGATGGAGTAGAAGCATCCTCCTCTTCATTTACCGAATACCGGGTAGATGCCAATAATCCGATTCCACTGATTTACCAGAGCGGTTATCTGACAATAAAAGATTATAACCCGCGTTTCGGTAACTATCTGCTGGAGTTTCCTAACGATGAAGTACGATATGGTTTTATTGATTTTCTAATCCCCTATTATACATCTGTTGTCGATGATGAGCGTGGCTTTTACATTGGCAAATTTATCCTTGAGTTGGAAAATGGTGATTACGATTCCTTCCTCACCCGCTTGCAAGCTTTCTTTGCCGATTTTCCATACGAACTGAATGATAAAACCGAACGCCATTATCAAGTGGTATTCTACCTCGTATTCAAATTGATGGGGCAATTCACCGATGTAGAGATACGTAGCGCATGCGGACGGGCAGATGCCGTTGTAAAGACTCCCGCTTACATTTACGTCTTCGAGTTTAAACTGAACGGGACGGCAGAGGAAGCTTTGCAGCAAATAGACAATAAAGGATATTTGATTCCTTATCAAGCTGATGGGCGTAAACTTATTAAAATAGGTGTTGAGTTTAGTGCCGCCGAAAGAAACATCAGCCGGTGGTTACGAGGATAAAGAATACGATTCAAAATACGACTCATGAGAGAATATATCATAGCAGACAATCAGGACATCACCAAAGCAGGTATGATGTTTCTGCTCAGCAAGCAGAAAGACGTATCACAGCTACTGGTTGCAGATAACAAAGCAGAACTTATCAGAGAATTGCGCCTGCACCCACAGGCAGTAGTAATCCTCGATTATACTTTATTTGATTTTGCCGGAGCAGAAGAGCTGATAGTGCTTCGCGAGCGTTTTAAGGAGGTAGACTGGCTGTTGTTCTCCGATGAATTGAGCATCGGATTTCTCCGTCAGATACTATTCAGCAGTATGGCATTCGGAGTGGTCATGAAAGACAACTCGAAAGAAGAGATACTCACCGCCCTCCAATGCGCATCACGCAAAGAACGCTTCATCTGCAACCACGTAACCAACCTGCTACTGTCCGGAAATACCCAACAGGCATCTTCGGGCAACACGCAGGAGGATCACCTGCTCACCGCCACAGAAAAAAACATTCTCAAAGAAATTGCATCAGGCAAGACCACCAAAGAGATTGCCGCAGAAAAGAACCTGAGCTTCCACACCATCAACAGCCACCGGAAAAACATCTTCCGGAAACTCGGGGTAAACAATGTACACGAAGCTACCAAATATGCCATGCGGGCGGGAATTGTGGATCTGGCGGAATATTATATTTAGCAATCACTATTTCCCTATTCTATTCCTCCGCTTCCCACACACACCTCTGCCTTTTCATCGTAAATAACTCCGAACTGCCCGGGAGCAATACCTTGCAGCTTTTCAGAGGAAAGCACATGGAAGGTGTCACCCCGGCGGGAAAGACGCCCCTTGACAAACTCCGGAGTATGACGGATCTTAAAGGTGATATTCACCTCTTCTTTTTCCAGGTCTTCCTTCCAGGGATTTCCGGTGATAAAATGAAAATCGGAAAGGGAAAACTCCGTACCATATTGCGCTTCCGTGCCATAGCCATGAGACACATAGATAATATTCTCTTCAATATCCTTCTTTATCACGAACCAAGGGCCGCCTCCCAATCCCAGTCCTTTGCGCTGGCCGATGGTGTGAAACCAATATCCCCGGTGAGTTCCGATCCGTTTCCCGGTCTCCCACTCAATCACCGCCCCTTCTTTCTCTCCGAGAAAACGACGGACAAAATCATTGTAGTTTATCTTGCCTAAGAAGCAAATGCCCTGGCTGTCTTTTCTATACGCACTTGGGAGTTTGGCATTGCGTGCTATCTCGCGCACTTCATGTTTCATCAAATGTCCAATAGGGAACATCAATTTGGAAACCTGAAGATAATCGATCTGGGCAAGAAAGTCGGTCTGGTCTTTCACCGGATCTTTGGCTGTACCGAGCCAGGTTTTACCATCACGCAGCAATGTGGTTGCATAATGCCCTGTGGCTGTAAAGTCGAAGTCTTTTCCGACACGCTGCTCAAAGCAACCGAATTTAATCAACTTGTTGCACATCACATCGGGATTGGGTGTCTGCCCTTTCCGTATTTTATCAATGGCATAGGCTGCCACATTGTCCCAATACTCACGATGCAGATCGACTATTTCCAATGGCAAACCATACCGCCGGGCCGTAGCCGTGGCAAGTTCTATATCCTCTTCGGCAGAGCAGTCCATGTATTCCGCACCGTCCATGCCTATCTTGATATAAAACAACGAGGGCTTATACCCCTGCTCACAAAGGAGATGAACGACTACCGAACTGTCTACTCCACCTGATAATAAAGCTGCTATATTCTTCATGGCGGCAAAGATAAGGCAAACGATGTTTACAGGCTATCACACAATAAAGGCATTTTTATACCACAATTGTGGTAGATAAGCGAAGTATTTCCTACATTTGCAACTCCAAAAGACGATAAAGATATGAAGATAAGAAACATACTGTTCACCCCTATGTTGTTCATCGTGATGATATCCGGGCTTTTCTCCTGCGGTGTAGACCGCTGGCCGGAATATGCCGAAGAGACCGACCTGGATATATGGATAGACAGCGTGATGCGTCTGGAATACCTTTGGTATGATGAAATGCCTTCGGTAACTCCCAACCAATATTTTCTGGCTCCCGCAGAGTTTCTCAAAAAAGTGATTTATTCCACTCTCGACAAGAACTATTCGTACATAGACACACTGAACAAGGTGCAGTCTCCCGAATACGGTTTCGACTATACACTCTATAAGAATGCTGATATAGATACACTTTACAATGCCTTAATCACCAATGTCCGCCCCGGTTCTCCTGCCTCAGCGGCCGGTCTGGAACGTGGAGAATGGATAGTGAAAACAGACGGTGAATACATCACCAAGAAAAACGAAAAGGCCCTCCTCCAAACAGGAAAGGCCATGACACTGACCTTGGGAAAATACGAGCTGCAAAACATCAAGGATGAAGATAAGAATACCGAAAAGCAGAAAGGCGTGGTTATAGAGACCGGAACTGCCAACATCGGAGCCGAACGAATAGTAGAAGATGACCCGATTCCCGTATACGAAATAGTAACCAGCGCCACAGGGGTAAAAGTGGGATATGTGGTCTACAACCATTTCACAGCAGGAACTGCCGATGACAAGGAGAAATACAACGACAAGCTGCGCGATATCTCCCGGGAATTTGCCGGTGCCGGCGTAACTCACTTCATGCTCGACTTGCGCAACAATACCGGAGGATCATTGGAATGTGCGCAGTTATTGGCTTCTCTGTTGGCACCGGGAAGCGAAGTGGGAAAAATCTGTGCCCATCTGGAATATAACGACAAGCAATCCTATAAAGACTTCGACCTGCTCTTCGACCCGCAACTGATAGGAAACGGAGTGAATATGAACATCCAAAAAGGGTTCATACTAACCAGCAGTACTACCACGGGGATGGCAGGAACTCTTTATGACTTCCTGTTTCCGTTTGAGAATTGGGAAATATTAGGTACGGCACTGCCTGCCATGGGAGTAGCGACCGAAAGTTTTATCAACTCTACATACGGCTGGTCGTTGAATCCGGTAGTATGCACCGTCTACAACAGTGCAGGCGAAGCACATATAGGAGGAAATTTTACTGCCAAATATACAATAGATCAGACATCGGCCACTAATTTAGTGACCTATCTGCCACTGGGAAATAAAGAAGAGACATTATTCAGCGTGGCTCTCGGCGTTATTGACGGAACTTATCCTCCCAAAGAGGAAGAGCCGGATGAAGAGACACCGGACACCGGCACTACATACACAGTCCGCCTCGGAGACGGGATAAGCCCCTTAACAAAATAAGATAATGATAATAAAAACGAATGCAACGCTATTTTATTTTTTCCTGTTTCTTTCCCTGACACCGACGGCATGTAATGAGAATGAAGAAGAAAGTACGGAAGAGAACATAGCCTGTCTCACTATTACCGAAACGACCGGTTCCGGAGAGGAAAGAATTACTACCGAACAGAAATTTATCTATGCAGATGGGAAATTAACCCGACACATCACCAAGCAGACTTATACGGACAGACTACTTGAAGGTGAATACACGCATAGTGTCAGCAGCCGGATCAGTTATGAACCGGGGAGGGTTATCGTAACCGATGAAAGCGGCATCGTGTCTACCTATCAGCTGAATGAGAAAGGATATGCCACCTTGTGTACCCGCAAAGAGCCCGGCGGAAAAACCCGCACATATACATTCTCTTACTCAACGACAGGAGATGAAAACCTCACCGGAATCAAAGAAAGCATTGACGGTAACTTGTCCTCCGAAATATCAATCAGTATCCCGGACAACGGTACAATGAATATAACGGAACAAGTAAATACCTGTCAAAACACATTCACCACCGGCATCAATGAAAACCACCCCGGCATATCCAATGAGAAAAGTAAGCTGCCATACCTGTTCCTATCAGAGCGCTATCCTCTCTCCTTCCATACAGAAGCTTTCTATGCCCATATACTCGGAGCACCTCTGTCTTTTCTTCCGGGCCAATTGACAATAGAAAACAGTGAAGAAGTTACGACTTATAGCTATGCTGCGGACGAGAGAGGATACATCACGTCATGTGCGGTAAGAATCAGTATTCTGGGTAAGAGTTGGTATCGCGATGTGCAGTATGCATACTTTTTTGATTGAATCCTACTTTCGGTCAACTATTTCCTGCCTATTCTTTACTTCTTAAAGAATTTACTGAAAAAAAGAATCTGATAGTCGATGGAGTTATTCCAATACTCGCTGTTGTGCGCTCCCGGACGAGTGATGAAATCGTGATCGATCTTCAACTCCAACAAACGGTTGTGCAGGTTCTTATTTACATCCAGAAAGAAATCTGCCTCCCCACAATCCACAATCAGTGCCAGATCACCATTCTGTAATTTATCCACCTGGTTGATAACCGTATGGTCATCCCATACCTGCTTGTTCTCTTCGATTGTTCCCAATTGTTCGGACATCAACCAGTTCTTCGGGAACGGACGGATATCGACTCCACCGCTGGTACTGCCTGCCGCACCGAACACATCTTTATGCCGGATGGCGTTCCAAAGCGCTCCATGCCCTCCCATACTAAGTCCGGTAATGGCGCGCCCACGACGGTCGGCTATCGTCTTATAATGGCTGTCTATATAATCGGTCATTTCTGAAGAGATAAAAGTTTCGTAACGATAATCCTTATTCTTCGGGCTATCCCAATACCAGCTGTTCTTACCATCGGGACATGCAAAAATAATTCCTTTCTCATCGGCAATCTGCGGAAGTTCGGGACGAATGCCGATCCATGTTTTGGCATTACCGCCGAAGCCATGCAGCAGGTATACCACCGGGCATGCAACTCCATTTTCCCCCAAAGCAATATCAGGAACAACCACTACCATTTGCACTTCCTTGTTCATAGAAGGACTTTTTACCATCAGCGTATCTACCTGTGCTGCATAAAACGGAAGCACTGCCCACAGCAGGCAAACCAATAATAAACTTTTTCTTTTCATCGTATTATTACATATTCAAGTGATTAATGCCGGCAAAAATACCGGATAATAATGAAAAGAGAAACATTTTTTGTCTATTTTTGTATCGATAAAAACCAACCCTATGAAAAAGCGATCCGTATTTCTTCTGTTCTTTCTCAATCTCCTCATAACGGCAACGGCACAACCCTTCCATGAGATAAAAGGTACCGTTATCGACAAGACCAGCCGTAAACCATTGGAATTTATCAATGTGGTAATCGCCGGTTCGGGCATGGGCTGTGTCACGGATTCAGTGGGGCACTTCACCATCCAAGCGGTTCCTCTCGGCATCTACCGCTTGCAGGCATCTGCCGTAGGATATAAAACCACCCTGACCTCCGAATATATCCTTTCGACCAAAAATCTGAATATAAACATTGAAATAGAAGAAAATCCGACAGAATTGGAGGGAGTCACCATTACCGCCTCCCCCTTTCGCCGCGATCCGGAAAGTCCGGTAGGCCTGCGTATTATCGGAGTACAGGAAATCGAGAAAAGTCCGGGAGCCAACCGGGACATTTCACGCGTAGTACAATCCTATCCGGGCGTAGCCTTCTCGCCCGCCGGATACCGTAACGACCTGATCGTACGTGGCGGTTCTCCATCCGAAAACCGCTTCTATCTGGATGGAGTCGAGATACCGAACATTAATCATTTCAGCACGCAAGGAGCATCGGGAGGTCCCGTCGGCATCATCAATGCAGACTTTATACGGGAAGTTAATTTCTACACGGGCGCCTTTCCGGCAGACCGGGGCAACTCGCTCAGCACAGTGCTCGACTTTAAACTCCGCGACGGAGATATGGAACGGAACTCATTGAAAGCCACGCTCGGCGCATCGGAAGTATCCCTTGCCTCCAGCGGACATCTGGGAAACAAGACTTCCTATCTCGTATCTGTCCGCCAATCCTATCTGCAATTTCTGTTTGACATGTTAGAACTGCCCTTCCTACCTACTTTTACAGATGCACAATTCAAGTTGAAAACCCGCTTCGACGAGCAGAATGAACTGCTTGTACTCGGCTTGGTCGGTATAGACAATATGCGTCTCAACACCAGACTGGACGGAGAAAAAGCCGAATACATATTGAGCTACCTGCCCAAGATACAGCAAGAGACATTCACACTGGGAACCGTATATCGCCACTATGCCGGAGCACACGTGCAGACGGCTGTTGTCAGCCACAGCTATCTGAACAACCGCAACACCAAATATCTGCACAATGACGAATCATCGGAAGCCAACCTCACTCTCCGGCTACGCTCTGTAGAACAGGAGACGAAGCTGCGGCTGGAGAACAGCTCTACCTTCGGAGCCTGGAAAGTAAACTTGGGACTGAACCTCGATTACAGCCGGTACACCAATACCAGCTACCAACACGTGTACATCGGAAAAGAAGAAACATTCGACTATCACACGACCTTAGGGTTTCTCCGCTGGGGAATATTCGGAACGATGAGCTACGTTTCGCCCGACGAACGCTTCACGGCATCATTGGGGGTAAGGGCGGATGCCAATAACTATTCGTCAAGGATGAAGCACCTCTCCGAGCAGCTCTCCCCACGCCTCTCCCTCTCCTACCGCCTCATCGACGGACTGTATGCCAGCGGCAGTGCCGGACTGTATTACCAACTGCCTCCCTACACCGGACTCGGGTTCAAAGGGAACAGCGGAAAACTGGAAAATAAGCAGCTACGCTATATGAGCGTAAGCCAAGGCAGCCTCGGCCTGAACTGGCATGCCGGCAGTACATTCGAGCTTTCCGCCGAAGGCTTTTACAAGTCATACGACCGGATTCCCCTATCCGTTTCAGATGGTATTCCGCTTGCCTGCAAAGGCAATGATTACGGGGTAATCGGCAATGAAGAACTGATTTCTACCGCCCAAGGCCGTTCATACGGTATAGAGATTTTGTTGAGATGGCTCGTTGCCCGAAAGATGAACCTGTCCTCTTCGTTCACCTTTTTCAAAAGCGAATATCGCAACAACAAGCAAAGCGAATACATCGCATCGGCATGGGACAACCGCTATATTTTCAATCTGAGCGGGACATACAACTTCCCCCGCCACTGGAGTTTCGGCATGAAAGTAAGCTGTATCGGCGGTGCTCCCTATACTCCATATAATGAAGAAAAATCCCAGCTCGTAACGGCCTGGAACGCACAGGGTAGGCCCTACTACGACTATAGCAAATACAATACGGGGCGTCTTCCGGCTTTCGGGCAGCTGGATGTCCGGGTAGACAAAACATTCTACCTCAAACGCTGCATGCTGGGTTTCTACATCGACTTGCAAAATGTGACAAAGAGCACTTTCAAGCAACCGGATATTTATATGAGTACCGGAGTGATTGAAAACCCTTCTGCCCAACCATCCGAACAGCGGTATCAAATGAAATACATCGAACAGAAAAGCGGCACACTGATGCCGACTCTCGGAATTACGTTCGAATATTAAAGCAGAAAAAAACTCGCAGCACGCATGACAGTAAAGACAGACGGATATACTCCCGAACAACCCAAAAACAGACAACCGAATGACGCCACCTGTCCGGTATGATTAAACGAAGGCTCACAAAAATAAAGTCTCATAATAAAAACGAAGCTGCATAATACGTTAAATATTCATTAATATACTCTCCATATAGACAGTGTATCAATAGATTCGAGTAAATTTCGGAACAGAAACCATTCATATACTATATGGAATTCATAATCATTATTCTCTTACTTCTCTTAAACGGTGTCTTTGCCATGTATGAAATCGCCTTAGTATCTTCAAGCAAGACACGCCTGGAAACCCTTGTAAGCAAAGGAAACAAATCCGCACGAGGAGTTCTGAAACAATTGGAAGAGCCCGAAAAGTTCCTTTCCACTATTCAAATCGGCATCACACTGATCGGTATCATATCGGGTGCTTTCGGTGGTGTAGCCATCACCGACGATGTAACACCACTCTTTGCCATGATTCCCGGACTGGAAGCCTATGCCCGGAATCTTGCCATGATTACTACTGTAGCCGTCATCACTTATCTGTCGCTCATCGTCGGCGAACTTGTACCGAAATCCATCGCACTGAGCAATCCGGAACGATATGCCACCATGTTCAGCCCCATCATGATTCTTTTGACCAAAGTCTCTTACCCTTTCGTATGGCTGCTGAGCGTTTCGACCCGTCTTCTCAACCGACTCATCGGGCTGAAAAACGAAGAACGCATCATGACGCAGGAGGAGTTGAAAATGATTCTCCATCAAAGTTCCGAGCAAGGGGTAATCGATAAAGAAGAGACAGAGATGCTGAAAGATGTATTCCGTTTCTCGGATAAACGTGCCAACGAATTGATGACCCACCGCCGTGACCTGATAGTGCTTCACCCCAACGAAACCAAAGAAGAAGTGATGCACATCATCGATACCGAACACTTCAGTAAATATCTGCTGGTCAATGAAAACAAAGATGAAATCATCGGTGTGGTTTCGGTAAAGGATATTATCCTTATGGTGGGCAGCGAACAAGAATTCGACCTGCGCAAAATAGCCCGCCCCGCCCTCTTCATACCCGAAAGTCTATACGCGAAAAAAGTTTTAGAGCTATTCAAGAAGAACAAAAACAAGTTCGCGGTTGTTGTTAACGAGTATGGCAGCACGGAAGGCATTATCACCCTGTATGATCTGACCGAAAGTATCTTCGGAGATATTCTTGAAGAAGATGATACGGAAGAGGAAGAAATCGTCCGCCGCCAAGACGGTTCGCTGTTGGTAGAGGCTTCGATGAACATCGGCGACTTTATGGAAGAGATGGGTATCTTTTCTTACGAAGATATAGACTCGGAAGATTTCACTACCTTGGGAGGTTTGGCCATGTTTCTTATCGGGCGTATCCCCAAAGCAGGAGATACCTTTACATATAAGAATCTGCTGTTTGAAGTGGTAGACATGGACCGTGGAAGAGTTGATAAGCTGCTTGTCATACGAAAAGATGAAGAGAAATAAAAAAGAAAAGAAAGAGGAATAAGATACTCACTTTTTATATTAACTAAAGCACTTAACAATGAAAAAAGTAATTATGTTGGCAGCTGTTGTAGCTGCTCTGGCATCATGCCAATCAAAAGCAAACAAAGCCGCAGAGGCTGAAGCAGACAGCATTGCCATCGAGGCAATGTCACCCACAGTAGAAGCAACCGAAGTTTACGAAGGAACACTTCCTGCCGCCGACGGTCCGGGCATCCGTTATGTGTTGACTCTGAACATGCTTGCCGATGCAAACGATACCACCTACACATTGGATATGACTTATCTCGACGCTGACGGGAAGGGAAAAGACAAAAAAATCACATCGGCCGGTAAACCTCAGATGATTCAGAAAACCGTCAAAAACAAAAAGAAAGCAGCTCTCAAACTGACACCGAATGATGGTAGCGAACCTATCTACTTCGTTATTGCCAACGACACGACTCTGACATTATCAAACGACAGTCTGCAGGAGGCAGTCAGCGACCTGAATTACGACATCGTACGGGTGAAATAAGAGAAAAAAGGAAGAAGAGGTGTCAGAACGAAAATAAACCCTCAGGAGAGTTACAGATTGTAACTGATCAACATCAACGAGCCATATCATACTCAGTTTCTTGAGTAAGATATGGCTCGTTTTATTGTACCTATCCCGTCTGTTTGTTATCTCCATTTTCCCACAAGACTTTCATTACTTTCATCAAGAAGACGTTCGAAATATCGCTGTTTTGATAGTTTTTTAATATATTTGTAACTTCTATGTACTAAATATTTGGTTAACTTTGAATCGTGGAAAGAAAACTAATGCATATTTAGAGTCACAATCATAGTATAAACTAAACCTAATCTGTTGGAAAAATAACATAGCTTAAGAAGGGATTTATTTGATGATTAATGAAGCAATTATAATTCGTCAAATGAAGGAAGGCAACCAGTTAGCCTTTACTTTATTATTTAACGAATACAGTAAGCAGGTGTATTCGTTAGCTTTTAAATACCTATATAACAGGGAACTTGCTGAGGATGTCGTTCAGAATGTCTTTTTCAAAATTTGGGAAAAGAAAAAAGACATAGACGAATCAAGACCATTTAATCGATATCTTTTTACTATTCTAAAAAACGATCTACTGAATGTCTTGCGCGACAAAGACAAGGAGATATTCCGCATTTCAGATAATTTAAATCTTTTAAATACACTTGCCAACGATACTGAAGAACCGGAATTGGACGAAGAACAATTACGGCTGGTACGTAAAGCCATTGAACAGTTATCTCCCCAGAAACGAAAAATAGTAGAACTGAAAATTTCCGGAAAATACTCGAATCAGGAGATTGCCGACAAGCTGAACCTGTCCATCAACACCATCAAATTTCAGTACAGCCAGGCACTGAAAGAACTGCGTATGACAATCAGATTATCCTCTTTCGTACTACTTCTTTTAAGTGGTTTATAAGAGTCTGTTTAAAATTTCCTCAAAAGTATCTACCCATTTATTTTAAGCAAGTTCAAACAGATTCTTCTAAATAAAATATCCTTTTTAATAAAAAAAGTTTCATTTTATATAATACTTTTTTCACCCACTTGTGTATTACTAATAAAAGACAGCAACTAAATGACAACTCAAGATAAACAAACAGCACTAAATGCTATTTCCAAAGCAATAGATGAAGATATCGAAAATATCATCGGAGGTAAGGAAATGGACATTCCTGAAACAGAAGACACCTGTTTTCGTCAGGAGCAAGTCTACGTGCATCTGATGAACCGGATTAATTCGAAAAGGAAAAAATTCTCTTGGATGAAAATAGCAGTTGCCTTATTGCCATTCCTTATTCTGAATATGGCCTTTTGGATTTATTCGGGTACCGACAACCGTGAAGCGGTAAACAGAGACATTTATGTGCCATGTGGAGAAAGAATGACAGTCATGTTGGCTGATGGAACCAAAGTATATCTCAATGCAGATACGAAGTTGACTTATCCGGAACAATTTGTTGGAGCAGAACGGAAAGTATCTGTAGAAGGAGAAGCCTATTTTGAAGTAAAGAAGGATGCAAAGAAGCCTTTCATTGTCGATGTCGCTTCCATGCAGATTAAAGTGCTGGGAACTTCGTTCAACGTAAACGCATACCCGACAGAAAGTAAAGTGTTGACAACCTTGGACGAAGGTTCTGTAAAAATACGAAATGCACAAAACAACTCATTCGACTATATTATGAAGCCGGGTGAAACAGCTATTTATGAGAAAGAAACCGGTACGTGTATCATACAGAGAAATAAGGATTACAAAAATGAATCCATTTGGATGAAAGACATACTGATATTTAATGATACTCCACTGAAGGATGTGCTAAAGACATTGTCCAGAAAGTATAACGTACAGTTCAATATAGAAAATGAAGCCATCTATTCTTATACGTATACATTAAGAAGTGAAGGCGAATCCTTACAGGAGATACTGGAAAGTATGGGACATATTACTCCGATTAAATATGAGAAAACGAACCGGAGAGAGATAAAAATAAGTCCGAGATAATAAAAGAGATAAAACTTAATCTGAAATATTATACTTATGAACACTCTATTACAAACCTTACCGGAAACGTCAACATAAGAATACCGCTATCGTCTTCTTTGTTGTTCACAAAACCATTAATATATTAAACTTCAAATAGTTAAGAAATAAATCTTTCTTGACAAGGGACTTTATTGCCCGATTTTAAAATAATCATAATTCTAAAAAACGCACAATGAAAAATTCTCTGAAAAAAAATCATTATTGTCTATACTCTCATGTAAGACAGTGGATTTCCGTTTTGTTGGTATTATGTATATTCCCTATAGCATTACACGCACAAAATAGAGGAATAACATTGGACCTAAAAGATGTAACACTCGAAAATGCGGTTACTCAAATCGCCTCACAAGCAAAGATATCAGTTGCTTACAGTAAAGAATTTGTCGACACGAAGCAACTGGTCAGTATATCTGTAAAAAATGCAACTTTAAAGGATGCTTTAAACAGTTTACTGAGAAAGACCAATGTAGGGTATAGTATTTCAGGAGGCAAACTCCTTTTGTTCGACAAAAAGACAGAGAACAAAGTCGCTCCGGAAAAGAGAGTAAAGATCCACGGTCAAGTTATCGATCAGATAACCGCAGACCCGATGATCGGAGTCAGCGTTTTTGTGAAAGGTGGAAAAGAAGGGACAATCACTGATATAGACGGTAATTATTCGATAGAAGTGGATCCCGAAAAAACATTAGTGTTTTCATTCATTGGTTATAAAACCCAAGAAATTGAAATCGGTTCAAAGACTGAAATATCTGTCCGTATGACGGAAAATACCGAAGTGCTGAATGATGTAGTGGTTATAGGTTACGGTATACAGAAAAAGGTAAACCTGACAGGGGCTGTATCTGCCGTAAAAGGAGATGAACTATCCAGCCGCCCTATCACTAATGTAGGTAGTGGCTTACAAGGAATGCTACCCGGTGTATCTATTGTACAGCCCTCCGGCCAGCCGGGTAACGACAAGATGTCGATCGTAGTCCGTGGTATCAGTACATTGAACAGTAAAACCGACCCTCTCATTTTGATTGATGGGATTGCCGGCGGCGATTTAAACCTGTTGAATCCCGATGATATAGAAAGCGTATCCGTATTGAAAGATGCTGCATCTTCTGCCATCTATGGTGCCCGTGCTGCCAATGGAGTTATTTTGGTGACAACCAAACAAGGTAACCAAAAAGAAAAAACCACAGTAAGTTATTCCGGATATGTAGGTTTCCAGACTCCGACTGCATTACCCGACTTAGTAAACGGACGGGAATATATGGAATTGGCCAATGAAGCGTATATAGCCGCCGGTTTCGGCAAACTATACCAAGATGAAGCATTCGAAGCATACGATCGGGGTGACTCCCCCAATGACTATTCAAACACCGATTGGGTAAAAGAGGTATATAAGAAATCAGCCATGCAGACTGGACACAATATCAGTGTCCGTGGCGGTACGGAGAAAAGCGGTTATTACATGTCATACGGATATTTAGACCAAGACGGCCTTATCGTAGGCGATCCGTTTTCTTCCAAAAGACACAATGCCCGTCTAAGTATGAATACAGAGCTCTACGACCGCCTGAAAATAAACGGCAATATCAGCTTCGTAGACTTTTATCGCCAAGAAAACGGTGTATCCGGAACGACCGGTGTGTTCAGAACCGTTCAGCGCGTCTCTCCCCTTCTTCCTGTAAAATGGAAAGAACAAAATGAAAAGGGAGAGTGGGTAGATACCGATCATTATGCATACACCTCATTAATGAATCCGGTGGACGTTGCCTATAATTCAGGTTATAACAAACGCAATTCGCGTACTTTCAACGGACAGGTAAACGCCTCCTTGAAAATAATAGAAGGTCTGTACATAAACGGACAATATGCCGCCAATTATTACACCCGAGACACAAAAAGATATGTTCCGGCAATGAATCGCTGGATGTCTGATGGAACGGAAGATCCGGGAAACAAATTAAGAAAGAACTCAATCAGTGAATCTCACATCAATACATTGACACAAACATTGAATGCCACTGCCACTTACCAGAAAAACATCAGTCAGCATGATTTCAAACTGTTGGGCGGTTTTTCTCAGGAATGGGCACATACCAACACATTAAGTGCCGGTAGAAAAGTTCTGTTGCTGGACGGCATCGAAGTGATAGATGCCGGAACAGATGAAATCACCAATGGAGGCGGTGCAGAAGAGTGGGCTCTCCGTTCTTTCTTCGGCCGTATAAACTACAATTATGACGAGAAATATCTGCTCGAAGCCAATGTCCGCTACGATGGAACGTCCCGCTTTGCGAAAGATAACAGATGGGGATGCTTTCCCTCCTTTTCTGCCGGATGGAATTTCTCTAAAGAAAAATTCATGAGTTTTACAGATCCTATCTTGCAAATGGCCAAACTGCGTGCTTCATGGGGAGAATTAGGAAACCAGAATGTAGGCGATAATTTTTATCCGTATTTAGTAGCAATCGAATCTGTAGACAAGGCTTATCCTATCGGTAATCAGTTGAACACAGGGTTTCAGCAAATCGCTTTAGGAAACAAAAACATAAAATGGGAAACAATACGCATGCTCAATATAGGCGTAGACTTTGCTCTCTTCAATAATCGTCTGACAATCAGCGCTGACTGGTTCAAGAAAAACAATATGGATGCTTTGGTACGCCCTTCATTTCCTTTAGTAATAGGAAAATGGCAAAAAGACTCAAGCCGCGACTACCTGCCATTGGAAAATCTGGGAGAAGTAGAAAGCAGAGGATGGGAAATAAACTTAGCCTGGAGAGATCAAATCGGCCAGGTAAAATACCGTGCATTCTTCAATTTGTCCGATGCAAGAAACAAAATTATAGATTTAGGTTCGAGTGCTCCCGTATTAGGAGACCAAATTCGTAGAGTAGGCGACCCGATTGATGCATATTATGGATATAGGACAGACGGATTGGCACAAGTGGATGATTTTGAAGGAAAAGACAGTTTCGGCAACTATGTAAATCCTAAATTTCCAGTGATACAGGACGGTGTTGCTGTTCAGCCCGGCGATATCAAATACAAAGACATCAGTGGCCCGGATGGAAAGCCGGACGGAATTATAGATGATTACGACAAAGAAATAATCGGTGACAAGACACCACGATATTCTTACTCATTCAAAGGAGAACTGGAATGGAAAGGAATAGATTTCTCTTTTTACTTCCAAGGAGTCGGCAAAGCCAACGGCTACTTAAGTGAAGAAGCCAGACATTGTTTCATCAACGACTACTCGGTTCCCAAAAAGTCTCATTTAGACAGATGGACTCCCGAAAATCCGAATGCATCGTATCCGCGCATGTACTATGCACAGACCCACAATCGTAGGTTCTCGGATTTCTGGATAGAAAATGCAGCCTATCTCCGCCTAAAGAATGTGCAATTAGGATATACGTTTCCACAAAAATGGATGAGAAAATTTGGAGTCAGCAGATTGAGAGCTTATGTTTCTGCCGATAATCTGTTTACCGTCACCAAATATTTTGACGGCTTCGATCCCGAAGTCCAACAATCGTCCGGAGATACTTATCCACAGGTAAGAACGTATGTATTCGGACTGAATCTGACATTCTAACTTAAACAATAAGAGATAACATTATGAAAAATAAAATAAAATATATTCTGGCAGGCTGTTGCCTGATGACGACTTTCAGTTGCAGTGATTTTCTGGAAAGATACCCTTTAGACAAAGCTGTCAACGATACATATTGGAAAACGGAAGCCCAACTGCGGGCTGCTCTGTATCCCTGTTATGAAGGTTTGCAATATGACCTGATAATCAATCTGGGTGAAGCCTGCGCGGAAACAGTAGTATGGGGAGATCCTACATCCGGTTTGAGCAAAGTAAGTGGAGGAACCAGCAGCGCACAAGACAACTTTCCATTCTACAATTATTGGAGAGACATATACGGACACATTTTTGATTGCAATAACTTTTTGGACAATTATAATACCGCAGATGTCCCTCAAGCAACAAAAGACGTATATGCGGCCGAAGTGAAAGTAATCCGGGCATTGCAGTACTTTTGGTTGACTTCTGTATGGGGTGATGTACCGTTGATCGACAAGGTTATCGGTTCGGAGGAAGCTTATGGTCCACGTAATCCCAAAGAAGAAGTCATCGACTGGATGATTGAAGATCTGAAATGGGCAGCCGAGAAACTGAGTCCGGAAATCCAGACCGGCCAAAATGTAGGCCGTATCGACCGATGGGGAGCTTTGGCACTGATGGCACGTATCGCTCTCCAAAATAACAGATACGAACTGGCAGAAAAGGTCTCTAAATATATCTTGGATAACAGTCCTTACGATTTATACGACTATGAAAAGGTGTATCACTTGGATGGAAATTCTGAAAATGACCCTGACAATAAAGAATCCATCATCTATAGCCTGTACGTTAAAGATATCCGGATGAATAATATGACCAATTATACCTGTACACCGGTGAATTATATACGTTTGAACGCTTCCAAAACATTGGTCGATGCATTTCTTTGTACAGACGGCAAACCAGCTACTACCGGTTTGGAGTATTACAAAAGAACCGATGTTGCCATTTCTCCTCTGTCAAAATATCCTGTAACGCATTATGCCGACTACTTCAAAGATAGAGACCCACGTATGAAAATGACCCTCTATGCCCCGGGAGATGCATGGCCTGGTGGAGATGACGGTGATGCCGGCAACAGAGTAAATGTAACTTTCGGCTTACCCCGTTTTGCTTCCCTGCAAGGAAACAACAATAACGGTGCCAATACAAAGACCGGATTTTATTATAAAAAATATAATTCTCCGGAATTAGCCGGCCTGACAAATCAAGATCACAACAATATCAATGTAATTCGTTATCCGGAAATTATCCTTATTTATGCAGAAGCCTTATTTAATCTGCAAGGAGAAACCCTAACCCAAGACCAGATCGATGAAACGATCAATCGCTTGCGCAACAGAGTTGGAATGCATCCGATGAAACTCTCCGAACTGGAAGCATGGAATATGGATTTAAAAACCGAACTAAGACGTGAAAGGCGAATTGAAATGTCATTCGACGGTATGCGGTACTTCGATATTCTGCGTTGGAAAGAAGGGTTCCGTCTCGGCCGTGCCATTACTTGCCCCAGTTTGGAAGTATGTATGAATGAATTGGGTGGTTGTCCGTACGTGGACGATCAGGATAACCCGATTGTAGATGAGTTCGGAGATGTGGTGTATGATAAATCTACTGCCGAAGGCGGTTCACGTAATTTTGATGAGAACAAGCACTACCTATGGCCTGTACCCTATCAGGAAAGATTAAAAAACCCATCGTTAGGACAAAATCCAGGTTGGTAAAAAACGACATCATGATATATAGGAATATATACTTGTCCATTTTCACTCCAATGGTTCTCTTCTGCTCTGCAAGAACAGAAGAGAACACCCCGAAAACTTCCGGAAATGACTCAGATAGGGATACAAATACCTCCGGTCATCTCTCGGTAATATCTACCATAAAACAAAAATAAACAAAATGAAAAAGTTTCTATTAATAACATTACTTTCAATCTTGGGGAGCAATTGGGTTCTCGCTCAAAAACAAGACACCTTGCGTATCCGTGTCATGACTTATAATCTCCGTTTTGGCGAGCTGGCCTCTCTGGAACAGATTGCCGAACACATCAAAGCATTCAAACCGGACTTCGTCGCTTTACAAGAGGTTGACAGCAAGACCTATCGTGAAAGAGCCCCCAGACAGAATGGAAAAGATTTCATTACAGAGTTAGGATACCGCACTGAAATGTATCCTTTGTATGGTAAATCCATTACTTACAAAAATGGATATTACGGTATAGGAATGCTTTCCAGACATCCGTATTTCAAAGTCGAAAAGATGATGCTACCTCGCCCACAGGAAAAAGAACAAAGGGTGATGCTTCAAGGCACTTTCGAAGTAAACGGTACCGACACAATTACTTTTGCCTGTACGCATCTGGATTATTTTTCAGAAGATACACGTTTCTTGCAGATACAAAAGATTACGGAAACATTGATGCAATCGCCTTACCCTGTCATATTAGGAGGTGATTTCAATGCACGCCCAGGCTCTAAAACGGTACAAAAAGGAATGGCAGGCTGGAAATTACTGACCAATGACGATCTTACTTTTCCATCCCATAAACCATCTATAAAAATTGATTATCTCTTCGGATATCCTAAAAACATCTGGTACGTTGTTCGTACTCAATCCATACAATCGCTGTTATCAGACCATTTACCTATTATCACAGAATTAGAATTAATAAAAGAAACTAAATAATCAACAGTATGAATAGACTCAATATCACCTTACGCTGCCTATTGGTGACTGCCATAAGCCTTTGTTATGGATGGATTCAAGTCCATGCTGACAATTCGGAAAAACAACTGACGATGATGACTTATAATATTCAAGGACACACCATCATCAACTCACGTCAGGTCGATAAAATAGCAACTGTCATCAAAAGTGCAACTCCCGATGTGGTAGCTATCCAAGAAGTAGATCAAAGATTCGTGAAAGACTGTGCCGAACAATTGGGTACCAAAACCGGAATGAAATCCCGTTTTCTAATTACTCATAATACTTACTTCGGTATTGCCTTATTAAGTAAAGAAGAACCGCTTGGAGTAAAAACCCATCTTATTCCTAAAGGAACAGGAGGAGGTACTGCAAAGCCCGATCCTGATGACAATCGCGGAATTATAATTGCAGAATTTCCCGACTATTATTTTCTGTCTACCCATTACTCTCTGAACGCAGAAGACCGGGACGTAGCAACCGCCTATATCATCCAATTTGCAAAAAGTGTCAGCAAACCTGTTTTCTTAGGGGGTGATCTTAACATAAAAGAGACTTACCGAGCAATGGTTACATTCAAGAATAATGGATTTTCTATCCTGAATAACACTAAGAAATTCACCTATCCGTCTACGGATCCGGCAGACTGTATTGACTTTATCTTAGGCTGCAACCAATCTTCCACATCCTATCATGTTATAGAAACCGGAATTGCAGATCAGAGCGGAATCGACCTCACAGCACTCTCCGATCATTTACCTGTCTATGTGAAAATCGGATTTTCAAATGCCACCGGCAATAAACAGACAATAGGCGAGAGAAGTAATATAGAGGTTGTAAAAGACGGCAATGATTATCGTGTAACGGGAATCGATGGAATAGTCAATATAAAACTTTACTCAATCACCGGAGAAATCATCTTCGATACTTATATTCAAGATGGAGACAGATTACCCCTTTACAGCCCAAAATCAAAATTTTTTCTTCTATGGCTGAAAAACGGTAATAAGATATATACACATAAACTGGCGTTATAGAATCAGGCCTTGAAACTTTTATCTAATATATTATTTATTAATCAATTAAAATTGTATTGTTATGAAAAAACAATTTTTACTTTCGGCAATATTCAGTCTTGCAACATTTAATATGCTTGCAGCAGACCTTACAGTGACGAGTACCAGTGGCGATCCTTCAGTAGAGGGTTCTTTCCCTAACATCATGGCAAGTGCACAATCAGATGACGTTATCAAGTTTAACCTTGCAACGGATGAAATCGATGAATTTGATGCCATCACCATAAATTCCACATCATTGACTATCGATGGTATGAACCAGGCTACCGGAAACAAGATAAAATTTACCGGTGCCAAACAAACATTGTCAATGAAAGGAGCTTGTACGATTGTAATTAAAAATTGCGCCTTTACAGGGAAAAATAAAGCTCAGGCATTATTCGTACAAACTGGAACCAACCTAACTATCCAAAATTGTGACTTTATCAAAAACATGCACAGCAGTTCGGGTGGTGTATTAGGAGTAAGCCAAGACGTAACCTGCTCCATAAAGAACTGTCTTTTCGACAGTAATTCGGCAACAGGTGACGGAGGCTGTATCCGTATTTATAATAATGCCAAAGTGACTATTGAGAATTCTACATTCAAAAACAACAGCAGTTCGAATTCCGGAGGCGCCATCTATATGTATAGTACCAATGGTAAAAACGAATCAGCATTTGCATTGACAATAACAAACAGTACATTTGTGAACAATTATGCAGGAAACCGTGCCGGTGCTATTTATATCTATTCACGCGATGTATCAAAATCACTTGACGGTGTAAAAATCATCAATAGTACCATCACAGCCAACTACTCAACTAAAAACTTAGGCGGCGGCATCTTCGTATGTTCCAACACCGGTTGTTCCGCAAAACTGGTATTAGTAAATACCATTATTGCCGGAAATACAGGTGGATTGGTTGATGGAGCCTATTTCGTCCCTACTGATTTAGGTTTCTGGAAAGGAGACAAAAAAGACGGTACTGAAATCGTAAGAAACTATGATTGGGAATTGAAAAACTGTGTTTATGGGGCGACTTATGCAACCGCAGACGATACCCAATTAAACAATGCAGACCAGTCTGCCCTGTTTGATAACTCCAATATCAAAGTGACTGATTTCGCAGCCAGCAAGCTGTTCACTTCTTTGTACAAATTGGATAACACAGTATTTCCCGATATCGAAGGTGATGAAGTATGGAGCCCGACTCTGAGCAATGATGCCACGCCTATCGCTCCTCTCTGTGAAAACAGTATCGCAATAGCTAAAGGAACAGCCAACTATGCAGGAGTAACGATTCCGACAACAGACCAATTAGGTACTGCCCGCCCGGTTACTCCCGCTATCGGTGCTGTAGAATATGGAAGTACAACCGGCCTATGGAATCCGGCAGTTAAAGAGTCAAGTATCAAAATCTGGAATGACGGCAACCAACTGTTTGCTGAAGGTTTCGAAGGTACCGTGTCTGTATCCGTTTACGACCTGACCGGCAAGCAACTATACGAAGGTACCATCCAAAAAGATACTTCAACAACTTTGAATATAGATAAAGGCATCTACATTGCCAAAGTAAATAATGTTACAGCTAAATTAGTCATCAAATGATACAAACTTAGCGTGAATTCGATATAACCTTTGTTTCGCATGTTTTTCCCCTCTTTACAAGGAGGAGAAAGGAATCCGAAGCAGTATTATCCTTATATCAAATAGACGTTAATCTTAACACAATCCAACTACAGTTTTTCAGCCGGCAACCGGGGAAATACCCCTAATGTCTTTGGTTGCCGGCTCTCTTTTTTTATTAATTTCGAAAATCTAATTATATGAGAAGTTTCTTTCTTACCTGTTTTTCTATTGTCTGGGTATTTTTCATGGGCGCTTGTACCGGTATTTCCGGTTCCGCCGATATTATAACTCCTGCCAAACAAGTTATCGAACGGCAAATCGGAGAAAGAGTAAATGGTATTAGTTTTCAGCAGATAAATCCCGTTGACGGAAAAGAGGCCTTTGAAATAGAAGCAAAAGAAGGAAAGCTAACCCTCAAAGGAAGTAGCACAATAGCGCTTTGTTACGCTTTTCACACCTATCTGAGAGAAGCATGCCATAGCATGAAGACCTGGAGCGGCGAACATTTGGAGCT
This sequence comes from uncultured Bacteroides sp., assembly GCA_958477465.1. Lineage (GTDB taxonomy): Bacteria > Bacteroidota > Bacteroidia > Bacteroidales > Bacteroidaceae > Bacteroides. Next base: position 33,155 of record CAUEFX010000009.1, read on the forward strand.
TCCCTCTTTATGGCCTGACTATTCATTTAAAAGACAAACCACCCCCTACGACTTCCGCTATTTTCTGAATGTCTGTACCTATGGATACACTACTCCCTACTGGGACTGGGCGCGTTGGGAAAAAGAGATAGACTGGATGGCGCTCCGGGGAGTAAACATGCCACTGGCTACTGTTGCCAGTGAAGCCATTGCCGAACGTGTATGGCTGCAAATGGGACTGACAAAAGAAGAGACCAGAGAATTTTTTACAGCTCCGGCACACCTTCCTTGGCACCGCATGGGAAATCTGAACACTTGGGACGGACCTCTGTCCGATGAATGGCAGAAGAGCCAGATTAAATTACAACATCAGATCATTAACCGCATGCGTGAATTGGGAATGCTACCGATAGCGCCGGCCTTTGCAGGTTTCGTGCCAATGGCCTTTGCCGAAAAGCATCCCGATATAAAGTTCAAACACCTGAAATGGGGTGGCTTCGATGAAAAATTTAATGCCTATGTACTCCCTCCGGATTCTCCTTTCTTTGAAGAAATCGGAAAACGGTTCATCAAAGAGTGGGAAAAAGAATTCGGAAAAAATACTTATTACCTCTCGGATAGCTTCAACGAGATGGAGCTTCCTGTAGCCAAAAACGACATGGAAGGAAAACATCAATTGCTGGCCCAATACGGAGAATCTATCTATCGCTCCATCACAGCCGGAAACCCAGATGCTATTTGGGTGACACAAGGTTGGACGTTCGGTTATCAGCATGATTTCTGGGACAAAGCAAGTTTGCAGGCATTGTTGAGCCGCGTTCCGGATGACAAAATGATTATCATCGATTTAGGTAACGATTATCCGAAGTGGGTTTGGGGTACCGAACAGACCTGGAAAGTGCATGATGGTTTCTATGGAAAGAAATGGATATTCAGCTATGTACCCAATTTCGGTGGGAAAACCCCTTTGACCGGCGATTTGCAGATGTATGCCACCTCCTCTGCCGAAGCACTGAAAGCACCCTCTCACGGAAACATGATCGGTTTTGGCTCAGCACCCGAAGGACTCGAAAACAATGAAGTGGTCTATGAACTATTGGCAGATATGGGATGGACAGACCAAGCAATCGATTTGAATCAATGGATACCTTCTTACTGCATGGCCCGTTACGGTGCCTGTCCGGAAAACATAAAAAATGCCTGGGAACTGTTCAGAAAGACAGCATACAGCTCACTGTACTCCTACCCCCGCTTCACTTGGCAAACGGTCATTCCAGATCAACGGCGTATCAGCAAGATAGATGTAAGTAGCGATTTCCTACACGGAATAGAACTATTTTTGACAAGTGCAGACAGTTTAAAACGTTCCAAACTCTACGCCAACGATGCCATTGAGTTTGCTTCCTATTACATCGCCGCCCAAGCTGACCAACTTTACAACCAAGCATTGGCCGAAGATGCCTCCGGAAAGCCGATTGCCGCACATAAACATTTAAGTCAAGCGATCGACCTGCTACTAAACGTTGATAAATTACTGGCTTCTCACCCACTCTACCGTTTGGAGGAATGGGTAAACCTGGCCAGAAACAACGGTACCACACCTGCTGAGAAAGACGCGTATGAAGCAAATGCCAAACGTTTGATTACTACTTGGGGAGGATTTCAGGAGGATTACGCAGCACGTTTTTGGAGCGGCCTGATCAAAGATTATTATATTCCGCGCCTAAAACTCTATTTCTCCAAGCAACGCGGTGATCTGGATAGTTGGGAAGAAGAATGGATACGTACTCCCTGGCATAATACCACTACCCTATTTGAAAAACCATTGGATAGGGCAATCGAATTGGTACAAAAAGCAAAGGAAATAAAAAATTAAAGTCTTATTTTTGATGAACCGAAAAAGGGTTGATTATAAAGAGGGTTTAATTAAAACGACGCACAACCATGAAAAAGATAATTCTTGCATTCGACTCATTTAAAGGGTCAGCCGGTTCTCTCGACATTGCCGGAACTGCAGAGAAAGCCATTTCAAAAATATATCCCCACTGCAACGTAATCACGTTTCCGATTGCAGACGGAGGAGAAGGAACAACAGAAGCTATCTGTACGGGATTGAATGTCGGCAGAATATCCTGCCACGCACACGACCCGCTGATGAACCCTATTGAAGTAACCTACGGAATAACCCGCGATGGAACAACAGCTATACTTGAAATGGCTGCCGCCAGTGGTCTGCCGTTGGTTCCGGACGCATTGCGGAATCCGATGAATGCCTCTACATACGGTACGGGAGAAGTCATTCTGGATGCGCTGAACAGAGGTTGCCGGAAGTTCATTATGGGGCTTGGAGGAAGTGCAACCAACGATGCCGGTATAGGTATGCTGGCGGCTCTGGGTGTTCGTTTTCTCGATAAATCGGGAAACAGACTGAATCCGCAGGGTAGCAGCCTGATACACATAGCTTCCATTGATGACTCGCACCTCCATCCGGCTCTGCAGGAATCTTCCTTTATCATTGCCTGTGATGTAAACAATCCGTTTTATGGTCCGCAAGGAGCCGCTTTTGTATATGCTCCGCAAAAAGGAGCCTCCAATGAAGAAGTAATGGCACTGGACAAAGGTCTGCAACATTATGCTACCGTAATCGAGAAGCAGAAAGGTATCAACATCGCTACCATCCCCGGTGCCGGAGCAGCCGGTGGTATGGGAGGGGGCCTTTTACCCTTCCTCCGGGCTACCTTAAAACCGGGCATCGACACCATACTGGAAATACTGCATTTCCACGAATCGCTGCAAGATGCCGACTTAGTATTGACGGGAGAAGGAAAACTCGATGCCCAGACAGCTATGGGAAAAGCACTGGGTGGAATACTGAGAATGGCCCGCAAGCAGCATGTTCCCGTAATAGCGTTGGGAGGAGGAGTGGAAGCCACCACCCAACTGAATGAAATGGGCTTCACCGCCGTACTGTCCATTCAACCGGCTCCGGTATCCTTGGACAAGGCCATGCAAAAAGAATTCACCCTGAATAATGTAGAGAGAACCGTCACACAGCTTCTCCGTATCATACAGCATTTTACTCCGAATTCCCAGTCTCCCGAATCCAGGTAAAACTCGTAATTCACAAATTATAAATCGTAATTCATAAATTTCCCTTTCTATGACTGCCATTGGTGCTTTAGTCGGATTACTTATATCCGTCTTTTTAATTATAAAGAAAATATCTCCTACCTACAGTCTGATTACCGGTGCTATTATTGGCGGATTATTGGGTGGACTGTCACTGGTAGACACTGTAAGCGTGATGACGGACGGTATCAAAGATGTGGTTCCGGCCATTATCCGTATTCTTACGGCAGGCGTACTATCGGGCGTACTGATCCAAACAGGAGCAGCAACAACCATTTCCAATGCTATCATCAATACATTGGGCGAAAAGCGTGTATTTGTCGCTTTAGCTTTGGCCACCATGCTGCTGTGTGCTGTCGGTGTCTTTATCGACATAGCGGTTATCACCGTAGCCCCTATCGCCTTATCCATAGGAAAACGTCTGGGACTGTCGCCGTCCGTGTTACTGATAGCCATGATTGGCGGTGGAAAATGCGGCAATATAGTATCCCCCAACCCGAATACCATCATTGCCGCCGAGAACTTTAAAGCCGACCTCTCATCGGTCATGTTTTACAATGTTCTACCGGCGGTCATCGGGCTGCTGTTTACAATTTTCGTCATCATGCGACTCATTCCTAAAAAAATGACTAACAACGGAATAAGACAAGAAGAAGCTACAGACGAGAAGCAACTTCCGTCTCTTGCCAGTAGCCTGGCAGCCCCCATTGTCACAATCATCCTGCTCGCCCTGCGGCCTGTAGCTGGAATCACCGTCGATCCTATTATCGCATTGCCCATCGGTGGCATCTGTGGCATTCTCTGTATGAAACAATGGAAAAACATTTTACCGAGCATGGAGTACGGTCTTCAAAAGATGTCTACCGTAGCTGTACTACTGATTGGGACAGGGACAATTGCGGGCGTCATCAAGAACTCCACTTTAAAAGACTGGATACTACATCTTCTGGAACAAGCGCATTTCAACGAAATAATGATAGCCCCGATATCGGGCGCATTGATGTCTGCCGCTACGGCATCTACCACTGCCGGTGCTACACTTGCTTCGGCTTCTTTTGCCGATACCATTCTTGCCGTAGGCATATCAGCTACCTGGGGAGCTGCCATGATAAATTCCAGTACTACCGTTCTGGACCACCTGCCCCACGGTTCCTTTTTCCATGCCACCGGGGGCGTCTGCGAACTGACGTTTAAAGAGCGGCTAAAACTCATCCCCTACGAAACCCTCATAGGAGCTGTATTAGCCACCTCCACCACCCTCTTGTGCCTCATCCTGTAGTTTCCATTCTACGTAATTCATAAATCATAACTTATAAATCTCCCTATGTCCACTCACCAGCGCCTTCTCTCTCTCGATGTACTGCGAGGGATCACTGTTGCCGGCATGATACTTGTCAACAATGCCGGTGCATGCGGATACGGCTATGCCCCGCTGCGGCATGCCAAATGGGACGGCTTTACCCCTGCCGATCTCGTCTTCCCGATGTTCATGTTCCTAATGGGAATTTCTACGTATATCTCCCTTCGGAAATACAATTTTCAATGGCGACTTGTAATTGGGAAAATAATAAAACGGACCTTTCTTTTAATTTTGATAGGCATTGTGATGAAATGGCTTATCAATGCCTTCGAAACCGGAATCTGGAATGATTGGGAACACATGCGTATCTTAGGCGTGATGCAACGGCTCGGCATCTGTTACGGCATCACTGCCGTCATGGCATTATTCATCCCACACAAACGTTTTCTTCCAATAGCCCTGCTTTTGCTGATATGTTATTTCATCCTTCAACTGGCAGGAAACGGATTCGAGAAAAGCCCCGATAACATCATGGCCATAGTCGATTCCACCGTCTTAGGAATCAATCACATGTATCTGCAAGGCCGGCAATTCGTCGAACCCGAAGGTATTCTGAGTACCATTCCTGCCGTAGCCCAAGTAATGATCGGTTTTGTATGTGGCCACATGCTTATCAACCGGAAAGACAACCAAGAGAGGATGAAGCAGCTCTTCTTTATGGGCACTCTCCTGTTCTTTGCCGGATTCCTGTTCAGCTATGCTTGTCCGTTGAACAAGCGCTTGTGGTCGCCGAGCTTCGTGTTGGTTACCTGCGGAATAGCAGCTTCGATGCTGGCAGTACTGATTGAGATAATCGATGTCCGGAAAAAGAAAAGATGGTGTGTTTTCTTCGAAATCTTCGGAGTTAATCCATTGTTACTATATGTAGCAGCCGAAATCTTCGGCGACCTGTTCCGCACATGGCATATCAACACTTTCCTGTTCGATACTTGCCTACAACCTCTATTCGGCAATTATCCCGGTTCGTTTATGTATGCCGCCCTTTTCCTGACCCTCATCTGGCTGGTGGGATATATTCTGTTTAAAAAACAAATTTACATAAAACTCTAATTTAAAATGATGAAAAGAAACATTTGTCTGGTTATCGTGACCTTACTCCTCTCTCTCACAGCAGGAGCAAAAGAGAAAGACGTAGTTGCCATGCAATCGATGGTAAAACGACTTATTCCGGCATATGCCGAAAATTTTCAGTTCAAAAAGATAAAACCGATAGACGGGAAAGACTGTTTCCGTCTGGACGCTTCCGATCCCCGAAGAATCATAATCAGCGGTAACAATGCCAACTCGATGGCTATGGGACTAAATCACTACTTGAGATATTATTGCCTGACCACCATCTCCTGGTATGCCGACATTCCGGTAGAAATGCCCGAGGCACTTCCGGCCGTAAAGAAGCCCATTCAAGTGGAAGCGAAAGTAGACCGACGCTTCTTTCTGAATTATTGCACGTATGGCTACACCATGCCTTTCTGGCAATGGAAGGACTGGGAACGCCTCATAGATTGGATGGCCCTAAACGGCATCAACATGCCTCTGGCCATTACCGGACAAGAAGCCGTGTGGTACAAAGTATGGAAGAAAATAGGGCTGACGGACGAAGAGATACGCTCTTACTTTACCGGTCCGACCTATCTCCCCTGGCACCGGATGGCCAATATAGACGGATGGAACAGCCCACTACCCATGCATTGGCTGGACAGCCAAGTGGAACTGCAAAAGAAAATTCTGGACCGTGAACGCGAATTGAACATGAGACCGGTACTTCCCGCCTTCGCCGGACATGTACCCGGCGCCCTGAAACGTATCTTCCCCGAAGCAAATATCCAAAATCTCGGTAAATGGGCCGGTTTTGCCGAAGAGTATCGCTGCCATTTCCTGAATCCGGAAGAAACCTTATTTGCTACGATCCAAAAACAGTACATCAAGGAGCAGGCCCGTCTCTTCGGGACAGATCACATTTACGGCGTAGATCCTTTCAATGAGGTAGATCCTCCAAGCTGGGAACCGGAATATCTCAGCAAAGTATCGGCAGACATGTATCACACTCTGACTGCTGCCGACCCAAAAGCTGAATGGATGCAAATGACCTGGATGTTCTATTTCGACCGTAAAGACTGGACTGCGCCCCGTATAAAAGCAATGCTGACCGGAGTGCCGCAAGGTAAAATGGTACTTTTAGATTATCACTGTGAAAACGTGGAATTATGGAAAACCACCGGACACTTTCACGGACAACCTTACATTTGGTGTTATCTCGGTAATTTTGGCGGAAACACTACGCTCACCGGAAACGTAAAGGAAAGCGGCGTCCGCTTGGACAATACCCTGATAAACGGTGGAAGCAATCTTAAAGGTATCGGCTCCACGTTGGAAGGATTGGATGTGATGCAGTTCCCTTATGAGTATATCTTCGAAAAAGCCTGGACGCTGAATACAGACAACCACAGTTGGCTGAATGCTCTTGCCGACCGCCATGCCGGAATTGTCTCCGAACCGGTTCGCGAAGCCTGGGATATCCTTTTCAATCAAGTATATACACAAGTCCCCAAAACCCTGGCCGTATTACCCAATCTTCGTCCTGTAATGAATAAACCCAATAAACGCACCTCTATCGACTATCCGAATACCACTCTGCTACAAGTATGGAAAAAACTGCTGCAAGCCCCCGATTGCAACCGCGATGCACTCCGGGTGGATATTGTCATCGTAGGACGCCAGCTACTTGGAAATTATTTCTTGACGGTGAAAGAAGACTTCGACCGCATGTACGAGGCCAAAGACCTACCGGCATTAAAGGCAAGAGCAGCGGAAATGCGCGAAATTCTAAACGACCTGGAACGTTTGAATGCCTTCCATAACCGCTGTTCGCTCAGTAAGTGGATTTCCGATGCCCGTGCATACGGTAATACTCCGGAATTGAAAGACTATTACGAGAAAAATGCCCGCAATCTGATTACCACTTGGGGAGGGCGCCTGAATGATTACGCCAGTCGTACTTGGGCGGGACTTATCAAAGACTACTATTCCAAACGTTGGGATATGTATCTGAATGCAGTCGTTGCAGCAGTTGAGAATAACCGGGAATTCGATCAGGAAAGGTTGGACGAAGAATTTAAACTGTTCGAAGATTCATGGGTAAGTTCCACACACCCCGTTGAAGTAACTCCAGAAGGCAACCTGCTCATTTATGCCCGTTTTCTATTAAATAAGTATGAACGAAAAAAGATGTAACATCTTTCAGAAAAAGACTTAAGTCTTTCAAAAAAACATATAGCATCTTTTAAAAAAAGATGTAATGTCTTTTTTTAAAAGATGCTATATGTTTTCCATGGTGCTCAAACATCTATAATACCGAATGAAATTTTCATCTGTTACAGACATAAAATACATCAGGATCTAAACTCTTTCACAGCCTTTTCCAGTCTTTCCAGGCTTAATTCTCCGGATTGTCTCCACAATTGTTCACCTTTTCTCAGCAATATGAATGTAGGCGTACTTTCAATCGTATAAAATTCGGCAAGAGCACTTTCCTGGTCAACATCCACCTCTACAACATCAAGAATGCCCTCCATCATCTTCTTAAACTCTTTCATAATCGGATGCATGCGTTTGCAGTGAGGACACCACGTTGCATAAAATTCCGCCATTACCCAATCGCCATGACTCAGTCTCTCCTCATTTCTATCTTCACGGGCCGCATTCTTTTCTTCCATTTCGACAAACTTTAAATTGATTAATGCTGTTCCAACAAGACAAAAGGGGAGAATGTTTACGGCACAGATTAAGAATAAAGATAAATTAAATCAAACTTGCCTACTTCATAAACTATCTTATCTTCTTTGTTTCACCATCTGGATCGTTCCGTCTTCATTGTAGTAAAGCTTGTCTACACAAATAGAGCGCAACCAGTCATGATTGGATAAAGCACTATTGTGGTAGAATGCAAACCACTGGCCTTTATATTCTACGATAGATCCATGATTGGTATAGCTGTCGGTAGGCTCCATATAGATACCCATAGATTTCCAGGGGCCGAGCGGATTATCACTGATAGCATAGCGCATACGGTTGTCGCCTTTCACACCGTCATTCCAGTTTTCATCGTGGTTATCGGAATAAGAGAGATAATACTTCCCATTGTATTTATGAATCCATGTAGCTTCGTGGAAGTCTTCCAGACCTTCCATTACTTTCATTTCTCCATCCAGTTCCACCATATTATCTTTCAGCTTGCCGCCCTTGCAAATCTGGCCGCCACCGTTATAGATATAGGCCTGACCGTCATCATCCACAAATACACAAGGGTCGATCAACGGGTCCATTCCTTCAATATATCCCTGTACGGTAAAGTTAGCAGCCGGTTCCTTGCTGGTAGCGACACCGATCTTCCAACTGTCGCTCCAATTCGTATCACTGGGATGTGGAAAGTAGAAATAGTACGTACCATCCTTATAAGCACAGTCGGGAGCCCACATAAACCCACCTTCCTTACGTCCCCAAGGCACTTGTGACGAATTCAGAATTTCACCATGATCTGTCCAATTTACCATATCATCCGTAGAGAACACATGATAACGGTCCATCAAATCGCAACCGCGCGGAGGATCTATATCATGCGAAGCATATACATACAAACGTCCGTCCGCCCATACATGTGCCGAAGGATCGGCTGTGTACATGTGCATGATAAATGGATTGGGAGCCATGCTGTCAATTCCGGACGCTTCTTCTTTCACCGAATTGCTTTTAGGCGACTGACAAGAGAACATAGCTCCCGCCAGGAACAATACAAAAACAGAATAAAAATGCCTTTTCATAAGTAATGTGTTTTATCTTTGACTACCATGTAAGTCATGATTCCGGTAACATCTTTTCCGACTGAAGATGAGTCAATCCTCAGGATGAGACATCAGATAATCATACATGGCCTTAGCCATCATTCCTGATCCTTCAGCATCAGGATGAATACCGTCTTTCATCAGTTCCGGATGCCTTTCAAGTATCGGATGCATATTGATTACCTCTACGTTTTTCTTTTGCACAGCACTGATTGTGGCAGGGGTCACATCTTTCACTATTACCTCATCATAGATACCATTCGAATCCTTCACAAAGGAAACGATAGGAGTCAGAACTACAATGCGGGGCTTGGAAGGTAGTTGCGCAAAAGCATCGATCATATCACGGCAATCTTTCTCAAATTCATGTATATAAGGACGATTGACCGCTTTACTGTCGTTGCCTCCCAAATCTATAAATACCACATCCGGAGAAGATTCCAGTGCTTTCTGATATTCTTTCGTTTTCCAATAAGGGAAATCGCCGTGACGAAGCATGGTGCTACTGCTTACTCCATAATTAACTACCTTATACTCATTTCCCAGCAACCGGCCTAACTGAGCCGGATAAGAATCCGTAACCGGATTGGTTGTAGTTGCTCCGGCAGTTATGCTGGCACCCACACAAACTACTTTGACTTTCTGCAATACCGAAACCACTTTCTGTAAACGAATATCAGCAGAAGAAGCACCTACCATGACCGTATAATCGCCGGAGGGATAGACAAACTTTCCTTTCACCTCATCCCAATAGCGCAACAGGTCTTTACGTAATTTCAAAGTTACCTTTTGGGTTTCACCACTCTTCAATGTGACACGCTCAAAACCTTTCAGTTCCTTGATAGGCATTACTTCATTCCGTTCAGGCAACTTCACATATACTTGAGCAACCTCATCACCGGCATATTTTCCTGTATTCTTCAGTTGGAAAGAAATACTTATCTCCTCTTCACCATCTGTCACTTGCAGGTTGGAATACTTGAATGTGGTATAGCTCAGACCATAACCGAAAGGATACAGAACATCTCCCTTGAAGTATTTATAAGTACGTCCCTTAGTTATATCATAATCATCAAACGGAGGAAGTTCATCCAGACCTCTGTAATAGGTCAACGGCAGACGTCCACCCGGATTATAATCACCAAACAAGACTTCCGCTACAGCTTTACCTCCACTTTCACCGGGATACCAAGCATTCACGATAGCCGGGATATGCCCATCCATCCAGTTGACAGCCAATGAGCTACCTGCTACCAATACAACTACGATATTCGGATTTACCTTGTAGATTTCCTCCAAGAACTCCTGCTGGTCTGCCGGAAGCTGAATATCATATCTGTCTTGTCCTTCACGTTCTATCGACTTATTAATGCCCAATACGGCAACCACTGTCTCACACTCACGCACTGCCTTTCCGGCTTCGCCGTACAAATCCAACCGTGTCATCTTTTCTACTTGCGGAACACGCCATTGCAGCCTGGCAATAGCATAGTCGCGGTTATCATAATATTCAGCCTTCAACTGATAATCTTTTCCGGCTTCCAGATAAATAGTAGCAGTATCAGTCCGGACAGCATGTCCCGGCCACGCATCAATCAGCATCTTACCGTCAATACTCAAGCGACAACCGTCATCCGATGTGAAACTAAGTGTATATGCTCCGGTAACCGTAGGGCGTAATTTTCCTGTCCAGCGGACTGACAAAGGAGACTTAGGCAAGAAAGGATCGGGTGCCTGGTTCGCAGGCTCAAAGTTAATCCATTCTTCTCTACGCACTTTCGGAGTCCCCTGTAAATTTATATCATCAAAATATTCGGCTTTCAATCCTTCCGGAAAATTGGCTCCTTGTATGAGTTCCATACCGTCTACAGCTGATTTCCAAGGAGCATATACCACTTTCACATCATCTCCTACCCTATCTTTGATGCCCTGCAACACTGAGATCGGAGCAATCGCCGGCGAACCGCTATAATCTCCAAACTCACAATTACCGGCATTGATGCCTACCACAGCTATGGATCTCACCTTTTTGGCATTGAGCGGCAACATTTTTTTCTGATTCTTAAGCAATACAATACATTCACGTGCTGCATTCAAAGCTACTTTCTGATGCTCTTCCGACCCTATCACAGCCGGAGATATTTTCGTATAGGGGTTCTTTTCTCCGCTATCAAACAGCCCCAACTGCATGCGTGCCCGTAACACATGATAGGCAGCCGAATCTATATCGGCATCCGTAACCATATATTGACGGTAGGCGCTCAACAATGGCTCATCAAATACATCATCGCCACATTCCAAGTCTAAGCCTGCTTTTATGGAAAGGGCAGCCGCAGCCTCTTTAGTTTTCACATATTTATGTGCACTCACCAACAAGGAAGGTCCGCCACAGTCGGAAACCACATATCCCCTGAATCCCCAGTCATTGCGAAGTACTTTCGTTAATAACCAGGCGTTCAAAGTACAAGGCACATCATTCAGCGCATTGTATGCCGACATGATGGAAGCTGATTTACCATCCTTCACGCACGCCTCAAAAGCCGGAAGATAATATTCGCGTAACTGTTTCTCTGAAATCTGCGGGTTACAAACAAAACGGTTGTGTTCTTCATTATTGGCTGCAAAATGTTTGGGAGTCGCCACAATCTTCAGATAACGGTCATCATCGCCTTGCAGGCCTTTTACAAAAGCAGTACCCATGATCCCACTCAAGTAAGGATCTTCTCCGTAAGTTTCCGGAGTGCGTCCCCAACGTGGATCACGCGCCATATTCACTGTGGGAGACCAGAAAGTCAACAAGTCACTGAACTGGTTTTTCTGTTCCCGTCCCTGATCCAGCTCATTCCAGCGGGCACGGGCCTCATCAGAAATAACCGTGGCTACCTGCAATTGCAACTCGGGATTCCAGGTTGCCGCCAGTCCGATAGCCTGAGGGAAAACGGTAAAGCGTCCCGGACGCACCACCCCGTGAAGCGCCTCGTTACCATGGTAATATTTAGGAATATCCAGACGGGAAATTCCCGGAGAGGTGGCACGCAACAGGCTGATTTTTTCTTCAGCCGTCAAGCGCGATAATAAATCCATGATGCGTTCATGCATCGGTGCTTTCTCATCCTTATATAGTTCTTGAGCCTGTGCCGTTCCGGCACAGGCAATTAGAGTAAATAATCCTGTAAATACAATCTTTTTAAGTGTTTTCATACCTTTTTCCATTAACTTATACCTTATTTACCTTATTGTTTTTCTGCGGATGGAGGCACCGCATCACTTGCACTACCCCATGCCTTATTAGGTCTGTTACCCATCACCAACACCAATTTTCCACCCTCCTTTATGTCGTCATGACTAAACCAAGGCTTGTTCCATTCTTTTCCGTTCAATGTGGCAGACTGGATGTATTTATTCTCATCCGATGCTCCCTGGGCCTCTATTTCAAATACCTTTCCATTGCTCAACATCACCTTTGCCTTCGTAAACAAAGGACTACCGATATTATAAGCAGGGAATCCCGGCGTAACCGGATAGAAACCTAAAGAAGAGAAAACAACAAATGCCGACATACCGCCACCGTCTTCATCTCCCGGTACACCCATCAGGTCGTTACGAAACCAGGTCTTCAGCAACTGACGAATACGTTTCTGTGTTTTCCAGGGCTGGCCTGCATAATTATACAGATAAGGAATATGCAAAGAAGGTTCATTGGCCATCGAGAATTGTCCCACATTTCCGGTGTGATCCGGTATCTGTGCATAGAAAGCATATTTACCACGCCCCAGCGGTTCACGGAAAGTTTGATCCAGATTTGCTATAAACTGCTGGTTACCACCCATCAAGTTAATCAGATCGGCAACATTGTGAGGAACATCCCAACGATAAATCCAACCATTGTTTTCACCATAATATTCACGTACACCCAACCCTCCGGAGAAACGATAATCGAATGGTTCGATCCACTTGCCGTTCTTATCTTTCGGATGGAAAAAAGCAGTTTCAGCATTATACACGTTGCGATAATTATGAGCACACTGCAGATAATGGGCAGCATCCTCTTTTTTTCCCAGCATATCGGCTATGCGCGACAGACACCACTGATCATACGCAGTTCCCAGTGTAACGGCAATAGGCTGACGCTTTTCAAACGGATGTACATTCGGGTCTGTTTCTTTTTCACCTGCCTGGAGTGCAGGGATATATCCGTTCTTCTTATAGAAATCATCAATCCAACCGGCGGCAGCACCCGACCATGGAGCCAGTGTTTTTTCTTCAATGCCTTTACGGCAAGCCTCATAAGCTTTATCCAAATCGAATTGTAAACCTTTGGCAGCCGCATCAGCTACTGTTGCTACGGCATGATTGGAATTCATACGGCGGGAGTCGCCTGTGATTTCAGGGAAAGTGGGCATCCACATATTACCCATTTGTTCAGCCATACGCAGATAAGAGTCTATCACGTTCTTTTCCGTACCTTCGTCAATCAAGAGGCGCAAGGGATGAGCTGCACGATAGGTATCCCAAATCCAGTCGTCCGTATAGAAAGGCTCGCCATTATCCTCGTGTACTTTTCCGTCAAATGCACTGAAATAACGACCACCCTCACTGATACAAACAGGACGTTCGAATATACGATAGAGCGACGTATAAAGAATTTGCTTATCTGTATCACTGCCACCTTCTACCTGAATATCATTCAATGCCTTATTCCATATCTGACGTCCTTTTTCTGCCAAAGCCTGCAGATTATAGTCTGGCAATTCACGCCGCAGATTCTCTTTAGCCTGTTCCGCACTTATAAACGAAATACCATAACGCAAATTTACCGTTTCCGTTCCATCGGCAAAGCGCAGCACAGTACATGCATTGTGTCCTTCGGCTTCCTTCGTGTCTGCATCTATTTTTCCATCAGCCAGAATACCCGTTTCTATAGGAGCAATATCCGACTCCATATACAAGAACACACGCGTATTATTCTCCAGTTGCTGGTAACCGCTCACAAATCCGTCACCTACCTTGATGACACCGTTCCGTGAATTAATCATCACGTACACCGGCTTATCCCGCCGGCCATAATCTATCTGATAAAGAGCCGACTGATGAGAAGGTGCATACTTCACTTTAATATCCTCATCATCGAGAATCACCTCATAATAATAAGGTCTCAACTTCTCGTCATCATAGCTGTAAGCTATAACCGGACGAAGATTATCTCCCTGATACGGACTTAGGTTAAAAGCCGAACTCCCACGATGACTGGTTACAATCAAAGGAAGGCCGTTCAGCTGATCTGTAGTATAGTCCGCTCTTTCGGGATAAACACGAAGCATACTATTCGGCAGATGAATAGTGGGGAAAGTGGGCACCAGCAAGTGACTGATATTTCCCATGTAAGGATTTACATAGTCAACCGGACCTTTCACAGCGGCTACTTGATTTTGCACTCCATTACAAGCGCCCAACATGGAAACTAAAGCAACAGAAACCAGACAATGTGTGAACTTCATAACATAACAGTTTTAGTTCATATTTTATTTGCAAAGGCAAAAGTAAGCCTCTATGCTTTCCCTCTCAATTAAAAAAAACTTAATAGCCGATTAAAATTGAATAAAAAGCTAAATTGTCCATTATTTAATCATCTTTTCAATCAATTCTACTATCTTCTTCGGGGTTTCGGGAGTCATCGGATAATGTCCGCGTCCGGCATCAATGATTACGGTCATTTTACCTGCATAGCGTTTTTTGGCTTCGCCCGTCTGATTTTTCAAGTTTGGATCAAGACTTCCGCAAGCATGCAGGATCGGGATCTTTGCCTTGGCAAGTGGTTTTAGGTTATCCAAAGGCTGTATCTTCGCTAAAGAAGAACGTAAAATAGGATTTTCTCCATAAATTCCTGCGATCTTATCAGGATTCTCAATTGCCCAGGCATAAACCTCACCTGTTGCACCTCCACGTCCTGCCATAACCGGATGCGAGGAGAATCCCTTGTCCACAAGATAATTGTACACGATATTCCACTGGTCGAATAAAGGGCCATCGGCATTATAAGCGATGGGGGCAACCACTATGTGGAAACCGCGTGCAAGTAGTTCTAAATCCACAGCAGAGTTGCCGTCGGGCTGGTCACAGCGGTAAATCCAAGGATTTCCGGCAACGGCTTTTTCAGGAGTAATGACCGTAACCAATCCTTCCACACCTTCTAATGAAAACATATATTTATTATAGTCGCCCGTAAAATAAGGTCCCCATGAAGTTATCCAGAGCTTATCATGTTCTGCATACGAATAAACGGGATCTGTACGGTAAAAACTGCTTCTTTTGTATTCATCGGGTATGAATGCAGGCTTTTCTGTCGCTTCTTTCTTGTATGCCTGCTCTATAAAATCAGCTATAATATTCGGATTTTGCAAGCTGTGCGGATGATGTGCCGTACCGTCTTTGATCAAAACAGATATACGCCCACAGTTGCCCTGATAAACCCCTTGAATGGCATAAGTATTATTGAGCAGAGGGTCGATACTGCCGCAAATATTCAGGATAGGAACATCCTGCCCGG
The DNA here is from genome assembly GCA_958477465.1 of uncultured Bacteroides sp. Lineage (GTDB taxonomy): Bacteria > Bacteroidota > Bacteroidia > Bacteroidales > Bacteroidaceae > Bacteroides. Next base: position 49,008 of record CAUEFX010000009.1, read on the forward strand.
CAAGTTTATCCATTCCCATCAGGCTCTTCTGTGAAAGCCCCGGATTGTCGGCACAAATAGCCAGAACCTTATCCGGATGTTCTGTTCCCCAAGTAAAGGAATTGGCCCCACCGCGACTCATACCGATAAATGCAGGTTTGGGTGAGAGTCCATGCTCATTGACCAGAAAATTATACCACACTTCCCATGTCCGGTCAGGATCGGTAGTGATGTAAGCAATATGGAAACCACGTTTCAGCAGTTCAATTTCAGCTTGCGGCTGATGGTCCCAATAACAGCCGCGCCATGACCACGGGTTACCTTCTGCCGCTTGTTTCGGAACAACTACGATACATCTGCGCATCCCGTCCTGCGGTCCTGCCACACCCGTTCCTTCACGTTGGGTAGCCTTTACAGACTTGATTTGAAATGTGCTTTCGCTCATTACAAAATCATAACGGTCAAAGCCATGCCAGTCCGTTTTTTCACCGGTAAAGGATTGAGCCTTCACCGACATTATTACAAAGGGAAACAGGAAAAGAAAAAATAAGTTTTTCATCGCATTACTAAATTTAATTCAAATTCATAAGTTCGTCCTCAGCTACAGGGAAAGTATCTATCTGCCCTATCCCCGGCAGGTTATTATTTATTTGTTTCCCCGAGTCTGTTTCACCACCTGTATGGTTCCATCCGAATTATAATACAGCTTGTCTACACAGACCGAACGAAGGTTTCCCTGTCCAGAAAAATCAGAGGTATGGTAAAAAGCATACCATTGACCTTTATATTCTACAATAGAGCCATGACTGGTATCACAGGTTGTGGGCTCCAGATAAATACCTTCGTATTTCCAGGGGCCTAACGGCGAATCACTTGTTGCATACTTCAAGCGATTGGCACCCGGGTTATTGTCTGCATAAGACAGATAATATTTTCCATTATACTTATGTATCCAGGTCGCTTCATGAAAATCATCCAAACCGGTCATCCGTTTAACCGCTCCATCCAATTTTGTCCAATCATCTTTACGTAATTTACCGCCATAGCATTTACCACCGCCTCCATTATAAATATAAGGCTGTCCGTCATCATCTATAAATACACAAGGATCGATTTCCGGAGGCATACCTTTAATATAACCTCTTACCCGAAATTCCTTATCCGGATACTTACTGGTGGCTACCCCCACCCGCCAAGTACTATTCCAATCGGTTGTACTTGCAGGATGCGGGAAATAGAAATAATAAGTCTGATCCGCCGGATTATAAACACAGTCCGGAGCCCACATAAAACCATCGCATCCCCAACCGTTATGCATTCGCACTGTAGCCGCATTCATTATTTCTCCATGATCCGTCCAATTCACCATATCTTCCGTAGAAAAAACATGATAGCGGTCCATGCGGTCACATCCAAGAGCAGGCTCCATATCATGCGAAGCATATACATAAAGTACTTCTTTCCCGTCGATATTCCAAACATGCGCCGAAGCATCAGCCGTATAGAGCGGCCCTTTTATCCAACTATTGTACATGGGTGATTCCAACTCTACAAACAGCGGATTACTCATTGCCTTTGTGATGGGATAAGTGAAGGAATTGGACAGGTCTTCCAACTCTCCCGTACGTGTCAGAACAAACTTGTCAATGTTTCCCGGTGTATTGGCATAATATTTCAGAACGTGCTTTCCCTTAGTCAGTTGAATCCCGTTAACTTTCACTTTATGCGTAAAATCCGTCCACCCGCCAAGAGGCATATCTATGCTGCGGCTTGCACCACGGCCATCCACTTCAAAATAGAAGCTACCTTCCGAACCGTCACCTTTCACACAATAGGTCTCAATGGAATAAGCGCCTGCTTCGTCCACCTCAATTGTATAACACATCCACTCACCCGGTTGCACATCACCGATGTAATAACCTCCGGATGCCTTGCTATCCACACGAACATCAACAGCATGCGTACCTCTGTACTCTTTGTCAGCAGATTTCGTATCACTCTCATAATAGGCCACATTCTGTATTCCCTCATCAAAGTCTTCCGCTTCCAAAGTGCCGGGCACCCGATGCGGTCCATTATAAGCCACTCCTTTATATGCTTTTAGAAAACCTTCCGAATCATAATCCATATCATAATCATACTCATACGGACCATCCGGAACCTGAGGGGTTTCTTCCGGAACTTCGGGAAACTCCTCTTCCGGTGTGTCTTTATCGCTACAAGCAGCAAAGGCAAGTACAGCGATAAAGACTCCTGACTTTAGCCAATCAACGGATAGACGCATATCGTTTTATTTTGTCTGTTCTACAACTTTGATAGTTCCATCCGGATTATAATAAAGCTTATCTACACAGATCGAACGAAGATTTCCCTGTCCTGAAATAGAGCAGTTATGATAGAAAGCATACCATTCTCCTTTATATTCAACGATAGATCCATGGCTTGTATCGCAGCCTGTCGGTTCCAGATAAACACCCTGATATTTCCACGGTCCCATCGGAGAGTCACTTGTTGCATAGTTCAAACGATTGGCACCTTTTCCATTTTCCGAGTGGTTGTCAGCATACGACATATAATAAACACCGTCTTTTTTATGTACCCAAGTAGCTTCATGGAAATCTTTCAGTCCTTCCATATCTTTCAAAGGTTCAGCTATTTCCATCATATTATCTTTCAGTTTGGCTGCTACACAACGGCCGCCACCGCCATAATAGAAGTAAGCTTGCCCGTCATCATCTACAAACACACAAGGGTCAATCATTGCAAAAGCATTGCCCAATCCTTCAATATATCCCTGCACTTTAAAATCTTTGGCGGGATACTTACTGGTAGCCACACCGACTTTCCAGGTATTATTCCAGTCATCGCCGCTCGGATGCGGAAAATAGAAATAATAAGTACCGTTCTTATATGCACAATCGGGTGCCCACATGAATCCGCCGTCTTTACGTCCCCAGGGTACCTGTAAAGAATTCAGAATTTCACCATGATCTGTCCAATTTACCATATCATCCGTAGAGAATACATGATAACGATCCATCAAATCACACCCACGCGGCGGATCGATGTCATGGGAGGCATACACATACAAACGGCCGTCTTCCCATACATGAGCCGAAGGATCGGCAGTGTACATGTGAGTAATAAAAGGATTCGGTCCCAAAGTAACCGGTTTTTGCTTTTGGCTGTTACAACTCATCAATGTCAATGACAGGGCAGCCAAAGTGATTAAAATAGTTTTCATACGTATTATTTCCTGTTTTAATGTTCAACATGAGTAAAAGTAAAACTTGCCGCGCTATTTGTCCGCATCTCGCCGAGGCATTTCGAAACTCAGCGGTTTTTCATGACGGAGCATTTTTGCAGCCTCCCCTGTGAGCCACAAGTAATGGTCGGAAGGCATTCCATCCATCCCCACAAACTTGACTTCTTTCCCCACAGGAGGATTATCCGTACATTTAAAGATTGCCGTACCTTCGTTCACCTCATCAAACATAGCTACATACAGCATTGTAGCTCCTGCATTGATTGCTGTAGAAATCTGTTGCCAATAGAAACGTCCGCCCTGACGGGGAATCGAACCGGAAGGTTTCACATCGTCCTTAAATGCATGACGGCTCAGATTGTACCAGCTGAATCCCGGAGTTACACAAGGCACATAGCCGATATTGTTCTCTTTGCACCAAGCGATATCATCAAGAATGACATCCCGATAACGGTCCATATCATTGTGAAGCAATGGAGTAAAACGCTGGACCATCCATGGCAGAATAATATCCGCCTGTCTGATTAATTCGTGTAAGTAGGGGTCGTGTACACAGTCGGCATTCAAGTCTCTCCAGAAAGTAGGTACTCCCAACATCACGCTACAACCGCCATATTCCGGATCATTCTTCAAGAAATCCATGAAACGCTCCAAACCAATATTACGGATGTCATACGGACGGTCCGGAAAACCTACTCCCCAAATGGTAACCAACGGCTTGCCATTATAAAAAACATACGTTTGCTCACCCTCTTGATTGGTCACCCGCAATGAATCAACCAAATATTTCCAATCGTCTATCAGCATGGAGCAATCTTCACCTTTAGCTCCCAAACCGGATAAATCATACATAACCCCGATAGCACGTCCGTACTTGGATGCCGCTTTCATGGCATGTTGCAAAACGATGCCCCTTTTGCGGGCTTCCGGACGGGCAGCGTTAAAGAAACGCTGCATGAATACACCGTCCACCCCATACTCCTGCATCCACTTGAAATGTAAGGCTACCGTACTTTCATCGGTAGAAGAAAAGAAACGGGCTGTAGAACCATCAGCAAGTTTTTGACCTGTCGGATATGTTTTTTCATATTCACTGACATCCGGCCACATATCGATGCGGACACTATTTTCGTCAGGATACATCACTCCTTTGCCCGGCTGATGAAACCAGCCCTGATAACCCGCCATGACAAGACCCTTGTACGATGGATATCGGGTATTTTTTGAATGCTTGGGCACTGCACTCAAACTTCCGGACAAGAAAAGAAGAAATAATAATAAAAAGCAGTTTTTCATGATTACAATAATTTAAGTAGTAGTGTTAATTCCGGGCTGCGATTGTCCATTCCAGAGTCTCCTGATGGGAATACCGAAAGGAGAGGCGATACGATTCACCATTAGCCCAATAATTACTTTCTGTCTGACTGGCGGACTACCGTGTCGGCCAAGTATTCTTCAACGGCACTTCACCACGAAGCATCTTGCGTGCCTGTCCGGTAAGCCAGAGATAATGATCGGTGGGCAGATCATCCTCAATACCTTGAAATACAATATTCAATTCACTTGCCTTCTTGCACCAGCCTCCACCAAGCGTACTTTCATCCACCGAAGTAGCACCATGTCCATAACTGCCAGTCTTCTGATTATACCACACATAATAATCCTTTTCAGGCACATTACTCGGCACATTCTTTTTATTCAAGCATTTAAAGATAGCAGTACCTTCGTCTATCTCATCAAACATCGCAACATAGATCATCTCTGCCCCTAACTTGATGCCGCCATAAAGCTGTTCCCAAAAGAACTTTCCCCCCAAGCGGTCTACCACACCATTATTCGGATGCATATTCAAGTCAGCCCCACCCGGAAAGCAGTGAGGAGCATAATGCACACCATTCTCTTTGCACCATTTAATGTCCGCATCAATTATCGGTTTACGTTTACTATTATAGTCAGCGATTGTACCATATCGACCCACAAACCAAGGGAAAATGACATTGGCACTCTTCACCACCTCCTTATACTTGGCACGTGGCCATTTCGTGGAGTTATGCGTACGCCAATCATCGTTCACACCCAACATTATACTCCAACCTTGATTCTTTAATGCTGTTATCAGACTGATTATATCTTCTGCATTGAAAGGCTTCTCGTCAAAACCCACTCCCCAAAGAGCTAAAAGCGGCTTGTTATCCTCATACAGGTAGAACTTCTGTTGACTACGGTCTTTCAACTGATACAAATCCATAATTGCCTGTGCATCCGCCAGCACTGTACTCTCATCGCGGCCACCTTCCATAAAGCCTCCTAAATCATACATTACACTGATTGCACGCTGGTATTGGTTACTTCCCTTCATTGCATGTTTCAACACCATATCAAAGTGGTCTTTTCCATCGGGATTATCGATAACCTCACCCACAAAACGTTGCATAAAAACACCATCAATGCCATATTCCTTCATCCATTTGAAATGGAGCAATACACTCGATTCGTCATAAGCACTGTATACTTGCGCTGCCTCGCCATTAGGCAGAACAAATTTGGAGGAACGATTGGCGGGGCCATCCACGCCCGGTGTATATTTCTTTGTATATTCAGACACATCGGGCCACATATCAATGGAATTCTGTAAGACACCCGGTTTAAATACATCACTTTCCCGATAATGATACCAAGCGGTATTATCCGCATTGCTATGCCTGCATCCATCACCCGGCGCTCCGAACCATCCCTGATAACCGGCCATTACCAATCCGCGATAGGTATCAAACGGTTGGCCTTCTTCATGAAGGGTAAACGCCGGCTTATTATACTCGTCCTCGGCCGGAACAGTTGGTGTGTCAGGGTCTTCCGGTTGAATAGCAGGTGGAATTTCCACCTTGCCGTCACTGCATGAAGTTGCAAAGTTACTTGACAGCAAGCCACAACATATAATAAAACATAATCTATTCAGTTTCATTTTCATTTTTTCGCTTTTATATTAAGAGTCGGAAAAAGGCTTCGGAAACCTTTTTCCGACCTGTTATCAAAATTCAATCCTTTTTACAATTAAAACTAATCGCTGTATTTTATTGAGGAACTTCAATCTTCACAATATCCGAGTAATTATACATTTGGAAGGTATCATCCACACGGACACCCATACGGACAAAGAAAGTGTAACCCGGCTTAGCCCATACAGCAAACTTATAGGTATCCTTACTATGAGTCAGTCCGTCACTGCCTTCCACACCATCAGAAATGTTACTCCACGCCTTACGCACGTTGATCACCGTTTTCTTCACCTTGTTCACTTCCAAATTGTAATAAGCATCCAAACGATTGACATTACCACAGAACTGAATAGTACTGATAAAACAACGCACATCCATTATTTGCGGCATCACATCGCCACGTTCAATATTATAGCTTGGAATGGACGGAGCGGCCAATCTTCCCTCTACGCGAAGAGTATCCCCATCCAATATGGCAGAAAAGTCCGTAATCTTCAAATAAGGCGTAACCTCAAAGTTACGTGTCACCTTGCCTCCTACAGGAACATTACGAAGTGTATCTACCGGCCACCAAGGCCCTTCCGCAGCTACATCATACGTACCGGCAAATAATCTAATATTGCTATACGTACCATCCTGCTTCACCGGAATATCCTGTGGAGAGGGATTGAGACTGTAGCTCTTCTCCCAAATACGCACACGGGCTTCTGCCTGATCAGCAAGAATGTTCTGTCCTGTAGTAACATCAATAATGTTACCCATCAAACATTCTGACGGAGCATCGAAATTATCCACTTCCATGCAAGAGGCAACTCCCAAAGCCAATGTACCGCCTAACAACAAATTATATAAAAAAGTCTTCATATTCATCACATTTATTAGATTTATCATTAATAGCCGTCGTTACGTATCAACAGATCATTCTTGCCTATTTCGCCACCCGGAATCTGTTCATAATACCATCTCTTGTAAAAATTCTGCTTACGGTTCTCTACCGGTTCTTCATTCAAGAAAATCCATTTATCCTCATCCACCACGTAGTAAGCAGAAAGTGTATGTACCTTCACACCATCCTGGAACATGACATCGGCTACACGCCAACGGCGTAAGTCAAACAGACGATGGTTCTCGTAACAAAGCTCACGAGCCCGCTCATCACGGATAAACTGGAGATTCTCATCAATAGGGAAACCATATACATCCGTACCCAGATCGGCAGGACTACTTGCCATCGTATAAGGACGGGCGCCTGCACGGTCACGTAGTTCGTTCACAATAGCAATAGCTTCCTGCTTCAGCGCTTCATCACCAAGTTCCAAGCCCAATTCATACGCGGCTTCCGCCCAGTTGCAAAGCACCTCACCGTAACGGAAAATCTTCCACGGCTGCTTGCATGAGAAGAATACGCGAGTAGTATTGATGCCTTGATAATCGACATACTTACGGATAAAAGTTCCCATATAGCCACGGCCCTCGTCACCACCACTCACCGTCATGCCATGCGCACCGGAAATCTTAACCATCTTGCCATTAACTTCCTGTGATTCGCCACGCTTAGAAGCAGCATCGGTACGAATACGAATACCTGCATTATACTCATTGTCCGTACCATTTTCAGCACTGGTTACCATCGAAGCTGTCAGCCCGGCAAACGTCTTGTAGACACCTGCCTGAATATCAATCATCGTGCCCGAATTCGGGTCCTTCATACCGGAGAAGAAAAACGTAGCCTGACAGCGTGCTTCCATTTCGCCATTATTCCAGAAATCGGTGATATCATTAAAACGAATCGGTTGGTCATTCTCATCAATTGTTGCCGGTATCTGATACATAGAAATCATCTCCCATGTAGGCTGCAAAGCACAACCCAAGTCAGCGGACAGTCCATCGCCTAACGGTAATACCGCAGTATCCCACATGTGGAACAAACTGGTTCCGGCAGGAAGTTCAGAGTTAGAGCCATATTCCTTTACAAAGATATCTTCGTCTTCTCTATTAATCTTTCCGAATACATCAAGAAAGTTCTGTACCTTATCAGCCCCCGTATGCAACTTAAAACCTGCTTCTTTCAAAAACTTGCAAGCGTCATAAGATGCCTGGAAGAATTCGGTAGCTTTATCGGCAGACATCCCCATCAATCCGGCTTGTACTGCCGGACCGGTGGTACTGATGTACCCGCCATACTTGGCAATGGTACCTGCATAAAGCATAGCACGTGACATCAGAGCAGCTGCTCCATAACGGTTCATACGCTCCACCTTACTTCTATCTGAAGCACCATTCTTCATAGCAAAATCCAAGTCTTCCTGAATGAACTTCCAGCAATCGTACTCCGTATCACGCGGCTGTTTCAACTCATCGATAGATGCCAAAGGATCAAGTACGGTACGTACGATGGGAACACCGCCGTAACGCTTCACCATACCGAAATAATAGAAAGCACGCAAAGCACGGGCTTCCGCCAAATGTTCGTTCAGTTCAGTACTGCCCTCCTCATAATATTGCGGTAATTTCTCAATCAATGTATTAATATCGCGAATGCGGTCATAGGGCCAATATCCCCAACCATCACCATACTCAGAACAGCGTCCGGTAGCCTCCAAACAGGCAGAAGCAGGACTACTTTTCTGTGCTTGCCATTGGTTGCCTGCGTGCCAACCATTACTGTTCACCGTAGCATACCCTTTTTGATCACCATTCTGACCATAGTTAAAGTCTTCAACCGGCAGATCCTGATAAACCAATGCCAAATATTTTTGGATACCATTATCCGAACTCATCAACACATTATCATAGAGCAATCCTTTGGGTTCCAAGTCCATATCGGCACACGAAACGACTGTCAAGCCCAATGCGGCTGTTACAAATACATATTTAAACATCTTCATTTTCAATTCTCCTTTCCTATTAGAATTTAAGCGTTGCGCCAACATTAAATGTGCGGTTCACCGGATAGTTATAGAACAAAATACCCGCATCACGATTATTATTAGCTCCACCCTGACGGCCCGGACGTTCAGGATCGATATTATCCAGACCCGTAAAAGTCAACAGGTTGTAAGCATTAACATATATGCGCAGGTTTCTGATACCCGCTTTGGCAAGCCAGGTCTTGGGTAATGTATAACCCAACTCCAGTGTCTTCAGACGGATATACGATGTATTCTTGATACCGGTAGAACCTGTACTGAAACTGTGGCCGGTAGCCGGATAGAGTCCGGATACCCACTGCGTGTTGGGATTCCAAGGATCATCCGTAGCATTCACTGTATGCCAACGGTCAGTATAGATATCCAATACAGCACCACCATTGAAAGGACCTACCTCTGTGAATACTTCGTCATACGAATTATACACACCTGCTGCACCTTGCCAGTTCATGGAAAGATCAATCCCCTTCCATTCGGCTCCCATCGTTATACCATAGTTGAAAACAGGCAGATTATAGGTAGCCATCGGATGCCTGTCATTGTCATTTATAACACCGTCACCGTTCCAGTCTTCGTACCAATAATCCCCTGGCAGGGTTGACTGACCGAAGTTGGCACCCGTAGTATTGTGGTAGCGGATCTGCTCATAGCTGGTAAAACGACCGCCTTCTTTATATGTAAACCAGATGTCCTTGTTACGCCCTGAGACATCATTACGATACCAGTTCTCCATAGAGTTACCGGCCCGACCGTCCAAGTGATAGTCCCAACGGTTCTTGGTAGCAGAGATCTGCCCATTCACCCAATAGGACACACCTGCCACGCTATTACGGTGTCCTAAGCTGATTTCCCAACCGTAAGTCTGGTCACTTTCAAGATTCTCCTGAGGTAATGAAGCACCTACCGTACCGGGAATAACGGCAGAAGAAGTTGCCAGCAAACCTTTACGTTTACGTTGGTATATTTCCAATGTACCGCTCAATTTCCCGTTCCACAAGTCAAAGTCAATACCGGCATTGTATGTGTCAGAGGTGTACCACGTCAATTTTGGATTAGGAATTGCAGTAGCCGATACACCGGTAATAAATGTACCGTTATAGATGTAACCGATCTTACCGTTCGTATCCAACTGATAGGCAATAGCTGTTTGCGGATAAGTACTGGCACCGCCATCATCTCCCATGCGGCCATAAGAAGCACGGATTTTCAAATTGCTCATAAAAGGTATCAGTTCCTTTATGAATGTCTCTTCGCTGGCACGCCAGCCTACAGATACAGCCGGGAAAAGTCCCCAACGAGAATCTGTAGGGAAACTCGAAGATCCGTCATAGCGCAAAGAAAAGTCTACCATATATCGTCCCTTATAATCGTAATTCATACGACCTACGAAAGCACGACGTGTCTTGTCTCCTGCACCGTCCATCTTACCGATCTGGCCTTCGTTTTCGCCATAGAGCAGGTACTCGCCATCCAGCAGCATAGAGCGCTGGGCATAAAAATTCTCCCACTGATTATACTGTTCTTCAAACAAAGCGAGAACATTGATATTATGAGCGCCAAACTTTCGGTCATAGTTCAAAGAAAGTTGCATCACAGTACCATAAGAGGGATCCGTTTGACGCTTCAAGTAGGCATCGGCATGACGATCATAAGTAGTCATTGTACCATCGGCATTCTTGCTATACAACTTGTATGCACGATTGTAATATGTATTGTTTGTGGTATAGTAATCGTAACTATAAAAAGCCTTTGCCTGTAAGCCCTTCACTCCGGGGATATCGTAAGTCAGTGCTAACGAACCGTTGAAGTTATGGCGTTTCTCACGGCGGTAACCGCTAAGATCGCTATTGATAGCAGCTACCGGATTTTCCGGCTCCAACATCTCAGAGTCATAAGCGGGAAGACTGTGATCACCGTCGATATAAGCATCGGAGGTAGGACGGTAAGTCCACGCTTTCTTATATACCGACCATATATCGGTAAACGGTTGATTCTTCTCATCCATGTAACCGCTTAATTGTACAGATGCCTTCAGGCGGTTGGTGATTTTCGCATCTACATTGCTACGGAAGTTCCAGCGGTCATAATTCAGTGAATTGAATTTATAAGCACCTTCCTGTTTCAAATAACCAAGATTAAAGAAATACTTCACCTTCTCCGAACCACCGTTCACACTGACATTGTACTGCTGCTGCGGCACATTGTCATTGAAGAGTTCCTTTGTCCAGTTAGTGCCCTTACGTCCGTTGCGGCTATACTCAAAGATACGGTCGTAACTGTACGTGGGAGCCTGACGGAGGAAGAAGTTTTGCGTCTGCGTAGTATTGTATGTTTTCTCGTTGATTAGCAACATGTGCGTCACTGCATCTGCCGTCTCAGGTACATAAAGGAATTGCTGCCAGCCATAGTTGGCAGAAAAGGTAATGTCAAACTTACCATCAGCAGTTTCACCGCGCTTGGTTGTAACCAATATGACCCCATTGGCTGCACGTACACCGTAAATGGCGGCAGAGGCATCCTTCAAGACTGATACAGATTCGATTTCGTTGGCATCCATACGCGAAAAATAGGCCTTATCCCGAGGAATACCATCCACAACAATTAATGGTTCACCCATACCGCGAATATCAATGGCATTATCAAACTCACCAGGTTGCGAACTACGCTGAGAGATACGCACACCCGGAATTTTACCGGAAAGCATGTTTACCACGTTTTCATTCTTGGTTACGGAGATTTCCTTGCTATTAACAGCAGAGACAGCACCGGTCAGCGTAGCCTTCTTCTGCGTACCATAACCTACCACCACCACTTCTTCGAGCATTTCGTTGTTATCTTTCAACGTAATGTTCAGTTTATTGGTAGAAGCTACAATCACAGCATCTTTATAACCAATAAAAGAAATGATCAATTTTTCCTTGGGGGCAGCTTCTATTTTGAAATTACCGTCAATATCGGTGATAGTACCTCGTGTGTGATCTCCCTCCACCCGGACATTGGCTCCGATAACCGCCTCACCCGTACCATCGACTACCGTACCGGTAACAGTACGGAGCTGTGCCGAAACAGGTAATGCTATCAGAAGGCACAGAAATACAAACATCATCTTCTTTAATGATGATGTGGAGTCATTTCTCCTCCTTTTATTATTTTGAATGTACTGTTTCATAAATTAGATTTTTCTATTCTACGAAAATTTTAATTGGTCTGGAAGTTCAGCAAGAGAAGCATACATAATGCCCTCTTGCTGAAAAATTCTCCCTTGACTATTTCTTAGAGGGCATTTTAGCGCCTTCAGCAGCCGCACGGCGATTAATAAAAAGCATACCCAACTGGTCGGCACCTTTACCGCAAAGGCTCTTCACGCCATAAGCATATTCAAAGCCAGCCGCAAAAGCAATACGAACACCCCAACCTTCATAATTGGACGGAGTAGTCAGCACACCGGTCTTTTCATTAATCTTCCATCCGAAAGAAGCAACCGTTCTAAATTCATCACCCGGGCGGAAATCATAGAAATTAGGATTGTTCACGTAATCCACCGGATTACCCGATCCCCATGTATCGTAGCCATAGCCTTCACCACCACTATAGGTACCTGTCTCATCAACGTATTTGCCATCGGTTGCCAATGTTTCGGGAACAACGAGCATGAAACCGCGATAGTACCAGAATACACCGCGAGCACCGCCCAAATACTTTTTGGCAAAATCACCCAATACCAGTCGGCCGCTACCATCATTGTAAACCAATGAACCCGTCGCATCAGTAGAAACATTGTAGTTGGCATAAGCTACAAAAAAAGCATCACCGGAATGGCGGATAGGAATTTCTTTTTCATAATCAGCAAGTGTGGCCGGAACATCCAATTCATTCACACCTAAAGCAAAGAAGCGACCGTCACGTCCATAAAGTTCAGCCTCAAAATTACCTTCTACACCACAGAGTTCCTGAAAATCAATATCAGCCAATGGGTCGATGACCTTGATATACACTTTGGCACGCGTCACATCATTCGCATCCTTGACCAAAATCAAGATACCTTCTTCACCACCCGTTGTGCCCGGGCGTTTCACGCAATTCCATGTACCATCAGCAGAAAGATTAGCAGAAAGATTTTTGTAATTGTTACGTACAGACTCATTCTGCTGATCAGCCGGAGCCAATGTGTAAGACAAATTGTCAATACCTGGGATGGTAATCATTTCCTGGAACTTGACAGTACCCAAGAAAGCTGGGACATCACCTGTACCATCAGGCAAGGTGGCTGTCCAAGAGCCATCTTCATTTTTGGAAACGCCATCAAGCCCTTTCAGTTCTGGATCAACAGAAAGATCTTCGGCAATGACCTCTACATCAGCATCCACCGATACATAGAAGTAGTTAGAGCTAATCGTAGCTCCAGGTACCGACAGATGTACGGCCACAGTATAAATCTTACCCGGAGTGGCATCCCATACCTTCATCGTTACTTGGATAAGATCGCCGTCTGCTTTCAGGTCTTTTAACTTGAAGAAACTGGTATTGGCACGCGTCTGTACCTCCCGAGCGTCAGCAATCGTAATTTGTGCCTTACTAAGGGCATCTGCACTGAGGGCAGGTGTTGCAAGGAAGCGTAACGTTACACCATTCTGGTTGGTAGCCTGATCAATGTAAACAATGGGGTCAGTTGATTCCGGACAGAAAACCAATGAATTGATAGCAGTAGCCAGTGGCAAAGCGTAATCGACACCATCAATAGAAATAATAATCACTCCATCTCCCAAAGTAATATTAGAAGCCTCACCACCACCGCTACTAAGTGAACCAAGATCAATCTGCGTTCCATCATTCAACGTGATAATACGTTTTTCAGCATCCCAGTTGGTAACCGTGGACCCTATTGTAATTGCCTTACTTAGCTGAGACTTAATGTCGTCAATCAAACCTTCGAGGACCGATACACGATTTTCCAAATCAGAATTGTCGTCATCACTACATGAAACAAAGAATGTTCCACTTGAAAAAAACAGCGCACCACACAAAAGCGCGTTTAAAATTCGTTTCATAATAATTAAATTAAAAGTTGATAAATATTAGATTAAGTTATATCACAATTTCACCTTTATAATTCCAGGAACTCCTATTCCGGAGGAGAAGGGCATTCTACGTATATTTGTGCATTTTTCATATTACATCTATTAGCTGATGATTGATGATTAAGGTTCTAAAACAAGTGCAAATTTATAAGGAGAATATTAACATTGTCCTTAAAAAGAGATTAACCAAAGCACTTTTTTACTATGTAAATAGGATTTTAAGCGCATTTTAATAGCTACCCCTTAAAAAAGAATATATAAATAGATTAACCCGAAAGAGACAGAAAGTATCAAGTGAAATTTAAACGATATTCAAGTAATATTTAAACTACCGATACGTGACTATTCAATCATTGCGTGGCAGCAATTGAAGATAGTATAAAAAAAAAGACTTGCCGTTTCATAACCCCAATAGATTACAAAACGGCAAGTCCAGTTAATAAATCTCATTCGACTAACTATTCTCCAACACCATTTTCATTAAAAGCAGTGACATCAAGGCTACACGAACTAATTTTGCAATACTTTTCATGGTAGTTTTATATTAAGTTTCTTTCCTTTATATTCTACATTCACGGTATACGACTCATTATCCAATCCCAATCCTTTTAGGTGATCTACAACAACGATACGGAAGTTACGATTTCGCAACATACCGTCATAACTACCCTTACGAGGATGGATAGTTAACTTCCTATCCTTGTCACTCCACGTCATACGGACAGTGGTATATTTGCCTTTTTCGTAATTATAATTATCATTCTCGTCTTCATACAAAATAAATTCTCCATCGGCACCCGGATAGATACGAATCTGTAAATCATCCCATGGCTTCTCGGTTGCAAACTGAACGGAAGGTCCGACAGGAACGATGGAACCTGCTTTCACATATAATGGGATGATATCAATGGGAGCTTCACGGCTAATCTTCTGTCCGCCTTCCAGCTTTTCACCTGTCCAAAAATCAATCCATTGTGTACCCTCAGGCAGATACAGGGAACGTCTCTTTACTTCACTTGTTACCGGAGCTACCAATATGGACTTTCCAAACATATACTCATCACCGATATCTGCAACCGTCTTATCTTCCTGAAAGACAAAGAATAAAGCACGCATCAGGCTTCCACCATTAGAAGTAACCTCCCATGAGGTCGAATAAATATAAGGTAATAACCGGTAACGAAGATTAATCATTTTCTCTTGTGCATCGAAAGCCCAGTATTCACGCTCACCAAACATAAATATTTCACGGGGAGTGTTTGTGCCATGCGAACGCATCATTCCCGTAAAAGTTGCAAACTGCATCCAACGCACATACAATTCATGGAACGCCGGATCTTTCACACCGTCCGGAAACTTTCTGCCGGAAAAGAAACCGCCAATATCAGAATTCCAATAAGGAATACCTGTCAATGAGATATTCAAGGCTGCCGGAATCTGATTACGCAACACAGCCCAATCGGAAACAACATCACCGGACCATGCTTGGGCGGCATAACGTTGCTGACCTGCAAAAGCAGAACGGGTCAGAATAAAAACGCGTTTATCAGAGGTCTCCTGTCTTTGATGATCATAAACGCCGCCCACGCTTACAAGTGGGAAAGCATTACGCACTTTACGGAAAGAACCCAGATAAGTTTGAAAATCCAGGTCTCCTTCTTTCGCCGGGCTATGTTCCGGTTCGGTTGCATCCAACCACCAACCATCCATTCCGATGCTGAACATATTTTTACTCATATATTTCCAATAGATATCTCTCGCTACGGGATCATAAGTATCATATACCTTCACCCCATTATCCTGAGGAAAAGTTTCATGTATCATCAACTTGTTCAGAGCTTTCAAATCAGCATAGATTCCGGTAGCTGGTCCAAAAGAAGGCCACACTGAAATAATAGCATGGGCATTCAGACGGTGTACCTCATCCATCATTTTCTTTGGATCGGGAAATTTCGGATTACGAAATTCCACCGCATTCCAATCTTTATGATCTTCTCCCCAATAACGCCAGTCTTGAACAATGCCATCCAAAGGCACTTTCAGGTCACGATATTTTGCAACAACGCTAACCAGTTCATCCTGGCTGACATACCGCTCTCTTGATTGCCAAAAGCCGAATGTCCAAAGTGGAAACATGGGAGCCTTTCCTGTCAATTCACGCAATCCAGCCACTACTTTATCTGCTCCGCCACCATAAACAAAGTAATAATCGCACAAATCACCAACCTCCGAATCAAAAGTCATACCTTGCGCATTGTCTGTAAAAGTGGTGGGAGAATAGTTATCCCAAAACAGCGCATAGCCCTTGATGGAATGGACCAAAGGAATACAGATTTCCGTATTCGCCTGCTGCAAGAAAAGAGTTTGATTACGCTGGTTCATCTTTCCCTGCTGATGTTGTCCCAAACCATAAATAGCCTCATCACTATCCAACAAAAAAGTTTGGCGAATCCGATAGGTAGAATTACCTGCATCATTAAAAGGAGTGAAACCGGTGGAAGAAGGTTTTTCCGCCAACAATTCTTTCCCGTCTTTAGTCGCAAAGCGAACCTGATTCAGAACGACATCCAGCAAAACAGTCAGTTCGGAAGTAGTAAGTATTACCTGATTATTTGATTCCTGTATCTTATACTTCACCTTATCCGGTTGCATCGTAACAGATAATGACTGCTTTTCCGGCGCTTGCCCAAGAGGATACTTCTTCACACGAATAATGGAAGAAGAGAAGCACTCCAGCTCTACACAAGCAGCTTTTGTCTCTACTTTTACTCCATGCGGAGTATGCAATACAGATTGTCCCGTTATGGGAACAATCTGTAGACACAAGCATATAACTGTTAACAATTTCTTCATTATTATATCAAGTTTATATAGACAATACTTTATATTTAGTAGTGAACAGCACCTCTCCGTCATTATTCTTATCCACACGGAAGGGTATCAGTTTCTCTTCTCCCGGAGCCAGTTCATAATGCACATTCTTTCCCGTCTTCTTACCACCAACGTACATTTCTATCTTACCTGTATCCATCAGAGTACCATTGTTCTTAACAGATACCCAGATTGTCTTCTGTTTTTTCAGCAAGTTCTCTTCGACTTTAAACAATGACAAACCGAAATCTGCAGCAAATTCATGAGTATACTCAAGCATACCGGACAATCCTTTCTTTGCATCCGCATAGCCTACACTATCTTTTATACGATCTTTTGCCACATACTGAGGACTAACTCCACCGACTGCTATCTTAAATTCTCCTTTTTCCACTACTCTGTCCATACGATCATTGAGCAATGAAAGTTCATAAGGTGTCAGTTCAAAAGAAACTCTTTTTGACTCACCCGGTTGCAGATGAATCCGGGTGAAATCCTTCAGTTCTGTAATACGTGTTTTCACGCTGGCATACATATCAGTTACATACAACTGGACAACTTCGTCTCCGGCACGTTGCCCCACATTCTTCACAGTTGCCTATACTGCAACATTACCATTATCCTTTTCCTGTATCTTCAAACCGGAATATTCAAAAGAAGTGTAGCTTAAACCATATCCAAAATAATAAAGAGGATAAAATTCCATGTCTGAATATTCATAACGACGGCCGGAAGTTTTAAAATTATAATACAGAGGAAGTTGGCCTACATGACGCGGGAATGTCATCGGCAAACGACCGGCAGGATTATAATCACCGAACAGCACATCAGCTGTAGCCGGACCACCTTCTTGTCCGGGGAGCCAGTTGACAAGAATCGCCTTACACAGTTCTGACGCCTTAGACAAGTTGTAAGGACGCCCTGCCTGAAGAATTAAGATTACAGGTTTGCCGGTTGCACAAACGGCTTCCAATAACTCCTGCTGCTTACCCGGTAAAACCAAAGTGGCATAATCATGATTTTCTCCGGAAGTCTTGTAAACATCTGTTGTTGATTCGCTGGTAGAACAATCTCCCAGAACCAATACTACTACATCCGACAAAGAAGCGGCTTTCACAGCCTTGGGAATATTCGTTCCATTCGGGCTTGTAAAATCACAACCTTGCTCATAAACCACCTTTGTCTGCTTACCTACCGCCTGTTTGATGCCGGTCAATACAGATTTCAACTGACCGGGTAAAAGCTTGGGAGTATAGTCACCCGGCTGGAGATCATCTGCTCCGGGACCTATTACGGCAATCGTAGGCATGTCTTTAGCCAAAGGCAATATGTTATCTTTATTTTCCAGCATTACGATAGACTCGCGTGCTGCCTGACGTGCCATTTCTTTATGGCTGTCCGAATTCCATCCCGGATATATCCTGTTCCAGTCCAAAGGTTTATTCGGTGCCTTCTCAAACAGTTCGTTGCGGAACATCATACGCAACATGGTGCGGCAAACCTCATCCAGGTTTTCCATATCGATACGTCCGTCTTTTGCAGCTTGTATCACCTCTTTGTCATTGTAAGTGTCACCACAATTGGTAGCGATACCTGCTGCCAAAGCCTGATTAGCGGCTTCTATCTTATCTTTCGCTGTATAATGTTTACGGGCAGTCAGATTACCGATGGCACCGCAGTCACTCACAATAAATCCGTTAAATCCCCATTCCTCACGCAGAATACCATGCAATAATTCTCTGCTTTTAGCAACCGGTACACCCAGATAATCAGAATAAGCCATCATTACAGATTGACAGTCATAGTTGCGGATGACATGACGGAACGGAACCAGATGCACCTCGCGCATTTCACGTTCGGACAAACCGATATCATGGGAATCACGTCCGCCCAAGGGGGCCCCATGCCCACCAAAATGTTTCGGAGTAGTAAACAAGCCTTTAGATTGGTATCCTTTAATCCAGGCTCCACCAATTTGTGATACCAGCACAGGGTCTTCACCAAATGTCTCCTCACAACGTCCCCAACGTGCATCCTGTGCCACATCGAGTACCGGTGACCATGCCTGCATAGTACCTGCTGCAAGCGTTTCGTCACCAACAGCCATAGCAACATCTTCTGTCAATTTCTTGTTCCAGGTAGCTCCCATTGCCAATGCCTGCGGAAAAATGGTAGCACCGCTACCGTATGAGAAACCATGTACCGCTTCTACTTTTGTAATGGGCGGCACATATAAATGAGGAATCCCGGGGATTCCCCATCCCTCGCGTATTAATTCCATCTTATCTTCCGGAGTCATTACACTCAGCAGACTTTCCACACGTTCTTCCACCGGAAGCGTCGGATCCATATAACGAAGAGCTGTTTTCTCACCTTTCCGGTCTTTCAGCACTTTATCAGCCAAAAGTACCTCTACCTCTTTCACCGAAAAAGGTTTCACACGGCTATTGCCTTTAAATGACAGTCGGACGTGAGCGCCGTATTTTGGTGAAAACGTAACCTGCATTTCTTTCGTATTACCCTTCATCTGATAGTCTACCGGAACTCCCAGATTCATCGGATCATAAGTAACAAATACACTCATCAGCAGCTTCAATTCTTCCTTTGAAATACCCTGCATCTGAAGGTTGAGTTCACACACATCGCCGGGAGTCTGTATGGTAAACATCAGCCACTGGTCCGCTTTCAGGTCCTGTCCATTCACTTCCCACATCGTTTTCGGGTCTTTATCAAAAGCCAACGAGGCTTTCTCCAGTTTGGTTGATGCCGACACTGATAAGATATCACTTGGCTGTTGAGCCATTGTAAAAGAGCAGGACAATATGCCTGCAAAAAGAAACAAGTGCTTTTTAAAATTCATACTATCAGATATTAATTTTACTCTGTTTGATATTGCAAAGTAAACGGTAACCTATTAATGAAACACTAAAGTTATAATTAATGCAACATTAAAATCCGCTTAATAAGATTCTTTGAATGGGAAAAGAGACATTTGGAAGAAAAAAATACCTGATTTAATAGCCGTTTTTCATAGGAAATACTATTTTTGCCAAAGCTAATACTTCATTAAGGAACCATAAAATGAAAAAGACACTATCTATATTCTTACTTTTATTTATATGCTTGAACTCTATTGCCCAGTCTTCTAAATATGGTTTGCATATCCAGTCTTATCCACTTCAGAACTCCGAGTTCACCAGTATGGCGTTAGAGGATGGAAAAGCAATAGATACCAAAGGAGAAAAAATCACCTTGAACTTTAACCTTTGGATCAGGCCGGACAATGTATTCGGAACCGTGTTTCGAATCATTACAAATAATAATAAAAACATAGATTTAATGTACAGCGTGGGTGAAAATGACAGGCGTTTTCCTATTCTGGTCACCGGAGATGTCGTACATCCCATCCCCAAGGAAGCAAGACGTGAAACGTGGGTTTCAGCCAGCCTGACTCTTAACCCTAAAGACGGAAATATAACAGTACTCTACGACAGTACGCAAATCAATGTCAACTATCCGGCATTAATAGGTACACAAGGAATACGCATTGCTTTCGGCTATTGTCCTTTCGATGGCTTCGTATTAGACGATGTCGCTTCCGTAAATCTGAAAGATATCGGTTTGAAACGCGGGAAGCAAGAAATCCGTCTATGGAAAATGGCGCGTCACAATGGAGATATTTGTTATGATGAAATATCTCACAAGCCCGCATCCGGCAACAATACACAGTGGATTATCGACCAATACATTACCTGGAAGAAAATCTATTCACAACATTTTGCCAGCTCTCCCTCCATTGCGTTCGACCCTACTGTCGCTACGTTCTATATAGCCAATGATGGAAAGCGGGTATACGTTTTTCATGCTGCCGAACAAGTAACAGACTCCATACAGGTGAAAGGTGGAGAATTCGTAGCAAACTATCCGAACCAGCTTATCTACATTCCTCAGCATCATCAATTGCTATCTTACAATCTGAATGAAAATCTTTATTCAATATTCGACCCTTGTACCCAGAGTTGGAAAGGAACACAGGCTCCCGTCAAGGAACATGATTATTGGAACAATACGCTCGTCTATAATCCTTCCAATTCCTCACTGGTCAGTTTTGGCGGATATGGACATTATCACTACAACAATGAATTACTAATCAGCTACCCGTATGAAAATACACCGCAACGGCGCATCAATCTGACAAATATACATCCCCGATACTCCGCCAGTTCCGTCCTTGTGGACAGTACACTTTACATCTTCGGTGGCCGTGGCTGTCCGTCCGGACGTCAGGAGCTATCTCCCCGGAATTATTATGATCTTTATTCGGTCAACTTACTCACCCAACAAGTCAACAAGCTATGGGAGGCTCCTCAAAATCCAAGTAACGGCGACTTCCAACCCAGCGAAAATATGATTTATGACCCGGAAAAAGAGTGTTTCTATTTCTTCTGTACGCAATTAGGTGGTATCCTGATGAGAATCGATACCCAAACGCCACACTTCGAGCCCATGTCATTGCCCATGGAGCTAAATTTTTCCGGACAATATTTATACAGCAATCTATATTATTCCCCCAAACAGAAGAAATTATACGTGGCTGTACACCAAGCTGAAGTCAGTGGAAAAGCAGACATAGACATCTATGAACTGAATTTTCCTCCTATCCCCATTTCATCATTCAAACAGTCCGAAGTATCTGAAGCGCAGACAGCCGGAGACAGTCGTTTCTATGTTTGGCTATCTGTTATCGGAGGATTGCTTATTGTTGGAATAGGAACCCTTTATTACAGAAAGAAGTGTGCCACACCCGTCCGGAATGAAGAGCAGGAATCTCAGAAGACGAACTTAGCTGCCAAGCAATCTAACGCCCTCCAGGAACAAGAGAAGTCGGAGATCAAAATCGATATGCCTATCAATACAGTCAGCCCCACATTCCATAACTATGATTTTTCCAAGAAATGCGTTTGTTTTTTCGGCGGCTTCCGTGTCATTGACCGAGAGGGAAATGATATTACATCTTCCTTTACACCGACTCTCAAATCCTTATTGATATTACTGATTCTGTATACAGGAAAAGACCCCAAAGGAATCATCGGACACAAATTGATCCAGCTGTTGTGGTATGACAAAACGGAAGAATCCGCTAAAAACAACCGTAATGTATATATGAGTAAACTCCGTAGTCTGTTAGACAAAGTGGGTGACATCAAGATATTGAATCAGAATGGTTTCTGGAGTATACAATTTGAGAATGGTACCATTTGCGACTATCTGGAAGCACTCCACTTATACAACAAGAACAACAGTCTGGATCTGGAAAAACTATTAGAACTGTTACTGCGCGGTATGATGCTTCCTAACATCGAGGCTGATTGGATTGATACATTCAAGAATGATTTCTCCAATAACACCATCGATTTATTGTGCCGATTGTTAAAGCAGGAAGACCTTTCGGATATGCTGAAATTGCAGATAGCGGACACCTTATTCCAGCACGACTACATCAATGAAGAAGCCCTCAGCGTAAAGTGCCGCATTCTTTGTCAACAGGGAAAGAAAGGACTTGCCAACACTGTTTACAATACCTTCTGTAAGGAATATGCAGCTTTATTGGGAACCCCATATAAATATTCTCTGATTGAGATCATTGATGAACAGAACAAGAACTGATCCATAAAAAATCGTCTGGCTCAGCACAAGCCGAGTCAGACGATTTGATATAAAACCAACTACCTGTTATTTATCATTACTTGCGTACCGGTTGCTTCATCTCCAACGGTATTTCCTTACGCAACATTTTACCGGCCTGCCCCACCAGCCACAAATAATGATCACTGCCAATGCCTTCCTCAATGGGTACAAATATACTGGCACCTACGGGAACCTTTTTGGCACATTTAAAGATCGCCGTACCTTCATCTATCTCATCAAACATAGCTACATAAAGCATTTCCGCACCTTCCCTCAGAGCTCCGGACAACTGCGCCCAAAAGAACGAACCCTTATTACGCGGTATCTGCACACTGTTCTCATGTCCTTTCATATTACGCCAGGAGAATCCTGGAAAAGCCAGAGGTGCATAATCCACTTTATTCTTTTTCGCCCACTTGATGTCACGTCTAATCAATTTCCGATAACGGGGATACGAGTCTTCATTATACCGCCCTACAAACCAGGGCATCACAACATCACACTGTTTTATCAACTCATGCAGACGAGGGTCCGATTCGGTATCCCCACTCAATTCGCGCCAGTGCGTAGGAACTCCCAGCATCACACTAAAACCCTGTGCTTTCAAACCATTGATAATCTTTTCGGCTTCATCCAAACCGTAACGGCGGTGATCATTGAAACCTACTCCCCAAACCGTAACCAGCGGTTTCCCATTATGATACAGATAAGAAGGATTCCTGGCATGATCTTTCAGAGAATGACGCTCGGCCACATCGGCAATATCTTTCAGTAAAACATCCTCATCACCGGGACGCATACCGCTTAAATCATACATAACACAAATGGCACGCTCGTATTTATTGGCCGCTTTCATGGCAGAGTTCAAAACAGTATTGAAATGTTTCAAACCACTCTTACCACGGATTTCACCGACAAAACGCTGCATAAACACACCATCCAATCCATATTCTTTCATCCATCTGAAATGAGTGTCTACCGTAGACTCATCGTGCGAAGAAAAAGTATAAGCGGGCGTTCCGTCTGCAAATTTAAACTCCGTCTTATACAGTTTTTTATACTCCGATACTTCCGGCCAGAAGTCAATCGTACAAGAACCGGGACGAAATCCATCGTGTCCGGTATAATGATACCACCCCCGATTGGCGCCATCATCAGGGGCGTTAAACCACCCCTGATAACCGGCCATTACCAATCCTTTGTACGAATTGTACTGTTTACCGGTAACCTGCGCCGTAACACCTATTGAAAACAACAAGCATACAATAATCCAATTCAGTCTTTTTACCATAATCTATTTCTTATTTATTATATCAATTATCAAAATGCTCTGTGCAATGTGTATTTTCCTCCCGGATGTGTCTGCATATCATATTCATAAACCTTATATAAGAGAGGATATTGAGCCCTTAATCCGGCTGCGACCAGCGGTTCTTTAATAACTCCGCGCTTCATCAATGGATTCGGATTATCGCCCTCCGCTTCCTTAAGCCCTGCACCTTCCAACGGTACGTATGAACGTATACGCAGATTGCCGCCAATGCGTGAAGTTACGGTAGCTGTAATCAATTCACCGCCATCCCAGTCCATGTCCACTTCAAAAGCCCCGCGGGCTACCAGACCTTTTACGCTGCCCTTGTTCCAATCTTGAGGCAAGGCGGGTAATAAATGTAAAGCTTCATCATGACTTTGAAGTAACATCTCAGCTACACCGGCAGTGAAACCGAAGTTTCCATCAATCTGAAAAGGCGGATGCGCGTCAAACATATTCGGATAAGTACGTCCGTCAGGATTATCCTTTTCCACCAGTTTCAACATATTCCTGATAATCTTATAAGCATGGTCACCATCGAGCAAACGCGCCCACAGATTAATTTTCCAACCGATAGACCATCCCGTAGCCATGTCACCCCGATAGAGAAGTGAGCGTTTAGCTGCCTGGAAAAGCTGCGGATGTGCATAAGGGGAAATCTGATTACTGGGATAAAGTCCGTACAAATGGGAAACGTGACGATGGTCATTATTCGGATCATCCACATCTGCCAGCCACTCCTGCAACTGGTTGTACTTGCCTATCTGCATAGGTGGTAAACGCTCAATCATGCTTTGCAGGCTATCCCGATAGGAGGTATCAGCAGGATATAACAGTTGGGTAGCCGACAGTACGGAAGTCAATGCATCCAACACGATCTGAGTGTCCATCGTACATCCGGCGGTAATCATCGTACCGGTTCCCGGAGGTCCCTGTTCGGGAGACATAGAAGGAGCACAGACCATCCACCCATATTTAGGATGTTCCACCAGAAAATCGAGAAAGAAATCGGCTACTCCCTTCAAGGCAGGGTAAGCAGTTTTCAGGAATGCCTGATCGCCGGTATAAAGATAATGTTGCCACAAATGTTGGCTCAGCCAAGCACCTCCCAACGGCCAGACATACGAAGCACCATCCACAGGTCCGGCCATACGCCACAAATCCGTATTATGATGTACAGTCCATCCACGGCACCCATACAAGGTGCGCGCTGTGCCTTGTGCCGACTCAGACAATTCTTTCACCATCTGGAACAGCGGTTCATGCATTTCCGGAAGATTGGTCACTTCTGCCGGCCAGTAGTTCATCTCCGTATTGATATTGATGGTATACTTCCCATCCCACGGAGCCAACAGTTCATGATTCCAGATACCTTGCAGACCGGCAGGCTGTCCACCTGGTTGCGAAGAGGATATAAGCAGGTAACGTCCGAACTGGAACATCAATGCCACCAAACCAAGATCTTTCCTTTCATTGAAATACTTGATACGGTAAGATGTCTCTTCCTGACAGGAGGGACCAACGTTCAGAGAGACACGCCCGAAAAGCTTCTGATAGGCTTCTTCATGAGTTGTAAGCGCTTGGTCATAAGGGCGCTTCATCGCTTTTACCAGAAAGTCCGTTGCTCGACGGGTTTCATTGGCACTGACATCCTTATAATTGACAAAGTTGGTTGCAGCCGTCACATAAATCACAGCGGCATCTGCACCCTTCACTTCTATGCAATCATTGGTGACATTGACTTTACCTTTCTCCGCCTTTATCTGTGTACGGGTCTCAAAACGGATAGCTCCAGGAATACCTTCGTGCGCCGAACCATGTCCGGACAACAACAGGCTTTTGCCATTCTTTTTTATCTCGTATTCTTTATACGGAGTACTATATCTGGTTGTAAAATTGACTGCACCGGGTTTATCCGCCTCAATACGGATGATCAAAGCATTATCTACCAAAGAAGTAAATAGGGTGCGGGTATAATTCACTTCACCTATTTTATACCGTATGGATGCAACTGCCCGTTCCAAATCCAAGTCCCTGCGATAATTGGAGTAATCGGCATGTCCGTCAAATTCCAGCATCAAACTGCCAATCGTTTGGAAAGGCATGCCATGCTGTCCGGTAAAAAAGTTATCAGCCATAATTTTTTCGGCCTCTTTCTCACGTCCGGCAAAAATAAGTTCCCTGACTTTAGGCAATACACCGAATGCCTTCGGACTGTCATTGCGATGAGGGCCACCGCCCCAGACAGTCTCCTCATTCAACTGTATCTGTTCGTTAACTACTCCACCATAGACCATGGCGCCCAAACGTGAATTTCCCAAAGGTAATGCTTCGGTCCATACTTTGGCTGGTTGCTGATACCAGAGCTTCAAATCATCAGCTTTAGCCATCAAGTAGCAAACACAGACAATGCACAGAGCTATCAAACGGTTTTTCATGATTCTTTAAAATTATGTTTTTCAAATGCAAAGAAAAGTGCGACTTATTAATAATACCTATTAAAAGACATTAATATCGGCTTAAAATAGAATTAATAAGGATTAATGCCGAAAATAATTCATTTTTGTCGGGTTATGAATCAAACAATTATCGACATATACTACATCTTATACCTAAGCTAACGTGTATCCAAAAGCTACCAAAAACACGGATAATCTGACACTATTCTCTCATATTACACTTTTTACTAACAGGTACTTCTATAAAAAAGCAGCAGATAGAAGAAAAAGTGCATAAATAAACAGATAACACACTCTTTTTTCTGCATATTTCCAGTCAAAAGAGAATAAATATGCACTTATAGTAATATATTCACCTACTTTTCTATGAGAGAAAAATTCAGTTCCTCGTAGAGGAACGAGTCGTTCCTCTACGAGAAACTATAAGAGTCTCTACGGGGAAAGCATTTATTTCTTATAGAGACCTTCTTTTTACGCTAACAGCTAACAGAATTCAAACCGTTTCAAAATAGAACAAAGACAAGTATACACGTATTTTAAAGATAAATAGAAAGCCAAACAATAAAATTTAGCTTCCAGCAACAATCAATTCTTCAGATTGGTAGCTTTTTGAAATATTCTATATAAAAATGCAGAAGCTTTTTGGCATCAACCTTATCTATAGCCTTGACAGAGGGATTCTGCAGGAATTAAAATATCACATTGACATTTTGTAAAATGTACTCCTATCTTTCAAATATATCATCAAGTCCTTGGGGATATGATTCTTTAAATATGAAATCGCCAACCGCAAACTTTGCAAATTCACTTTTTTATAGTAGATTTGCAAAAACATTATTTGTAATGATAGAAAGAGTATTAAAAGCTAAATTAGTAGAGCTAACTGCAAAGTATCCAATTGTCACCTTGACAGGACCAAGACAATCGGGCAAATCAACATTGCTCAAGACATCATTCCCCGAATACAAATATGTATCATTAGAAGATCCGGACATGAGGCTATTCGCGACCGAAGATCCCAGAGGTTTTTTAGCGACATATCCGGATAAGGTAATTATTGATGAAGCACAAAGAGTACCTTCCTTGTTTTCATATATCCAAACTCATACAGACAAAGAGAATAGAGAAGGTATGTACCTGCTTGCCGGTTCTCATAATTTTCTTCTGATGGAAAATATTAACCAGTCTCTTGCCGGAAGAACTGCCATCTTAAAATTACTTCCTTTTTCCCATTATGAAATGAAAGAAGGAAGCATACTACCGGCAAAAGTAGATGAAGAAATCTTCAAAGGTGCGTATCCTCGTCTCTATGACAAAGATATTATTCCAACAGACTACTACCCGTTTTACATCCAGACCTATGTAGAACGAGATGTCAGATTAATGCGAAACATTGGAGATTTAAGTAAGTTCATTCGTTTCTTAAAACTATGCGCCGGACGCATCGGACAATTGCTCAATATTTCATCATTAGCCAATGAATGCGGTGTATCAGTTACAACTACAACCTCTTGGATTTCTATTTTGGAAGCCAGTTATATCTGTTATTTGTTAAAACCAGATCATAATAATTATGCAAAACGTTTGGTTAAGGCTCCCAAATTATATTTTTATGATACAGGTTTGGCTTGTTCTCTTTTGGATATACGAACTGCGGAACAAGTATCTACTCATTTCTTGCGCGGCGGCTTATTTGAAAATCTTGTGATTAATGAATTTATCAAGGAGTCATACAACAAAGGTGAAGAATCTAACCTGACATTTTGGCGAGACAGCACAGGAAATGAAGTCGACCTATTACGTACTTTTGAGAGTAAGCAATATGCCTACGAAATTAAATCGGGAGCAACGTACTCGTCAGACTTTTTCAAAGGGATCTCCAAGTGGGCCAAACTATCCGGTGCAACACCTGAACAATGTTTTGCGATTTATAATGGAGATAAAGACATGAAAACCTCGCAGGGAGAAGTTGTTTCTTTCCTGTCTTTTGCCTGTTCGCCGACAAAAATCGAGTAGGAGGAAAACGAAGCAGTTTTCTTCCTACTCGATTGCCCCAACCATTCCGCTCCTTTTTTTCAGTTCTCCATTGAGCAAGTAATGACACTCGCCCCCGCAATATATTTTTATCGTAGCAACTTTATTTCCCTTCCTGAAGCTTCTTCTCATACGCTTCCAGCTCTTTCCTGCTCCGGCTGGACGTTACCATATATACTCCTGAAAAGATAAGGAGTACCGCTATCGCCTTTGTCAGGTTGAACGAGTCCATTCCCCAACATACGGCTACGACGCAGGCCACAAGCGGCTGAATGTAATTGTACATTCCGGCTACCGTGGGGCGGAGATTTTTCTGCCCGACAACGACAAGCATATAGCTGATAAAGGTAGCACCTACTACTATAAAGGTAAGTCCGCCTATATCGGCAAACGACAAGCTGCTCCATCGGGCATTCATCAGATCACCTGCAGAAAAAGGCAGTATACAGACGAATGAATAGGTAAACATCCACTTCATGATAGTGACCAATGAATACTTGCCCACAAAATCCTTGTAGAGGACAATATAAAGGGCATAGCAGAATTGTGCAAGCAGAACCAGCAGATCCCCCCAAATTGCAGTACTCTGCGAAACTGGAACATCAGTTTTCTGCCCGCTTCCCAGAATGAGCAGGAGCGCCCCGCCGGCACCAGCGGCAATACCAAGCACTTTTTTTCCGGTAACAGGTTCCTTCAGGATGAAGGCGGCCAGAATCATGGCCCACAGTGGCATGCTGGTCGTGATAATAGAAGCATCGCCGGGTGAACTCAGACTGACACCGAAGATGAAGCATCCCTGATTGAACACAACAGCCAGAAGAGAGGCAAAGAACAGGCTCATCAGGTCCTTATGGCTGACATGCTCGGGTTTTCTGAAAAAAGAGGTGAACCAGAAGAGGACCATGGCACCTCCGATACGCAGGTCGGTTACGACGAATGGGGTGACGGCGCCTCCGGCCATGATGAATTTAGAAACCGGGGACATCAGTCCCCACATGGCATTTGCCCCGAACATGGTGGCATGGCCCTTCCAACTAATTTTCTCCATTTTATTTTTAGTCAAATCATTATTCATACAAAAGATTCACTCCTGTTTTCAGCGAAGTGAATCTTACAGTCGAAAATTTCTACATGTCCTGGAGCGACTGCATTACAATGGATATTCCTGTCCTTGTAATTGAACGCCACGTTTTTGGTGAGTCCTATCAGGCCATGTTTGGATACGACGTATGCCACACCCGTGACAATGGGTACCTTATCCTTCAACCTCCCTCCCAGCCCTTGTGCAGTTACTTATAATGTAGTTCCCATAAATAAAATAAATAATCCTGCAATTTTAAGCAATCTCATCATCCGTCAGTTTGGGGTAAATACTAAATTTTACTCCTCACTAATAATGTGTGCAAAATTAGGAACCTCTCAAGCATATATTTTTGTACTTTTATACCATAATAATGAATAATACGACTATGTGGAAAGAAAATTTGTACCAACCTGTTGAAATTCTGCTAAGGGAGCATGACGAATTCCCTATCGGGGAACATCGGCATTCCTTCTTTGAGATAGTCTATATCCTGGACGGGAACGGAAAATTCCATGCGTACACATTTGGGGATAAGAAAGAATGCCACGAATATACAGCAGGAGACTTGTATCTGATTCCGCCGGAACGGGTACACCGCTTTACAATAGACAGCCACAGCCGATATGTCTTTATCCGTTTCACAAGAAATTATGTATCAGACTATATTAACAGCTACATAGAGAAAACCCTCGAAATACAGTCTGGATTCAGAATCCAACCTTCCGGTCCTGACAGGGGCATACTCCGGTCCCTGATGGGTATGACAGAAACTGAAGCGGCCAACAGGCAGGAACTCTCCGGGTTGTTGCTACAATACTATGTAAACAGTATCATACTGATTATATCAAGAAGCCTCTCGGAGATGACACCGATATATGATCATACGGACAATGACAAGGCGCATTACATGCTCCAATATATCCAGCAGCATATCCACCAGCCGGAACTGCTCAAACTGGAGATACTGGCTGAAAAATTCCATTTGTCCCCCGTTTATGCAGGCCGCTTCTTCAAACGTAACTTCGGGGAAGATTTCAGAAGGTATGTATCAATGAACCGTTTGCGGAAAGTAGAGGAGATGCTTGTAAACACACGCATGAGCATTAAAGAGATTGCAGCGGGGATGGGATACATAGACTCCTGTTATCTGAACAAGCTTTTCCGGCAATATCATGGAATGACTCCTGCGCAATTCAGGAAACAGTACCTGAATACACGCGAAACAAGCTGATTGGCGATAGTCGGTCATACAACTGAAGCAGGCCATTAGTAA
Source organism: uncultured Bacteroides sp. (assembly GCA_958477465.1). GTDB lineage: Bacteria > Bacteroidota > Bacteroidia > Bacteroidales > Bacteroidaceae > Bacteroides. Next base: position 79,977 of record CAUEFX010000009.1, read on the forward strand.
TGAAAATAGAGGTGTTCCGCTTATTTCTACCATACACCTCCAAAAAGAATCCCCGTAAAGTCGTAAATTACAGGGATTCGAGCCCCAAGTACCTCGCAGTACAGCGTTTTCAAGACCGACGCAATCGACCACTCTGCCACCTCTCCCTAAAAGGTAGAGGGTTCAAGTTATAATTCCATTCTATACAATGCAAAATATCAATAAAATAGCTATCTTTACATTCGGATAGGAATAACTCTTTCCAAGAAATAAAAAAAGAAGCGTTATGCCCATCTTACAACTTGAAAACCTGAAGGCCTTTTATTTTTGATGTAAAAGACAGCATAGTGATTCGTACGCATACAGCACGGGCCACTATCGTTACACCTGCATCATAGGCTTTCTCAAGGCCGTTAAGTTAGATTGACATAGATAGTCCACGTTTTTGCATTTACAAACCTGTTCTGTCGGACTGAAGAGCGAAAAAAGAAAAAACGAAATGGAGCAAAAATTTTGCCAGAGTTGCGGTATGCCACTGACCGCAGACAACAAGGGCACTAATGCCGATGGCAGTTACAACGAGGACTACTGCATCTACTGCTACAAAGACGGCAGATTCACACAAGACCTCACAATGGAGCAGATGATTGAGTTCTGCGCACAGTTTACCGACCAAATGAACGAACAGGCTGGCTGGAATCTGACACCCGAACAAGCGAAAGAACAGATGCACCGGCTCTTCCCCAATCTGAGACGATGGAAACAGAAAGATGAAAGAACAATTATTGAAAAGGCAACGGCTTTGCTGGCTCAATGCAAAGAGGTGACACTGGCTTCAATTAATACCGATGGTGCTCCCCGCCCCGTACCGATGTCAAAAGGTCATACCGTAGGATACAACGAGGTATGGATGGCTACGGGAGCGGATTCAGTGAAAGTTGCCGATTTCAAAATAAACTCCAAAGCTGGACTTTGTTATTCTTTTTATGGAGACAGTGTTGCCTTACGCGGAACTGTAGAAATCATCACCGATGACAGCATACGCAAGGAAATGTGGCAGGACTGGTACATCAACCATTTTCGGGTCAGTCCGAAAACCCTGTGGGTATGTTATGTTAAAATGCGAAAGTGAACTA
>CAUEFX010000010.1 GCA_958477465.1 uncultured Bacteroides sp.
ATTCCGACAGGAATATACGCACCTTGGAGAGCCTGCAAGCCCTGTACGGGCACGGGCGTCTGGCCAATACCGGGTATGTCTCCATCCTGCCGGTGGATCAGGGGATAGAACATTCTGCCGGAGCATCCTTTGCACCCAATCCTCTTTACTTCGATCCCGGGAACATTGTGAAACTCGCTATCGAGGGAGGATGCAACGCCGTGGCATCCACATTCGGAGTTCTGGGAGCTGTGGCACGTAAGTACGCCCATAAGATTCCTTTCATCGTGAAGTTGAACCATAACGAGCTGCTGACTTATCCGAACAGTTATGACCAGGTCATGTTCGGTACAGTGAAGGAGGCATGGAACATGGGTGCCGTTGCCGTGGGGGCAACTATCTATTTCGGTTCGGAACAAAGCCGCCGCCAGATTGTGGAGGTCTCACAGGCGTTTGAATATGCCCATGAGTTGGGGATGGCCACGGTATTGTGGTGTTATCTGAGAAACAGCAGTTTTAAGAAAGACGGGATTGACTATCATGCGGCAGCAGATCTGACAGGGCAGGCCAACCATATCGGGGTCACCATCAAGGCTGATATCGTGAAGCAGAAGCTGCCGTCCAACAATGGAGGTTTTAAAGCCATCGGATTCGGTAAGACCGACGGGCGTATGTATACGGAACTGGTCTCCGACCATCCGATAGACCTCTGCCGCTACCAGGTGGCCAACGGGTATATGGGAAGGGTTGGCCTGATCAATTCGGGGGGCGAGTCCCATGGGACATCTGACCTGCATGATGCCGTCGTAACCGCAGTGGTGAACAAACGTGCCGGAGGTATGGGACTTATCTGTGGGAGAAAAGCCTTCCAGAAGACGATGAAAGACGGGGTCTCGCTTCTGAACACCATTCAGGATGTCTATCTGGATCCTTCGATAACCGTTGCATAAAAACTATATGGCATGAAAAGGATCGTATTGTTGAGACATGGCGAGAGCCTATGGAACAAGGAAAACCGCTTTACCGGTTGGACCGATGTAGACCTGAGTGATAAGGGGATCGCAGAAGCCTGTAAAGCCGGTGATATGCTGAAAGAAGCGGGATTCTCTTTTGAGGCGGCTTACACATCCTATCTGAAACGGGCTGTGAAAACGTTGAATTGTGTTCTGGACCGTCTCAATGAAGACTGGATCCCGGTGGAGAAAAGCTGGAGGTTGAACGAGAAACACTACGGCATACTTCAGGGACTTAACAAAAGGGAGACAGCAGACAAATATGGCGAGGAACAAGTCCATATCTGGCGGAGAAGTTACGGCGTGTCGCCCGAGCCGGTGAAGGAAGACGATCCCCGCTATCCGGGGAACGACACCCGTTACGCCGGTGTTCCCGAAATGGAACTGCCACGGACTGAATCCCTGAAGGATGCCGTCATGCGTGTCATGCCCTATTGGGAATGTGTCATCCTACCCACATTGATGCATAGGGACAACCTGCTTGTCGTTGCCCATGGAAACAGTCTGCGCGGGATAGTCAAGCATCTCAAGAATATTTCCGATACGGACATATCCCTCTTGAACCTGCCCACGGCAGTACCTTATGTATTCGAATTTGATGAACGGCCGGTGCTTGTCAGGGACTATTTCCTCGGAGACCAGGAGGAGATACGGAGACGGACGGAGGCTGTAGCCGAACAAGGTATGATCAGACGATAAGAGTCAGTCAATCAGACTGATTTGTATTGTCTTTTTGAATATTTTATTTATTAACAATTTAAAAAAGGAGGTAAAAATGGTACCTGTAAAAACAAATTCAAACTGGTTGCCGAGTATTTTTAACGATTTCTTCGAGAATGAGTGGCTGGCAAAAACGGGAGTTACGGCTCCTGCCATCAATGTCATTGAGAATGACAAGGACTACAAGGTTGAAATGGCGGCTCCCGGAATGACGAAGGATGATTTCAAGGTGAATGTTGACGAAAACAACAACCTGACAATCTGCATGGAAAAGAAAGAAGAGAAGAAGGAGGAGAAGAAAGACAAGAAGTATCTCCGCCGCGAATTCTCTTATTCCAAGTTCCAGCAGACCATCCTGCTACCTGAAAACGTGGAGAAGGATAAGATTTCCGCAAAAGTCGAACACGGGATCCTGTCCATTGAAATCCCGAAAGTGAAGGAGGAAGAAAAACAAAAAACTTCCAAGGCTATCGAGGTTAAATAATTCCATATCTGGAATGGTGTAAGGCCGGACAGGCTTTTCCTGTCCGGAGAGCCGTCCGGCCTTTAACAGGCACTTCCGGAACAGGGAACCGGCACAACCGATGAAGGAATTCAATTTTGAAAAAGAGCTGCTTAGCGTACAGGACGAACTGTTCCGTTTCGCGTACAAACTGACAGCGGACAGGGAGAAGGCGGAAGATCTGCTGCAGGATACCCTGCTCAAGGCAATGCTTCACAAAGAAAGTTACAACAAGAACACAAATTTCAAAGGGTGGCTGTTTATCATCATGCGTAACACGTTTATCAACGGTTACCGGGCGGAGGTCGGTCATACCCGTCTGTACATATCCTCCGATCCTGCATATTATTCGCGGATCATGGACGAGTCCCGTACAGAGGAGGTGGACAGGAACTATGACCTGGAAAAGATACGTAATGCCATCAAAAGTATACCGGAGTCGCATTTCATACCTTTTGAGATGTACCTGTCAGGGTTCAAATACCGTGAGATAGCGGAAAGAACCGGTGTGAGTTTGGGAACCATAAAGAGCCGTATTTTTCACTGCCGGAAAAAACTGAAAGCTATATTGGCAGAATGAAACAAAACAAGAACTGAGATAGATGAAAAAAGATGAATATATAGGAATCCTTACTTCCGGAGGGGACGCTTCCGGAATGAATGCGGCAATCCGTGCCGTGACCCGTACCGCCATTTTCAACGGCTTCAAAGTCAAAGGAATTTACAGAGGGTACGAAGGCCTGATAGCGGGCGAGTCCAGGGAACTTACGACCGAGGATGTGAGCAGCATCATCCAGCGTGGGGGAACCATCCTGAAAACGGCACGTTCCGAAGCGTTCACCACCCCGGAAGGACGCAGAGAGGCATACGATACCATGAGGAAAGAAAAAATCGGGGCGCTGGTAGTCATCGGGGGCGACGGCTCACTGACTGGAGCCCGCATATTTGCCGAGGAATACCCTGTCACGTGCATAGGACTGCCCGGTACCATCGACAATGACCTGTACGGAACCGATTTTACAATCGGATATGATACGGCCCTGAACACCATTGTGGAGTGTGTGGACAAAATCCGGGATACAGCCACCTCGCACGACCGAATTTTCTTTGTCGAGGTGATGGGACGCGACGCCGGTTTCCTCGCCCAGAACAGCGCAATAGCCTCGGGAGCCGAGGCCGCCATTATTCCGGAAGACCGGACGGATGCGGATCAGCTGGAGACTTTTATCGGACGCGGATTCCGGAAGACCAAGAACAGCAGCATCGTCATCGTGACGGAAAGCCCGGGCAATAAGAATGGCGGAGCCATGCACTATGCCGACCGGGTAAAAAGGGAATACCCCGGATATGATGTCAGGGTCTCTATCCTGGGACATCTACAACGGGGAGGAGCGCCAAGTGCCAACGACCGCATATTGGCCAGCCGGCTGGGTGAGGCCGCCATACAGGCCCTGATGGAGGACCAGCACAATATCATGGTAGGCATACATAACAATGAGATTGTCTATGTTCCTTTTGACCAGGCTATCAAGAACGACAAGCCCATTGACAAAAACCTGATCCGTGTCCTTAACGAGTTGTCCATATAAAATGTTACTCCTATGTCGGAAGTTGCCCCTTTAATATCAGACCTTGCCACTATCTTGATTATAGCCGGTATCATAACCGTCATTTTCAAATGGCTGGGACAGCCGGTCATAGTGGGATATATTGTGGCCGGTATTATGGCAGGTCCTTCCATTTCCCTATTCCCGACTGTTTCCGACCAGGCCAATATCAAGATATGGGCGGATATCGGTGTTATTTTCCTCCTGTTCGCCATAGGACTGGATTTCTCGTTCAGAAAGCTGATAAGTGTGGGAGCCTCGGCCATATTCTCCACTGTTATCATCGTCTGCGGCATGATGTTCCTGGGATATACGGCAGGCAATGCGATGGGCTTCTCACACACGAGCTGTATCTTTCTGGGCGGAATGCTGTCCATGTCCTCCACCGCCATCGTATTCAAAGCATTCAGTGACATGGGGCTTCTCGATCAGAAATTTACCGGTATTGTCCTGGGGATACTAATCATTGAGGACGTGGTGGCGGTAATCATGATGGTGGTCCTCTCCACATTGGCTGTAGGCAAGCATTTTGAAGGCTTCGAAATGCTGGAGAGCATATTGAAACTTGCGGCCTTTCTTATTTTCTGGTCAGCATTGGGAATCTATCTGATTCCTACCCTTCTGAAAAGATTGAACCGCTTTATTAGCAATGAAATACTGTTGACAACCTCCCTGGGACTATGCCTGGGAATGGTGATGATAGCGACAAAGGCGGGATTCTCCGCCGCGCTGGGTGCGTTCGTCATGGGATCCCTGCTGGCAGAAACAGATAAAGCGGAAGAAATCGCACATATCGTGCAACCGGTAAAGGACCTGTTCGCCTCCGTTTTCTTCGTATCAGTGGGAATGATGATCGACCCTGCCATGATATGGGAATATGCCGTTCCTGTTTTTATCCTGACGGCACTGGTCCTATGCGGGCAGGTCCTGTTCGGGAGTTTCGGCGTGTTGCTTTCCGGACAACCGCTAAAGATTGCGATACAAGCCGGCTTTTCCCTGGCACAAGTGGGTGAGTTTGCGTTCATCATCGCTTCGTTAGGAATCAGTCTGAATGTAATGGACAAATACCTTTATCCGGTCATAGTGGCAGTATCGGTCATCACCACTTTCCTTACTCCTTATATGATAAGACTGTCGGATCCCGTCTACTGTTTTGCAGACAGGCACTTGCCACAATTCCTGAAAGATTACCTGACGCATTATTCTTCTGGAACAATGACCACAAGACATCAAGGCTCCTGGCACAAGCTCATCAGGTCCATGTTGGTATCCGTCACCCTTTATCTGGTGGTATGCCTGTTTTTCATAGCGCTGTTCTTCTCCTATGCGTATCCTCTGGTAATGGGACGTATTCCGGGGATGAAAGGAAGCCTGCTGAGCTTCGTTCTTGTCCTCCTTATCATATCCCCGTTTTTGTGCGCCATCATCATGAAGAAAAACAATTCCGTCGAATTCCGCAAACTTTGGGCGGACAACAGGTTCAACAGGGGGCTGCTGGTATCAATGATAGTGATCAAGGTGTTGATCTGTATCATTATCGTAATGGGTATCATCATCCGTCTTTTCAATGTCGCTTTGGGGTCAGGACTGATATTATCTTTCCTGATCATTGTCGTTATCTATTTTTCCAAGCGGATACGGAAACGATCGCTAAGTATGGAAAAACAGTTCCTCGAGAATTTCCAGGGTACAGCCGGGACATTTCCACAGGAAGAACCGGAAACAGGAGAAACCTCCACAGAAAAAAATCATGAACTATCAAATAAGTAAAATGTTATGGAATATTCAAGTTATCATGTAAACGTCCCACAATGGAGGGAGATTACAGTCGGTTCACACCTTCCGGCAGAATTGCGGAGATTTGCGGAGATGGCACATAATCTTTGGTGGACCTGGAACGAGGATGCGAAGAGTTTATATAGTGGTTTGAACCCGGAACTATGGGAAGAGGCGGAACAGAATCCGGTACTGTTTCTGGAACGGATGGATTATGAAGAGCTGGAGGCACTGACACATGACGGAAACTTCATGCGTAAGATGGAAAACGTATATTCCACTTTTAAGGCGTATCTTGATGTGGAGCCGGACCACAGCCGTCCGTCAGTTGCCTATTTCAGCATGGAATATGGTCTGGACAGGGTTCTTAAAATCTATTCCGGCGGTCTGGGCATATTGGCAGGTGACTATCTGAAGGAAGCTTCGGACAGTAACGTAGACCTCTGCGCTGTAGGGCTTTTATATCGTTATGGCTATTTTGACCAGGCTCTGGCGATGGACGGGCAGCAACAGGTTCATTATGACCCACAGAATTTCGGGCAGCTTCCGATAGAGAAAGTGATGCAGCCTGACGGGCGACAACTGGTAATCCATGTTCCCTATGCCGACAGTTTCACGGTCCATGCCAATGTATGGAAGGCCAATGTGGGACGTGTTTCCCTCTACCTGCTGGATACGGACAATGAACTGAACAGCGAGTTCGACCGTCCGATTACCCATCACCTGTATGGCGGTGACTGGGAAAACCGGCTCAAGCAGGAAATACTGCTCGGCATCGGAGGAATGATGACATTAAAAGTATTGGGCATCGAGAAAGATGTATATCACTGCAACGAGGGGCATGCCGCACTGATCAATATCCAGCGGTTATGCGACTATATATCCGAAGGCCTGGACTTCGGACAAGCCATGGAACTGGTTAGGGCTTCCTCGCTTTACACTGTGCATACACCTGTGCCTGCCGGCCATGACTATTTCGATGAGGGGCTTTTCAATAAATATATGAAAGGATATCCTGATAAGCTGGGCATTACGTGGGACGAGTTGATGAACCTCGGACGGCAAACTCCGGGCAACAAGGGAGAACGTTTCTGCATGTCGGTATTCGCCTGCAAAACCAGCCAGGCGGTAAACGGTGTCAGCAAGCTGCACAAGTCCGTTTCACAGCAGATGTTCGCGCCTCTCTGGAAAGGCTATTTCCCGGAAGAGAACCATGTGGGCTATGTGACGAATGGCGTACACTTTCCCACTTGGTGTACGGCGGAGTGGAAAAAGCTGTTTAAGGACAATTTCGATGAGAATTTCATGAACGACCAGTCCAATCAGGAAATATGGAAAGGCGTTTATAATATACCCGATGAAGAGATATGGAACATGCGGAAAAGGTTGAAAACCAAACTGATATCCTACATCAAGTGGAAATGCGGCCGGGACTGGCTCAAAAGCCAGGTTGACCCGGCATTGGGTGTCTCCATTTTCGAGAAGTTTAATCCGAATGCTCTTCTTGTCGGCTTCGGAAGGCGCTTTGCAACTTACAAAAGAGCTCATCTTTTGTTTACCGATTTGGATCGTCTGGCGCGGATTGTGAACAATCAGGAACATCCCATACAGTTTGTCTTTGCAGGAAAAGCCCATCCAAACGACACTGCCGGGCAAGGGCTCATCAAGCAGATTGTGGAGATATCCCGCCGTCCTGAATTCTTGGGTAAAATCATCTTCCTTGAGAATTATGACATGGACCTGGCACGGCATCTTATTTCTGGGGTTGACATCTGGATGAATACTCCCACCCGTCTTGCGGAGGCTTCCGGAACTTCCGGTGAGAAGGCTCTGATGAACGGCGTACTCAACTTCTCCGTGCTGGACGGTTGGTGGTACGAAGGCTACCGCAAGGAGGCGGGATGGGCCATCACCGACAAGGCCACCTATCAGGATGAACAGTACCAGAACCAACTGGATGCGGAAACAATTTATTTCCTGCTGGAACATAATATCCTGCCGTTATATTATGAACGGAAAGAAAAAGACTATCCGGAAACCTGGGTCAAGTACATCAAGAACTCGGTTGCGCAAATAGCTCCCCGCTTCACGATGAAAAGACAGCTGGATGACTACTATGACGGATTTTACAACAAGTTGTCGGAACACTTTCATGTTTTGGCGGCGGACAATTATGCAAAGGCGAAAACGCTTGCCGGCTGGAAGGCAGCTGTCGACAGCAGATGGAATGCCGTGGAAATCGTTTCCGTGAATGCGGGAAAAGGATTGGACGCCACGGTGGAGGCTGGTAAGGAATACGAGATGACGGTCGTCATTGACGAGAAAGGGCTGGACAACGCGATCGGATTGGAATCGGTCATTATACGGCATGAGGAGAATGAGGATCGCATCCATGAGGTCATTCCTTTTTCTTTGACATCCAAAGACGGAAACCTATACACTTTCAAGGCAATAACCAGAATGTTCAGCGCTGGAAGCTTCAAACAGGCATTCAGAATGTATCCCAACCATCCCCTGTTACCTCACCGGCAAGATTTTTGTTATGTACGATGGTTCTGAACGGACATGAATAAGCAAGAGTTACTGACAAATGGACGGTGTAAGAAGAAGGCGGACCGAGAAACCGTCTGGCCGGTTGTCATCATGAACTTCACCGGTGTGTATGCCCATGAGGTATTTGCACGGAACAATCAGTTCATTTGGCTAGACTGCCGTCACCTTTCTGGAACGAGAGGTTACTGTGACAAGGAGGGGATACGAAAATTGAAGCGGGTGATTGCCGGTTATCCAGCGGAAGGTATCCATTTCATTGATTCGGGCAATTATCATTACCTGACCAAATTATGGACAGACAAACTTCGAGTTCCGTTCTCTCTGATTGTATTCGACCATCACCCCGACATGCAGCCTCCCTTGTTCAAGGGCATGCTTTCTTGTGGGAGCTGGGTAAAAGACATGTTAGACTGGAATATGCTTTGCAAGAAAGTGGTGATAGTCGGTGCATCGGACAAACTGATACGCACCGTACCGGAAGAATACGGACAACGAGTCAGTTTTTATAGCGAAGCGACGTTAGCTCACGAGAAGGGCTGGCGCAATTTCTCCTCTGCGTATATTGAAGGACCGGTTTACTTGTCCATAGACAAGGATGTCCTGAACCCGGCATCCGCAGTAACAGACTGGGATCAAGGGTCTTTCAGCCTGCAGGAACTGGAGGAATTACTGGCAATTGTCCTTCGAAAGGAACGTGTAGTCGGCATTGATATCTGCGGGGAATGCTCCGCAACGCTTACTTTGTTTGAGGAGAGGCGGGAAGCCACCGTGGACAGCCGGGCGAACAAGGAGCTGCTCAAACTCATACAGTCATTCTCCTGTTTTTTATAAAGCTGTTGGATATTGTTAATTATATTATCACATAAACCATATTTTATTATTATGATGAAAACAATTGTTCGTAAAATCGGTCTGGTTGCACACGATGCAATGAAAAAGGACATGATAGAATGGGTTCTTTGGAACTCGGAACGTCTGATAGGGCATAAGTTCTATTGTACGGGAACCACCGGTACACTCATTAAAAAAGCGCTCGAAGAGAAACATCCTGAAACAGAATGGGATATCACGATTCTGAAATCCGGTCCTTTAGGTGGTGACCAGCAAATGGGCTCACGTATTGTGGAAGGAGAGATTGATTATTTGTTCTTTTTCACGGATCCGATGACATTGCAGCCACATGACACGGATGTAAAGGCACTGACCCGGCTGGCGGGAGTTGAAAATATAGTTTTCTGTTGTAACCGTTCGACAGCGGACCATATTATTTCCAGTCCTTTGTTTCTTGACCCGACCTACAAACGGATTCATCCAGACTATACCAATTATACACAACGCTTTGAAAACAAAGAAATTGTATCGGAAGCAGTAGAACGGGTGAAGAAACGGATGAGCCGAAATGAAAACAATATGATCGAATGAGAATGTAATGTCCAATAAAGGGGATGTGATATGTTTCAGTCATAAAAAGCAGGTTCCTATCCTTTCTGTGAGTATAAAAAAAGATTAAAAGATCAACTGTGTGATAGCAAACTTGCGAGGTATCCTCAAATGGTTTGAAACAGTAATAAACTTTTATCATAAGTTTCTATTATTCCCTTTTATATGAGCGAACACGCCTTTTTGTAGGATTCCAATATAAGAATGAAGACTTCCATGTGGTTGAAACTTAAAATCCTTTTAGGATATGTCATACTGCTTCTCCTGCTCGTCCTGACCATTCATATCTTCCGCAAGGAACAGACGAGGCGGAACAGCCTGCGACAGGATGAGCATGAACTGGCCTGTATCCGGCATCTGGCCGGAGAAACATACGCGGGCTTGCTGGGACTGGCCACTTACGGTGAAACAGCCAGCGTCTGGGATGAAAGCGACCTTGGACTCTACCACACAAAAAAAGACAGTGTCTGTAACATGTTGCAGACACTGAAAAGGTATGTGAAGTCTCCCGAACAACAGTCGCGCATAGATTCGTTATGCCTGCTGCTGGAAAGAAAGGAACTGTTGTTAGACACGGTCATGGACACGTTCGGGCGTCTGCGCAAGACCGGCGAGATCGTGAACAGCAAGATTCCGGCAATCGTGTCCCATATCCAGCAGGCGGATGTCCTTCCTGCCGAGAAAAAGAAGGAGGAGGAAACTCCGAAGAAGGGTTTCTGGTCATTCATCAGGCCCGGGAGGAAAAAATCGGCCTATCTGCAGCAGAAGGAACAGCTGGAACGCCAGCGACAGTCCATTGGTAAACATCAGGGTACCACATCTGTCACGAGCATGCTGCACTCCCTTGACAGGGAGGTGACCGACATGCAGAAAGCCGAACGGGAAAGGCTGCTGGAACAGATGGACCTCCTGTACAGTAACAACACGGACCTGAACCACAGGCTACACCGGATTGTCAGGGACTTTGAGACGGATGCTGGAATACGGCTTGATGAGCGTTACAGGCAATTCATTTCCACACGCGACCGCTCGTTCCATACGGTCTCTCTGCTGGCTGTCCTCATCTCGTTGCTGACCGTCCTCCTGTATCTTATCATCCACCGGGATCTGAACAGGATAAACCAGTATCAGCGTCAGCTGGAAGCCTCCAATCGTGAGAACACGGAGCTCCTACAATCCAGAAAACGCATGATGCTCACCATCGCTCATGACCTTCGTGCGCCACTGGCTACTATCAAAGGATGCGCCGAACTGCTCCCCGGGGAAGAAAAGAAGAGCCGCAAGGACGAGTATGCGGAAAATATACTCCATTCTTCCGATTACATGATCGGGCTGGTCAATACGCTGATCGGATTCTACCTGCTGGATACCGGCAGGAACAAACCCATCCTTTCGATTTTCCGGCTGGAGACCCTTTTCAGCGAAACAGCCCGGAACTACGGTTCGCTGGCCAAAAAGAAAAAGCTGCGGCTGACAACCGCCTTTTCCGGTCTGGATGTGGTAGTAAGCGGTGACCGTTCCCAGCTCCAGCAAATCCTGAACAATCTGCTTTCCAACGCCATTAAATTCACCCGGCAAGGTGAAATCCGCCTGCAAGCGGAATACCGGAATAAAGAATTGCATTTCTCGGTACAGGACACCGGTACCGGGATGACGGAGGAAGAAACAACCCGGATATTCACAGCTTTTGAACGGTTGGACAATGCCCGTAATGTTCCCGGTTTCGGATTGGGGCTGGCCATTGCAAGCAGGCTGGTCTCCGGGATGCAGGGAAGCCTTACCGTAAAAAGCAAACCGGGTGAAGGCAGCACGTTTACCGCATTCCTGCCACTCCTTGAGGCGGATGAATCCACCCAGATGGATGAGACACGCATCGCTACTGATTATCATCTGGATGGAATCAACGTACTGGTCATTGATGACGACCGGATGCAACTGAACATTACCAAAGAGATGTTTAACCGTAACGGAGTGCGGTGCGACTGCTGCCAGACCAGCCGTGAACTGGTTACCCGGCTACGGTCACAAAGATATGACCTGCTGCTGACGGATATACAGATGCCTGAAACGGACGGCTACGGAATACTTGAACTGCTCCGGGCATCCAATATGGAGAACGCAAAGACAATCCCCGTCATAGCGGTAACGGCACGGGTGGATGATGACAACGAGTATCTGTCGGGCGGCTTTTCGGGCTGCATCCATAAACCATTCTCTATGGAAGAACTGATAAATACAGTGGCACAAGTGATAGGAGAAAAAGACAGAAAGGAGTATGCTCCCGATTTCTCACTCATCCTTTCAGGAGAGGACAACAGGGAGGAAATGCTCGCCCTGTTTATCGAAGAGAGCCGGAAAGACCTTGCCGCATTAACCGCTGCCTTAGACCGACAAGACAAGGAGGCCGCCGCCTCCATCCTGCATAAGAACCTGCCCCTATGGGAAACCGTCCGTCTGGATTTCCCCTTGTCTCATTTACGGGAACTGGTGACAGAACCTGCGACAGAGTGGACCAATAGACAATCCATGGAAATGCGGGACATCATCCGGGCAGTGGAAAAACTGATAGTATACGCTGAAAAATACGGGAGGAAAGCCTATGAAAACAATCCTGATTATTGAAGATGATATTGTGTTCAGCCGTAGCATCAGCAACTGGCTGGTGAAAAAAGGGATGAAAACCGAATGCGTGGCAACCCTTGCGAATGCCCGTAAAGCCATCGGGCAAAAGGAGTTCGACCTAATACTGGCAGACCTGCGCCTGCCGGACGGAAATAGCACCTCGCTCCTGAAATGGATGAATGAGAAGTACTACTCTATCCCTTTTCTGATCATGACCAACTACGGACAGGTGGAGAATGCGGTGACAACCATGCAACTGGGAGCCATCAACTACCTGTGTAAGCCTGTGCAGCCAGACAATCTCCTGGCTCTGATAACGGAGATACTGGATAAAAACGATAACGAACAGGAGTTCTACCGAGGTGAAAGCCCCAAAGCCCATGAGATGTACCGTCTGATAGAGATGATTGCCTGTGCCGACATCTCCGTTCTGCTCCGTGGGGCTTCCGGCACCGGGAAGGAGCACATTGCAGCCGAGATACATGCCCGGAGCCATCGGAAGAACAAGCCGTATCTGGCTATCGACTGCGGGGCCATTTCCGATGAGCTTGCCGCCTCCGAGTTTTTCGGTCATCAGAAGGGAGCCTTTACCGGTGCGGAAAGCGACAAGGTCGGATTGTTCCGTGCCGTTAACGGAGGGACATTGTTTCTGGACGAGATAGGCAACCTTTCCTATAAGACACAGATGCTCCTGCTCAGGGCCTTGCAAGAGAAACGCTGCAAGCCGGTAGGTTCCACGAAAGAATACTCTTTTGATATCCGGCTGGTTGCCGCCACCAATGAGAATCTGGAAAAAGCCATCGGAGAAGGACGCTTCCGGGAAGACCTGTTCCACCGGCTCAATGAGTTCACTCTGCGGATTCCTACACTGGCAGAATGCCGGGAAGACATCCTTCCTCTGGCTTATTTTTTCTTGAAACTCACTTGCGCCAAGGCCCATAAATCGTTTCGTGGCTTTGACCGGCTGGCAGAGGCGGCACTGCTGGAATATCCCTGGCCGGGGAATATCCGTGAACTGAAGAATGTAATAGGTCGAGCCGTACTCATCTGCCAAGAGCAATGGATTTCCGTTTCAGACCTGAACCTTGAAATCTCCCTTCCTAAAGAAGAAGAAACGCAGTGGACGGAAGAAGAAAAAGAAAAGGCGTTGCTTCTCCAGACCCTTGAAAAGACGGGTGACAACCGTTCCAAGGCGGCCCGGTTGCTCAATGTCAGCCGGACTACCCTGTATGAGAAACTAAGGAAATACCATATCATCGACTGACCGGAGGATAACCCGAAGCAAATGAGGTTTACAAAAGTGTAAGCCGTCCTAACATTCTTGTCAAGGACGGCTTACACTTTTTATTTACACCCGTTTCTATATGAAATTTGTTTATTGTTGATTGTCAGTATTTTAAAAAGGTATAGAGCTTTAAACGATAGCAGAGGCATTTCATTTGGCTTACTCCGGTATAAACAAATCAAATGTATGCCGTATGAAACCATTTACAGAATGCCGTATATTCAATTATTTATCTCTGGCTTCAAGCCCAAAACAGACAGTTTCCGATGAAGAATTCTCTTCCTCCTATACCGAATATGAACAATACCTTTACGACCTCGCCATCGAATCGGTTTCCGTATCGGAAAGGCTGCGCCATCTGCTTCACAGCAAGGTAGAACTGATTTCCCTAAAGAAGTTATTCACCCGAACAGGACATTTCCACACGGCAGTAGCCGAATTCTATCTGGACAAATGCCTCCTGCTGGTGGAGGCGGAAATAGAGCTGGTCAATTTTGGTGTACAGTACCCCGGAACCATCACGACACCTTCCTCGTTTCTTTCATCGCTCCATTGGAAAGGTTCGCTGGTCAACCTGATGGAACTGATCTCCTCGCTGGATTACAGCGGGCTGATTACGGACGAAAGCGGCAAACGCCTCTCTTTCGCCGGTATCGTTTCCGCTTTTGAGAAACTCTTCAATGTTGCCATTCCCAAACCATATGACCTGCGTGCCGACCTTGCCCGGCGCAAAAAGAACTATTCCGTCCTGCTGCCCAAACTAAAGGAAACCTTTGAAAAGAACATCGCGGCTTGCGGAAACGGGAAGTGAACAGGGGTATTTTTACCCCCTGTCACAAATAGTCATCTCTTGTCATTTGTAGTCACTTTCCGATTTTAGGTTCGTATCAAAATTATCACTTATTTTGCTGCCGGATAAATAAAACCTGAAAAGATATGGCTAAAATCAATAGTACACGCAAACCCGGACGGGCTGACACTTCGAGCAAATGAAGAGGCGGACGGAATCCCAAAGAGGAATCAGAACTTCATTCTTATTATTACGGATTCCGTCTGGACGAACTCCAGAACATCGAGTTTGAGAGGCTCTTTGAGAATTCGGGAGCTAATAATAAATCCCAGTTCATCCTTGCCGCCCTTTTCGACAAACCGATGAAAGTCGTGAAAATAGATAAGGCGGCAACGGACTACTACATCAAGCTGACCAACCTGCAGAGCGAATACCGCCGGATCGGAGTAAACTATAACCAGGCAGTCAAAGCTCTGCATACCGGACTATCCGAAAAGAAGGCTCTTGCCATGCTCTATAAATTGGAGCAACTGACTATTGAACTAATATCTCTCAACCGGGAGATTATCCGTCTCACCCAAGAATTTGAACAATGGTTGCAAAAATAACATCAGGAGCCTCCGTTTACGGGGCATTATACTACAATCAAGAAAAAGTGGACAAGCAGCAGGCACGGCCACTGGCATGAAACCGGATCATGGAACCGGCAGACGGCCATCCGACCATCCAGCACTGCATCCGTTCCTTCGAACCGTATCTGGCGGCTAACCGCCGGACTGAGAAGCCCGTTATCCACATTTCATTAAATCCACACCCGGACGATGTGCTGACCGATGAACAGTTGACCGCTATCGGCCAGGAATACATGGAAAAAATGGGATATGGCAACCAACCCTATATCATCTACCGGCATGAGGATATCGGCAGGCCCCACATCCATATCGTCTCCCTGCGTATTGACGAGCAGGGAAAGAAAATTAAAGATTACAAAGAATGGCAACGCTCGACCGCTGTTTGCCGGGAGCTGGAGAGGAAATACCATCTGTTACCCGCCGAGAAGATGGAGCGACGGGAATCCCTGCCGCTGACTGCCGTCGATTACCGGAAGGGGGATATCAAGCATCAGATAGCCAATGTGGTCAAGCCCGTCATGCAGGGATACAAGTTCCAATCCGTCAAGGAGTTTAAAGCCCTGCTTGGCCTTTTCCATGTAACGGTGGAAGAGGCCCACAAGACGATAAAGGGAAAGACCTATCATGGACTGGTCTATGCGGCTACCGATGAAAAAGGAGAACGGACCGGCGTAGCCATCAAATCCAGCAAGATCGGTAAAAGCGTAGGCTACGAGGCACTCCAAAAGAAATTTGTGAAAAGCAAACAATGAATTGCCCGACATCCCGTACCCGTACAGACGAAGGAAGCTATCGCTACCGCCCTGCAAGGACAGCCCACCCGTCAGGGATTCCTGCAGGAACTTTCTGGAAAAGGCATTGCCGCCATACTCTGGCAGAACGATTCCGGTGTGATCTATGGCGTGACCTACATCGACCATAACTCAAAGACCGTATTCAAGGGCTCGCTTCTGGGCAAAGAATATTCGGCATCGGTTATAAACCGGAAGTACGGCACGATCCCACCGGAAAAGACTGAAGAAGCCCCTGTTATCCATCCGTCCGAACCGGAAATGAAAGAGACGGAGCTGGTGGAAGGACTGCTTGATATATTCTCTTTGGAATCCTATCCGTATCCGGCAGACGACCTGACGCAAAGCCCTTACGGGAAAAAGAAAAAGAGAAAACGCAGAGGTCCGCATCTGGGCTAATAAAATGTATCACCATTAATTATCATACCGCTTATGTCACAAGACGAAACCAGAGGGCTCAATAAGAACCTTGACTTCATGAGGGCCATCAGCATCCTATTTTTAGTGATGAATGTCTATTATTTCTGCTATCCCTATTTTCTTTCCATGAACCTGAACATCGGTGTCGTGGACAAGATACTGCTCAATTTCCAGCGGGATACCGGGCTGTTTTCCCATTCGCTGGTGAGCAAGTCCTTCAGTCTGCTCTTCCTTTTCTTCTCCTGCATGGGAGCGAAAGGACGGAAGGACGTGGAGATGTCATGAAGGAGTATCGGCTGTTACCTTATAGCCGGGATGCTGCTCTTTTTTGGTAGCGAGCTCTTACTGACGGCACGCTTCCCCGTCGCGCTTCTAACCTTATTATATGTAGCTACCGTAGCTGCCGGATATATCAGCCTGCTTACCGCCGGAACCTGGATCAGCCGCCTGTTGAAGAACCAACTCATGGATGACGTCTTTAACGACGAGAACGAGAGCTTCATGCAGGAGCGCAGGTTGATTGCCAATGAATACTCGGTAAACCTGCCCACCCGTTTCCGTTACCAACGAAAGACCTATTCAGGCTGGATAAACGTGATTAATCCCTTCCGCGCCTCATTGATATTAGGCACGCCGGGATCAGGAAAGAGTTATGCCATCATCAATAACTATATCCGCCAGCAGATAGAGAAAGGATTCGCCGCCTATATCTATGATTTTAAGTATCCGGATTTAAGCATAATTGCTTATAACCAGCTGCTTAAAAACAAGGATAAGTATGCCAAGCCGGTCGGATTTTATGTGATTAATTTCGATGATCCCAGATACAGCCACCGGTGCAATCCCCTCAATCCTTCGTTTCTATCCGATATCGCGGATGCATACGAATCAGCGTATGTAATCATGTTAAATTTGAACAAGAGTTGGATTCAAAAGCAGGGAGATTTCTTTGTAGAAAGCCCGATTGTGCTATTTGCGGCGGTGATCTGGTATCTTAAAATCTATGAAAACGGGAAATTCTGCACCTTCCCACATGCCATAGAGCTATTGAATAAACCGTATTCCGACCTGTTCACCATACTGACCTCTTACCGGGAGCTGGAGAATTACCTGTCACCTTTTATGGATGCATGGAAAGGTGGTGCGATGGAGCAGCTCCAAGGGCAGATAGCTTCCGCCAAAATTCCGCTATCAAGGCTGATCTCACCTGCCTTATATTGGATTATGACCGGAGATGACTTCACGCTGGATATCAATAATCCGGAGGAACCCAAAGTTTTGTGCGTCGGCAATAACCCTGACAGACAGAATATTTACTCATGTGCGTTAGGATTGTATAATGCCCGTATCGTTAAAATGGTCAACCGAAAAGGCAGGCTCAAATGCTCTATTCTAGTGGATGAGGTTCCCACACTTTACTTTAAAGGACTTGACACCCTGATCGCTACCGCCCGTAGCAACAAAGTGGCAGTATGTCTGGGAGCACAGGATTTCAGCCAGTTAATACGTGACTACGGTGATAAGGAGGCGCGGGTGATCCAGAACACAATTGGAAATATCTTTTCCGGGCAAGTGGTCGGAGAAACAGCGAAAAACCTTTCTGAAAGGTTTGGGAAAGTGCTCCAACAGCGCAAATCCATTAATATGACCCGTGAAGACACCTCAACCAATATCAGTACCCAGCTCGACTCGCTGATACCTGCCTCCAAAATCTCCAACCTCTCGCAAGGAGAGTTTGTCGGCAGTGTCTGCGACAACTTCGGGGAGAAGATAGAACAGAAGATATTCCATTGCGAGATCGTGGTGGACAATGAACGGGTAGCCGCCGAAACAAAAGCCTACAAGCCTATCCCCGTCATAACCGACTTTACCGGTGCGGATGGTAAGGACCACATGCAAGAGGAAATCGAAAGGAACTACTATCAAATCAAGGAAGACGTGACGCAAATCATCGAAAAAGAGCTGCTTCGCATCCAAAATGATCCCAACTTGAAACACCTGCTGGAAACGGCAGACGATGAATAATCCCTATTTAATTTATTAATCATTTAAATGTTGTAAACATGGAAAAAAAGAAAAGTTCTCCGGCCAACCTGCCGGGAAAACCCTGCTTCCCCTGGGTGGGAGGTAAAAGAAGACTGCTTCCCGTACTTATCGAATCCCTTCCGAAAGACTTCGGACAGATGGATACCTATGTAGAACCGTTTGTCGGTGGCGGCGCCCTCTTCTTCTGAATAAGACAAGCCTATCCGGAAATCCGTTGCGTCATCAACGACTCCAACGAGGCTCTGATCAATGTCTACCGCGTCATCAAGGAATCCCCGGAGCAGCTTATTAAAGTGCTTGCCCGGATACAGGACGAATACATCGCGCTGGAGGAACATACCCGAAGAAGGGTCTACTTCATGGAGAAACGTACCTACTACAATGAAGGAAACCCGAATAACATCACCCGTGCCGCCCTGTTTATCTTCTTCATGCGTACCTGTTATAACGGCATCTACTCCGTGAACCATAGCGGAAAGCTGTCCGTCACTTTTGGTGCCGGGGGACGGGTAAAACTGTTGGAAGAGGAACTGATCCGCTTTAACCACAAGCTGCTGCAAGATGTTGTGATTCTGGACGGTGACTACCGGCAGACCGCAGAATACACCGGAGCCAACTCCCTATTTTATTTTGACCCGCCTTATAAGCCGGTCAATGAGGGTAACTCCTGCACCTCCTACATGCCACAGGACTTCGGAGATGAAGAGCAGATCAACCTGGCAAATTTCTGCAAGGGAATAGGTGAAACCGGTGCCAAATGAATGCTTTCCAACTCCGATCCCCGGCAAAAGAACCCTGAGAACACCTTCTTCGACGACCTCTATGCCGGTTTCCATATCCAGCGAATCAGCATCTTCCGTTCCATCTGTTCCATAGCCGAGAAAAGAGAAGCGGTCAATGAATTGCTGATCAGAAATTATTAAGAATAAATATCCGGTGGTAGCCGGGTAGCAATAAAAAGAGAGCTAAATTCCCTCCAGCAGGGATTTGACTCTCTTTTTTATTGCCTGCCTTTCATGCATCAGACAAGGACCAGTATTTTATAATTTTCAACCGGACTGTTTCTTTGCAGGCTTTTCAATCAGCTTCGGGGCTGTTTCGTGCTGATGATCCGTCTTGTTCTCCTGCGCCATCTTCCTGCCCAACAGGTAATCGTTCAAATCGTTATACTCCCGGTAGCAGTCGGACTTGTCCCTGACCGGGCATCCGGCTTGCGCCATCTGCTGAAAAGCCTGCCTTCCGGCGGAATCGTTATCCAGTAGGCAGAGGGCACTCTTATACTCTTTCAAGACAGGGATAGCCTTGCCTACATTGCTGACCGAATTTAAAACGATATAGTCCGGACCGTTTCCTTTAGGCTGTCCGTTACCGGGATGCGTAGCCTTGAGCGTGAGGTATGAGAGATAATCCATAAAGCCTTCAACC
Organism: uncultured Bacteroides sp.; assembly: GCA_958477465.1. Taxonomy (GTDB): domain Bacteria; phylum Bacteroidota; class Bacteroidia; order Bacteroidales; family Bacteroidaceae; genus Bacteroides. The sequence goes on from CAUEFX010000010.1 coordinate 19,602, forward strand.
ACTATGCAACGGTCGCTGCCATTTTTGATATGGGTAATCTCTTTGGGCGATATGCTGCCTTTTAGGTATTTGTTACGGATCTCGTACCCGCCGCTCCGGTTGGCAAAGCCTACGGCAAAATACCATTTTCCCTTGTTCTGAAAATGCACTTCCTTGCATGCTTCCCTTGCGATTTCAGGCAAGATGCCTCTTTCTTTGAGATATCCCAGCAAGACCGGGTTCGTCAGCGGATCAATGCGTACCTGCCGGTAGCCGGTAGCCTGCGGTTCCGCCTGCCGGGGAGAGGCTGCTACCGGACGGAAAGCAGCCGGAAAATGTCCCTCTATCGTTTTAAGCGCATAAGAGATATCCTTCGTCTTTTGAAGCTCCATCGCCAGGGTGATGATGTCCCCTCCCTGTCCGATGCCGAAATCGTATCATAGGTTGCGGGATGCGCTCACCTTGAAAGAAGGTGTCTTCTCCTCACGGAAAGGGGAACAATACCAGATACTGTCCCCTTGTTGTTTTACCGGGTTGAACCCCATACGCCGGAGATAATCCTCCAACTGAATGCTCTTGGCTTCTTCAATGTTCATTGTGTAACGGATTAAATTAATGACTCTTTTTAGAACGGGAATCCTTTAGTATCACCCACTGCAACGGATTCTGCGGCTTCCCGTTTTTTCTCAGTTCAAAATGCAGATGGTTGCCGGTCGCTATGCCGGTATGACCGACATTGCCGATATGCCGACCTATGCGTACATCGCTCCCTTTCCTCACATGCAATTTGCTCAAGTGTGCATACAACGTGGAAAAGCCGCCCGCGTGCCGGATTTCGATGTACCAGCCGTAACTGCTGCTATACCTGGCTTCAACGACTTTCCCGCTTCCTGAAGCATAGACCGGCGTGCCATAGGGTGCGGCAAGATCCACTCCGGCATGGAGTATCCTTTTCTTTTTCACCGGATGCATCCTTATACCGAAACCGGAAGAAACGGCATACCTCCTCCGACTTTCATTCAATGGATACAGAATAGGATAATCGGCCAGTACGGTAACCGGCAACCGGCTGTCTCATATGAAAGACTTTCACTGCCGGGCAGAGTGGATACGGTAGATGACAGCACTGAGTCCGGCTTTATATCCCTTTGACGGGGACTGTGCAAAAGCCGGACATGACAATAAGTGACAGAACATGACAATTAATGACAACTTCCTCATAATCAAACTATTTAATGACAAAGATAGTAATTTTACCCTCGTAAATGATTCATTAATCTTTAAAATTAACGTATATGAACGATGTGAATTTAGCTCCTGAAAACAAGGAAGCAACCCCGGAACACGGGTATTTGATGGCGTATGACAAGAAAGAGCAGAAAGCCAAAGGTGTAAAAGGAATCGCAGCGAACGGAGAGCTGGAAACGCTCGAAGCTAACGAGGCGAACAGGGACCAGTTTATCAAAGTGGACCAACGTGGAAACTTCTTCACCAACTTCGGGAAGAATTTTCTCTACCAGTACAATAATCCCGGTCGTTACTCCCTCTACAACATGCCGAAGGAAACGCTCGTAGAGCAGGCCAAAGAAAAGATCGAAGCGGCGCAGGAACCACAGAACGAAGCAGTCAGAAGGGAACTGGCTTCGACCAGGGTGTATAATAACCATCGCTTCAACGAGCGGGAAGTGAATTGGGAACAGGCCGCCAAATACGGCATTACCCCGGACGGACTGAAGAACACAAAGGACAGCCTCGAAAGAATGTTGCAGGGAAAGACTTCCGCTATCGCTTTCCGTGTGGCAAAAAATTCCGAGCTGGGGCGTGAAAACGGGGATGCCAAACTCTCCCTGTTCCGCGACGAGAACGGAGCTGTCAAGTTCGACATCCACTACATCCGTCAGGCTCCCAAGATCGGGGAAGACTACAGGGGACATGTCCTGACGGAAGAAGACCTCAAGGCCCTGAACCAGACCGGCAATCTCGGCAAGGCGGTGGATGTAGTCATTGACTACCGTACCAAAGAAACCAAATCCTGCTACCTTTCCAAAGACCCGGTGACCAATGAATTGTTCCATATGCCCGTAGAGCAGGCACGCATTCCGCGTAAGGTGAAAGATTATACGCTTTCTCCGAAAGAATACGATGCTGCCGTGCGCGGTGAGGAAGTACCGATCCGTTTCAAGTCTGATAATGGAAAATTTTATGCCACCTCCATCCAGATGAGTGCCGCCGAGCGAGGGGTGGAATTCCTCTGGGAAAGAAGCACCAAGAAGTTGGAAGAGGCACAGAAACAAGGTCAGGAACAAGACGGAAGCCAGCAGCAGCCCCATGCACCGGTACAAGTAGCCGGAAAACCCCGGAAAAAAGAGGAAGCCTCACAGCAAGCGGAAAAGAAACCGCGTACCCGTAAACCGTCCATCACACCTAAAATGTAAGAAAAATGGCAACCTATATTTCTGATGATCCCAAACTATTGGACGAGCTTTTCAGGAAAGACGGTGAAGGCCAGCTCCTTGTCGGTTATGAAACCGGCAAGGAGAAACCCCATGCAGAATCCTCCTATATGCTTTATCCTGCCAATCCCGACAGGCAAGACCCTGTCTATACGTTTATGGCCTTGTTCAGCCAACAATCGATAAAAGCCAAATACTCCGCCTTCGTACCGAATACCCGTCTGGAAATCTATTCATTCCCGAAGATGACGGATGTACCGGCTATCTCCGGAGATATTTCCAAAAAGGAATATATCAATCAGGTATTACTACCCTATATCCGGGAAAAGGGACTGGCTCCTCTAATAAGTACCAATCTGAGAAATGTCCTGTTTGCGCAGTCACGCAGCGATATCCTCATGATATCGGGAGAACTTCCGAAACTGACCACACAGCAGTTGGACGAGCTGGTCCATTTTCATCAGAAGCAGGATGAGCTGGCTGCCAGGTATGATTATAATCCGGTTTACAAATTACCGCTGCATGCTGTGGAAACGTCCAAAGGAATCTTGTTTTTCAGTGATACCAAAATGGGACGGGAGGGATTGAAGAGCTTTTACCAACAGTTATCCGGCAATTATTTCTGGGTTCATGGCGAACTCGGTCCTGTCAGGCAATACAACGTCAACTGCCTGTCCGACGATATCTGTCCTTTGGTGGATGCCTGCTACCGGAAGAATCCCCAAAGCGGAAAAGGGGAATATGATTTTGATAATGCTGTATTCTCAAAAGAGGCTTTCCGTGACAGGAAACAGTGGAAACTGGCGTTTGAAACGGACATGGAGCCGAGCGCTTCTGAATTTCTCCGCCTGAATGAATTTGCCGGATGTCCTGCGAGCCGTAACAATGCGGATATCAGCAAACTGTTGTATCTGATGGAGAACGGATTCAAGCGGGATATAATAAATGATCCCGATTTCGGATACCGGAATGTCTTTCAGGAGTATGTCACCCGGATAGACGACTGTATCAACGGACAGTCCTCGGGGCCAGATTTGTCAGATGTGCTGGATGACATGCGTTGGAAAGCGAAGAATATCCTTCTGACGGATTTCGATGTCCGTGGACACCGTACATTGGAAAGGACACTGAATGACAGGAGCGTCCCGTTTCTCATCAATGGAACCGATGCCGGCGAAGCCATGAGGCAAGCCTTGCTGGAAGGAAAGTGGATCTACTGTCCCCAAATATCCAAGTCAATGCCAGATTTACATTTCCTCCATGCCGAAAAGACATGCAACCGGGTAATGGCATATACCAAATCTCCCGTAAACAAGACCGTGTATCAGGAGAAAAACGGCAAAATCATTCCATATGTACCGGCTTTGAAAAAGGTATCGAAAACGAAAAGGAACAATTCCCTCAAAATGTAATGATATGAAGCAACCTGAACAATCCTATACAGCCATAGAGACAGCCCATGGCTTTGTGTTCTTTACTGATACGACGGAAGGACAGAAAAACAGGCAGGACTTTCTGCAATTTATGGCAGACCATTACTTCGATCCCCATTTCAATCTTGGTCCGGTAAATGTTTACCGGGCAGAAGGAGTCCTAAAGGATGGATCCTATGTCAATCCGGGTGAAGGCCTGTACCCGGAATATGCTTACCTGCAGATGGATAAGACACCGGAAATGGAGCTGGTCTACCGGAATGAGATGAAGCCGACCTGGGAGGATTTCGGTAGTTTCTGCCACAATATGCATTGTACCAGCAGCCATCGCAACCGTAATATCGCTGATATTTTGGAGGAAATAGAAAGCAAGGACCGTAAATTACTGGAGCTTTCCAAACAAGGTACAGCATCGGATATCCGGCAGCAGATAGAAGAAACCGGCCAGGATAAAGCCTTGCTGGACAAACTCCTCAAGCAGTATTACGATGTGCGTGGACACCGGACTGTTGGGAACATCCTCCGCGACCCGATGGAATGTGTCACCGTAGACGGTGTCCGGCTCTTTACCCCTCACCGGCAAGTATTGGCGGCAGGGCACGGACTCTTCCTGCCGGGAGAGGCAAAAAGCAACCCGTCCCATGCCTATGCATGGATAAACGGGGATTTCACCCGGATCGTATTTTCTAAGGATCCTCCTGCGAACAAACAGGTGTTCAAAGTGAAAACAGTCATCGAAAAGGCTTTGAATAAAAAGCAGGACGTGAAAAAGAAAAGAAATACCCACCCTAAATTGTAGAAATATGGACAAGAGAAACCAAATGGAAAATCCTTTTTTCGATCCCGACAAGCCGGGAAGTATTTTTGTCGGTATGGACCGTTACCATCAGTACTCTCCCCACCAGCCCCGAAATGCCCTCACATTCATTCAGAAAGGAGATGCGGACAGCCTGTTCCGCAAATTCCTGATTGACAATATCAAGGAAGCGGAGTGCTGCCCCTATATTCCGGATACGGAACTGCTCCGGTTTGACCTGGCGAACATGAGGCAGGTTCCACCGGTAGATACCCATACCCCTTTCGAGGAATATATCAGCAAGGAACTGCTGCCGTATTTTCAAGAACACTGCATTCCCCCTGCCAAACGCATTTCCCTGCGTGATGCGGTCTATACCTATAAATACAAGAATGAACCGGACGGCGGCATATTGAAGAAGTATCTCATGCAGGAACCCGCATACTTGGAGTTTCGATTACAGCAACAGGAAAAAAGGACATTGTACCGGTGCCAGCCGCGGTACACATTCCCCTTAAAAGTGGTGGAGAATGACTTCGGATACCTTATCTTTTCCGGTAACGAGATCGGCAGGAACGGATTCAGGGAGTGCATCCGGTACATCACGGACCATTACTTCGACCCGCACTACGATACCGGCCATCTGGCCGTCTACGACAGTACGTTCATGGACAAGAACCTGGTTCCTCTCATAGATGCCGCTTACAAGCCGTGCAAACCGATGGAACTGGATTATTCCTTCGATTTTTATCCGGCATCCTATATCGGTCTTGACGAACTGCCCAAAGAATTCATCGACAGTTTAAAACCGGTATGCTACCATTCGATGGAAGCGACAGCCGGGGATTTTATAAAATTCGCCACCGACTGGCATTTCAATAAGGATACGCAGGTTTCCATCAGCCGGGAGAACCATGACATTTACCGGCTGCTGACCGTCATGCGTAACGGTTATATGAATATTCATGAACAACCGTTTACCTATTTCAATGAACTGCTGCCGTATGCCAAGGAATTTGAAAAAGTCACGCAGGTTAAATCTGCCGGCGAATTCGATACGGGAAAGTTCAAGCGGTTGTCTACGGAAATCCGGAAGGCTGCCGATGGAATTTTGAAAAGGGATTTCGATGTGAGAGGGCACCGTTCCCTTGAGAATATGTTGAATGACTCCACCGTTACCTTCACCGTCGGAAGCCGAAAACTGAATGAAGTTCAAAAGACGGCACTGGCTTCGGGATACGCACTGTATCTCCCGGAAAACAACAAGGAGGCGACAAGGCATCTCCTTTTTTGCAAGGCCGACTTTGAGCAGGGCAGAATTGAGGGTTCCTCCAAGCCCTTCGGCGTCAGGACATACGTGATAAAGGACGGACTGCTCTGTCCGCTGCCGGAAGAGAAGAATACCGTTAAAAAGACTGAGAATAAGAACAGACATAACAATAACCGTTTAAAATAAAGCGATATGATACCTAAAAGTCAGATGTACCTCGGAGCGCGGATTGTAGAGAACGATCCGGAAGAGGAAACTCCCGTTGTTCCCTATAAAGGAACAGTAACAGCCATTGAAGAAACCGGAAAAGGGGAACTGGATTACTTTGTCTATATCCGGCTGGATGATGAGTCCATGAAACAAAAAAGAATCTCCCTTTGCTGCCCGGACAAGATCATGACCTGTTTTCAATGGACTATAGACCTGGAAGAAAAACAGAAAATGGAGCAGAAAATGAAGAATAAAAAAGTTCCCGACCCGTCGAAACGGCATAGACTATCTTAATCAACCATTCATCTAAACCATAAAATAATATGAGTACATACATTGGTTTCAATTTGAACAGCAACAGGCAGATTGAACATTTCCAGACCATAGAGAATCGTTATGGCATCAATTCAGATGGCGGCAAATTTCTTTTCGGGCAGGCAGAACTGGCCTTGAAAGGCTCCTACATTCCTAAGGAAGAAGTCTATTTAATACCATATCAGGGTGCTGTACAACCGGGGAACATTGAAAGGTTCATCAAGGACATGACCCATAACGGAGGACTGTCTTGTGCAACTCATTTCCCATTGCGGGATATCGCCTTCGTTTACGAGAATACATCTCCTTATGGCATCCATAATGTGGATAGCATCCAGAGAATGCTTCAAAAGGCCAAAGACAATCCCCTGCTGAAAAAACAACTGAACGCTTACCGCGCATTCCATCAAGAAAAGGAAAAAGATATCTACAACAGGGTGATTACTGCAATAAATACGAACCAGGGAGTCCTGATGTTCAATGATACCGGCAGGGGGATACAGTGTGCGCAGAAATACCTGCAGCATATTGGCGATAATTTCTTCTCGCCGGTTTACAGGGATGCGGATAAACTGCAAATATATTATTTCAGCACTTCCAATATCAATCTGATCAAAGAGGCGTCAAAGTGTTCGAACATGTTTGAACATGGCTTAAAAAAGATATACCTTCCCCAAAAGGCTCATTTCCTGGATTCAAATATGATAGCCAACTATACCCCGGCGGTAGAATGCAGCATGGCTCCCTCTTTGGAATGTTATAACCAACTGGCCGAAAAGTTGAATCTGGGCAAGAGCCAGAAGAATTATAACATAGGCGTACTCGACCGGATCTGCAAGACCGGGCAAATCGGGAATTTGGAAAAAGACAGCCGGTTCAACCATCAAAACAGCTTTGTCTCCCTGGATGAACGGATCAGGCTGTCTTATGTGGGGAAGCAGGATGGCACACTGCTGAAAAATGCACTTGAACGGACCATCAAGGATACGGCAAAGAGAATCCTACAGACGGACTATGCGGTACGGGGCTATGAACCGCCCAAACAGGAAAAGAAAAAGAGTAGAAGTATCACCATGTAACTATTTTAAATTTCAATCGTATGCAAAAGCAAGAGATTTCAAACATTATGATTTTCTTTGTTACCCAGGACTTGGAAGGGCAACCCCGACAACTGGAGATGCACCTGATGCCGGAGAAAGAAGTATCGATGATGAATCAACGATTCACCGAATACCTCCAGCGGCAAAGGGAAATGTACAAGCCGTCCCTTGTCCAAAGCCACTTGCCGGATCTTTATCTGTGCCGCTACCAGTTTCCGGCAGGAGTAAGCTACCCGGATATCCGGCTCTTTGACAAGGATAACAGCTTGGTACAAAAATTCATCACCCGGAACGGAGGAAGCATGCAGGGCAATGTCTCATTGCGCGGACTGGAATACCTGCATTCTCACGATGAAGAAAAAAGCCTGCCCATGCTGGTAGCCAGCGGACTTGCCGACCACCTGCTTGTACAGCCGGAAGCCAAACGGTTCGCGCTGGCACAGGATACTCTCCACGACGATCCGTCGGAAACCCTGACCGCCGTGGAAACCGCCAAAGGAGTGCTTCTGTTCGAATATTCCGGCTTTGGAAAGACATGCTGCCATGCCTATATGCAACATCTGGCCGACCGTTTCTTCATTACGGACGAAGAGAAACCGGAGTTTGTCAACCTGTACAAGCTGACCCGTCCGGACGCAGAAGTGGTAAAGGCATTCCAAGCATCTCCCAATGCCTTCTCCTTATATACAAACTCTTTTCTGCCGGAGAAAGCACAATATCTGGATGCGACTATCCTGCGGAATGCCCGGCTGGACAGGAGCCACCGCATAGAACCGACATTCGATGCCTATGACAAGTTTGCTTCCTCCTATAACGTGCTCCCCAGTATTGCCAATGCCCAGATACTCCGGTTACTATCCTTACAGGAAACCGCAGGAATCTATGGGATAGACTATACAACCAGAAGGATTCCGTTCATACACAAGAATTCTTTCAACTCCCAGTTCAATGCGCTGCAGAATATTCCGGCTGAAAATAAAGGCGGACAGGAGAAGGTCAAATCACAGATCCGGGATCAGGCGGCCTATATCCTGAAACGTGATTACGGGCTTATCCCGGACAGCCTGCAAAACAAAGAGATAGACCCCATCATTTCCCTCCAGACTCCCAAAGGAGCCGTCTACCTGCCCGCCACGGATGAAGGAGCCATCTATAAACAGTGTTACCTGCAATATCTGGCTGACCGTTTCTTCACTCCGGAAGTACAGGCTCTGGGACGAATCAGAGAATTCTATATTTCCTGCCCGAACCATAGCACGGAGCATTACATGCAGAAGCATCTGGACCTTTTCCGGTCCAATCCTTTCTACGGGCAGCTGGCGAAAATGCCATTGTATCCGATAGAGCAATCCGAGCTGTTGAAGAAAGGCGGCTATCCCATAGAGCCGACATACCATGCATTCAAACAGTTTACGGAAGATTACCGGCTTTCGGTAACGCCGGAGAATGCCGAGATATTCACCCTGCTCTTTATACGGGAATACGGATTACCGGCTGATTTCAATACTAATGAAAGCTATAAGGAGTTCACCCACAAAGGAAATTTTAAACCGCTGGATCAAGAAATGTCCGAACTGCAATCCAAAAAGGGATATAGTGAAAAGGCATTCTACAATATTCAAAACAGGCAGCAGCAACTCGCGGACAAGATACTTGGCCTGAGATACAGACTGACCTGTCCTCCGTTGCAACTGACCGGACCGGCGGCTTCGGAAAAGAGAAAGACGGCTTCCCGTCAGAACAAGTCACATAATCCCCGCATCTAAAACTGATTATCATGCCTGCATGGATGGAAAAAATAAAAGATACATTCACCGCTAAAGCGGATTTAAAGAGCCTGTTTATTGTGTTACAGCCGGATAATCAAGTCTCGACTGTCATGGTCGTGTCGTATGTTCCGACGGATAAGGACTCTTTTCAGGTATTTATGGATCTGACCGCCCGGATTGCTATGGATCAGAAAACCATACCGGATAACTTATTGCTGCATTTTGAGGGAATACCTGCTAAAGATATTCCTTTCACCAGCGAACTACCGGCGAAAGACAGTGAGAAAGCCCTCAGTTTCATCGCCTCTTACGGAGGCATCACTGAAAACAACTCCGTACCTTTACGGAAAGCGGCTTATTTGAGAGCATGCCAAAGGGAACTAACGGCAGAGAATATCCGGGATCTGGACTACTCACCAGCTTATAAGTGCTTTATTGCACACGAAGATGCGATGGAGAAGATTGCGGCAGGAAAGCAAGCCAAACAGTTCTACACCATAGCTGAAACGGAACAAGGTGTCCGCGTATTCAATGACGGACTTTCCGGGACTATAAAGTTTCGGGATTACCTGCAATCGACAGCGGACAATTTCTACTCAAGCTCTTTGCAGGATGTGGAGTCATTGAATATTTACCGGATAGAAACCGTCTCCCGCCGGATGCTGGAACTCTCCAACGGGAATCAGACCACCATGCCGCAGGCCGGGATGGAAATTCTGGCGAATTACAAGCCGTCCGTCACTTTCGACATGCATCCTACGGGAGAAAATCTCAACCGGTTTGTCACAGCCGGCGCATTGGAACTCTCTATCCGTAACCGGAACATTATGACACTTCAGGACATAGCAGCCAGAGGATACGCCCATTTACCGGCAGACGAATCGTTTGCCTATAAAAAGGATTTCTTGTTTGTGGAGAAAGGTATCCGTGAGATTACCCGGCAAAAGGAATTGTACCGGGATTATCTTTTCCGGCAGAAGATGGATGAATTACAAAATGCTGCCAGGTCATTGGCGCAAACACTGTTAAACAGGGATGGAGTCCGGAAGAACTATCATCGGGTAAGCCCGCCTGTTGTTGTTTCTAAGAAAGGAGAAGCTCAAACAGCCGAAAAACCGCAAGACAAGCCCGGACTGTCCTGTGGCAATGAAAAGAAAAAGGTCAAGACAAAAACCGCTTCCGTTAAAAAGCAGGCGAAGCCCAAATTATAATGCATATGGAACTGATAAATAATACATTCATTCCCGAAAAAGAGATACCACGTAGCCGCAGGGCTGCCGGAAGGAAAGCATTCCTGCAAACTTTCAGAAACCTGTTTACCAGCCGGAATCATTTCAGGAGATTCATGGATACTTACCGTTTCAACACGATCCGCTGGAGCGCGTCCAACCTCCACGAACCCTCATGGGGAAAACGGATCGGATTATTCTTTCGTACCAAAAATCCAATCGCTATCCTCCGGGATGATTACCGGAGCAATCGCAGTAATCTGTTGAATAAATGGGAAACGTCCAGCCTGAACCGTATCCAGATGGAACTGGTCCGAATGGGTAGTATGCCTATTCAGAATAAGGACAGACATACTTTCAAAGCTCTGAACAGCATTGAAAAGAAAATCAAACAACTGCAGGAATATGAAGGATGTCCCGATATGAGCCATGAAAAGCAGCTTCTGGCAACATACAAGTACATTCTTTCTTCTCCTTTTGACCGGAAGTTCGGAGGATTGCCACCCGATGAGATTTGTGGGATGCTTCAGCAGAACGGACTGTCTGAATCAAACCTTCCTTACCAAAATTACGAAGGAATCCTCCAGGGCCGTGAAACAGTCATGTACGAACTGGCAACCGGAAAGAACGGGGAGAAATACCTCCAACCGGCAGATCAGGTGAAACTGAATGCGGGAATGTCAGGAATCTCAATGGATTTAATCAGCCGTTTTCCGGCAAAGGAAATACCCCTGCCGAATCTGACGGAAAGCATACAAGTATCGGAAAAGAAAGAGAAGCTCTCCATTCCCAAAGAACCGAAGAAAAGGGTACGGAAAGAAAAATCAAAGGTCAAGAGTGTAAAAATTAAATAGTCATTCATATTAAAAAAGAAAGTAACATGAAAACAATTTGTATTTGTGAGAAGCCCTCGGTGGCACGCAGCATTGCCCGGGTCCTGGGCGTAACGGAGAAACAGGAAGGATACTTGAGTGGGAACGGATATGCCGTCACATGAACTTACGGCCATCTGTTGGCATTGGCCCTGCCTCAAGACTACGGCATTGTCCATGTGGAAAAGGAGATGCTGCCTATTATTCCCGACCCGTTCAAACTGGTTGTCCGTCAGATTAAAACCGAAGATGGATACAAGGCTGATCCGACGGCTCTGAAACAATTGGAAGTAATCCGTAAACTGTTGGGTCAGGCTGATCAAGTGATATCCTGTACTGATGCAGGGCGGGAAGGAGAGTTAATTATGAGATATGTGCTTGAATATCTGGGATATCATAAGGAAACCAAACGCTTGTGGATATCTTCCATGACAGAAAAATCGATACGGGAAGGATTTGATAGCCTCAAATCAAGTAAGGAGTTTGACAACCTGTACCGTGCCGCTAAAGCCAGGAGAGAATCAGATTGGGTCGTCGGTATGAATGCCAGCCTGTCTTTGAGCATGGCTGCAGGCAAGAGTAACTATTCTCTGGGAAGAGTACAGACACCGGCACTTGGCATGATTTGCCGTCGATATCTGGACAACAGGGATTTTATAGCCAAACCCTATTATCTGCTACAGCTACGGACAACGAAAGCAGGGAAAGAACTCGTCTTAACCTGTACCGGGAAATATGATACACCGGAAAAACTCGATGTGGACCGTAAAAAAGTGTATGAAGAGACGACAGCCAAAGTGGTGCAAGTGGAGAAGAAAGAGGTTCCAGAAGAAGCTCCGCTACTTTATGACCTGACCGCCCTGCAACGAAGTGCCAATACCAAACTCGGACTGACCGCAGAACAGACGCTGAACATTGCTCAAAAATTATATGAAGGAGGCTACATTTCGTATCCCCGTACCGGATGTAGCTATATCACAGAAGACATCTTCGAACAAGTCCCTTCCCTCATCGGCCTGCTTAAGCAACATCCCCGTTTCACATGGCATGCGGAAAACCTCTGTAACCAGCCTTTAAACCGGCACTGTGTGGACGATAGCAAGATGACGGACCATCATGCGTTAATCATTACGGAGAACTATCCCCAGAGGCTTTCCCTTGACGAGCAGAATATCTATTCCATGATCGCGGGACGCATGTTGGAGGCTTTCTCCGGCAAATGCCTGAAAGAAACGGTATCCGTACAAGCGGACTGTAACGGCGTTCTTTTCGGGATAAAAGGAAGCCAAATCAAAGTTCCGGGGTGGAGAGGCATCTATAACGAACCCAGTGAGAAAGAAGAAGGAAGTCTTCTGCCCGAATTTCAGGAAGACGAAATATTGCCCGTGCTCGGTATTGATACATTGGTCAAGAAAACCAAACCGCAGCCCATATTCACTGAGGCAAGCCTGCTTGCTGCGATGGAAGGTTGTGGCAGAACATTGGACGATGAAAAGGAAAAAGAGGCAATGGAGGATTCCGGCTTGGGTACACCGGCTACACGTGCCGGAATCATCGAACTGCTCATTGCCAGACACTACGTGGAAAGAAACGGACGGTCACTGATTCCCACTCCCAAAGGACTGGAAGTATATGATATTGTAAAAGAGAAGATGATCGCCAACGTGAGCATGACCGGAGGGTGGGAATGCGCCTTGCATGAAATCGAAACCGGCAAAGTTTCCACGGAAACATTTACTCAGAGCATCAATTCCTATACCCAACAAATCACCTCGGAACTGCTTGCCCTGAAACTTAACCATCCGGACTTGCCACATTGTAACTGCCCCAAATGCGGAGCAGAAACGATTATCGTCTTTAACAAGGTCGCCAAATGCAGCGATCCCAATTGTGGGTTCCTGTTATTTAGAACGTTCAACGGCAGGGAACTGACGGATAATCAGATGCTCCTGCTGCTATCGGGGAAACGTACCGGATATCTGAAGTTTACCAGCAAGAAAGGAAAGAAGTATGAGGCATCACTCGAGCTGGATGACAATTACAGGATTGAGATGACTTTCAAGGATAATAAACCTAAAAAATAAAGAAGCGACTTATGAAAAAAGAAATGGAAGAGATACCGGATGAACTGAATCCGGACTTAATGCTGAATACGATTGCTTCCGAACTGCTGATCAAGATAGCCAAAGGGGAGATTGATATCCAGAAGCTGGTCAGGAAACAACTCTCGGACAGGGGAATCGATGACCAACGGAACTGGATAGGACCGGACAAGGCAAGAAAATATTGGGAGAAATATAAGATGCCTGTCTAAACCAAGTCAGTCAGGATAAGAAGATAATTGCAGGTTATTCAATCCGTTTGTAGGCCAGCCTGCAAATACCGGATCTGAAACATTTGTTCCCGGTCATTTCCCATGAGGAAGGACCGGGAATTTCTGTAAACAGACGTATGCCGTCCCCTTGGATATACGGTGCGACAAAAAGGATGATTTCATCCACCAACCAGTATCTGAACATGCTGCTTATAACGGAAATTGTATCCGGAGCCGCTTCTATGAAATAAATACCTTCATTTTTCTTTTTCCATTGTGTCAATGAGATGAAAGATACATCCGGCCCGAGAGTCTGTGTAGCACGTTCCCGTATTTTGGTGAGGCCATATTTGTTCGGATTATCCCACAAAGGGGAAGAAACAGTCCTGTCGAAGAGGTATCCGTCAAGAGTAGTGATTGCAAGTAATTGGAGTTTTGCCATAAGTATAATATTTAACCTATAAATATTATTCGGCAGAAGTATTTGAGAAAGCGTGGCCTTACCCAACTCCAAGACGGAGGTTCTGGTAAACCTATGAATAGTAGCTGTGTAAGCCACGCTATGACAAAGCATAGCATAAGCAATACACAAAAAGCCTCTATTCATTGAAATTTACCAGATTTCCGTCTTGAGACATTCTGCGAATGTTATGTCTATATCTAATTGGAAGGCTATTGCCTGCCATTTAAATCTATATTTCGTTCCAAAGATACTCATATTTCTGATTTCTCCGAAGAAATCCATATCATAAAGAAATGTGGCAGGGCAAAAAAGGAAAAAAGATGAAAGAGTTACCATTTGTATAAGGGATGTCGGATTTCACGACTCCCCCGTTAAATAAAAAGTATAAGAAAAGCTACGCTGACAAAAAATGACTATTAATGACTATTAACGACACTGGAAACTAAACGATTGATTTATAGTAATATTCCCTTTATCTTGCACCCAATTTCATTATTCACAATTTAATTTATAAATCATGGAACTGACAATTATCGAAACAAGTGCTTATCAGGACTTGAAGAAACAACTAAGTATGCTGTCCGTGCAAATGATGGACTTTCAAAAGAAAATAGCCCCCGTAACACCGGACAAGTGACTGGATGCGCAGGATGTGTGCCTGGCTCTCAATATTTCCAAAAGGGCACTGCAGACTTACCGGGATAACGGGCTGATTCCTTATTCTAATATCGGTGGAAAATTCTTTTATAAAGAAGTGGACATCCAGCAAATTCTGGAGGAAGGACTAATCAAAAAAAGAAAATAAAGAGTATGGCAGACATTATCACTAAAGATTCGGAAGAGTTCAAGGAACTTACCGGATGGATCAAACGGACAGGAAAAAATCTGGAGGCTGCTGCGGCACGGATACGTCCGACGATTGCAGACGAACATTATCTGAGTGGAGATGAGGTATGCCGGATGCTTCATGTTTCCAAGCGTACATTACAAACACTACGGGATGAAAAGGCAATACCTTATACCTCAATTACCTCTGTCGGGGGTAAACTGCTCTATCCGGAAAGCGGGCTATACGAGGTACTAAAAAAGAACTATAAAGATTTCAGGCGTTACTTGAAATAAGCAACCTGCCTGAATACGAAAAACACCCTTCAACATTTGCTGAAGGGTGTTTTTTCATACTTATTCTAATTGGCCAAGCGATACACGGAACCAATCTTGTCGCACATCCTATCCGTATCTTCCCCAACCTTCGGATTGATCAGTTCAGCATAGACTTGTGTGGAAAGAATCGATTTGTGTCCTAATACTTTTTGCAAAGTTTCTAACGGCATGCCTTTCAATATAGCCAAAACTGCAAAGGTATGTCTCCCGATATGAGGGGTGATATTTACATTACAATCACACTTTTTCCCTAAAACCTTAAAACTACTTTTCATGGTTTCATAATCACCGACGGGGAAAACGCAATCAGGAGAATCTTTCTTTTTGTTATCACCCTTATACTTTTCTACAAGTTCAATTGCTATAGGTAATAATTTCACGACGTATGCTACGCCTGTTTTTATACGGTTTCCCATGAGCCATGTGCCACCATCAGAATCTGTATGGATATTCTTATAAGTAATTGCTTTCAGATCTGCGAAGGCGAGGCCTGTGAAGCACATGAAAAGTAGCATGTCACGCATAGCCTGCTGACGTTTATACCTCAATTCTACATGTATAAGCCTCTGCAGTTCTTCTTCAGAGAGAAATGAACGTCTTTTATATCCCGGCTTACATCCAAAACCCGTGAAGGGATGAACTTTTATTAAACCTTTCTCTTGAGCGATATGCATTAGCCATTTCATGGTATTAACACGTCCGAATGCTGTAGAACTGGCCGAGCCGCATGTGCCCAACATCCAATTATAATAGTCTTCAATAAAATCTTTGTCAAGTTCATCAAGTGCAATGTCCTCAACATTCTTTTTGTCTTTCAAAAAAAGCAATGCGCTCTTATAATCGGCTACTAAACCAAGATAGGTGCTTTTTGCCTTTTCCTTGCCTACTTTCTCCTTGTATGACTCAAGCTGTTCCCTGAAAAGCTCCATAAGGGTGTGGGAATCTTCTTTAAAACCGACATAGCGGCTATAGACTTTCTTGGCTGTGACAAAACTGTCATGATCGCATATGTATTGGTAATGCTTGGCAATTTGGGCTTTGGCATTATCAAGTTCCTGGTTTAACATTCTAGCTTCTTCGGATTTCCCTTTAGCCCTATTAGCTTTGGCGTCCCATAAAGAAATAGACACCTCCTTCTTACAGCTAAAGCAAGCTGTGGTCTTGTTGATGGTAATACGTCCCATTACAGGTACTTTACCATTCTTAATCGATTGATTTTTAGTGTAAAACAACACTCTGAATGTACTTCTCATAACTCAACTTTTTTAGTTACAAATTTAATTACTGTTGAGGTATTTGAAGTTATGAAGAATAATGCAATATATTGAAAACTAATGCCTTATATCCGATTAGTAGGCAAATTGGAAGAGGTAACAGATAAGTAACATAACTCACTCCCAAATATGCTCTATTTAGCTTTATTCACCACATCCGATTAAAACATTAGTTTTATAACTATTTGAATTTTAATAGGTTTGCACTATATTTGCGCATCTTGAAAAAACACTTTGTTTCTCGTAGAGGAACGACTCGTTCCTCTACGAGGAACCATAAGAGTCTCTACGGGGAAAGTGTTTTCTTCCTTGTCGGGGTCGCTTTTTTCACTAACAACAGTCGAATTTCAAACTGTTTTGAAATGGAATAAAGGAGGATATGCGCATGTTTTGAAGATAAATTGCAATCAATATACGGAAATAGCAATCTTTCCTATTGTCAATCATTTATATTGATAGCTTTTTGGAATGCCTAATATGAAAATGCCGGAGCTTTTTTGCATCAACCCGATCTCTTGCTTTAATTAAGAGATACAGCACTGGATTAAAATATCATATTGACATTTTGAATCTGTGCTGCATCTGTCAGACGTAGTCCGAACTTGATGACATGATTGGAATCTGTTATCTGTGTATCATATTTTTGGTAATACTTACACTTTGACGGACATAGAGTGTGTCATCTTTTATAAGACGAACGGCAAGTTCGACAACGGACGGGATGGTCGAAACGTACCCTTTCGCCTGTTCGCCTTTGAATGTCAGTGTGAAGTCATCCTTGTCTCCATCCTGCAAATATCCCGGTCGAAGTATCGTGTAATCTAAACTGCTGCCCTCTACAATATCTGCCGCTTTGCGATTGGGGATTTGGTCGGGATTGTTTCTTACATTGTCCTCATCATCCATATATGTGGGAATTTCATCATAGATTCCTACAGCTCCCATAAAAATAAGGCGGCGTAAACCGGTTTCCTTCATGGCTGATATTGTATTTTCAATGATAACGGGCAAGTCATCGCCTGATATGGCGCAATACACAACATGGCAACCCCGCATCACTTGTTGTAAATCTTCCGGTTTCATGGCATCACAATCAACGATGTGACATTGCTCACTCTCGTGATAGCAGGTGGAAACATGGCGGGATACAAGTGTCAAATGACAGTCTTTATCATTACTCAACCTCTTGACAAGAGCTTTCCCGAATGTTCCGGATGCTCCTAAAATCAGTATTCTTTTCATTGTCTTATCTGTTTTTAATGCAAAATTACAGGCTTACGATTAAAGAGACCGTAGGGAAATACTGAAATAGAAGCCAATTTTACTGATAGTTGAAATAATTGGTTATTTTTGTACCTGCGATGGTACTGAATTATGATATAGAGGTGAAAAATGTACACGACTACAATGAATTTGTGGGCGTAGAGGGATTGCATCCTCATGTCAGTGTAATTCATTACGATGAATTACCACCTATCCGGCATTGCCGCACGTTATGGGGCGTGTATGGGCTGTTTCTTTTGGACGATGATTCGGAGAGGCTCGGCTATGGTTCGGGAACATACGATTACTCCATTGGAAGCATTGTATGTGTTTCTCCGTCCCAAATCGGCGGCGTGGCAGATGACGGTACTACCTTTCAGCGCAAAGGATGGGCATTGCTGTTCAGTCCGGAACTGTTTCATGGTACGGATTACGAGAAAAAGTTGCTTCGTGCGGAGTTTTTCCATTACCACGTGAACAAGGCTCTTTTCATCACTGCCTCTGAACAGCAGGATTGTGAAACTCTTCTCCGAATGCTCCGGCAGGAATTGGCGGAATACAAGCGTGAGGATGTAGTGGTGAAACTGATAGAATTGATACTTGCTTATTGCTCGTCTTTCTTCAACAGGCAGTATCCGATAGAGAGTGGAGGCAAATGCAATCACATTGTCAGCAGGTTGGAACATCTGTTGGATGATTACTACACAACGGGAGAACAGTTCTCCAAAGGATTGCCTACAGTTCGGTTTTGCGCAGATTGTCTGTGTGTCGCCCCCAATTATCTCGGTGATCTGATCCGACAGGAAACTGGGGATTCTGCAAACCACTTTATTGGTCGCAATGTCATTCGCCGGGCTAAAAATTTGTTGCTATCCGGCAAATCGGTTACGGAAACCTCCTATGAACTCGGATTTGATTTCCCATCACATTTAAGCCGTCTTTTCAATCGTTTGGAAGGGATTACTCCATCTGTGTATGTAAGGAAATGTAACTTGAAAAAAGAATGAATAGAAGGGGAGCTAAAGCCCCTTTGTAACAAAATCACCCCTGCTACAGACTGTTTTGACATCTGTGACAGGGGTGATTGTGGCTTTGGTATTTTATATACTAAGTTGATTATCTTTTATCAACCAAAGATTTTATATATACCTTGGATACCTCGACTGTACCATCCTCATAAATGGTCTTAATAATATTGAAGCCGGATACGGGGCGTGGCAATACTGTACCGTTTAGAGAATAATACTCTTTTCTAAGAACTCTTTTTTCAGAAGTTTGGTCTTTTATGCCGACACCGCTATCTGCTACATTGAATGTAATATTCAAAACAGATTCAGAGGTGGTTATTACCAATGTGTATTTACCGGCAGCGAGTTCTTCTCCCTCTCTGTTCAGAGTCAGTACATTCTCTGCGTATGATGTGTTCAGCACTTGGTCTTTCACCGGTTCATCCTCCAGTTTCAATGCCACAGAGACGTTGTCCTCTTCTACGATATTACGGTTGAATGTGACAGTGAATGTTTTCGTATCTCTGTCGATGTCAGCCTCTTCTCCATTGCCGAAGTCCATAGCCGGTGTAGTAGATACGATCTCCAGTTCCGGTAACCACGGTTTCACATTGAATGTAATGTTCAAAACTGATTCGGAAGTGGTTACTACCAATGTGTATTTACCTCCCGGCAGTCTTTCTCCCTCTCTGCTCAGAGTCAGTACATTTTCAGTATATGATGCGTTCAGCACCTGGTCTTTCACCGGTTCGCCTTCTTGTTTCAATGCCACAGAGACGTTGTCCTCTTCTACGATATTACGGTTGAATGTGACAGTGAATGTTTTTGTATCCCTGTCGATGTCAGCTTCTTCTCCATTACCGAAGTCCATAGCCGGTGTGGTGGATACAATCTCCAGGTCAGGAAGCCAGGTAGAGATGACAAAGTTCTTCCAATAGTTCGCTTCTTTATAATCATCGACCAATGCTTCCGGAACAAAGATTTTGCAGGTTGCCGGCACATTGGTAAATGTGTTGCTGCTTGCCGTCGGTACGGATTGGGATTTGATATAAATACTTTCCAGAGCAGAGCAACCATTGAATGTATAGGTTGCTACAGAGGTGATTATACCTTTTGCCACTACTTTTTTCAAAAGAGAAGCATTACGGAATAAATTGGTTTCAAGTTTGGTGATACCGCTTCCTAAGATAACTTCTTCCAAAGCAGAACAGCCGTAGAAAGCCGAACCTCCTAAAGAGGTAATATTGTCGGGGAGCACAACGGACGTCAACCCTTTACAGCCATAAAATGCACTTGTACCAATGGTGGTAATGGCTTTTGTCAGAGGGATTTCTTTTAGCTTCTGGCAATTATAAAAGACGGAATTGCCTATGCTTTTGATATTTTCTGAAAGCTCTACAGCCTGCAGACTGCTGCATCCGTAGAATAGATAATTCGGCAATGCAGTCATTCCCGAGCCTATCTTGGCATGAGTGATTCCGGTGCAATTCTGGAATACATAAGTTCCCAGTGAGGTAATCTGGTCCGGTATTTCTATCGATGTCAGTTTTTTACATTCTTTAAATGCGTAATTATCAATTTTAGTGATGTTGGCAGTTAAAGGAAGCGCAGTCAAAGAGGTTCCGGCAAACGCATATTGCCCGATAAAGGTAATGTTCTCCGGCAAAACAACGGTTGCTAAATTGGAGCAATTGTTGAAAGTGTTATTAGGAACACGGGAGATTCCGGTGCCGAATGTGGCAGATAAAAGTCCTGTACAACCGTCGAAGATACCGGTACCCATGCTGGCTACACTGTTGGGAATTGTTACTGACGTAATAGCCTTACAGCTTTTGAATGCCCCATTGTTTAATGCTGTGATGTTGTTGTTTAGCGGTATGTCTTTTAATACAGTACATGAAGCGAATGCGCTTGCCCCTATGGTTGTTACTGAAGGACATTCGATGCTGCTTAGCTGTGAACAGGAATTGAAGGTATAATCTTCAATTTTGGTGATACCGGTTCCGAGAACTGCCGAACTTAGATTCTTACAGTTGCTGAACGCATAGCTGCCCAGGCTGGTAACACTGTTCGGTATATTCAGCGTTTTTACAGAAACCCCATAAAATGCCCGGCTACCGATTTTTTGCAGGCCGTTATTGAATTCGATGCTGCTTAACGGACAATAGTAGAAAGCCCAATCACCGATGACCTTGGTTGTAGAGGGCAAGGTGAGCGAGGGCAGTTGTGTGTTTGAGAATGCCCGGTCACCGATTGTCTCAATGGATGAACCGAATGTGACAGCAGCCAATTTTTTACAATCGGAGAAAGCATAATTACCGATGGAGACAAGTCCGTTTCCTAATGAAACAGATGTCAGGGCTTCGCACTTGTTGAACGCATAGTTGCCGAGAGCAGTCACTTTATCAGGTATTTCCAGTGTGTTTATTTTGGTACATCCGTCAAAAGCATAGTTTCCGATACTCATTGATGATGATTCTAATACAGACAGATTCGATTCACCGTTTTCAAAAGTAACGGTAGCAAGTTCTGTACATCCCGAGAAAGCATAGTCTCCTATCGAAGTAAGAGTCTTGGGGAAAGTGATGGAAGTTAATGCCGTACATCCGTTGAACGCAGCGTCTCCGATAGAACTGATTTGACCCAATTCTACATTGGTTAAGGATGAACATCCGTTGAATGAACGGGTTCCAACGTTTTGAATGGCAGATGGCAATACGATATTTTTCAAAGCGCTACATCCCAAGAAAGTGGAATCGCCCAGCTCTGTTATTGATTTTCCTAACGTGACGGAAGCCAGTTTCCCGCAACCCTTAAATGTCAAAGAACCGACGGTCTCTACATTGTCGGGGAGAGTGATGTCTGCCAGTACCGCACAATTTTCGAAGGCTGCCCGCCCGATACTTTTTAATTTTTTATTTATCGTGATGGATGTGAGGGCAGAGCATCCGCTAAAGGCTTCAGCGCCTATATACTCTACTTCATCAGGTAATATCATTGAGGACAATGCCGTACAACCTTCAAAAGCCTTGTCTCCTAAAGTGGTCAGATGGTCCGGAAGGAGTATGGACGTTAATTTCTTACATCCCTTGAAAGCCATGTTGTCGATGCCTGTGACGGAATAATCATTGCCGTTGAGATTGATGGTGGAAGGAATGACCAGCGTTCCGGAATAGGCTGTGTACGACTCATCGTAAGCAACTGTTACGGTATTGGGCTCGCTGCCGGGGATAGTGGTTATGTCTTTATTTCCCACAGTTAGAGTTACGGTGTCAGTGGAGATTTCATCAAGGATATTCTTGACGATACAATAGTAAGAACCTGCATCTTCAACTGTCACTGACGGAATGGTATAGTGAGGGGCTTTTGCATCAGGTATTGCCACTTCGTTTTTATACCATTGAAATACAAGCGTATCTCCTTTGAATTCGGGAGCGAAAGTGGCGGATTCACCCGGTGAAACAACCAGGCTTTCCGGCTGGACTTTTACCGATGGTGCCGTAGGACCGTTTTTAGCGGCAGGAGCCAGCTCTTTCCATGGTTGAGACTGCATGCCAATGGCAAAATTCCATCCGTCCCAACAGCCGTTTGCTAATTTTCTTCCTGTAGCTCCTACGCCACTGTAGCCCCAAGTACCTTCATCCGAACTTTTTAGCCAATAAGACCAATATCCTTGATACCAGCCCGATTGCCAATAATCTTCCGGATCGAGACAGGTGTAACCGTCATATCCGTAACTTCCGGTGAATATGACACCTTCTTCATTCGGATAGAATATGGTTCCGTCTTTTTGAACGGCAAAGTCACCGCTTTTGTTGACATCATATCCGAAACCAGCAATTGTGGAACCGTATGCTGTTCCTGTTTCTGTCATACAGAAGAAACGTGGATCGGCAGCTGCAATATCTCTGATCATTTTCTCTCCTGTTGCTTCACCATCCCAACGATATCCCCATACTAAAGCATTCGTTTCATTGTCTGCATTCCATTGGATGACCAATGCGGCTTTATTTGCACCTTCACCGGTCCAGTTCTCAATCATTTCCATAGTAAAAGTACCTTCGGCAATAGCTCTCATCGGTACTAACTGTTTGGCGGTAGGGTGAGGTTGACCCTGTACTGAAATCTGGGCAGAGACCTGCCATGTGACAAACAGTAAAAGAAGTAAAGAGTAAATTTTTCTCATTTTGTCATAGTTTAAATATTAAAATAAAAATGTTTCTTTTATTCGATGCTTACCTGGCGTAAGACTTGTTGCATGGATTATAATCTTAGAAAAATGATATTCCGGTTATTTGTCGACTTGATCGTACCCCATGAGGTTTTGTTGCTTTGTGCCCCTAAAGGCAAAAGCAAACGATACCTCTCTGCTACACGTAGGAGATGTTGAAATGTTTTTTTCCTCATAATATATCTATTTGACAGTTACTTTTCCATCAAATAGCCTCAAAGAGTACCAATATGTATGAATAACCTTTTCTGTACACAATTTCTTGTGTACAAATCTGTGGATTCATAGCTCGTCCTCGAAAGCTATTGAACATGTTGCATGGCAGGTCTTCTGACTCGTTTCCGTGAATGAACGCCTTCCCGATCGGCTTAGAAGCCTTTCAGTGGCATGAGGTAGTGTTCACCACGTTTTTATGAAACATACAGCAACGGGACTGTTCAGGATTCTCACCTGATTCCCTTTTAATCATCTTTCCGTATCTTTGGAAAAGATGAACCAATGCGTGGCAAAGTTAGAAATTTATTAGTAATAGAAAGGAGGGATACCGCTCTTTTTTTATATAGTCCGCTAAAAAATGAATCGGATACCGCTTTTTATTGATTGGAAACTGTTCGTTTTACTTATAAATAATTAGTTCTTCATCCCTATTGGCATGATAAACAGTGTCATATATAAGTATGCTCAGTTCATCCCCCTCTGTCATGGAGATTTTTATTTCGTCTTTTCCGATCTCTACCTGTAGTGCACGTCCGCGGAAATTTATTTTGAAAGTGTATTTGTTCCACTTATCGGGAATGATGGGGTGAAAGCAAAGCATATTGTTTTTTACTTGCATTCCGGAGAATCCGTGAACGATGGCAAGCCAGCTTCCTGCCATGCTGGTGATGTGCAGTCCTTGGTTGAGCTCATTGTTGTAGTCATCGAGGTCCAGCCGGGTCGCATGAAGAAAGAGGTCGTAAGCCTTGCTGATGTCGCCTATCCGTGAAGCTAAGATAGAGTGCACATAGGGAGACAATGAAGACTCATGCAGTGTACGTGGCTCATAAAACCGGAAGTTGCGGCGTACGGTTTCATCGTCAAAATTATTGTAGTACAGATACAATCCCAGTAAAACATCGCTTTGCTTGATATAGCATGAACGTAAGATGCGATCCCATGACCAGTGCTGGTTGATGGGGCGCTCTTCCATCGGAATGTCATCTATGGTTTTCAGCTCTTTGTCGAGATAGCCGTCGTTCTGTACGAATATACCCAATACTTCGTCTTCCGGCAGGTACATTCTGTCTATGATTTCCTGCCAATAAGAACTTTCGGTATCTTGAAAACCGGTGATTCTGCAGACGCGTGTGTACTCGTCGGGGTATTGATGAGCTACCAGTTCCAAAGATTCTATGGTAGATTTCAGAGTCTGTACACACGAATAGTTGGTGTACCAGTTATTATCTACATTGTTTTCGTATTCATTGGGGCCGGTGACACCCAGTATCACATATTTTTGTTTCGGTTGTGAGAAAGAGACGCGCTGGCTCCAGAATCGGGA
The DNA here is from genome assembly GCA_958477465.1 of uncultured Bacteroides sp. Lineage (GTDB taxonomy): Bacteria > Bacteroidota > Bacteroidia > Bacteroidales > Bacteroidaceae > Bacteroides. The sequence goes on from CAUEFX010000010.1 coordinate 44,284, forward strand.
GATGGCTATCATTATTTCCAGTCCGTAGCGGGCGATGAAGTCGTTGTGTCCCGTCATCACTGCGTATTGTATGATTCCGTGAACGATGATGTTGTTGCGATGTATCTCCTCGAAGGTGATTTCCCATTCGTTATGGCACTCTTCTCCGTTGGAAGTTACCATGGGATAGAGGGCCGCTTCATTTTTGAGCCCCAGTTTCCGGGCATTCCCTATCGCTTTCGGGAGTTGGTTGTAGCGGTAGAGCAGGAGGTTTCTGGCTGTCTCTTTCGAACTGGCCAGCAGGAAGAAGGGGATACAGCAAAGTTCCGTATTCCATTGTGTATTTCCTCCGTATTTTTCACCGGTGAATCCTTTGGGGCCGATGTTAAGGCGTGGGTCGTCTCCACGGTAGCTCTGATTGAGTTGGAAGATATTGAATCGGATACCTTGTTGTGCTTCGGGGTCTCCGTCGATGGTGACATCCATTTCGTCCCAGATATTTTGCCACACTTCCCGATGGTCTTGCACGAGCTTTTCCCATCCCCGGTTCTTGGCGTTTCTACTTTCGGCTACTGCTTGCTCCACAAGTTCCGAACGGTCATAATAGAGAGAGGAGAGGATAGCGGTATATTTGATAAGCGTGATCCGTTCGCCGGACTTTACATCGGCACCGGCACTAAATCCGGTCAGCTTTTCCTTTTCTATTTTTATGGGGCTGGCATTTATTTCTTTGCTGTTCTTGAAGAGTTGGTAAGTCAGGGCACAGCAGACTTGTGAGTCTTCCCGTTTGGTTTGCGTCCACAGATAGGCATACTCGTTGGTTGTTTCCGAGCGGAGTATGTTCCACATCTTTTCATCGAAATTGGATGTCTCGTGTCTTACATCTCCATTGATATAGGGAACGATGGAAACCTTTCCTTCATAATTTACGGAAGTCACGCTGTATTTGATGAGGCATAAGTTCTGATTGGCCATGCTGTTGATATGCTCCACGTGAATTTTCAGCGTGTTTCCTTTGGGAGAGGTCACCTCAAAGTCACGATAGGAAATCCCCTCTTTCATGTCGAGTTTCCGTTCGAACTGTTCTATGTCCCATTGCGAAAGGTCCACCTCTTCATCGATCAGTCTCAGGTAGATTCCGCTCCAATCGGGAGCGTTCGGTATGCGTGAGAAGAAATGCGGATACCCGTTTTTCCACCAGCCCACTCTTGTCCGGTCCAAAAAGCTGATGCCTGCCACATAAGAACCTTGCAGGCTGTCACTGCTATAAGTCTCTTCAAAATTTCCCCGTTGTCCGAATCTTCCGTTTCCTAAACTGAATATACTTTCCGAAGCACGCAGCTTATCAGCATGAAAGCCTTCTTCTATGATATTCCACTCGTCTGTCTTGAGAAATTTTTCCATGGCTTTCTTTTTGTTTGGTATTTGCACGAAAGATACAAAAAATAATGTATCGCCAATGTGAACAGCATACTTTTTGTGAATTTATATGGTTTTTCTGTAGACAATCTTTATTTCATGAAGTGTTGGTATGCATTCTACCAGTCTGATGAGGGAATTTTTGACCAAGTTGGTCAAATTTTTGAGATACCGGAAATCTTTGCCTATGTGCCCTTCTTAGTTGCTGAGAATGTCGTTATCTTTCCGAGTTAGACTGTGTGTCTGGGAATTGGGCTATTTCTCTTTCCTTTGTTGTTACAAGATGGCAAGTCCTATGTGTACTTATGATTTGATGAAGTAAAAAATACACGTCTGCATACAATATAACAGCATGATGCAGGAAATATATCGCCCCAAAATGTGATTCTCCGAATTTTATTTGTATTTTTATCATCTCTGTCTGAGGTTTGTTTGATTTTTTTGCAACACTAAGTTAAGTAAATTTTCTGACACGGTAAAATCCTGAACGCCTTGTTGATTTAGGGTATTCTATACATAATTTACTTATATAATCTAATTAGTTGCATTCTTTAAATTTATTACTTATGCAAACCTCATTTTTGTTAAAACTCTCTCTCTTTGCGGCATGTTGCCTTTTTGTCGGTACAATGTATGCACAAAGAAATTATCGTCCGGGATTCATTATCACTCTTCTGCAAGATACACTCTACGGTCAATTGGATTATCGTACCGATGACATCAACGCTGAGCGGTGTGTCTTTGTGGACAGGAATGAAACAGAGCCGCAAACTTATTATCCTACCGACTTGTTTGGATATCGGTTTACCGATGATGGAAAATATTATGTATCCAAAACAATACAATTAAGCAAAAATGAAACACCCCGTACCGTATTCCTCGAATATCTGTTGCAAGGAATGAAAAGTTTATACTTCTATGAAGATAATGCAGGATTGCAGGTCTATTTTATAGAAGAGGATAAAGGTTTGATAAAGATGGATGCGCCTGTAGCCGAAGGTAATGATAAAGGAGTTCGGTTAACAGGAACTATAAGACGGTATATTCCGGTGTTGAAATATGCATTTGCAGACTGCCCGGAATTGAATGAGGAAATAGAAAATGCTAAGTTTAATCATAAGAGTTTAATAGAGATCACGAAAGATTATCATTACAGAATGTGCACAAATAACGAAGAGTGCATAGAGTTTGAGGCAAAAGAAGATAAAAAGCGGATACAAGTGTCTTTTATGCTTTACGGTGGAATTTGCCAATATTGGTTTACCGAAAAAGTCTATCCCGGTAGTTCGTCCTACAACTCTTATATGATAGGGGCCCGTTTATCTTTTGGTAATCGGCGTCGGATGAAGAGTCTTAGATATTGGTTGGATCTTTCGCTGTCACGGGCGAAAGCTGATATTCTCGAGCCGGATTATACTTATAACCGACTGTATAAAAGTGAACTGACATCTAATGTCTTTTCTACAAGATTTGGCGTTCGCTATACCTGTCCTGTTGGAGGAAGAGTACAACCTTTTGTAGAAGGAGGGTTGGGATTTGATGCGGCATATAAAGAGACATATATTGGCTATGGGGTAAATGTAGGTATACAAATTAAGTATTCTAAAAAAATAAACGATTATTTATTGTTGCCAGGTGGCTATAAAGGTGCGTTTTCACCTGAAGTATTGATACATCAAGGATGGTCGGTAGTACTTGGGTATGTCTTCTGAAACAAGTTGGAAAGGTTATCACTCCTCTCTTGCTAACCAAATACCCCCTGCTACAGACTGACTGTGGCAGGGGGTATTTATATATTTATTGCTTACAATCTGTGACTTTTTAGAGCGGACATTTTAGTTTTGACATAACCTCACAAGGAATAACTTATTTCAAAAAAGCTATCATTTCAGATATAGCTTTTTTTAAAGGCTGAAGTTCGTGCTCTATGATCCACCAAATCTGGTCGGCATCAACCTCAAAATAGTGATGTGCGATAATATCACGCAGACCTTTTACGTTTTTCCAATCAATCTCTGGGTACGTTGATAAAAGTTCGCCTTTTGTTACCTTGTCAAGTCCCTTCAAGCTTTCTCCTATTGCAATAAATTGCATACAGATAGAGTCCAAAATTGTGAACCCATAGGATGCATAAGAAAATCGTCTGCACTATGATAGGGGGTTGATCGCTCTTCAATATGCTCTATAGAAATCCGAACTCTATCAAGTATGTTTAGCGCTATATCTTTATCATATTGCATAAATCCCCTCCTTTTCTATTTGTTCACTTTAAGATTTAGAATACATAATAATATAACGGGACACATAAATTACTAAATTTTGGACGTAACCTACGAAGATGGTTCTGAATGCAAATATCATAGTCAAAATTCCAAATGGTGGCCCAGCTAACATCACCACCTTCACAAATAAATCTTCTCAGCTATGCCATGATGTTTTTGTTAGTGCGAACAAAATATTTTTCTTTTATTAATTAATACTAAAAAGTTGTATGATAGATTTTTAATTCATATCTTGTAATGCAAAATAAAGGCGGAATACAAAATAGACCGCTTGTTAACTTTAAAAACTGAGCTTATGAGACAGATGAATTTATTATGTGTTCTTATGATTTTTATTATTACTGGCTGTTCTTCGAGTTCTGATGGGGTAGAATTGCCGGATACGCCTCCGACTCCCCACCTGAATGTGAAAGACAGCTTGGTTACTCTGGAAATTTGGAGGCAGGCTGGAGGAGAACATTGGCCTTATGTATGGAATCCTAAAGATATGTTTACTTGGGCAGGGGCCGGTGTGGCATTGGATACCGAACGGAATGAGTATCGCATCGTAAAGCTCCATTTGAATGCTTTTAATGATCATTCCGCCAGTGGAACATTGTCAGATAAAATCGGTGAATTGGAAGAATTACGTTTTTTTGCTATAGGCGGACTCGGCATAACCGGTGATATACCTAAAAGTTTCGGTAACCTTAAACATTTAAAGGAACTAGTGATTAATACGACATCTATGGGTGGTACGATTCCTGATGAAATTTTCAGCCTGCCTTATTTGGAAAGACTTGAAATATGTAACAATCGGTCTATCAAGGGAGAACTTTCCGATGCTATTGCAAACCTGTCACCAATGATTATAAGTTGTATGTTTACGTCCAATAGTCTATCAGGGAAAGTTCCGAGTGGAATCCGGATTAAATCGCTTGATTTGGATGATAATAAATACACGGAATATCCATTTGAATATAGCAAAAAGGAAGCTACGGCTATTGATATGAGTCGTAATTATATAACTGGTATTATTCCGGATTCTATTCTTAATGACGTAGATGCTTTAAAAAGACTTCGTTCTATGACTTTCAATCAGAAGGATGGGTGCAAATTCACAAATGCTCCTGATTCATGGAATCCCTGAATTGTTTATTAACTTAAATATAGTATTATGAAACATTTTTGTGGAATGATGATTCTATCATCTATGTTTTTGGTGGCTTGTCATGATCAGATGACGGAACAATATTCAGAGCAACTGTTAAATAGGGAGAATGAAACGTTGAGAATTGTGTATCCATTATCCAAGGACTATAGGACAGGAGGTGTGCGAACTCGAAGTACAACAACAACTACTACTACTTTTGAAACTGATTGGGAAAAGCAAAGTGATATAACGACAGCGTTGGGTAATGTTTTTCGTACTCCTTGGGCTGCAGGTGAGAGAGATTCAAATTTACCAGAGTCTTTTGCGTATGATATAAAAAAAGAGGATGGTTGGAGGTTGTTATTTCATACATTTGCAGGTATAGATTACAGTGCTAAAGATCGGAACTATATGGCATTTTATAATATTCGTACAGGTATCTTGAAAGTTTTTTATTATTTACAAAATACTCCTCAACAAAATAATGGAGCGTCATGGGAGGTTTCGTTTAATGGTGAGCATTGCTTGTTGAACATGGGAGAGGAGTTTACAGATCCTATGAAAATGAAGCAAATCAAATATTGGAAAGGAACTAATTTTGTAACACATGTTGCAAAGCCGTTTCAGAAAGGTTGGAATGGCTTTCAGATTCCTTTGGCATACGATCCTACTGTTGATACTTCCGAAAGAAGTCTTGATATAAGATCAACTCTTGCAAATACTTTAGATTTGAATTTGTTTGGTGATCTGACTACTTATTCGGAGGGGGCTATTCTTACGCGGAGTTCAGTCAATCCATTAGCCGACTTAAATAAGAAGATAGCAACATTGGTAGGAAAAAAAGCAGAACTGTGGATATCGGATAATACAGAAGATGAAATGATACATCCTCAAGATACAAAAGATACTGCAACACGTAGTATTATAGGAGATGTTATTACAAAAGGTGTAAATTTGATCTTCGGAAAATTAACAGCGTCTCTTAGTAAGATAAAAACTCAAAAGAGTGATTTAGAATTTACAACTAGTGGTACTACTAATTTATCAGGGACGATTACATTTAATTCTTCTAGTCCGGTTTTGAGTTTGCGAATACCTTTTACGAAAGATGTAGTGGGAGAACTCGGAGCTTGGAATTTAAGCGATAGACCGACTATCTATGTTGACCCTCGGGCAGATTATGTACCGAATTCGGCCACATACGGTGATTATGAGTATAAGATGCGTGGTGTGAGTGGGTATAAATATGATGTAGTCATAAATCCGCAATTGAAACCGTATATTATTAATCAGTGGGTGGATATAGATTTGATCAAGTATTGGAAGTGGGATTCTAATGCACCTAAATTGCCAAGTTATTACACTGATTTTGGAACAATCGGGAATACTGATTATATGGGAATTTCCACACGTTTTGATCAGGAACAGTTGCTATATGGGAATCATTTGCAAAATGGATCTATTTATAAAGAAGATTTAAAGGCTACTATTGGGGCTTATGGCATAGATTTACTTCCAATGATATATGTACCAAAAGTGACAATTCATGAAGAAAAGAAATATAATGCTGCAAATATTTTTATGAAAGTTACATTGAACTTGGTAACAGAGATTGAAGGTAAACGAGATACAACCATATCTACTCGTACGTTTGTTCCTAAACTGGAATGGGATCCATACTTATGTAGCAGGCTTGATCCTTTAAAGCCTGAGGAATGGATAAGATATGGTGATATATGATGATATATGATTTACTTGGATTGTAATTAGTAGAAGTGTTTCTATAGCTTTTTATTTGAATATGAGGATGTATTAACCTCAATTTTATCAGAATTGCACTTTTAAATTGAAACTTGGACATCCGAAAAGGTTAAGAGAAAGAGCCGTATCATTACTCGAAACAGAGTTTGATACGGCTCTTTGGGGTTAGCAGCTTCAATCAGTTGCTTTTCGGAGTGAGCATTTTAGTATTGCTACACTCTCATCATTATTATCGCATCGAAAAGGTTTTTTATTACTTCGCTTCCTTGTGTACTGTAGTCTCTTTAATGAAAAATACACAAAGGGCACCTGTGATAAGCAAGACACCTGCCAGCACAAGCATATTGACCTGATGCCCTCCGACCAGATGTAATAACCCGCCTCCGATGATTGCTGCCACAATTTGCGGTATACAGATTGTCCCGTTGAATAATCCCAAGTAGGCTCCCATATTTTTGCCGGATATTGAATTGGTCAGGATGGTGAAAGGCATTGCCAGCATGGCCGCCCAGGCACATCCGATGAGGAAATACGTTATAAACAGCAGGTATTGATCGGTGAAGAAGAGAGTGGATATGAAACCGATCCCACCCAGTATCAGACTGATGGAGTAAGCCATTTTGCGTACTTTAAACAAGGGCAGGATAACAGCCCATATCACGGAACCGATTGCTTGTACTGCAAACAATACACCTACCCAGTTGCCTGCCGCCTGATAACCTTCGGCTTGCACATCGGTGGTATTCCATACCGTATCGGCTATTGCACCGTTTGTATAAGTCCACATATACATGAATGCCGACCAACAGAAGAATTGTACCAGACCGACTGTCCAAAATACCTTCGGAGCATGCTTCAGCAGATGGAGGAAGTTGCTTTTTTCTTTCTTTTCATCGGCAGTGATACCGTGGAACTCTTCAAACTCTTTCGGAGGCATCTCTTTTACTTTCACCGTGGTATAGATGACGCAGAGAATCAGAATGGCTGCTCCGATGTAGAACGAATAGATTACTGAATCGGGAACAGTCCCTTTATCTGCTATATTGCTGAGACCTATCCAGGTAAAGATAAACGGAAATAGATAACCTACGAGACTGCCCGCATTGCACAGGAAACTTTGGATGGAGTAGGCGAGCCCTTTTTGCTTCTCGTTGACCATATCTCCTACTAGCATTTTGAAAGGTTGCATGGCCATGTTTATTGAAGTATCCAGAAACATGAGCGATACTAACCCGAAAATCATGGCTGTGCTTACTGCCATTCCGAAACTTCCGGCATTCGGTAGCAGACACATCACCAATACGGCAATCAACGAACCTACAAACAGATAAGGAATACGCCGCCCGAAGCGTGTCCATGTTCTGTCACTGGCCGAACCGATGATCGGCTGTACGATGATACCTGCTAACGGAGGTAAAATCCAGAAATAACTGAGACTGTGAGGGTCGGCTCCCAAGGTGGCAAAGATTCGGCTGATATTAGCACTTTGCAAGGCGTAAGCAATCTGTACGCCGAAGAATCCGAAGCTGATGTTCCACAACTTCCAAAAACTCAAATCAGGTTTTATTTTCATGGTAATAGTCTATGTGCCTGTATGCCAATGTGTAAAAATATCGATTGGCGTGCAGCACTCTCTTTTATTAATTAATTATTTCATTCTCACATTCTCTTATTATTCTCATCCTTCCATTCTCTTCCATCGGCACATTGGCATATTGACACATTATTTCGTCGTCCCCCGTACTACCAGATTGGTTCTCACTATTTTATTTGTACTTCTGGAGGTGGGATTATCCTCTATCTTATCGATAAGGATATGGATGGCACTTTTCCCTACCTCTTCTCCATGCTGTTCTATGGTGGTCAGTTTGGGGTCGGTACTTTGTGCAATGGCACCATCGGTAAATCCGCAAATCGATACTTCATCGGGCACCTTCAATCCGATCAGCTTGCAGGCGTACAAAATGCCCGAAGCCGTTTCATCGTTAATGGCGAAGAAACCGTCCGGTCGGTCTTCTCTTTCCAGTAGGTCGGGAGTGACGACAATGGCCTGTTCACGCGTGTCACAAAGTTTGATCATGCTTTCGTCTACCGGGATTTTGTATTTTTTCATGGCATCCAGATAACCGTTTCGTCGATTCTTGGATATTTCGAGATGGGGTGCGGCGCTATAAAAGAGGATACGTTTGCATCCGGTCTGTATCATGTATTCCACAGCAGAAAACGAGCCGGCATAGTCGTCTACTACTACCCGTTCGGTGTTGATACCCGTACAAATCCGGTCATAGAAGACGATCGGGATATTATTGTCGAGCAATTCTTGATAATGGTCGTATTGGGAAGTATCTTTGGCAAGCGAGGTGATCACTCCGCAAACCCTTGCTGCGAGAAAAGAGTGGACTATTTTTACTTCCTGTTCATATTTTTCGTTACTTTGTGCCACGAGTATGTTATATCCGGCTTGAGAAGCCATTTCTTCGATACCGCTTAATACGCAAGAGAAAAAGTGGTGTATTAATTGTGGAATAATGACTCCGATTGTATTGGAACGGCTGGTCCGCAGGTTTAATGCCAATGCGTTGGGCTTATAATTATGTTCGCGCGCGTACTTATGTATTGTCTCTCTTGTCTCCTGACTGATATCCGGATTATCCCTCAAAGCCCTTGATACGGTAGAGGGTGATACCCCTAACTCGCGGGCGATATCTTTGATGGTAATTTGCGGTTTACTCATTGTTTATATTAGTTTCAGCCAAAGGTAATTAAATCCGGAAGACAGCCAAGTGAATATTCTCTAAGCTTTGTTCTCAGATTACAAAAATAGCGCAATCGGGTACATTCTACTCTTGAGACAGGTGTTTCTGCAAAATAATAAAATGCAAACGTTTGCATGCTGACGGTGATTCAGTCCTGTCTTTCGAGTCAGCGAGGAGAGGTGAAAAGACTTAGCATCTTTCGAAAAAAGACTTAGCATCTTTCAAAAAAAGATATAGCATCTTTTAAAAAAAGACTTAAGTCTTTCAAAAAAGGACTTAACATCTTTTCTTGTGAGTTGCAATTGTGCTACAAATAACCTTTATTCAGCATGTTTTTACCCCCTTCACCGCATTCACCTTTTCCCTCAAAGTCTTTATTCATCGCAGGTACAGGGTGAAGTTCCGGTCGGACCGGTCTTTACGGTTAGCGAACGCGGTTCTTGCGAATCGTAAGTATGCTTGTTGCCGGCTGTAAGTACGGTGCCTGGTAAAACGGAGTAACCTTTCACCCTCTGTTGCCGATGAACAGGGCGATAGAACAAAAAGGGTGAAGGAGGTGAAGGGGGTAAATTTATTGTAGAATACCTGTTTTTATAACCCGGCGAGAAGCGTTATCGGATGAAAACGGCGTAATTTACTTTTTTATCATTACAATGCGTTCGTCCAGGTCGGGGTTTATGATGTAAAAGAGTGATTTACAGAGTTAAAATCCCCATTGAAAATGTTTGTTGGGGTGTATGAAATTTCCGGTTGTATTGGTGCAAACGATTGCATAATTGCAAGTGCCGTTTTTCTTCTTTTCTCGTTCTTTTCGTGGCTAATAGCCCTATTTTTGCTTCGTCGTTAAAAGGAAGTCAGCGTTATATTCCTGTTTCGATTGAGAAAAATCATATTAATTTATATTGTTAACTTTAACTTATTAAATGCATGAAGCAAGTTAATCTTAGAATCTATCAGATGATTCTGCCCATATTATTCGGGCTATTCTTGTCATTAGGCGCTTATGCACAGCAGGTCTCTGTCAGGGGGCATGTGAAAGATGTAACAGGGGAACCTATCATCGGTGCAAATGTGTTAGTAAAAGGAACCACCAATGGGGCTATCACCGACTTGGATGGTAACTTCCAGTTACAGGTACCACAAGGTGCAATTCTCCAGTTCTCTTATGTCGGATATTTGCCGGTTGAGCTAAAAGCAGCTCCTACAGTGGAAGTAGTGTTACATGAAGACTCACAGTTAATAGATGATGTTGTAGTTATCGGTTATGCTACAGGTAGTCAGAGAACTATATCGGGTGCTGTGCAAAAGGTTGGTCGTGAGGATATGAATGCTGGTGTAGTAGTAAATCCACTTCAAGCCATTAAGGGTAAAATCGCCGGTGTGAACATTCAAAAAACAGGTGGTGACCCTACTGCAGGGGCTTCTATTCGTGTTAGAGGTACAACTTCTCTTTCCGGAGGTAATGACCCTTTGGTTATTATTGACGGTGTTTTTGGCGATCTTGGTATGTTGAATGCCATTTCTCCTGCTGATATAGAGAGCTTTACCGTATTGAAGGATGCTTCGGAAACTGCACAGTATGGTTCGCGAGGTGCAAGCGGTGTTATTGTAATCACTACTATCAAGGGTAAAAATGGGGTAAAGACGCTTAGTTATGATGGTAGCTTCGGTATCGAAACGGTTTACAAAAATCTGAAAATGTTAGATGGTAATCAGTTCCGTCAGGTAGCACAGGATGGTGGTTATGTGAATGCATTGGATGCCGGTTATAACACTAATTTTATAGAAGAAATGCAACGTTTGGGTTATACTCAAAATCATAGGGTTTCTTTCGGTAGTGGTACTGAGAACTCTAATTATCGTGCTTCTATTGGTGTTATAGATCAGAAAGGTATCATTAAAAACAACTATATGCGTAACTACACCGCTAAGTTGGATGCGTCTCAGACAATGTTTAATGATAAGCTGAAAATAGATTTCGGTATGTTCGGTTCAAGAAAAGACATGCGCTATCTGAATGATTATCAGAAAACTTTCTATTCGGCCGCTTCTGTCAATCCTACTTTCCCGAACTTCGCAAATGCTGATGGTACATGGATGGAAGATCCTAACGCCAATGAAACCCAAAATCCGTTGGGGCGTTTGACAATCAATGATCAGGAGAGTAATACGTATGTCAATACCAATGCCCGTTTGACATGGACTGTTATCGATGGTCTGAAATTGAGCGTATTTGGCTCTTATACTTATAATGTAAAGGAGAATTCGGTTTATACCCCTAATAATATCAAGGCCGGTATAGGTAATAAAGGGGCTGCTTCCAAGAGTGATAACAAGTCAAATATTCTATTGGGTAACTTCATGGCTAATTATAAAAAAGCATTTGATAAACATTATATCGACATCTTGGGACTTGCTGAAATTCAAGATTATCAGTATAGCGGTTTTGGCGCCAATGCACGTTCATTTTCTACTAATTATTTCGAATATAATAACTTGGCTGCCGGTGCTGACGTAAAACACGGTGATGTCTCTTCTTATCGTAATGGTAATAAGCTGGTATCTTTCATGGGGCGCTTTAATTATTCTTATGCCGACAAGTATATTGCCACGGTTAATATGCGTGGTGATGGTTCTTCTAAATTGGGCGCCAACAATAAATGGGGATTCTTCCCTTCCGCTTCTTTGGCTTGGGTGTTGAAAGAAGAAAATTTTTTGAAGGATGTTGATTTTGTCTCCAATCTGAAAGTGAGGGCAGGTTATGGTCTGACAGGTAATCAAGATGCTATCTCGGCCTACAATTCACTGATGTTGATGAGTCCGGGTGCAGCCACTACTATTAATGGTAAACCGGTTGTGGGTTACGAAATAAAACGTAACAGTAACCCTGACTTGAAATGGGAAGTAAAGAAAATGTTTGATGTCGGTATCGATGCTTCTTTCTTTGACAGCAGATTGTCGATGACATTCGATTATTACAATTCTAAGACTACGGATCTGCTTTATAACTATGCTGTGCCTGTTCCTCCATTTCCATACGGCTCTATGCTTGCCAACTTGGGTTCTATGAAGAATGAGGGTGTCGAACTCTCCATTAGTGGTACTTTGGTGAAAAGGAAAGATATGGAATTAACCGTTTCTGCAAATTTTTCTTGGCAGAAAAATGAACTGTTGTCTTTGGACGGAATGTACAACGGGCAAGAACTTTCTGCAGAGAAATATATGGGATTGGGATATATGAACGGTGCCGGATTTATCGGTGGAAACAATAAGGTGGTTTATCAGTTGGTAGGTCAACCGGTAGGTGTATTTTATATTCCTATGTGTGACGGATTGGTTGATAAAGACGGTAACGGCAAGTACACCTATCATGTGGTGAATATCGATGGTGACCGTAAGGTGAATACTGAAGATGGTAAAGACCGCTATATCGCCGGCCAGGCTATACCTAAGTTTTATTTAGGCGGTAATATTAGTTTCCGCTACAAACAGTTTGATATCCAGACTCAGTTCTCCGGAGCATTTGGACATAAAATATTCAACGGTACTTCATTGACTTATATGAATATGGTTCAGTTCCCTAATTATAACGTAATGGAACAGGCTCCTGAAAAAGCTATTTTTGATCAGACTATTACGGACTACTGGTTGGAAAAAGGTGATTATGTTCATATTGATTATGTAACATTGGGATGGAACTTGAATACGAAGAATATGAAGAATATCAATTCTTTGCGCGTGACGTTCTCAGTAAACAATCTGGCTACTATCACAAATTATTCCGGGCTTTCTCCTATGATTAACAGTTCGACTGTGAACGATAATCTCGGAATGGATGACAAACGCTTCTATCCATTGACTCGTACTTATTCATTGGGACTCAGTGTTAATTTCTAAAAAGATGATGTTATGAAAAAAAGAATATTATATAGTTTTGTTATAGCGGCTTCTCTGAGTTTGACCGGTTGCTCCGATTTTCTCTCAGAAACTCCTATTGACCAGATTCCGGAGGAAGAGGTCTACAAGAATCCTGAGATGATTTATCTGAATACGGTGGCAAATCTTTATACTTTGATTGGAGCTGATTACGGTGGCGGCGGTTTGGCCGGATGTGACCGTGGCCTATACGATCTGAATACATTTACTGCCGATGAAGCGATTATTCCTACCCGTGGGGGTGACTGGGGAGATAATGGCCTGTGGGTAGGTCTGTTTACTCACGAATGGGGATTGAGTAATGACTTGGTTATCGGTACTTGGGACTATCTTTATAAGGTGATTGCTGCATGCAATAAATCTATTGACAAGCTAAAAGAATTGCAGACTGCAGATCCGGATAATGAACTTTACAATAAGTATATGTCTGAAGTTCGTGGCTTGCGTGCAATGTATTATTATTATCTGCTTGATATGTTTGCCCGTGTTCCTATCGTTCAGTCCTCTACTGTGGAAATTAAGGATGTGAAACAGGCCACACGTTCTGAACTGTTTAATTTTGTCAGAGAGGAATTGGAGGAAGTTATCCCTGATTTGGCTGACGAAAAGAGTGCAGATGACAAGAGCGAATATTACGGTCGTGTGACTCGTTCTGTTGCTAACTTTGTAATGGCAAAAGTGGCTTTGAATGCAGAAATTTATGCTGATGATGATTGGACGGATGCCAACCATCTTGACGGAAAGAATATTAAATTCATTGTCAATGGGCAAGAAGTGAATTGTTGGGAGGCTGCTATACATTACTGTACGGAAATTGAAAATTCCGGTTATGACTTGAATCAGGGGATATCGGGCTTCCAGTCCAACTTTGCTTCCAAAAATGAAGGCTCCAAAGAAAATATTTTTGTAATTCCTATGGATCCGACTTTGTATAAAGCCAACATGATGTACCTGACTCGTTCACGTCACTATGCAGTGGGTGTCGCTTTGGGATTTGGTAATGGAGGATGGAATGGGTCGTCTGCTACATTGGAAGCGATGGATGCATTTGGCTATGGAATGGATAATCCGGATCCGCGTATGAACCTTACCTATTATACCGGTAAAGTCATGGCGGGCGGTTCTTATGTGCAGTCGGATGGAAAAGATCTTGAATACCAACCTCTTGATGTGAAACTGAAATTTGACGAAGGAGATATCAAAATGACTATGGCGGGTGCACGTATGTATAAGTATGAGGCTGATCCGGCTGCAACAGATGATGGTAAGTTACAGCATAACGATTATGTACTATTCCGTTATTCAGATGTTTTATTGATGCGTTCGGAAGCATTGATTCGCAATGGTCAGAGTGGACAGGCGGATTTGAATGCTGTTCGTAACCGTGTAGGTGCTTCACAGGTGGATGCTACATTGACTAACATCCTCAAAGAGCGTTTGCTTGAGCTGGCTTGGGAAGGTGTGCGTCGTCAGGATTTGATTCGTTTTGGTGAGTTTACCAAAGCAATTACTTTCCGTCCGGCATCCAGAGCCTATAAGACTGTATTCCCTATTCATACCAAGACATTGTCTGTGAATACAAATCTGACTCAAAATCCGGGATATGACAACTAATTATTCTATTACTAAGGAAATTAAAAGAGATAATATGAAAAAGATATTTCAATATATGGCAGCCGGGTTATTACTCCTTATGACGGGTACAGGGTGTCAGGACAATGAGAATTGGCGGGTTATTCCTTATGTTCCGGAACCGGAACCAACGATTAATATCACAGGTACGGCTACAATCTATTCCGAAATCGGGGCAAATTCTGTATTACAGGTTGTAGAACTGGAACAGGGGGATTCGAATCCTAATAAGACTGCTGATATAACAGGTATTTTCACGTGGTTGAAGAAAGACGGTGATTTTAATATTGTAGATGCAGGTGTCAGCTATGGAAAGGGTGATGTAGTAGCTACTGAACCTTTTGAAACAGTGAAACTAAAGGAAGGTGGTGATGGATTCAAGGTGGAAAATGACGGTCTGTATTTCGTGGTGATGAATAATGCGGAATATCAGTTGACGGTTATTCCGGTTGTTATGGGCATCATGGGTGACGCAACTCCTTCCGGATGGAATTCTGAAACGGCTATGACAATGTCTTATGACGCAGCCGGTTCGAAGATTGTTGCTAAATGGTCGGGCGATTTGGCTAATAAGCAGATTAAATTCCGTTTTTCGGGAGACTGGGGCATTAAGATTCCTTATGGAAGTGATGTTACGGTTGTACATGCTAACTTTGGTGCGCTTGGTGAAGATGACGGAGTTCCATTGGGTAGCGATATTGCCGACTGTAAAGCCGGTGGAAAGAACTTCAAGATAGACAAAAACGGTACTTATGATGTTGAATTGAATATTGACCTGACTAATCAGAAAGTAACGGCAAGGGTTATCTTGACGCAAGAAGGCGGAGAACCGGCACTTCCGGAGGAGATGTTCATAACAGGTACTCCTTATGGCTGGAATTGGGAAAAGGCTTATGCGATGGTTCCTGTTCATAGCCATGAAGGACAGTTTTGGGCAATTCAGTATATGAATGCAGGAGATGAAATCAAGTTCAATAATGTAAGAGATTGGGAATCTGGAGATAACTTCGGATGGGGAACTGCTACAGATGAGGCTGTCGCTTATGCAGAGTTGACAGATGCAGGCGGAAATGTTAAGGTTGGCAAAGCCGGCTGGTATATGATTATTGTAACAGTAACTGCTGATAAGAAGACACTGGATTTGAAAGCACCGAATGTATATTTGGTAGGCGCTACTGCAGGCGATCCGAATTTTGGAAGTATAGCAGCGGATAAGGATGTATTTATTATTCCGACAGATGCAGCAGGGTATTTCACCTCTAATGCATTTGCTGGAGACGGAGACATACGTATGTGTGTGAAAGTAGAAGGCGCAGACTGGTGGCAAACTGAATTTATATTCTTTGACGGGCAGATAGCATTCCGAGGTAACGGCAACGACCAGGCGCGTGCGTTGGGGACAACCGGTCAGAAGGCATACCTGAACTTTATGACAGGTGAAGGTAAAGCTGAATAAAATAATGTTTTGAATTTGTTGAAGAGGATGTGTTTAAACACCTCAGATATAGATCACCCCTGTCACAAATATCTGTAACAGGGGTGTTTTTGTAAACAAGAGAGTTTTATATCCTCTTTTTAATTTAGTGTGTGATTATGAGAAAATTTTGTTTGTTTTTATTGGCGGTTATCGGAACGTTATTTACAACCTATGCTCAGGTGGTGATTACTACACCGGAGTTTCCTACAATAGCTACACCGGTAACGATTGTTTTTGATGCTACTCAAGGGAATAGGGGACTGATGGACTATATTGGAGATGTGTATGCGCATACAGGGGTGATAACCGATGAAAGTGAAAATGACTCCGATTGGCGGTATGCTTCTTTGTGGAATAGCAATGAGGAGAAATATAAGATGGTTTCTATGGGTGGTAATAAATGGAAACTGGAAATAGCACCTGATATACGTTCCTATTATGGTGCGCCAGTCGGAGAGGTTATTAAGAAGATGGCTTTTGTGTTCCGTAGTGCCGATCGGACGAAAGAAGGAAAAGATGTTGGTAATAAGGATATCTTTGTCAAAGTATATGAGGAGGGGCTTACGGTTCGTTTTGATTATCCTACCTCTAATGTCGTGTTGGATAGGGGAGAAATGTTGTCAGTCAAGGCCTCCGCTTCTCTCACGGCAAATATGAATCTGTATATTGATAATCAGCTGATTGCTTCTAATAATGGAGTGAGGGAAATTACAGCAAGTCATACTTTCACTGAGAATGGAAACTATGAATTGAGTGTGGAGGCTACTGCTAACGGAACGACAGAAAGAGTGTCATTAATAGTCAGCGTTTTAGGAGAAAGTCCGCAAGCATCGTGCCCTGAAAATGTTCATCTGGGAATAAACTATACGAGTGATACCGAATCCGTATTGGTTCTTCAAGCACCAGGAAAAAAGAATGTTTATGTAGTGGGCGATTTTAATGATTGGAAACTGCAGAGCGATTATCTGCTGAAACGGGACGGAGAACTTTTCTGGATAGCGTTGAGCAATCTGGAAAAAGGAAAGGAGTATGCTTTTCAATATGTAGTGGATGGAAGTATTTATATAGCTGATCCTTATGCGGATAAAGTTCTTGATCCTTGGAATGATCCCTATATTCCGGCTTCTGTCTATCCGGAATTGAAAACATATCCTACAGGAAAAACTTCCGGTATTGTGTCTGTTCTTCAAACCGGGCAACAACCGTATACGTGGCAGGTAGATGACTTTGTGAAACCCGCGAAAGACCAACTCTTGATTTATGAAATGCTTATCCGTGATTTTACGGAAGAGCATTCATATAAAGCAGCTATGGCGAAATTGGGGTATTTGAAAACTTTGGGGGTAAATGCCATTGAACTGATGCCTGTCAATGAGTTTGAGGGAAATATCAGTTGGGGATATAATCCTTCGTTTTATTTTGCTGTAGACAAATATTATGGGACAAAAAATGATCTTAAGGCTTTTGTAGATGAATGCCATAGACTGGGCATAGCGGTCATTCTTGATTTGGTATTGAATCATAGCTATGGGCAATCTCCTTTTTATTTGCTTTATCGTGATGCAGACGGCCGACCTTCATTAAATAATCCGTGGTACAATCAAAAATCGAATATCGAGAACCCCGGACTTTCGTGGGGGTATGATTTTAACCATGATAGTCCTTACACGCAAGCGCTGGTGGACAGTGTGGCGGCTTATTGGATGAATGAATATCGGATTGACGGCTTTCGTTACGATTTTACCAAAGGGTTCTCGAACACTTCTTATACAGGAACGAATAATTGGGCTGGAAGCTATGATGTAGCGCGTATTCGAAATCTGAAACGAATGGCTGCAGAAGTGTGGAAGCGTAACGGACAGGCTTATGTGATTTGCGAACATTTGACGGATTTGCAAGAAGAGAAAGAGCTTGGACAAGCAAATCTTATGTTGTGGAAGAATATGAATAATGCATATTGCCAGACAGCTATGGGGTATTCTTCCGAGAGTGCATTCACCGGGTTGTATGAGAAGGAAGCAGGTATGCCTTATGGCAGTCTGGTAGGATATATGGAAAGCCATGATGAGGAGAGGGTGGCTTATAAGGCTTGGAAGTATGGTGTGAATGGAATAAAGGGAGATTTGACAGGGGGGAATATAGTCCCTACCGAGCATTTTCTGCAAAACCGTATGAGGCAGCTGGCGGTTAATGCAGCTTTTTTTCTTACTGTTCCCGGAGCTAAAATGATTTGGCAGTTTGGAGAGTTGGGATATGATTATTCTATTAATACCAATACTTCCGGAACGGCTATTGGGGATTATCGTACAGATCCTAAACCGGTACGTTGGGATTATTATGACAAGCAACGCAGGAAAGAATTGTATGAGGTGTATAGTAAGTTAATAGGTCTGCGTAAGTCTTATCCTGAGCTTTTTGCATCCGATGCTGTGTTTGATTGGAAGGTGACGGCTAATGATTGGGATAAAGGGCGGTTTATTACTATCACAGCTGGGGATAAAGCACTTGTGGTGGTCGGAAATTTCACGGAAAATTCCAACAATTATTCTGTTACTTTCCCTAAAAGTGGTACTTGGTATGAGTTTATGGATGAAACTTCGACAATAAATGTTTCTCCTTCTACTATTCAGCAAGCAGTGACAGTTCAGTCTTATGGTTTTAAACTCTATACTAATTTCAAACCGGATATAACGGGAATTGAAGAAAAAAATCCAGGTGTACAACTGCCAACGGCCTACTATGATGCCGTGTGTGACAAGTTCGTGATAAATGGAGAGGCTTCTCTTGTAGAAATTTATTCTGTTAACGGAGTATTGGTTCAGAAAGAGAGAAATTGTTCGACTGTCGGACTTTCTGATTTACAACCAGGGGGGTACATTGCACGCCTCTATACTAAAAGTGGTAAAATTGAGACGTATAAGATAATAAAGTAGTAAAGAGTTACTATGTGCATATAACGAAAAAGAGGAAATTCCATTTCGGAATTTCCTCTTTTTCTACCTCTTTAAAAGAGAGTAGATTATTTTTTCTTACGGTCACCGTAGCGGCTCATGAACTTATCAACACGACCTGCTGTATCTACCAAAGTAGATTTACCAGTATAGAACGGGTGAGAAGTGTTAGAGATTTCTATCTTCAGCAACGGATAAGTTTCACCTTCGAATTCGATGGTTTCTTTCGTGTTAACTGTAGATCTTGACAAAAACATATCGCCATTTGACATATCTTTGAATACTACCGGACGGTATGATTCTGGATGAATACCTTTTTTCATTTCAGTATTTGTTTTTAATTATTATATCGTTTACTATTTGGTAAGAATAGTGTAATGGTCATTTTCAGTGCGCAAAGATAATGCTTTTTTCGTGAAATGGAAAAAAGTTCTTGAAAAAAACGGGCTGTCTCACTTTTTTTTTAGACTTTTGCAGAAAATAAAGAGACTTATTGTATGAAGAAATTGATTGTTACAACTGTTGTCCTGCTGTTTGCAGTAATTGCCGGACAAGCTCAGGAGAAGAAAAAGGGGCTGTATAGCGTAGCTTTTTATAATCTTGAAAATCTGTTTGATACTATTCACGATGCCGGTAAGAACGATTATGAGTATCTTCCCGATGCACCGAAACAGTGGAATACGGAGAAGTATGTGTCGAAGTTGAAAAATCTCTCGAAAGTGCTCAGTGAGCTGTCGCGGGACAAGGTACCGGAAGGACCTGCTGTGATCGGAGTGGCAGAGGCGGAAAACAGACGTGTTCTGGACGATTTGGTCGGGCAGCCGGCACTGGCTTCCACAGGATATCGTGTCGTGCATTATGAAGGACCGGACAAGCGAGGAATCGATTGTGCGCTGTTGTACGACCCGAAACAGTTTGCGGTTTCATCCAGTAAGTTGGTGCTTTCCCAGCCTTTTGAAGGAGATACGATACATAAAACACGCGGGTTTCTTATCGTGAGTGGTAAACTTGCCGGGGAGCCGGTCTGCTTTATTGTCAATCACTGGCCTTCACGCGGAGCGGCCGAACCTGTACGGATTCATGCGGCACGACAGGTACGTGCATTGACAGACTCACTGCAGCGTGAAAATAAGAAATTGAAATTGATCGTGATGGGGGATATGAACGATGATCCGATGGATAATAGCATGTTGACCCTTGGAGCGAAAAAATACAGAAAAGAGGTAGAAAAAGGGGATTTCTTCAATCCATGGTGGGAAACACTGGAGGATAAGGGAGTAGGAACGTTGCTTTATCGGGGGAAATGGAACCTTTTCGATCAGATAGTGCTATCCTCTACACTGCTGAAGAAGAGGGGATTGAAATATGATCATAATGAAGTTTTCATTCGTGAATATCTTTTTCAGCAGGATGGGAAATACAAAGGTTCTCCTCTGCGGACACACGGAGGGAAATTGTGGCTGAACGGCTACAGTGACCATTTGCCTACCATTATTTATCTGAAGAAATAGAATCGGTTTTATCTGAAGAAGTAAAAATCCGTCTTTGCTACATAGAGATTACAATCAACTCTTAAATGATATTGAATACTATAAAATAGAATTGATTTGTACGCTGTAGCGGGGATATTTCTTACGCTTTGGTTTTGTATTAAAACTATTATGTGTACTTTTGCATAGAATTTTTATTCACTAACAATAAACTTTTAAACAAAATGGTAAATTACAAAGATTTAGGATTGGTAAACACCAGAGAGATGTTTGCTAAGGCTATCAAAGGCGGATATGCTATTCCGGCTTTCAACTTCAACAATATGGAACAGATGCAGGCTATCATCCAGGCTGCTGTAGAAACAAAATCTCCGGTTATTCTTCAGGTTTCTAAAGGTGCCCGCCAATATGCTAACGCTACTCTGTTGCGTTACATGGCTCAAGGTGCTGTAGAATATGCAAAAGAATTGGGTTGCGCACATCCCGAAATCGTTTTGCACCTTGACCACGGAGATACTTTCGAAACTTGCAAGAGCTGTATCGATTCAGGTTTCTCTTCAGTGATGATCGACGGTTCTCACCTTCCTTATGAAGAGAATGTAGCTTTGACTAAGAAAGTTGTAGACTATGCTCATCAGTTTGATGTAACTGTAGAAGGAGAACTTGGTGTATTGGCCGGTGTAGAAGATGAGGTTTCTTCAGATCACCACACTTACACTGACCCGGAAGAGGTAATCGACTTTGCTACACGTACAGGTTGCGATTCATTGGCTATCTCTATCGGTACTTCTCACGGTGCTTACAAATTCACTCCGGAACAGTGTCATATCGATCCGAAGACCGGTCGTATGGTTCCTCCTCCTTTGGCATTCAATGTATTGGACGCTGTAATGGAGAAACTTCCGGGATTCCCCATCGTTCTTCACGGATCATCTTCTGTTCCTCAGGAAGAAGTGGATACAATCAACAAATACGGTGGTGCACTGAAAGCTGCTATCGGTATTCCTGAAGAAGAACTGCGTAAAGCTGCTAAGTCTGCAGTTTGCAAAATCAACATCGACTCAGACTCTCGTTTGGCTATGACTGCTGCTATCCGTAAGGTATTTGCAGAAAAACCGGCAGAGTTCGACCCGCGTAAATATCTGGGACCGGCTCGTGACAACATGAGAAAACTGTACGAGCACAAAATTGTCAATGTGCTTGGCTCAGACAACAAACTGGCTCAGTAAGAAATAAGTTGAGATAAGAAAGAGGTTGTGTCAAAACGCTGGCACAACCTTTTTTTATGCACAAGGGGATGTGTCAAAACTAAGGCACATCCCCTTTTTTTATCACACACGAGCATAGGGAGAAACAACTAATCATCCTTGGTGCTGTTTCTTTATGGAAACAGTTCAATCACCAAAGATTCTCTTGGAGACATCGTCAGCTCACCGTTCAGACGGATGGTTTTTCCGGTCAGAATATCCTTTCCTTGGGCATCGTCTTTCAGTATCTCTTTATAGTATTTTAGCGGTAGGGTGGTTGTTTCATCCGTACCGTTTAGCATTACAAATACAGTTTTACCGTCGTATTGGCGGGCGTATGCATATACTCCGTTTTGCACCATGAATTGTGTCATGCTGCCTTTGGCTATTATCTCGTTGCCTTTGCGCCAGTTCAGCAATGTTTTGTAGAAGTTATAACACTCATTTTGCAATGGGGTACGTCCTTCGGCTGTCAGTGCATTCGCTTTGTCGTCACTCCAGCCGCCGGGGAAGTCCTTGCGCACATAACCGTCACTTTGGCTCTTCACGCCATTCATGATTATTTCTGTACCATAATATAATTGCGGAATGCGGCGGGTAGTCAGCAATAGGGTAGAGGCTTGCTTTAACATCGGAAGATTGTCGCCCTCACCTAAAAAACGGTCTGTATCGTGGTTTTCGATAAATGCCAATACCGAAGCAGGATCGGGATATAAGAAATCATAGACAAAGCTATTGTATACACGGTCCAATCCTTTGAACCAAGTCTCCGTTTGTTCATTCTTGGCAGTGTTGATTTTGTCGAAGAAGCTGAAATCCATTACGGTTTTCAGGTTACTGTTTCGAGGGGCGGACAGTTTTGAGTCTTTCTGCCACCAGGCTGTGTAAGCCGGTTCGGTTACCCAGGTCTCTCCAACGGTATTGTAGTTGGGATATTCATCATTCAGCTCTTTCATCCAGTTGCTCATAGCGTCATAGTCTGCATACGGATAGGTGTCCATGCGGATACCATCGATTCCGGCATATTCAATCCACCAGAAACTGTTCTGTACCAGATACCTGTAAACGTGCGGGTTCTTTTGATTCAGATCGGGCATTACCGATACGAACCAACCGTCGTTCATCTGGTCAAAATCATACTTGGATGTATAAGGATCGACATGAGGTGTCAGTTTGAAAGAGGTCTGTACAAAGTTATTCTCATAGTCGGGGTTGTTGAAGAAATCTTTTGAAGGCATGTCTTTTATCCAGGGATGCTCTGAACCGCAATGGTTGAAAATCATATCCATTACAATCTTGATGCCCCGGTCGTGAGAGCGGGCTATCAGTTGGCGGTATTCTTCGTTTGTGCCGAAACGGGGATCTACTTTGTAATAATCCGTAGTGGCATAGCCGTGATAGGAACCGCCTTCCATGTCGTTTTCCAAAACCGGAGTGAACCAGAGGGCCGTAACGCCCAGGTCTTCGAAATAATCCAGATTCTGCTCGATACCTGCCAAATCACCTCCATGACGGGCATTCGGATCATTGCGGTCTACCTTATACGGAGACATACCGGCGATGTTGTCATTCTCCGGATTGCCATTTGCAAAACGATCCGGCATGAGCAGATAAAGAGCGTCGGAAGCATCGAAACCTCTATGTTCACAACCTTTCTTATCACGGGCTTTCAGCTCATATTCTTTCACCAGTTTCTTCTTGCCGATGGTAAAGGTCAGAGGAAATTTACCGGGCTTCACATCTTTATCCAGATGAAGATAGACGAGCAGATAATTATCACTTTCCAGTTTCACTGTGCTACTGAGTGAGATTCCGGGATAGTTTACGGAAACGGAAGCATTGCCGATACCTTCACCGTAAATCATTAGTTGGAGTTCCGGGCTTTTCATGCCGGCATACCAGAAAGGCGGGTCGATTTTGTTCACGTTCATAGCTGCATAAGTGCTAAGAGACAGTAGGAAAGAACCTAAGATAAAAAAGATTTTCTTCATGATATTAGCGTGTTATAGAATTTAACGCTAATATAGGACTATTTGTCGAGAGGCTCTTTCCTTTCTTTTCGTGTACCCTTTATATATTTATGCAAACGTTTTCACTCCTTGACCGGAATGCCGTTTTTCATGAAATCTTCTTCTTTTGCTTTCTCTTTCAGTTTCTTCAGAGTTTTTGCGGCCAATCGGTAATAATATTCCGTATCTATCTCCGTTTCTCCATTTTCATTTATCTTTAGGTCATTCCCTTGGGTGTCTTTGGGGCGTGTCTTTAAGAATGCTTCCAGATAATGCGTTGCGTTCTTGTTGTCTTTCATGAAAAGATAATTGGTGGCAATGTCGTAAAGAAGTTTGTGGTTGGTCTTGTCATATTTGTACTGGTCTTTTGCAGCTTGTATGGCTTTGGCCGGTTCTTGTCCTAACCTGCAACATTCTCGCAAGCCTTTGTAGAGACGTATCATCGCACTGTCCTGTGGCAGACTCAGATTGATGGCGGTTTCCATATATTCGATTCCTTGTTTTTTCCAGGATGTTTTTGCGCAGGAACGTCCCAGATAATAAAGCAGGTTTATATTCTGGGGATCATGCTTACGGGCTATTTCGAGCATGTCGCGTGCCTCATAAAATCTTTCGGTGGCATAGTAACTTACTCCTAAATAATAGTATGTATGAAATGAACTGTCTTGTTGACTTACCAGATACTCATATCGCTTGATCGCCGTAGGATAATCTCCCGAAAGACAATATGCCTGTGCATTCTGGCGGTTTACTACCACGTTGGTGGTGTCGTTTTCTCGATATTTTTCTGTTGCTTCGATGGCATAGTCGTAGAATTGCATTGCATTGTAGATTTGCCCTAACTTGGCGGCTGCCAAATAGTCATCGGGGTATTTGTCTTGAATAACGTGGTAACATCCCAAGGCTGCATCCATAAAATCGGCCTTTCCTTCCAGGCTTTGTGCTTGCAGATGTAGCACTACTACCGAACTGTCGGTTTCTGCCAATACACTGCTTTCTCCGAATGCTTCTTCATATTGTTGAAGATAACACAACAGGCTGATGTATTGGATGCGCACATATTTATTGTCTGGCTGAATGTCTATTGCTTTTTGATAATACTTCAGTGCATCCTGATATTTGGCCGATTGCTTGCAGCATTCGGCTGCTTCGATGAAGGCCCGTTGATTCAGGCTATCGACGGATATGATCTGCCGGAAGGTATGGAGCGCTTCTGAATTGCGGCCTAATGACTTGAGCGCTTTTCCTTTTTGAAACAGTAGCTCGGCAGTTGGTTGTTCTTTGTCTATCAGCATGATTGCTTGTTCATAATCGTAGTTGCTCATTGCTTCTTGAATCGACTTCGTGTGTTGGGCAAGTAATGTATTGCTGATACCGAAAAGTAGTAGGAGGATGAACTGTTTCATGATGTCTGGATTTACTGTATTCTTATTATGTTGTATTCTTATATATTGTATCCATATTATATTGTATGGACTCACTTAATCTCGATCTCGGCTGCAAGTTTAGTGAAAAAGATTATTGCTACGAAATATTCGTAGATTCTTTTAGATAGATTAACCTGAATTCGAAAGACCTGCCATTTCGTTTGGCTCTCACCTCTTTCCGGAGAAGTAGAGGGCGAAGAATGGGGGGAAGAATTTTGAGTGAACGCACCGTAGTTGAAAATTCTGGGGCACTTTTCATTCTTGGGTATGCAAAAAGCGCCCCCTGCATGCAGGAAGCGCTTTTCTTGATTATCATACTTAGCGTCTGTTTTTTTAATAGGAACAGACCCTTACTCTTTTTTACATGAGGAATCCCAACAGGATACCGGCAGCAACTGCCGAGCCGATTACACCTGCTACATTCGGACCCATGGCATGCATCAACAGGTAGTTGGTCGGATCGTATTCCAAACCTACAATCTGTGAAATACGTGCAGAATCAGGAACTGCAGATACACCTGCGTTACCAATCAGCGGATTGATCTTGTTGCCTTTTTTGAGGAAAAGATTGAAGAACTTCACGAACAATACACCGGCTGCCGTAGCAATGACAAATGAGAGGGCACCCAGAATAAAGATCTGTACCGAACTCCAGGTTAAGAATTCGGAAGCTTGTGTGGAAGCACCTACCGTCAGTCCCAGTAAGATAGTGATTGTATCGATCAGCGGGCCACTGGCTGTGTTGGCCAAACGACGGGTTACACCGCTTTCCTTCAATAAATTACCGAAGAACAGCATACCCAATAATGGCAGACCCGAAGGTACGAGGAAGGTTGTGAGCAACAGACCTACAATCGGGAAGATAACCTTTTCTGTATGAGATACGGTTCTTGGCGGTTTCATACGGATCACACGTTCTTTTTTTGTTGTCAGCAGACGCATGATAGGTGGCTGTATCACCGGAACCAATGCCATGTATGAATAAGCCGACACGGCAATAGCACCCATCAGGTTCGGGGCCAGTTTAGATGAAAGGAAGATCGCTGTAGGGCCATCCGCACCACCGATAATGCCGATAGCACCGGCTTGATTCGGTTCGAAGCCCATAAGGAGCGCGATGATGTAAGCACCGAAGATACCGAATTGTGCGGCAGCTCCGATCAACATCAGTTTCGGATTGGAAATCAATGCCGAGAAGTCCGTCATGGCTCCGATACCTAAGAAAATAAGTGGCGGATACCAACCGGAAGTTACCCCCTGATAGAGTATATTCAGCACGGAACCTTCTTCATAGATGCCTACTTTCAGTCCGGCTTCCATGTTGAAGGGAATATTACCGATGAGGATACCGAAACCGATAGGGATAAGAAGCATCGGTTCAAACTCTTTGGCTATCGCAAGGTAGATGAAAAAGAGCCCGACCAGCAGCATGACAAAATGCTCCGGAGTGGCATTGGCAAAGCCTGTATACCCCCAGAAGTCAACAAGGTTATTCCCCAAGAATGATAAGAAATCTCCCATAATTATTCAATGATTACGAGATCTGTACCTTCCAGTACGGAGTCTCCTTGTTTAACTTTGATTTCTGCAACCTTTCCATCCTTGTGTGCGTTGATATTGTTTTCCATTTTCATGGCTTCAAGGATGATTACGGTCTGGCCTTTCTTCACGATATCTCCTTCTTTTATCTTAATGTCGAGGATAACACCCGGCAGCGGAGATTTGACGCCGTCTTTTTTCCCGGAGTTTGCTGGACGTTGTACCACCGGTGCGCCACTGTTTGTCTTTGGAGCAGCGGCCGGGCGGGTTACGGGTTTCGGAGCAGCAGTAGGTTTCACCGGTTTGTCCAGTTCCACTTTGTAAGGAGTTCCGTTTACCTCAACGTTCACGATGTTTTCTTCCGGATCGTTTACTGTAACATTGTAGAGGTTTCCGTTGATTTTATATTTATATTGTTTCATTGCTTCAATTTATTAGGGTTAATAATTATCTTTTCGGAGTCTGACGCAAAGTGTAAATCTTAGAACTCCAAGGTGAGTAGGTACGCTTTACTTTGTTGATGGTCAGAATCATGTCTTCGATGTCGTGCGCATCATTCATGAATTCGTGCAGAGCCATGGCAATGGCAGCGGCTTCTTCTCCGGAGTGACTGCCCAGATTTTTCTCTTTGGCTTCTGCCTTATCAGTGACTCCCGTTGCTTTCATTGCATTTTTCTTACCTAACTTGATTGCAATGTTACCTACTATTTTGAATGAAACATACAATAATATCAAACCGATAAACACAACCGACATTGCAATGATAGCCATACCAAAGCCGTCTTCATCGTGTTTCTTGAAGTTCTCTATCTTTTCATTCTTATCCAGAGTCATATTATTGGTGCTCGGAGTTACATAGCTGTATTCTTCTCCCCCTTTTATAACCCAATTTTCACTTCCGTCCTCTTGGCGGGCATACGACTGATCTGCAAGCATTCCGGCGGGAACAGTTACTTCGTCAATCAATGTTTTTCCGTTTGAGTCATACAAGGCAATGTAGTTTTCCTTGTTGGGGTCGAGCGTAAAGTTCACATGGAACGTTCCGCGATTAGGCATCCCGTCTGCCCAAAACAGAGTGTGTTGACGAGGCTTGATCTGTGTCAGTACATCTCCTTTGGGAATAGGATATTTGGTCGGATTTTCTTTATCGTTCGTTAGATAGCAGCCTTCGATATTGACTGTGGCAAAAGAGGTGTTGAATATCTCTATCCATGCATTATGCAAGCCGTAATCATCCTGATAATTCTGTTCGTTGGTTACCAGAACTTCGTTGATTTTAAGGCTTGTGGCTCTTTGTGCGTTCAGCCCTAAGCAAACAACTGCTACAAACGCGATAAATATCCCAATTCTTTTTTTATTCATAACAATCAGGTTTTATTTGTTACAATGGAATATTACCGTGCTTCTTGGCAGGGTTTGTTAGTTTCTTGGTCTGCAACTGTTGCAATGCGCGGATGATGCGGAAACGGGTGTTTCTCGGTTCGATAACGTCATCAATGTATCCATACTTGGCGGCATTATACGGGTTGGCAAACAGTTTGGTGTATTCCGCTTCTTTATCTGCCAGGAATTGAGCCGGGTTTTCGTGCTCTTTGGCTTCTTTAGCATACAACACTTCCACTGCGCCTGCACCACCCATTACAGCGATTTCGGCTGTTGGCCATGCATAGTTCATATCGCCACGGAGCTGCTTACAGCTCATTACGATGTGTGAACCGCCATACGATTTACGTAATGTCACAGTTACTTTAGGCACAGTGGCTTCACCGTAAGCGTAAAGCAGTTTCGCACCGTGCAGGATAACACCGTTGTATTCCTGTCCTGTTCCCGGAAGGAAGCCTGGAACGTCGACCAGAGTTACCAAAGGAATGTTGAACGCATCGCAGAAGCGGACAAAGCGGGCGCCTTTGCGGGAGGCATTGCTGTCGAGTACACCTGCCAGATATTTGGGCTGGTTGGCAACTACACCTACGGATTGTCCGTTCATGCGGGCAAATCCGATGATGATGTTCTTGGCATAGTCTTTCTGTACTTCGAGGAATTCGCCATTGTCGATGATGGCACCGATTACTTCATACATATCGTATGGCTTGTTCGGGCTGTCCGGGATAATCTCATTCAGCAGATCGTCCATACGGTCGATAGGGTCTGTGCACTCCACGAGCGGAGCTTCTTCAAGGTTGTTTTGTGGGATGTAGCTGAGCAGACGACGGATAATCGCCAGGCCTTCTTCTCCGGTTTCGGCGGTAAAGTGAGTTACGCCCGATTTGCTTGCATGAACGCTCGCACCACCGAGGTCTTCCTGTGAAACGTCTTCACCTGTCACGGTTTTTACTACTTTCGGGCCGGTAAGAAACATGTAGGAGGTTCCTTCGGTCATTAGTGTAAAGTCGGTCAGCGCAGGAGAGTAAACGGCGCCACCGGCGCAAGGACCGAAGATTCCGGAGATTTGTGGAATCACTCCTGATGCCATAATGTTGCGTTGGAAGATTTCGGCATAACCTGCAAGTGCATTGATACCTTCTTGGATACGTGCACCGCCGGAGTCGTTGATACCGATAACAGGAGCACCCATTTTCATGGCCATGTCCATTACCTTACATATTTTCTGTGCCATGGTTTCTGATAGTGAACCACCGAAAACAGTGAAGTCCTGTGCGAAAACATATACTAATCTTCCTTCGATCGTTCCGTAACCGGTCACAACGCCATCACCTAAAAAGTGCTTTTTTTCTTGTCCGAAATTAGTACATCTGTGTTGTACGAACATATCCAATTCTTCGAAACTGCCTTCATCCAACAGTTGTGCAATACGCTCTCTGGCCGTGTATTTGCCTTTGGCGTGTTGCTTTTCAATAGCCTTTTCGCCACCACCTAAACGAGCCTGAGCGCGAAGTTCAATAAGCTCTTTTACTTTTTCAAGCTGGTTACTCATGAGTCTTTCTTATTTTAGAGGATTTATAGAATTTACAATTGGACAAATTACGATTTACGATTGAATTTGCTGTCAGTAACATAGTAAAAGAAACTTCAATCGTAAACCGTAAATTGTCCAATCGTCAATGATTTTAGTGTTCACAAAGTTCAGTCAATACGCCCAGTGTTGATTTCGGGTGAAGGAAAGCGATGTTGAGTCCTTCGGCACCTTTACGGGGAGCTTTGTCGATGAGGCGGATTTCCTTGCTCTCGGCTTCTGCCAAAGCATTCACTACGCCGTCTTCAACAGCAAATGCCACATGATGAACACCGGCACCCTTGTTCTCGATGAATTTGGCGATGGTACTTTCGGGGCAGGTGGGTTCTAACAGTTCGATTTTTGTTTCGCCTACTTTAAGGAAAGCTGTTCTCACTTTCTGGTCTTCCACTGTTTCAATGTTGTAACATTTCAGACCTAATACATTCTCGTAGTACGGTAGGGCTTCTTCGATGCTTTTTACAGCAATACCCAAGTGCTCAATGTGTGAAATCTTCATAACTGTGTTCTTTATGTTGGCTTTAAATTTTAGGATTCCTTTTAAACCAGTACAAAGGAAATCAATTCTTTGTAAATAAAGAAATTTTTCAGCATTTAATTTCAAAAGTCAATCAGCAGCCTGACGTTGATCTGGCGGGATGTGAGGTAATTGGGTACGGCAAACTGGTTGTTGTGCACGTCCGTTACCCAGTAATAAGAGTTAACGTTGCTGATATTTAGTAAATTAAACACGTCCAAACCTAACCATATACTGCGGATGTTGCGTCCGAAACCTGTTTTATGTTTATCTGTATTGTCTATCAGAACACGGGACATACCAATGTCTACACGGCGATAGGAGGGGGTACGGAACACGGCTTCTTCACGTCCGCTGTGAGGGGGGCCGAAGGGAAGTCCTCCGGCAAGGGTTCCTTTGAGATTCATCTTCCATTTCGTACTTCCCGGAAAGTAATCCGTGAAGTAGAGCGAAAGATTGTATCGTTGGTCGGTAGGGCGGGGGAGCCATTTCCCGTTTATCTTTTCTTCCGTTTTCATTACTGAAAATGTGAGCCAGGAATCGGTTCCGGGTACAAATTCTCCAAACAGCTTCATGTCGAGTCCTGTGGCATAACCGCTTGCCATGTTGCGTCCGTAATAGCTCACGCGGACGTTGTCGACATTGTAAGGTATGAGGTTGCTTAATGCTTTATAGTACACCTCTGCCGTGAACTTGAACGGACGACCTACGGCCCGGAAACTGTAATCGCTTCCGGCTACGAAATGTATGGAACGTTGTGACTTGATATCCTTGTTGAGCGTAACGGTTGCCATTCCGTTTACCATGGTCGTGTCGCGGAACTCTTTATAGAAAGGAGCCTGGTAATATACACCTGCTGCCACCCGGATTGTAAACTTCTCGTTAAATTTCGGGATAAGCGCGAGTGAGGCTCTCGGGCTTACGATAAATTCTTTGTTCCAGCTCCAGTAACTGCCACGGACACCGGCTGTAAGTGTGAACAGCCCTGCTCCAGTCTGAAACTTATAGCTGTCTTGTGCATAAAGAGAGAACCGACTGCTGTTGATGTCGTTTTTGGAAGAGAGGCTGTAGATTAATTCCGGTCCGTCCGGAACCTGCGGCAGTGAATATCCGGCAGAGTCGCGCATTTCCCACTCACGCAGTTTGTCTTTGATGCGTTCGGTCTTTAACTCCAATCCCCATTGGACGGCGTGGCGTTTGATGCGGTGCCGGCCGGTAAAGGAGTAGCTTTGCACATTGGCATTAAGATAGTTACGGGCATGTTCCATATAGGTGCCTACCCCTATGGTTTCGCCTGTCTCCGTATCGGAATCTTCTTCGGAAGAGTCAAGCTCATTGAGCCAGTATTGTCCGCTGATGTCATAAGTCTCCCGTTCTCTGGTTTGAAAGGCAGAAGCCTGGAAGGTCAGACTGTTATTCTCGTCAAAGTTGTACGTAGCATTGGCTGCACCAAAGAAGGTGCGGAAGAGGTCCCGTTCCTGTCCGTCGAAGTACACTTTGAATTCGCGTGCTGTTTCTAATGTCCCGAATCGTGTCGTACGGTCTTCGGGCTGAAAGATATACTTGTTTTCAGATATATTTCCGATGAATCCCACTTCCCATCTTTTGTTAGGTCTCCAGTTTATAAATGTTTGATAATCTATGAACTGCGGATCATATTCTCCTTTAGTATCCAATGTGCCAAGCAGGTAGCGGTTACTTTTATACCGGATACTGTTGGTCCATGAAAACTTCTTGTTGCCAAAACCGGCATAAGCCGAAACACCCAGCAGACTGAATGCGCCTGTCGCTTCAAAATGCTCGGGCTTTTTGTAGGTGATGTCCAGTACGGATGACATCTTGTCCCCGTATCGCGCTTCGTATCCGCCCGATGAGAAACCTATGCTCTCCACCATATCCGGATTGATAAAGCTTAGTCCCTCTTGTTGTCCGGAGCGTACCAGTAACGGGCGGTAAACTTCTATTCCGTTCACGTAAACCATATTCTCGTCGAAGCTTCCCCCACGCACATTGTATTGGGAACTCAGTTCGTTGTTTGAACTTACTCCGGCTTGCGTTGCTATGATCGACTCGATGTTTCCTCCGGATGCATCCGGCATCAGTTTGTTGGCCTTCATGTCTATCTGTTGCACCGTATTGGTCTGCCGGCGGTTTTCGGTGATGGTTACCTCTCCCAGCTCGTATCCCAAAGCCGGCAGGGTCATATTGATGCTGATATTACCCTGTGGATTTGTCAATACGCGTTTCCGGGTGTTGTATCCTATCATTGAATATATTACCGTTACTGTATCCCTCGATGTGAATTTGAGTGAATATCTTCCTTTCAGATTACTGACAGTACCGATAGCGGTTCCCTCTATACGTACGGTAGCCAGTTCTATGGGTTCTCCGTTTTCGTCAGTAATGACACCTCCTATCTTGACCTGTTGAGCCAGGATGGGTAGTGCGAATAATAAGAATAAAAATAGATTTGAGAGACGCTTGTTCATAATCCGCTATCATTGCCTAATGAGATAATAACGGAAAAATCGTTCTAAACGTATATTTTGGTAAATAAATTATTCAGCCACGTCCATCTGAAACGAAACCAGCGACGTGTGCTGCTTTGTTTTCCACCGAAGCGGAGAACGAATTCACGGTATCCGTGCTTTTTGAAAGGAAGCCCTACGTCCATGAACTCCAAATGGCGGTATCCGCGTTCGTGTGCGTCTTTCAGTGCCATCCATACCGCCAGAATACCGGGATATTGCAAGGCGTATGTTTTTCGCATTCCTCCCGAAAACCACAAGTAAGCATCGTCTTCCGAATAAATACAGGCAGAGCCACCAATGATTTTTTCTTTATATCGTACGATGAAGATCTTTCCTTGATTGCTATGTATCAATTTCTCTTCCATGTGTCGGAAGAATTCGATGTGAGGGAAATGCTTACGTATATGCGCTGAGTAGATTTTGTATAGCATGCGTGAGAATTCCTGTATCTCTTCTACCGAGTGCGCTTCTTCCACTTTGGCTCCGTTTTTAAGTCCTTTCTTAATTTGCCGGATTCGCGAAGGGCTGAACTGCTCTTCTACCGTTTTCTGTCTATGCAGTGAGTTGCGTACCCGCAGCCAGTTGATGGGAAAGTATCCGTTGGCTCTGAAGTATCTGTACCCGAACAGTGCATTGTCCAGGTTGCGGAATTCTATCATGAAAGAATCCCGGAGCACTTCCGTAGTGAGGTGTTCCAACATTTCTCCGAATACGGCTTCTTTGTCGGTGGTGTCTTCCGGCAGATATTCTCCCGTACCATATACCTCACAGCGCCGAACGATAGAAGGCGGGAAGAGTCTCCTGTTGGTGCGTATTCCTGCAAGCAGTTTGGCTATCGGCTTCCCGTTATCGGTTGCAACGATAAACACCGGCGTATATCCCGGCGTCGCTTCATATATCAGAAACAACTCCTTGGAGTGGAATGTGTTTTTTCCCGGTAGTTCGGGAATTTCACTCCCGTGATAATATGTAGTAAGCTTTAAGGGCATCTTGTGGCAAATTTACATCTTTTTATTCATCTTTTCAACAAGAAAGACGATGTTTTGTTGCAATATAATGCAGATGTTTATTACATTGTCGCAAACACTTACCGGAGCCCCTACGCAGATTGCATAAAAAAAGGCAGAGCCTTATCGCCTGCCTTTATCTTTTTGCGGTTATATACTTTTTTTGACCGGTGTACCCGCTTATAGCAAATGGGGTGACCGTACTTCTCAATTTCAGCCTCACGGCTGGCTTTACGATTCGCTTTGATGTAATCGTCTTGGGTTATTCGATTTTTCATAATGATAATTAGTTTATCAATACAAATATAGGCATTTTATTTCAATTTGAATAATTTCTTTCGGCATTGTTGGTCTAATTGTATGGCTGTTGGTCTGATTGTATAATTAATGAACAAATATACAGGATAATTCCCATTTCATCGGTGTATCCTGGTGGAATAAATTGCAGAGACGTTAATCCTTCCATACTATTTCTCAATCATAGCGAGAAGGTACATATCATTTTACTTTCCAACTATCTATGTTCCTCGTTTTTGAGCTGAAGTTGA